>NTHE01000021.1 GCA_002551355.1 Streptomyces sp. man185 | reverse complement strand
GACCCACACCACCGGCCCCCTCCCCACCCCCGAGGACTTCCAGAACATCCCCGGACTCGGCGTCCAGGGCACCGTCGAGGGCCACGCCGTCCTCGTCGGACGGCCCCGCCTTCTCGCCGAGGCGGCGATTCCCCTCCCGCCCGCGTTGTCGCGGGCCCTGACGGAGGCCGGGGAGCACGGCCGTACAGCGGTCGCCGTCGCCTGGGACGGAGAGGCCCGGGGCGTGTTCGGGGTGGCGGACGCGGTGAAGGACAGCAGCGCGGCCGCCGTGACCGAGCTGCGCGCCCTGGGGCTGACGCCCGTCCTGCTGACCGGCGACAACCGGGCGGTGGCTCAGGCCGTGGCGCGCGAGGTGGGCATCGACGAGGTCCACGCGGAGGTGCTCCCCGAGGACAAGGTCAACGTGGTGAAGCGCCTTCAGGCCGAGGGCCGGGTCGTCGCCATGGTCGGTGACGGGGTCAACGACGCGGCCGCGCTGGCGACCGCAGATCTGGGGCTGGCGATGGGCACTGGGACGGATGCGGCGATCGAGGCGAGCGACCTCACACTGGTTCGTGGAGATCTCAAGGTGACAGCTGACGCAATCCGTCTTTCCAGGCGTACTCTGGCCACCATCAGGGGCAACCTCTTCTGGGCCTTCGGGTACAACGTAGCGGCCTTGCCCCTGGCTGCAAGTGGCCTGCTCAACCCTATGATCGCGGGAGCCGCCATGGCGTTTTCGTCCGTGTTCGTCGTCACGAACAGCCTACGGTTGCGTGCCTTCACGTAACTTCCACAAAGAGATTTAGATCACACCGGTTTCAGGGTAACCATCCGGTGGGTTCGCGAGTCTTAGAGTGCGATTGCCAAGGATGTCTTGGGGGACGTCCGACGGAGTGTCTTGGGGGACGCTCCTGATGGCATGCGTTGGCCGGGGCACGTGCACCGGGGAGCTTTGAGCGGCCCTCCCGTGCGTACGTACCCCGGCAGATCGCGGCACAACAGAACAACGGGAGCTTCGGCTCCCTGCAGACGCCCGGCCGGATCCCGTGGGGGGAATCCGCTCCGGGATATGGGAAGCGCCCTGACCGTCGACCCGTGGGGGGATCGGCGGCGGGGCGCTTCTCCCTTTCCCGGCCCGCCGCAGCCGGGCCCTGGCGGCCCCACCGCCCCCGGAACGCCGAATCGCCCCGGACACCGCGCTCTGTGCGAAGCGCGGTACGCGGGGCGAAGGCAGTAGTCGGCCCAAGAGGCCGGGGCACTACGAGGTGGTCACGAGGCCCAGGTCAGCAGCCTCGACAGAGGGTCCGGGTCAGCGGCCCTCGACCGGGACGAAGTCCCGCAGGACCTCGCCGGTGTAGATCTGGCGCGGGCGGCCGATGCGGGAACCCGGCTCCTTGATCATCTCGTGCCACTGGGCGATCCAGCCGGGAAGCCGGCCGAGTGCGAAGAGCACGGTGAACATCTCGGTCGGGAAGCCCATGGCCCGGTAGATCAGACCGGTGTAGAAGTCCACGTTGGGGTAGAGGTTGCGCGAGACGAAGTAGTCGTCGGAGAGCGCGTGCTCCTCCAGCTTGAGCGCGATGTCGAGCAGCTCGTCGGACTTGCCGAGCGCGGACAGCACGTCGTGCGCGGCAGCCTTGATGATCTTCGCGCGCGGGTCGAAGGACTTGTACACCCGGTGGCCGAAGCCCATCAGGCGGACGCCGTCCTCCTTGTTCTTCACCTTGCGGATGAAGGAGTCGACGTCGCCGCCGTTGGCCTGGATGCCTTCCAGCATCTCCAGGACCGACTGGTTGGCGCCACCGTGCAGGGGGCCCCACAGCGCCGAGATGCCGGCGGAGATCGAGGCGAACATGTTCGCCTGCGAGGAGCCGACCAGACGCACGGTGGAGGTCGAACAGTTCTGCTCGTGGTCCGCGTGCAGGATGAGCAGCTTGTCCAGCGCCGAGACGACGACCGGGTCCAGCTCGTACTCCTGGGCGGGCACCGAGAAGGTCATGCGCAGGAAGTTCTCGACGTACCCGAGGTCGTTGCGCGGGTAGACGAAGGGGTGACCGATCGACTTCTTGTAGGCGTACGCCGCGATCGTCGGGAGCTTCGCCAGGAGGCGGATCGTCGACAGGTGGCGCTGCTGCTCGTCGAACGGGTTGTGGCTGTCCTGGTAGAACGTGGACAGCGCGCTGACAACCGAGGACAGCATGGCCATCGGGTGGGCGTCGCGCGGGAAGCCGTCGAAGAACCGCTTGACGTCCTCGTGCAGCAGCGTGTGCTGGGTGATCTCGTTCTTGAAGGTCGCCAGCTCGTCGACCTTGGGAAGGTCACCGTTGATCAGCGTGTACGCGACCTCGAGGAACGACGAGCGCTCGGCGAGCTGCTCGATCGGGTATCCGCGGTAGCGCAGAATGCCCTGCTCACCGTCGAGGTACGTGATGGCGGATTTATAGGCGGCGGTGTTGCCGTATCCGCTGTCCAGCGTCACCAGGCCGGTATTGGCCCGGAGCTTCCCGATGTCGAAGCCCTTGTCGCCGACGGTGCTGTCGATCACCGGGTAGGTGTACTCGTCATCGCCGTACCGCAGTACTACAGCGTTGTTGGTGTGCTCGCTCACGTCATCCCTCACCGACGTAGTGCCTCTTCTTCGAGGTGCCCTGACTGTCTTCCACCCTCCCCCATTCGGCTCAGGAGAGTGCACTCGGGGTCGTCCATTGGACCTACTGACGGCACTGAGTGCCGCCAACTTACTCATCCTGCCCCCTTGACTGCGGTTCCGGAAGACCTCCGTGATGTTTCCCACCGATTTGATCGATCATTTTCGTGCAGGGGTCACGAGAAGTCTTCTCCTGAGCCGCCCCGGAGCCGGAAATCCAGTGCCGTACAGCGCCTGCCTGCGGAAACCGTGCGGACGGCCTGACCGATCGCCTTACGGGACCCGACCAGGACGACGAGCTTCTTGGCACGGGTGACGGCGGTGTAGAGCAGGTTGCGTTGGAGCATCATCCAGGCGCTGGTGGTGACGGGGATGACGACGGCCGGATACTCGCTGCCCTGGGAGCGGTGGATCGTCATGGCGTACGCGTGGGCCAGCTCGTCCAGCTCGTCGAAGTCGTAGCCGATCTCCTCGTCCTCGTCGGTGCGCACGGTCAGCCGCTGCTCGTCCAGGTCGAGCGCGGTGACGACGCCGACGGTGCCGTTGAAGACGCCGTTCTCGCCCTTGTCGTAGTTGTTGCGGATCTGGGTGACCTTGTCGCCGACCCGGAAGACCCGGCCGCCGAACCGCTTCTCGGGGAGGTCGGGGCGGGCGGGGGTGATGGCCTGCTGGAGCAGCCCGTTCAGATGACCCGCACCGGCGGGGCCCCGGTGCATCGGGGCGAGGACCTGCACGTCACGGCGGGCGTTCAGGCCGAACTTGGCCGGGACGCGGCGGGCCGCCACGTCCACGGCGAGCTTGCCCGCGTCCTCCGTCTCGTCCTCCACGAAGAGGAAGAAGTCGCTGAGCCCCTCGGTGAGCGGGTGCCGTCCCGCGTTGATCCGGTGGGCGTTGGTGACCACGCCGGACTGCTGGGCCTGTCGGAAGATCCGGGTGAGGCGCACGGCCGGGACCGGGCCGCCCTCCGCGAGCAGATCGCTCAGCACCTCCCCCGCGCCGACCGAGGGCAGTTGGTCGACGTCACCCACGAGGAGCAGATGGGCACCGGGTGCCACCGCCTTCACGAGCTTGTTGGCGAGGAGAAGATCGAGCATCGACGCCTCGTCGACGACGACCAGATCGGCGTCCAGCGGGCGGTCCCGGTCGTACGCCGCGTCCCCGCCCGGCTTGAGCTCCAGGAGCCGGTGCACGGTGGACGCCTCGGCCCCGGTCAGCTCGGCCAGCCGCTTGGCGGCGCGGCCCGTCGGGGCGGCGAGCACGACCTTGGCCTTCTTGGCCCGGGCCAGCTCGACGATGGACCGTACGGTGAACGACTTCCCGCAGCCGGGCCCGCCGGTCAGGACGGCCACCTTCCGGCTGAGCGCGAGCCGCACGGCCTGCTCCTGCTCGGGCGCGAGATCGGCCCCCGTACGTGTGGCGAGCCAGGCCAGGGCCTTGCCCCAGTCGACGTCCCTGAAGGCGGGCATCCGGTCCTCGCCGGTGTTCAGCAGTCGCCTGACCTGCCCGGCGAGGGACAGCTCGGCCCGGTGGAAGGGGACGAGGTAGACCGCCGTGATCGGCTCGCCGCCCTCGGGGGACGGCACGCGCTCCCGTACGACACCCTCCGGATCGGCGGCCAGTTCGGCCAGGCACTCGATGACCAGACCGGTGTCGACCTGGAGCAGCTTCACGCCGTCCGCGATGAGCCGTTCCTCGGGGAGATAACAGTGGCCCTGGTCGGAGGACTGGGACAGGGCGTACTGCAGCCCGGCCTTGACCCGCTCGGGGCTGTCGTGCGGGATGCCGACCGCCTGGGCGATCCTGTCGGCGGTGAGGAAGCCGATGCCCCAGACGTCGGCGGCCAGCCGGTAGGGCTGGTTCTTCACGACGGAGATCGAGGCGTCCTCGTACTTCTTGTAGATGCGGACGGCGATGGAGGTGGAGACGCCGACGCCCTGGAGGAAGACCATGACCTCCTTGATCGCCTTCTGCTCCTCCCAGGCGGCCGCGATCATCTTCGTGCGCTTGGGGCCGAGGCCGGGGACCTCGACGAGCCGCTTGGGCTCCTGCTCGATGATGTCGAGGGTGTCGACGCCGAAGTGGGTCGTGATCCGGTCGGCCATCACCGGCCCGATGCCCTTGATCAGCCCGGAGCCGAGATAGCGGCGGATGCCCTGGATGGTCGCGGGCAGCACGGTGGTGTAGTTCTCGACGGTGAACTGCTTGCCGTACTGGGAGTGCGAGCCCCAACGGCCCTCCATCCGCAGCGACTCGCCGACCTGTGCGCCGAGCAGCGCACCGACCACGGTGAGGAGGTCGCCGGCTCCGCGTCCGGTGTCGACGCGGGCGACCGTGTACCCGTTCTCCTCGTTGGCGTAGGTGATCCGCTCCAGGACCCCTTCGAGGACAGCCATGTTGGACATGGCCCGACGCTACCGGGTGCCACTGACAGTGCGGTTCGAGGGCGGAGCTCCCGTCAGGGAGTGGGCGGCACCGGCCCGCCGCCCTCGTACTCGTTCGCCAGCAGGGTGTCCATGGTCGAGCGCAACCGGCCGAGGAACTCCTCGAAGTGCTGGATCTCCCGCGGCGAGTACGCCGCCATCGCCTCGGCCATCCGCTCGGAGTACGGGCCGAAGAACGCCATGGCGCGCGGCCGGATGTCGGGGCTGCTGCGCAGGGTGACGACCCGGCGGTCGGTGCTCTCGCGGGTACGGACGATGTGCCCCGCCTGTTCGAGCCGCTTGAGGAGGATGGCGGTCGCGCCGGAGGAGAGGGAGACGCGCTCGCTGAGCCGGGCCGGCGACAGCGGGGCGCCCTGGTCCTCCGCGTAGAGGATCTCGACGAGGGCCGCGGCGTCGGTGGAGTGCAGTCCGAGCCAGGTCGCGAACCGGCGGGTGAACTCGGTGTAGTTGGCCCCGAAGGCGCGCAGGCCGTCCATCACACGGTCGACGCGCACCGCGTCGGCGGCAGGGTCGACGCGCGCCGTCCCGGCGGTGGGGTCGGCCGCGCCGCCCCCGTCGGCCCCGAGCCCGTCTCTCATCAGCGCTGCCCCACTTTCTTCCCGTCGCGCGGCGGACCTGTCGGCCACGTCGCCCCTCGCCTGCTTTGACAACCTACCTCGCCGCATTTACCTTTGCCGCAAAGCCATCTAGCTTTGCGGCAAAGCTACTTTCGGGAGTCGAAGAACCATGAACGAACCCGCAGGAACCACAGGGACCCCGGAAACCCCTCCCACCGCACGTCAGTGGCTGGGCCTCGTCGCCGTGGCGCTCGGCGTGGCTCTGATCGTCGTCGATCTGACGATCGTCAACGTGATCCTCGCGCCGATCATCGAGGACCTCTCCATCGGATCGTCGCAGGCCCAGTGGATCCAGGAGTCGTACGCGATCACGTTCGCGGCGCTCCTGCTGGTCACCGGACGCCTCAGCGACCTCCGCGGCGCACGCCGGATCTTCCTGCTCGGCCTCGCCGTGTTCGGCGCGACGAGCCTGCTGGCCGCGCTGGCTCCCAGCGGCAACCTGCTGATCCTCGCCCGGTTCGTCCAGGGCGTCGGCGGAGCCATGATGCTGCCCACCTCGCTGGCCCTGCTGAACGCCACGTTCACCGGGCGGGCGCGCGGCCAGGCGTTCGCCGTGTGGGGCTCGACCATCGGAGCCGCGGCGGCCGTGGGCCCGCTGCTCGGCGGCCGGCTGGCCGACATCTCCTGGCGCTGGGCCTTCGGCATCAACATTCCGCTGGCCGCCCTCATCGTGGTGGGGGTGCTCCGGTACCTGGACGTGTCGCCCCGCGTCCCGGGCCGCGTCGACGTGGTCGGCGCGGTGCTGTCGGCGGCGGGCCTGGGCCTTCTCTCCTTCGTCCTGATCGAGGGCCGCACCCACGGCTGGCTGACGACGACGAAGCCGCTGGAGCTCGGAGGCCTCACCTGGTCCGGTGGGCTCTCGCCGGTGTTCGTCGCCCTGCTCCTGTCCGTCCTGGCGCTGGGCGCGTTCTGGCGCAGGCAGGCCGTGCTGGGACGGGCGGGCGACGAGCCGCTGATGGACGTGGGGCTGTTCTCCATCCGCTCGTTCCGCAACGGCAACTTCGTGACGCTGATGGTCGGTCTCGGCGAGTTCGGCATCATCGCGGTGCTGCCGCTCTGGCTGCAGTTCGCGCTCGGCTACAGCGCGTTCGAGGCGGGCCTCGCCCTCGTCGCCCTGGCCGTGGGCAGCTTCGCGGCTTCCGGGGCGAGCTTCCCGATGGCCGCGACCGTGCCCGCGCTCGCACAGGTCAGGATCGGGCTGGTCCTGGAGGCCGCCGGGCTGACGATGCTGGCCCTGATCGCGTCCACGGACAGCGCCTGGTGGCTCATCGCCGTCGCGTTGTTCCTGTACGGGGTCGGCGTCGGCTTCGCCACGGCGCAGGTCACCAACATCGTCCTCGTGGACGTACCGGAACAGAGCGGAGGCCAGGCGTCGGGCATCCAGAGTGCGGCCCGCGAGCTGGGGTCGGCCCTCGGCATCGCCGTCCTGACCACACTGTTCTTCAGCACCCTGGCCTCCGGACTGACCGACCGGCTCACCCGGGACGGCGTCGCGACGGACGAAGCGGAACGGCTCGGCGGGGTCGTGACGGACAGCGCCGGATCAGTGATCGACGCCCTCGCCGCGGAGCCGCGTACGGCATCGGCGGCGGAGGCGGCCCGCGAGGCGATGGCGGTCGGCGTCCAGGTCTCCGGGTACGTCTGCGCGGGCCTGCTGCTCCTGGCTCTGGCGGCGACGCTGTTCATGTCCCCGAGGGCGAAGGGCGGGTCGAAGCCGAACCGTGCGAAGGAGCAGTCGAGTTCACCCCGTCGCACGTGACCGCCGCGCACGACTCGGCCGCCGGCGCCGCTCCTCCGGCCCCATGCTGGCCGCATGACACGGCAAGGCCCGAGAGGGCAGATGGAGGCATCGGACGTGTTCGCCGGGGGAACAGCGCGGCTGGTGATCAGCAATGACGGCGAGGCGCTTCTGGAGGTGACCGTGGAGCCCTGGGCCGACCTTCACCGGCTCCCGCCGAACCGGAGCTGTGTCGTGGTGACCCACTCGGCTGCCGCGGACGGTTCCTGGCGCGGCACGTTGCGTGGGGACGAGCCGTTCCAGGTCGAGCATCGAGCCGACTCCGTCTCCGTGTGGGCCAACGGCGTCTGCTTCCACCTCCGTGACGCGGACGGCCGGACGATCGTGGCGGCCGACCGGGCGTGCCCGGCCCGGAGCCGCCCCTCCTGACGGCGGGCCGGCCTTCCTGTGGGGGCCGGCTTTCCCCGGGGGGCGGCCTTCTTGTGGGGCAGGCTTCCTCAGCTCGGGTTCGTACGGCGGCCGGCGTTGAAGCGCGCCTTCTTCTGGCGGTTGCCGCAGGTGTTCATGTCGCACCACTTGCGCGTACGGCTCTGGCTGGTGTCGAAGAAGGCGGCCCGGCAGGTCGGGGAAGCGCACAGGGCCAGCTTTCCGTCCCGTTCGCCCGAGATGACGTCGACCGCGTCGGCGGCGACCACGCTGAGGGCGTCCTCCACGGAGGAGGAGTCGAGCTTCCATCGCCGCTCCCCCTCGGGCGTCAGGATCGCCGCGGCCCGCCCCTGGATGCTGCGGTCGTCGATGGCCTGGACCGCGGCGGCGGGGAGTGCTTCCCGGAGCGCGGCGGCCGTCGCGGCCAGGTGGATCGACTCCCTCAACTCCCGGGCGAGGTCGAGCTGGTCGGGGGTGCAGGAGTCCACGGTGAGGCCGTACACCGCCAGCCAGTCGATGAGCCGTCGCGGAACGGGGATGCGCTCCACGGAGTCGCCGAAGCGCTCCGACAGGGTCCCGGTGAAGCTCGTCGCCAGCACGCTGCCGAGGCGGAAATCAGGAAAGCCAGCTCGCATGGAACCACCTTAGCCGGTTGCGGGTAGGCGCCCAGGACTGTTAGAACCGTCTTAGCCGGTTCACGTTGAGTCGGCGTCGGTTCGATGCGGATCAGCACGGGTTCGCGGTGGATCGATGCCGGTCCCCACCATGACCAGGAGGCCCCATGCCGCGCCCGACCAGCGACGTCCACGCCCACGAGACACACGCGACCGACGCCGACCTCGACGATCTGCGGGCGCGCCTGGCCGCGGCTCGACTGCCGGAGGCCGAGACCGTCCGGGACGCCCCGCCCGGCCCCCGCCGATGGGGCCAAGGCGTTCCGCTCGCCGACCTGGTCGACGTCGTGGAGCACTGGCGTACCGGATACGACTGGCGGGCGTTCGAGGAGCGCCTGAACCGCATGGGCCAGTTCCGTACGACCGTCGACGGGCTGGGCATCCACTTCCTGCACCGCCGGTCCGCGCGCACGGACGCCGTCCCGCTGCTCCTGACGCACGGCTGGCCGGGCAGCGTCGTCGAATTCCTGCACGTCATGGACGAGTTGGCGGATCCGCAGGACGCGAAGGCACCGGCGTTCCATGTCGTGGTCCCGTCGTTGCCGGGCTTCGGATTCAGCGAGAAGCCGGCCACCACCGGGTGGGGGACCGAGAAGATCGCGGCCGCGTGGGTGAAGCTGATGGGCAGGCTCGGATACGGCCGGTTCCTGGCCCACGGCGGCGACTGGGGCGGCAACATCACCACGGTGCTGGCCGGTAGGTTCCCGGACCATGTGCTCGGTGTCCACTCGACGTTCGCCGAGGCCCCGCCCGGCCTGACCACGGACGGCCTGACGGAGACCGAGCGGGGGTGGACCGAGGAGACCCACCATTTCTGGCGCCACCGCGCGGCCTACGCCAAACAGCAGGCGACCCGGCCTCAGACCATCGGCTACGCGCTTGTCGACTCACCGGTCGGGCTGCTCGCCTGGATCCTCGACAAGTTCGCCGAGTGGTCGGACACCGAGGACAGCCCGTTCGAGACGATCCCCCGGGACCGCGTGCTCGACAACGTCACCCTGTACTGGCTGACGCGGACGGGTGCCTCGGCCGCCCGTATCTACTACGAGAGCCACAACTCGCTCGACCCCGACCTCCGGGTCGACGTGCCGTCGGCGATCACCATGTATCCCCGCGACATCGACAAGACTCCGCGCCCCTGGGCCCAGGAGCGGTACCGGAACATCGTCCGGTGGCGGTCACCCGAAGCCGGAGGCCACTTCCCGTCGCTGGAGATGCCCGACTTCTTCGTCGCCGATCTGCGGGAGGGCCTCGCGGCGGTGCTGGCCGCCGATCGGTGAGCGGGGCTGCCACTCACCGAGGGCCTTTCCTCGGCGCACCTCCCTCCGAACGCGGTTCGGGCCGGTCCGGCAAGAGCGCTTCGAGCCGCGAGCCGCGGCTCTTTGCGACGCGAACGATCTGTTGCGGCCACGCCGCCGTCCCCGTCCGCGACAGCAAGGCCGCCGATGGTCCGGCCATCGTCTTCTCCGCCGGCGGGTGGTCGTCCTTCGTCACCGCGATCAAGGGCGGACGCTTCTCCGCCTGAGCGCTCAGCCCATGCTCGCCGCGACCTCGCTGCGCAGTTGCGGCAGCTTGTCGTGCAGGACGCCCGGGCAGAGGGTGTCACCGAAGTCCTTGTGCCCGTAAAGGCGGGTCGGCGCGATGGCGTACTGCCGGCAGACGTACGCGCAGAGCGCGACGAGGACCTCCCACTGGGCCCGGGGCGGCTGTGCGCCGTCGTGGTACGCGCCTTCGTCGGCGATGCCGATGGCCTGGTCGTTCTGGCCGGACGTGTGGGCGGCGAGGACGAAGTCACCGCCGCTCCGCAGTGTGCTGAGGCTGCGGTGGCGGCCCTCGGTGATCCAGCCGCCCCGGCTGACGAGGAAGTGGTAGCCGGTGTCGGCCCACCCGTTCTTGTCCATGTGCAGGTCCTGGACCCAGTGGGCATGGCGGTGGGCCTGGGCGCGGGAGACGTCGGAGGTGTTGTCGCTGACCGTGTGGTGAACGATGATCTTGGTAGGCCGCTTCCCCACCAGGCTCACCGGACTCTGCGGCGGACGGGCTCTCCACTGAGCTGTGCTGTCGATGTCCGGTTCGACGGCGTCGAAGGCGTGGGCCGTACCGGGGAGGGCGGCGGCGGCCAGACCACCCGCGCCGGCGAGCAGGACGTGGCGACGGGATGGCTTCGGAAGGTTCACGGCGGGCTCCTGGTGCGTGGGGGCGGGCACACGGTGGGGGTGCGGCCGGGTGAGCCGCCGACGGACTCACCCGGCCGACTCGGGCGCGGGGAGACTACGCCGTGTTGTTGGCGAGGGCCTGGAGCCGGGCGAAGGTGCCGTTGAACTTGTTGCGGTCCACGTCGCCGGAGACCCCGCCGACCCGGCCGGTGGCCGTGTACTGCCAGATCGTCCAGGTGGGGAAGCCGCTGGGGATGCTCGGACTGCTGGTGCCCCAATGCGCAACCCAGAGAGGCGACTTGGCGGCCATGCCGGTCCAGCCTCCGGTGCAGGTGTTCCACCAGCTGGCCGTCGTGTAGATGACGACGTCCCGGGTGGTGCGGGCCTTGTACGTGGCGTAGAAGTCGTTGATCCACGTCCGCATCTGGGTCGTGGAGAGCCCGTAGCACATCGCGCCGTACGGGTTGTGCTCGATGTCCAGCACGCCGGGGAGGGTCTTGCCGTCCTTGGACCATCCTCCGCCGTTGCTCGCGAAGTAGCCCGCCTGCGTGGCCCCGTTGGAGACGTCGGGGCGGGCGAAGTGGTAAGCGCCCCGGATCAGACCGGCGTTGTAGGAGCCGGTGTAGTTGGCGCTGAAGCGGCTGTCCTTGAAGGTCGTGCCCTCAGTGGCCTTCATGTAGGCGAAATCGATGCCCGCGGCCTTCACCGAACCCCAGTTGATCGCGCCCTGCCAGTGGGAGACGTCGATGCCCTGGACGCCACTGGTGTCCATCGGCGTCACGCCACCCGCCGAGGACGCGGGGCCCTGTTCGATGCGGGTGCCGGCCCCCATCCACGCCTGCCCGGAGCGGACCGGCTCATCGGGTGCGGGCGGCGCGGCGGCGGCCGGGCCCGCGCCGGTCAGGATCAGCGCGGCGGCACTGCCGAGAGCAGCGGCTGCCGGCAGGGCCTTCCTGGATCTCTTGAGTCGGCGGGACGGAGAACGGTACGCGGACATAGCCACCTCCGGGCACGTGGACGAGGACGGGATCCATGGCATCCGATAATCGGATGCCATGGACATGCCATGAGTAAGGCATGGGCGAGGGCGGGCGTAAAGAGGCCTTTTGGTCTAGACCTATGCCGTCATCCCCCACCTGCGACAACGCGCCGAAGCGGCGAGAATTTTCATTTCTGAAGGCCGCACGGATCACCCCGTCAGGCCGAGCCCCTCACATCAACAACCCCTGCGGCGAGACGGCTCGGGCTTGCGCCCGATGCGGCCGGCCAGTGTACTCAAATTTGACTACTCTGACCGCATGACCGAGACGACCATCCCGCTGCTGCCCTGCCGCACCTCGCTGATCGAGGCCGCGGTCGACTTCTACGCCGCCCTGGGCTTCGAGACGACGTCCCTGCAGAAGAGCCCGTACGCGTACGCCGTCGTCGAGCGGGGCTCGGTCGAACTCCAGCTGTACGGCATGAAGGACTACGATCCCGCCTCCTCCCACTCCGGGTGCTACGTCCTCACCCACGACGTGGACGGGCTGCACACGGCGTTCCGGGCCGGGCTCAAGGCGGCCTACGGGCGCATCCCGACACGGGGGCTGCCTCGTATCGGTCCGCTGAAGGACATGTCGTACGGGGTACGGCAGTTCCTGCTGACCGACCCGACCGGCAACACGATCCGGATCGGGCAGCCGATCAGCGAGGACCTGAACCATCGGCCCGCCCCGAAGGAGACGTTCGCCCGCGCGCTGCACATGGCGGACCTCTTCGCGGACTCCAAGCAGGATCTGCCGGGCGCGGCGAAGATCATCGACCGGGTGCTGGGGCTCACGAACGAGCACCCGACGCCGGTGGAGAAACTGCGGCTGCTCGTCCTGCGCGGGGACATCGCCCAGCGGATGGGCGAGGCCGAGCAGGCGGCGGGGCTGCTCGCGGAGGCGGAGGCGGTCCGACTCGGGCCCGAGGAAAGGGAGTCGGCGGCCGACGCCCTGGCCAGGCTCACCGACCTGCGGGGCTGATGCCGCAACCCCGGCGCGGCGGGGCACGACTGAGGGGCTGACCCCGGCACGGCTCCGCGGACTCCGGTGCGCGGCGGGGCCCGGGCCAGGGTGACGGGCTCCGGCCCGCCGCCTCAGACGGTCCGCGTCAGCTTCTTCGCCGTGCTGCAGTGGGCGGCCCGCGCATGCCGCCACAGCTGCACGGCCGTCAGGCTGAACAGAGCCGTGAACGCGAGCAGGAAGGTTCCCGCGATCCCGAGCTGCCGGCCGCCCGTGTCCCGGTCGGCCTGAAGGACGAGAACCAGCAGGGAGATGAGCATCCCGCCGAGGTAGACCGGCCGGATCCGCCGCAACTGCCGTACGGCTCGGGGTGCGAGAGCGACACGCTTCAGGGTGGCCATGTCCGCCGGATACCCCGGGTGCGGCCGGTCAGTCACACAGATCACCCGTTCGTATCGGCCCTCGAACGAAATTCGCTGGCCGGTCCCCCGGCTCCCTTGTTACGGTGCTCGCTCCTCGACCGCGGGTTTTGACCGCGGGTGATCTCTGGGCGCGAGCCCTGGAAAGCAGTTGATGTATGCCCCGGCCAGTGACTCCGAGCCTCCCTCGCCGCGCCTGTGGCGCCGGGGCGACCGGGCCTGACCGTCCGCGGCCGCCGTACGCGACCGACTGCTGACACCTCACGGCCGGCTGACATCTCTCAGCCGGCCGGGCCCGCTCCACGCACGCCCCTGACGCGAGGGGTGCTCGGTACTTCCCTGCTGCTTCGTTCCTCATCTTCGGCAAGGAGTATCCCGGGTGTCCTACGACAACCCCCAGCACCGCTCAGGCATGCCCTCCCCATCCCCCATGTCCTCCCTGGACACCTTCACCTGCGTCCGCTGCGGACTGACCGTCGCCGCGTACGCACCCGACGGCGGGCGGCGCAACCACTGCCCCAGCTGTCTGCACTCGCGGCACCTCGTCGACCACGTCGAGGGCGGCCGCTCCGACTGCGAGGGCCGGATGACCCCGATCTCCATCGCGGTGCTGCGCACCGGTGACTGGATGGTCGTCCATCGCTGCACCCGGTGCGACGAGCTGACCTCGAACCCCGTCCGCGGGGACGACAACCAGCTGATCCTGATGCGGATGGCCGTACGTCCACTGGCTCAGCCGCCCTTCCCGCTCGAAGCCTTCGGTGACCTGTGAACCGCCCCCTCGGCGGAACGCGGAGCTCGGGAGACACGGCGACCGGGAGGCGCCGATGACGCGGCGCAATCCCCGGCGGGCTCCGGGACGCCGTCCGCAGCGGGCCAAGGACGTGCTGCACGGGCCGACCGGGGTGCGCGGCGACGCGTTCCGGTGCGTCGGGTGCCGGCTCGACGTCCCGCTGACGGCACCGGGCACCGCCCACCGTAACCACTGCCCGTCCTGCCTGGACAGCCTGCACGTGGACGGCCGGGTTCCGGGCGACCGGGCGGCGGGGTGCCGTGGGCGGATGGTGGCGCTGAGCCTGTCGGTGCGCCAGGACGGGGAGTGGATGCTCATCCACCACTGCCTCGCGTGCGGGCGGCTCAGCGCCAACCGCATCGCGGGCGACGACAACGCGCTGGCGCTCGTCCGGCTGGCGCTGCGTCCGCTCGCGGACGCCGGCATGCCCGCGCGGGCGATGCTCGCGCTGTGATGGACGGGGTCCCCGGGTGACCGCCGGGCGGCCCCGCTCCCCACGCACAGGGGGTGGAAAGCGGAATGGGGCCCGGCCTCGCGGCCGGACCCCCCTCGCTTTCCCCTCCCGTCGGGCCTTCCCGTTCCCCCCGGACCCCTCCCCGGAAGTCCCGACGCCATGTGTGACCCGGGAGGGTACCCAAAGGTTGCAGCCCTTTACGATCTCTTTACCCTTGGCCTCGTGCGAGGCCCTCAGCAGGCATGTTGCACATAGCGGTCCGCCACTTCCGCCAGCGCTTCCGCCCCGTCGCGGGCCCACAGCGCCTCGTTGAAGATCTCCACCTCGATCGGGCCGTCGAACCCGGCGGCCTCCACCTGGCGGCGGAACGCCCGGAAGTCCACGCTCCCGTCGCCCAGTTGGCCCCGGCCCAGCAGAACGCCCGCCGGGAGCGGGGTGATCCAGTCGGCCAACTGGAAAGAGTGGATGCGGCCGCCCGCGCCCGCGCGGGCGATCTCGGCGGGGGCCCGGTCGTCCCACCAGAGGTGGTACGTGTCGACGACCACCCCGACCTGTTCGGCCGGGAAGCGTTCGGCGAGGTCCAGGGCCTGGGCGAGGGTGGAGACCACGCAGCGGTCGGACGCGTACATCGGGTGCAGGGGTTCGATCGCCAGGCGTACGCCACGCATCGCGGCGTACGGGGCGAGTTCCGCCAGCGCCTCGGCCACCCGCTCGCGGGCCCCGTGCAGGTCGCGGCTGCCGGGCGGGAGTCCGCCGGAGACCAGGACCAGGGTGTCGGTGGACAGGGCTGCCGCCTCGTCGATCGCCGCACGGTTGTCGTCCAGGGCGCGGGCGCGTTCGGCGGCGTCGAGGGCGGTGAAGAAGCCGCCCCGGCAGAGGCTGGTGACGGTGAGCCCCGCGTCCGCGAGGAGCCGCGCCGTGCGCTCGACGCCGTACGCCTGCACCGGGGCCCGCCACAGGCCGACCTTGCCGATGCCCGCCTTGACGCAGCCCTCGGCCAGCTCCGGCAAGGACCACTGCTTGATGGTCTCCTGGTTGATGGAGAGGCGGGCGAGCGGGTCGTTCGTCATCGTGCGCCTCCATGGACCGCGAGCAGCGCGCGCATGCGGTGCGCGGCCAGGTCCGGGTCGGGGAACAGGCCCAGACCGTCGGCCAGTTCGTACGCCTTCGCCAGGTGCGGCAGGGAGCGGGCCGACTGGAGTCCGCCCACCATCGTGAAGTGGTCCTGATGGCCGGCCAGCCAGGCCAGGAACACCACACCCGTCTTGTAGAAGCGGGTGGGGCTCCCGAAGAGGTGCCGGGAGAGTTCGACCGTGGGGTCCAGGAGGGCCCGGAAGCCGTCCACGTCCCCCGTGTCCAGCACCCGTACCGCGTGCGCCGCCAGTGGACCCAGCGGGTCGAAGATGCCCAACAGGGCATGGCTGAAGCCGCGTTCGTCGCCCGCGATCAGTTCGGGGTAGTTGAAGTCGTCGCCCGTGTAGCAGCGCACCCCGCCCGGGAGGCGGCGGCGGACGTCGATCTCGCGGGCCGCGTCCAGGAGGGAGATCTTGATGCCGTCGACCTTGTCCGGGTGTTCGGCGATGACCTTGAGGAAGGTGTCCGTGGCCTCGTCGAGGTCGGCGCTGCCCCAGTAGCCCTCCAGGGCCGGGTCGAACATCGGGCCCAGCCAGTGCAGGACCACCGGCTCCGACGCCTGGCGCAGGAGGTGCGCGTACGTGGCGAGGTAGTCCTCGGGGCCCTGGGCGGCACGGGCCAGTGCGCGCGAGGCCATGAGGATCGGTTGTACGCCGTTCTCCTCGGCCAGGGCCAACTGCTCCTCGTACGCCGCCGTGACCTCGGCGAGGGTGGGCGCAGGGGCGTCGGGCAGCTGGTCGGTCCCCACGCCGCAGGCGATCCGGCCGCCCACCGCCTTGGCCTCGGCGGCCGAGCGGCGGATCAGTTCGGCCGCGCCCGTCCAGTCCAGGCCCATCCCGCGCTGCGCGGTGTCCATGGCCTCCGCGACGCCCAGGCCGTGCGCCCACAGGTGGCGGCGGAAGGCGAGCGTGGACTCCCAGTCGAGCGCCGCCGGGTCGCCCGGGCCGCTGTCCGCATACGGGTCGGCGACCACGTGCGCGGCCGAGAAGACCGTACGGGAGCAGGGGGCCCCGGCCCCCGGCGCGAGATCGAGCGGGGTGGCGCGGGGGGTGTAGGGGCCCTGCGGTAGGTGGATCGTGGTCGTCATGGCAGCGGCTCCCCTTCGGTGCGCCACGCGGTCGGGTACGCCGGCGGCCCGCTTTCGGTGCGCCACGCGGTCGGGCGGCGTTTCACAGCGTCAGCTCCGGGATGTCGAAGCGGCGGCCCTCGGCGGACGACTTCAGCCCCAGTTCGGCCAGCTGGACGCCCCGGGCGCCGGCCAGCAGGTCCCAGGCGTACGGCTCGTCCCGGACGACGTGGCGCAGGAACAGCTCCCACTGCGCCTTGAAGCCGTTGTCGAAATCCTGGTTGTCCGGGATCTCCTGCCACTGGTCGCGGAACGACTCGGTGACCGGGAGGTCCGGGTTCCAGACGGGCTTCGGGGTCGACGAGCGGTGCTGGACACGGCAGTTGCGCAGGCCCGCGACCGCCGAGCCGTGTGTCCCGTCGACCTGGAACTCGACCAGTTCGTCGCGGTTGACGCGGACCGTCCAGGAGGAGTTGATCTGCGCGACCGCCCCGCCCGCCAGTTGGAAGATGCCGTACGCGGCGTCGTCGGCGGTCGCCTCGTACGGCTTGCCCTGCTCGTCCCAGCGCCGCGGAACGTGCGTCTGGACGTGCGCGGTGACGGAGGTGACCGAACCGAACAGCTCGTGGAGCACGTACTCCCAGTGCGGGAACATGTCGACGACGATGCCGCCGCCGTCCTCCGCACGGTAGTTCCACGAGGGGCGCTGTGCCTCCTGCCAGTCGCCCTCGAAGACCCAGTAGCCGAACTCCCCGCGCACGGACAGGATCTCGCCGAAGAAGCCGCCGTCGATCAGGCGCTTCAGCTTGCGCAGGCCCGGCAGGAAGATCTTGTCCTGGACCACGCCGTGCTTGATGCCCGCGTCCCGGGCGAGGCGGGCCAGGTCGAGGGCCCCCTCGACGTCCGTGGCGGTCGGCTTCTCGGTGTAGACGTGCTTGCCCGCCGCGATCGCCTTCTTGATCGCCTCCACCCGGGCCGAGGTGACCTGGGCGTCGAAGTAGATCTCGACCGTGTCGTCCGCGAGGACCGCGTCCAGGTCGGTCGACCACTCCGTCAGGCCGTGGCGCTCGGCGAGTTCCTCCAGAGCGTGAGCGCGGCGGCCGACGAGCACGGGCTCGGGCCACAGCACCTCGCCGTCGCCGAGATCCAGGCCTCCCTGCTCGCGGATCGCGAGGATCGAGCGCACCAGGTGCTGCCGGTATCCCATGCGCCCCGTGACGCCGTTCATGGCGATGCGCACTGTCCTGCGTGTCACGAAGGTCCCTCCATACAGCCGTAGCAAGCGCTTTCTATCGAAGATGACGCTAGCCTGCCGACAGCGGCCGGACAAGAGGGGGCCGCACGTGATCTCACGGAGGACAGCGATGACAGTCACCCTGGCGGATGTGGCGGCGCGCGCCCGGGTGTCCCCGGCCACCGTCTCCCGCGTACTGAACGGCAACTACCCGGTGGCGACGTCGACCCGGGAGCGGGTCCTGCGCGCGGTGGACGACCTCGACTACGTGCTCAACGGGCCCGCCAGTTCCCTCGCGGCGGCCACCTCGGATCTGGTCGGCATCCTGGTCAACGACATCGCCGACCCGTTCTTCGGGATCATGGCGGGGGCGGCCCAGACGCAGATCGGCGGCCCCGGGGACGGTTCGGGGCGCGCGGGCGGCGAGAAGCTGGCCGTCATCTGCAATACCGGCGGCTCCCCGGAGCGCGAACTCACCTATCTCACACTCCTCCAGCGCCAGCGCGCCGCCGCCGTCGTCCTCACCGGCGGCGCGGTCGAGAATCCGGCGCACCAGGCCGCGATGTCGGCGAAGCTGACGAAGCTCGCGGACGCGGGCACCCGGATCGTCTTCTGCGGTCGGCCCCCGCTGCCCGAGGGCGACGCGCTCGTCGCCGCCCTCGCGTTCGACAACCGGGGCGGCGGACGCCGGCTCACCGAGCACCTGATCTCGCTCGGCCACCGCAGGATCGGATACGTCGCCGGGCCCCCGGAGCGCACCACCACCCGGCACCGGCTGGAGGGCCACCGGGAGGCGCTGCGCGCCGCCGGGATCGATGCCGTACAGGTGGATGCGGGCGGCGAGGCGTCCGTTTCCGGCGACCAGGATTTCGGCGATCAGGACCGGCTCACCGTGCACGGGCCCTACGACCGGCGCTCCGGATACGAGGCCACCCTCGAACTCCTGCGCAGGGCACCGGACGTGACCGCGATCGTCGCCGCCAACGACACCGTGGCGCTGGGCGCGTGCGCGGCCGTACGGGACCAGGGGATGCGCATCCCGCAGGACATATCGGTCGCGGGCTTCGACGACCTGCCGTTCTCGGTGGACGCGGTGCCGGCCCTCACGACGGTACGGCTGCCGCTCTTCGAGGCGGGCGCCCGGGCGGGGCGGCTCGCGATGGGCAAGGAGAACCCGCCGCCCGGCGGCATCGCGACCATCGCGGCCGAGCTGATGATCCGGGGGTCCACGGCGGCGCCGAGGGGCTGAGCCGGTCCTGCCGCCACCGCTGCGCCCCGTGGGCGTTCCCCTGCCGTGGGGGGTGCCTGTCGGCCGAGGGGAGAAAGATGGGGGTGACTCCCCCATGTGCCCGTACCTGCTCCCACGCCACGATGGTCCCGGGCGGCCCGCACGGGGCCCGCCCGGGACCGGGGAGGTGCGGTGCGATGGCGGAGAAGAACCTGATCGACAGAGGTACGAGCCGTCGCCTCGTCCCCACCGCGCCCACCGTCTCCGTCGCTTCCCTCGGCGGAACGGCCGCAGAGCCGTGGTGGCTGCCCGGTGTCGTCGGGGGCAGCCCCGCCGACGAACCCGCCTGGGCGGCCTTCGTCCGGGAGGCCGTCGCCTCCGCCCCACGTGATGTGGTGGTCGCCGACCGCGCGTACCCGGGGCTCAGCGGCTTCGGACCGATCGTCGCGCCGTTCGTCGAGGCGGCTGTGGGGCGCCTCCGGGACGCCCTGACGGAGGCCGGGCCGGTGGTGGACGGCCGGGCGGGAAGCGGGCCGGCTACAGGCGGCCCGGCAGCAGACTCCGCGGCGGCAGGTGTCTCCTCTCCCCTCCTGGCGGACTTCCGGCGGCAGCTGACCCGGCGGCTGGCCCGGATCGCGGCGCGAGTGCTCGTCACCGAACTGCATGAGGCCCGGCGGCTGGGCCGGTTGAGCGGCGGGGGGCCCGAGGAGCGCTTCCGGGACTTCGTACGGCTGACCGCCGGCCGAGACGGTCTCGGTCCGCTCGTCACCGGCTACCCCGTGCTGGCCCGTCTTCTCGCGACGGCGTGCCTGAACACGGCGGATGCCTTCGTGGAGATGGTCACGCGGTTCGCCGCCGATCGGCATCTGCTGTCCCCGGCAGGGGTGTTCGGCGACCGGGCAGGTTCACCGGACGGCGTGCTGGGCACGCACGCGGGGCCGGGGGCGCTCACCGGAGTGGAGGCGGGTGCGGGCGACAGTCATCGCGGGGGGCGTTCGGTGATGCTGCTGCGGTTCGCCGACGGCGCCCGGCTGGTCTACAAGCCGCGTCCGCTCGCGGCGCACCGACACTTCAACTCCCTCGCGGAGTGGTTTGGTTCACTGCCGGGCACGCCCGAGCTACGGGTACCGCGCGTTCTGGACCGGGGAGACTACGGCTGGGCCGAATTCGTCGAGGAACGGCCCTGTGCCTCGGGGGCGGAGACCCGTCAGTTCTACCGACGCCAAGGTGCGCTGCTGGCGCTGCTGCACGCGCTGGACGGTACCGATCTCCACCATGAGAACCTGATCGCCTGCGGCCCGCACCCGGTCCTGGTCGATGTGGAGACCCTGTTCCACCCGCCGCTGGGACCCGCCCGTTCCGCCGACCCGGCCGCCCGGGCCCTGCACGACTCGGTCCACCGGGTGGGCCTGCTGCCGCAGTTGCTCGTCGGGGACACGACCGCACTCGACATGTCCGCCATCGGCGGCGGCCGGGCCGCGTCGTCCCCCATCGAGACCGCCGACTGGGCGGATGCCGGAACCGAGCGCATGCGGCTGGTACGGCGGGCCGGCCGGTTCACCGAGTCCGCGAACCGGCCCCGGCTCGGCACCGTGCCTGTCGCCCCCTCCGCGTACACCGAAGCCCTCTGCGGGGGCTTCCGCGCCGGGTACACCGCGATCCACGACCACCGCGACGAACTCCTCGGTCCCGACGGGCCGTTGCGGCGCTTCGCGCGGGACGAGGTTCGTGTCGTCCCTCGACCCACCTGGACGTACACGACGCTGCTGGACGAATCGACCCACCCCGACCTGATGCGGGACGCCACCGAACGGCACCAGGTGCTGTCCCTCCTGCGCACCCCGCTGCTGGGCGTGCCCGCGCTGCCCGGCGTGGAGGACGAGGAGATCGCGGAGCTGTGGTGCGGTGACGTACCGGTGTTCGCCACCCGGCCCGGCTCCACGGAGCTGTGGAGCGGTACCGGCCGTACGGTCACCGAGTCGGCGGCCGGCCGGTCCGGGGCCGACGCAGCCGCCCCCACCGGGCTGGCGCGCGTCGAGGCGAAGGTGCGCGCGATGGACACCGTGGACCGCCAGGACCAGGAACGGATCATCCGGGCCGCCATGGTGAGCACCTCCCCCGAGCCGCCGCACCGGTCGGGCCCGGGTGGCCGGGCGCGGAGCGCCGCGACGGCGCCGGAGCCCGAGCACCTGCTGTCCGCCGCGCGGTCGGTGGGCGACCAGCTCGTCTCCCTCGCCTACCGGCACGAGGGCCGCACCAACTGGATCGGTCTTGAGCTGCTCGGCGAGCGCTACTGGCGGCTCACCCCGATGGCGGCGGACCTCGCGGGCGGATACACCGGCCCCGCGCTCTTCCTGGCCCAGCTGGCCGCGCTCACAGGCGTGTCCCGCTACGCGGAGGCGGCCCGCGAGGCGCTCGCCCCGGTCCCGGGGCTGCTGGACGCCCTGCACGGGCGGGCCGACGAGCTCGGCGTCCTGGGTTCCGGCGCCTACGCCGGGCTCGGCGGCATCGCGTACGCCCTGACCGAGGTCGGCACGCTGCTGGGCGACCGCGAGGCGCTGGACCAGGCCGGTCCGGCCGTCCGGCTGAGCTGTGCGGCGAGCGCGGCCGAGGGCGGGTACGGGGTGCGCGGCGGCGCGGCGGGCGGACTGGTCTCGCTGCTCGCGGTGCACCGGGCCACCGGCCGTCCGGAGGCGTGGCGGGGTGCCGTGCGCTGCGCTGCGCGGCTCGCCGCCGCCCCGCTCCCGGAGGCCAGGGGCTTCGCCGACGGGGCGGCGGGGATCGGCTGGGCGCTGCTGCGCTTCGCCGGTGCCACAGGCGACGCCCACCACCGGAACGCCGGGCTGCGGGCCCTGCGCCGGGCGGCGTTCGGGGCGACCCCCCGGGCGGGCGACCGAGCACCGGCCGGGACGATCCCGGGGCCGGGGCGCGGGCAGGCGGCCGGGGCGACGCCGGGTGCGACAGCCCGGCCGATCACCGGCGCCACGCCCCGAACGACAGCCTGGGCCGCCGCCGGGGCCGCCGGTGCGAACCCCGGCCCCGCCTGGTGCGACGGCGCGGCGGGGGTCGCGCTGGCGATCGTGGACAGCCCCGACGCACGCGAGGACCCGGAGCTGTCCGGCTGGCTGGCGGCGCGGTCCGGCGCACTGGCGGGCATCGGTCCGCTCGCCGACGACAGCCTCTGCCACGGGGAGTCCGGCCTGCTCGAACTCCTCGGCCACAGCGCCCTGCCCGCCCTCCTGCCCGACGTACGGGCCGCGTGGGTGCACCGGGCCGGGACCTTGCTGGCCGCCGCGGACCGGGCGGGACCGCAGTGCGGGACGCCCGGTCGGGTACCGCACCCGGGGCTACTCACCGGACTATCGGGGATCGGACACGGGCTGCTGCGCGCGGGGTTCCCCGACCGGATCGGTTCCGCCCTGCTCCTGCGCCCCTCTCGGGGCCGCTGACCTGCCCAGGTGTTCAACCGCCACACCGCCAAGCGATCCACAGCCCCACCGGGGCGGACCACGCCCACCCCTGCTCAACACCCGTCACCATCACCCACCACCAGAGGATGAGGCAGAGATGAAGCAGTTCGGCGAATCGGCCCTGCAGGCGTCCGGCGAGATCGCACACGAGGGCTCCCCGGAGCACCCGGCCGGACAGATCTCCCTCGGGTCCACCGGAGGACTCGGTACGCGCAGCAGACTCCTCAGCTCCTCGGAGAGCGAGATCGGCTACAGCCACGACCTGCCCTGGACCACCATGACCGCCCCCTGGTGAACGGATCCGGCCAACTAGAGGTTGATTGAGCCGATTTGGACCGCAGACGCAAGAGTTGTCGCTCCAGTAATCTGCGGCCATGCGAGCCACTTCGCCGGTCATCGTCGGGCGGGACGAGGAGATCGGACTGCTGAGCAGCGCCCTGGACGCCGTGCAACGGCGTTCGGGGCGCGCGCTGTTCCTCATCGGGGAAGCCGGTATCGGAAAGTCCCGGCTGGTGGGCGAATGCGCCTACCGGGCCTACGGGTTCGGCATGCCGGTGCTGCGCGGCCGGGCCACCTCGACCGGGCTCGTCGTGCCCTTCCGCCCGCTCGCCGAGGCGTTGGCGTCCCGGTTCCGGGCCGTCGGCACCCCGACCGATCCGGAGCTCGAGCCCTACCATCCGGCGCTGGCCCGCCTGGTCCCGGAGTGGCGCAGGGGCGGGTCGCCCGGCTTTCCGGAGTCGGTCGTGGAACTGGCCGAGGCGTTGCTGCGACTGCTGTCCGTGCTGGGCAGGGAGGCGGGCTGCGCGATCCTGCTGGAGGATCTGCACGACTGCGACACGGAGACCGTCGCGGTCGTCGAGTACATCATCGACAACCTCGCCGATCTGCCCATCCTCCTCCTGGGCACCCTGCGCCCGGAGCCGGGAGCCGCCCTGGACCTCGTACGCTCGGCCGAGCGCCGCCACACAGCGACGGTGCGGGCGCTGGGCCCACTCCCCGACGCCCAGGTTCGGGCGCTGACGGGCGCGTGCCTGGAGGCGGAGCCGCAGGAGATACCCGAGGCGGTGCACCTGCGGCTGGCCGAACGCGCCGCGGGCAACCCGTACCTGCTGGAGCTGCTGCTGGCGGACCTCCTCGACACCGATCGGCTCCGGCAGACGGACGGCGAGTGGGAGGCGGTGGAGCAGCCGGGCGATTCCGTCCCCTCGGACATCGTCCGCAGTTGGGCCCGCAGGCTGGAGCGGCTGGACGAGCCGGTGCGGGATCTCTTACTGGCCTCGGCCACCCTGGGCAGCCAATTCTCGGTGACCGTGCTCCAGAGCGTCACCGGCTTCGAGGACCGGGCCCTGTTCACGCATCTCCGGTCCGCAGTGGAGGCCGGGGTCATCGCCCCGGACGGCGCGGCCCCCGACCGTTACACATTCCGGCACTCGCTCACCGCCGAGGCCTTGATCTCCTCGCTCGCGCCGGCCGAGCGCGCCTCTCTGGCCCGCCGTGCCGCCGCGGCGATCGAGCAGTCCGGCCTGCCGCTGGACGAGGACGGGCAACAACTCGTGGCCTCGCTGCAACTCGCGGCAGGGAACCGGGCGGGGGCGGCCCGCCGGTTCGCGGAAGCCGGAAGACGGATGCTCGCTTCGGGAGCGCACGGTTCCGCCGTGGTGCTGCTGGAGCGGGCGCACTCCCTGGCCGCCGAGGCCGACCGGGCCGCCGTCGCCGAGTCGTTGGCGGTCGCCCGGGCCGAGGGCGGCGATCTGGACGGCGCGCTGGCGCTCGCCGAGACGCTGCCGCCGGTTCCGGCGCGTTCCGAAGCAGCCGCTCGGCGCGGGCAGGTCCACGTCGAGCTCGCCTGGGCGGCGGTCATGGCGGAGCGCACCGCCGACGCCGCGCTCCAGGTCGACGCGGCGCGCGTGCTCCTCGGTCCGACGCCGCCCGCGGGCCGCCGCGCCGCGCTCGTGGTGGTCGACGGCTATCTCGCGCTGCTCCCCGGGCACGGGCGGCCGGGCCGGGATCCGGTGGAGACCGAGCAGGCCGTCCAGAAGGCCGCCGAGACCGCTGAGGCCGAGGGGCTGCCTGTGGTGGCCTGCAGGGCCTGGCAGTTGCTGGCGTTGCTGCGCCGCGAGGAGGGCTTCGACGCCGCTGACGCCGCGCTGGAGCGGATGCTGTCGATCTCCACCGACCATGCCCTGCCGGTCTGGCGGGTGGAGGCGCTGGTACGGCTGGGCGCCAACGCCTTCATGCGGACCGGGGACGCTTCCCGGCTGCTCTCCGCCCGGGCGGCGGCCACGGAGCTGGGGGCGCTGTTGCTGACCCGCACGGTCGACGGGCTGCTCGCGATGAACGCGGTGATGTGCGCCCGGTGGGAAGAGGCGCAGGAGATCATCGACCGCTCGGCCGAGGCCAGTGCCCGGGTCGGCGATCTGTCCGCCCACCGCTATCTGCTGCTGGCCGGGGCGACGATGGCCGCCCACCGGGGGCGGCGGCGGGACATGGACCGGGCGCTGGCCGCGTTCCGGCGGGCCGGCGGCGAGAAGTCGCTGCTGGTGCCACTGAGGTCGGGGCTCTGCCGGGCGTTCGGGGCCCTGCTGGAGGAGGACCGGGAGCGGGCGGTGGCGGGCCTGGACGAGGCGCTGGCTTGGGAGTTGGACCATCCGAGCTACTACTACCTGAGTGGGCGGTACGGGCTGCGCCCGCTGCTGCGGGTCCTGGCGGGGCAGGCGGACCGGGCGGAGCTGGAGGAGGTGCGGGCGGCTCCCGGGGCCTGCCTCGCCTGGAACCGGCAGTTCCTGGAGCCGGCCGACGCGGTGCTGCTGGGCCGGGAGGGTGACCCGGCCGGGGCCGCCCGGCTGATGGGGTCCTTCGCGCTGCGCTCGGCGCCCTTCCCGGTCGCCCACCATCTGGGGCTGCGGCTGGTCGCGGACGCGGCCCTCGCGGACGGCTGGGGCGAGCCGGTGGCATGGCTGCGGACCGCGGAGGAATTCTTCTACGGGGCCGGAGTGCAGCCGGTCGCCTCCGCGTGCCGGGCGGCGCTGCGGCAGGCCGGGGCGACCGTGGGTCAGCACCGGGGCGGCTGGGACCGGATCCCGTCGCCGCTGCGGACCAGCGGGGTCACGCCACGCGAGTACGAGGTGTTCGTGCTGCTGCCCGAACGGCCCGGGAACCAGCAGATCGCCCGTCGGCTGTCCATCTCGCCCCGCACGGTGGAGAAGCACATGGCCAGCCTGCTGAACAAGACCGGGCGCGCGGACCGGACGGCGCTGTGCGAGTTCGCCGCCGAGTGCGCTGCCGAGCCGGCCTGAGGGCCGGGCCGGGGGTGGCCCGTGATCAGGGCCCTGCCCCAGGCCGCGATCCGCCGGACACCCTCCTGGGTGTATTGATCACGAGCCGTGCGTCCATGGGGGCCGGGTACGGCGACCGTCATGGGGGCCGGTACGGCGACCGTCATGGGGGCCGGGGCGGGCAACATGGGGGCGCCGAGGGGTTTCGGTCGGGTGCCCGGCCGGAAAATGCGGGCCCGACCCCGATGTGCGGCGGTCCGGGTCGCAGCAGGATCAGGGCATACGTACGGTCCAGTCCGCCGCCCGTCCCCCTCCCGGAGGCCCGCTGATGACCCGACCTCCCCTCCCTTCCGGTGCGGCCGGTGCCGTGCACTTCTCCCTGCTCGGCCCGCTGACTGCCCGACGGGACGGCCGTGAACTCCAGCTCGGCCCGCGAAAGCAGCGCCTCGTCCTCGCTACCCTGCTGGCGCGTCCCAACTGCCCGGTGCCCGTACAGGTGCTGACCGATGCGGTGTGGCCGGACGATCCGCCCCGTACCGCCCGCAAGAACCTGCAGGTGTACGTCAGCGCCGCCCGAGCCCTCCTGGGCCCTCCCGGGGACGGCCGCACGGAACGGGTGGTGCACGGCTGCGGAGGCTATCTCCTGCGAGTCGCCGAGGATGAGCTGGACACCCTGCGCTTCGGGTCGCTGGCCCGGGCGGGGCGGGCGGCGGCAGAGCGGGGCGATCTGACGGGCGCGGCGCGCTTGCTGCGCGGTGCGCTCGACCTGTGGGAGGGCCCGCCGCTGAACGATCTGCGGGACTCGGCCGGGGTGGCCGAGGAGGCGGACAGGCTGGAGGCCCGATGTCTGACGGTGTACGAGGACTGGGCGGAAGCCGAGCTCGAACTGGGCCGGGCCACCGTCGCGGTGGACGGGCTGCGGGATCTGGTGGAGCGCCATCCGCTGCGGGAGCGGCTGCGGGCTGCCTGGATGAACTCCCTGCACCAGTCCGGCCGACAGGCCGAGGCGCTGGCGGTGTACGACGACTACCGGCAGTTGATGGCAAGGGAGTTGGGCCTGGAGCCCAGCCCGGTGATGGCGGCGCTGTACCGGTCGATGCTCGACCGGGGGCGTAAGCCACGCCCGCCCGCCGT
Organism: Streptomyces sp. man185; assembly: GCA_002551355.1. Taxonomy (GTDB): domain Bacteria; phylum Actinomycetota; class Actinomycetes; order Streptomycetales; family Streptomycetaceae; genus Streptomyces. Next base: position 88,422 of record NTHE01000021.1, on the reverse strand, counting down.
CGCCCGGGAGACGTCGAGCCCGGTGGCGCTGCCGGCCGGTACCGGGGCGTTCACGGGTCGCCGCGAGGAACTGCGGGGCCTGCTCGATGTGCTGGGGGGCGGCGAGGCACGCGTGGTGGTCGTGTCAGGTCCGGGCGGGGCGGGGAAGTCGGCGCTGGCGGTCCGGGCGGCGCATCTGCTCGCCGACCCCTTCCCCGACGGCCGCGTGCACGTCCGGGCGCGCCGGGAGGACGGTACGGCGCGCGGCCGGGCGGAGATCCTGACGGAGCTGGGACGGTTGTACGGGGTGGCAGAGTCCCGCGAGGAGACGCCCGCGGCAGCGGGCGGCCCCGCCGCGCTCGCGGATGCCTGGCAGGAGTGGCAGGCACGACATCGGGCGCTGGTGGTCCTGGACGACGTGCCCGACGAGGCGGCCGTACGGGGTCTGCTGCCCCGGTCGGGGGGGTGCTCCGTGCTGGTCACCGCCCGGGGGCAGTTGCCCGGTCTCGCCTCCGTGCACCGGATCGCGCTGCCGGCGCTGGCGGACGGCGAGGCGCTGGAGCTGTTGGGGAAGCTGATCGGGGCCGGGCGGCTGCGGACGGACCCGGGGGCGGCGCTGCGGATCGTCCGGGCCTGCGGAGGGCTGCCGCTCGCGGTGGAGGTGAGCGGGATGCGGCTGGCGGTGCTCCGGCATCTCCCGCTGGCGGAGTACGCGGCCCGCCTCGACGACCCGTCGGCCGCGCTCGACGAGCTGGTCGCCGGGGATGTCTCCGTACGGCGCCGGATCGCGTCCGGCTGGCAGGACCTGGCGGACGGCGACCGGTGGGCGCTGGGGCGGCTGGCCGGGCTCGCCGAGGACGGCTGCTTCACCCTGGACCGGGCCACGGTGGCGCTGGGCTGCGGGGAACGGGCGGCGATCCGGGCCGTGGAGTCTCTGATCGACGCCGGTGCGGTGACCTCCCCGGCAGGTGAGGTCACCGCACATGCCGCGCTGTACGAAGTGCCGCGCCTGCTTTCCCTGTTCGCGCGGGAGCAGGAGGCGGACGACCCGGCCGGCGCGCCCGCCGCCGCCCTCATCCCAAGGTGAGCAACTTCAGCAGATCGTGCGGCTCGTGGCCGTCGCACCCGGTGCCATGGCCTCCGGGTGCGACGGCCACCTCGGGGTGCGCCCCGGCGAGGAAGTGCAGGGCGAGCAGCAACCCGGCCGAGCCGGTGGCCAGGTCGGCGGAGCAGCGCCGCAGGCGGGCCCCGGGCACCAGCAGCCGGTCCCCGTCCGCGACCAGGTGCCAGGACAGGTTGCGCACGGAGGCGAGGACCTCGGGCCCGGCCGGGGCGTCTTCCTCCAACTGACGTGCGGTGGCGACGAGTCCGGCCCTGCCGGTGAACAGACCCGGCTCGCGCACGAACTCGTTGCGGCAGCCCTTGCGCACCCCGGGCAGCAGGCCGGCGAGCGCGGGCGCTTCCTGCCGGGCCAGGTAGGCGCGGGCGACCAGGGCGAAGCCGCCGCTGCCCTGGTCGAGGTAGAGGAGGTGGCGACGGCCGTCCTTGACCTGGACGGTACCGTCGTCCATGGCGACGCAGTGGCCGGAGTCCCGGTACAGGGCGGTGCGGGCGGCACGCAGCAGCCACTCCTCGCCGGTGAGCGCGTGCAGTTCGAGGTGGAGCAGCGCGACGCCGCTCAGCCCCCGCAGCAGCCCGGCCGAGGGCGGGGCCTCCGGGCCGCCCGCCACCGGCTCGCCCCGGACCAGGCAGTCCAGTCCCCAGGCGGTTCGCAGGGCGGTGTCCACCAGCTCCGGGTCAGGAGCTCCGGGGCCGACCGTGGCCAGGCGGAGGGCGGCCAGGGCGATGCCCGCCCGCCCGGTGAGCAGGTCGGCCGAGGGGGACGGGCGGGCGGCGTCGACGGCCCGGGCGAACAGTTCGCGCCCCTCGTCCGGGCGTCCGAGCAGGGCCAGCGTCACGGCGGTCCCCGGCAGACCGTCGTAGAGGCCGCCCGGGGACGCGGGGTCGCGCCGGCGGGCGGCCTCTGCCAGCCAGTCGGTCCAGGCGGCCGGGACCGGGGCCCCGACGCGGTGCAGGGCGTAGAGGACACCGGCGGCCCCGTGCGCCAGATCCGTACCGCCGGTGGCGAAGCCCTTGGGGTCGCCGGGAAAGAGCCGGTCGCGGCGCTCGGGCGTCGCGCCCGCGTGGACGCCCGCGAGCAGCCGGGCCTGCAGTTCGGGCCAGTTGGGCGCGGGCCCGCCGAGCAGGGCGGCGATCTCGCTCTCCCGGCCGGCGGCGCGCTCCGCCGCCCGCAGCAGGGCCGGGCGGGCCGGGCCGGCATCGGGCGCGAGGCCGTAGCGCTCCCGGGCCCAGGACTCCAGCGAGAGCGCCTTGGCCCGGTCGTGGGAGGCCATCTCGGTCAGTGGCATCAGCATGGTGAGCCAGGTCGCCCACAGTGCGTAGGCGTCGGCCTCCGCGCCCGGGGTGCCGGGCGGGGCCTGGAGGCCGGGCGCCCCGGCCAACGGGGTTACTCGGTCGTCGAGTTCGGTGGCGTACTCGAAGTCGACGAGGGCGAGCCGCCCGTCGGGCCGCAGGATGACGTTGGCGGGGTGCAGATCACCGAAGCGCAGCCCGCGGCCGTGTATCTCCCGCAGTGCGTCGGCGAGTTGGCTGGTGACATGGTCCACCCACACGGTGTAAGGCGCGAGTTCGTCCACCGTACGGGCTCCGCGCACCAGAGCGAAGCGGGCCACGATCTCCTCGAGGAGGGTGGGCCCCTCCACGTACTCCGTCATCAGGAACCGGTGCTCCCACACGGTGCGTACGCCGTACACCTCAGGCACGCAGTCGAGCCCGGCGAGTGCTGTCAGAGCCCGGTGCTCGCGCTCCAGCCGGGTCACGGCGTCCTCGCCCACCGCGTCCAGCCCGCAGTGCGGGCGGGCCTCGCGCAGCACGACCCGGTGGCCGGTCTCCCGGTGCCGGGCGAGGTAGATGCCGCCCGCGTTGGAGAACTGGAGGGCATCGGTGACGGTGTACGGGAAGGAGTCGTCGCGCGCGGCGGCGCGGGCGGCGAGGTGCGGCCTCAGCAGCTCGGGCACCCGCACCCACGCAGGCGTCCGGAACACCACGCCCCGTTCGTCGGGGACCAGTTCGCCGGAGGGGTGGCGCAGGGCGGGCACCCGTTCGCCCCGGGCGTCGTGGCACCAGCGGTCGACGAAGGAGCCGTAACGGACGTAGACGGGGGCGTCGCCGACGCGCAGATCGCTCAGGATGTACGGGCCCCGACGGCCGGACAGGGCCCCGGTCAACTCGTCCAACAGGCGGCTCAGCGTTGTCTCGTCCGGCGGGTAGAGGGTGAGGAACTTCCCGGCACTGCCCCGGGACATGTACTTCCCCGACATCAGCAGGAGCGCCTGCTCGCTGCGGAGGAACTTGAACGGCACCTGGTGCCGGAGGCAGATCTCGGAGGTGTCGCGGAGCGTGCGGGCCGCCTCCTCGGGGACGGTCGACACGTGGATCTTCCAGCCCTGTTCGGCCGGTCCGCCGTCCTCGGGCAGCAGCGAGGTCCACAACCCGCCGGCCACGCGCCGCCAGCCGGCCGGCGCCTCGGCCCTGTCGAGGGGGTAGCGGGTCTCCTCGTCGGGGAGCCGGGCCGGGGTGTCGTAGTACCGGCGGTCGGCGAGGCAGTACAACTGGGTCTCCTGGATGCCGGGCACGGCAATCCCTCCTCAGAGTGCGCCGGGACCGGCGGCGTCGGGGACAGGTCTGGCCGGGGCCTCGCGCGGGCCGGGCGCGTCTGAGTCGTCCGGTGCGGCGTTGCCTGCGGGCGGGGGAACGGCCCCGAACCGTAACGAGGGAGCGAGCGTCATGACCGCCGCCGAGACGGCCAGCACCGCCGCGACCACACCGAAGGCGTTGCGCGGGCCGAGCGCGGTCAGCAGCGCGCCGCCCGCGAGCGGGCCGAACGGCTGGACGATCGAGGACAGGAAGGAGGCCGCGCTCTGCACCCGGCCGACCCGGTCCTCCGGGGTGACGATCAGCAGCGTCGACAGGAAGCCGATGCTGGCGACCGTCGACAGGCACATGCACACCGCGCACAGCAGCCCAGCCACCAACGGGCTGTTGAGCCAGGCCAGCACCCCGGCCGTCAGCACACAGCTCCAGCAGGTGACGACCAGGAGGGCACGGATGTGGCGGTCGGGAGAGAGCCGGGGCGCGAGCAGCGCGCCGACGAGAGCACCCGCCGAGACGCAGGTGATGACGAAGCCGCCACCGAGGCCGGAACGGCCGCCCTCGGAGAAGACGGCGAGCGCGGTGAAGGTGAGAGCGCCGAACGCGAAGTTCATGCCGAGCCCGAAGACGAGCAGCACCGTCCGGAGGTAGGGAAGTCGCCAGAGAAAACTCAGTCCGGCGGTGAGTTCGTCGCGGCTGAGGACCGATCCTGCCTTCTTCCGGGCGGCCGATCGGGTACGCACGAGGGCCACGCAGACGGTCGAGAGGAACAGCCCGAGGAACTGGGCCGTGAAGGGCAGCGCCTCGTGGATGCCGAAGAGCGCGCCGCCCACGAGCGGGCCGACCAGCCGGACCGTGGCGGTACGCGCCTGCAGCCGTGCGGTCGCCGTGCCCATCTGGTCCGGCGGCACGACCGCGCGCAGCAGACCGAAGGCGGCGGGGGCGTAGAGGCTGTTCAGCACGGCTCCTGCGGTGGCGACCAGCAGGACGAGCACCATGGGGGCGTGCCCGTTCCACACGGCGACGGTCAGCGCGGTGACCGCGAGCAGGCTCCCCACGTCGCACAGCCGCATCAGCCGGCGTCGTTCGACCCGGTCGGCCATGACCCCGCCGGGCAGCATGGTGATCAGCACGGCGCAGATGGACACGGTCCCCACGGCACCGGCCTGCACGGCGGAGCCGGTCTCCTTGAGGATGAGCAGGGGCAGCGCGAGGGCGCCCATCTGGCTGCCCAGAACAGCGAACAGGCCGCTCATCCAGAGCAGCCGGAAGTCCCGGTTGGAGCGGAGGGGCGTGGCCATCGGCAGGCTCCCGGAGATCAGCGGGCGGACGGACGGTGGTGCGGACGCGCGGATACCTCTCCGGGCGGACGTACGGGACGTACTGAGCGCGCGGGACGTACGGGTGGGGCGGGCGCAAGCGCGGCGGGGCGGCTCCCGTTGCTCGCGGAGCCGCCCCGTACCGCCTGTCCGCCGGCCGGACGCCGCGGGGGCGAGGCCTCGGCCCCGTCCCTCCGCAGCGCTCGGCCCGGTGGGTTCAGCGCTCGGTTCAGCGCTGCTGCTCGACGACGCTCAGCACGCTGATGCAGTTGCCGTCGGTCGTGTCGCCGCCCTGGACGGACGTCTCCTGGAGGTCCAGCACGGAGTGCGCCTCGACCTCGGGGGTCTCGTCGCCGGCCGGCTCGGTGTTCTCGGACATGGTGATCTCCATCCACTCGTCACTACAGGGCCGAAACGCTGGGGACATGCCCCTGGATGTGCGGTGTGCGGCGGGTGAGATCAGTTCTCGACGACGCTGAGCACGCTGATGCAGTTGCCGGGGGGCGCGATGATGTCGCGGTCGGCGTTGACGGAGGTCTCCTGAAGGTCCAGCACGGAGTGCGCCTCGACCTCGGGGGTCTCGTTGGTCTCGTCGCCGGCCGGCTTGGTGTTCTCGGACATGGTGGTCTCCATCCACTCGTCATTACGGGACCCGGGACGCCCGGGGGTGACCTCCGGTGTCCGGTGCGGCGGGCTGTTGCCTGCCGTTGCCGAGAAAGTTAGGAAGCCGGGCCTGGCGATCGCTTCGCCGCCGGTATGGCACCGGTATCGGGCCAGCTCGCGGCGGTGGGAGCAGCCCCGGCGGGGCCGGCCGATGCCTCGGGTCCCCGTTCCGACCTGGGTCCATACCGCTGCCGAAGCGCCTTCGGACCGTCCTCGAACCGGTGGCCCACAGCCTGGGTACGCGCCCGACGCGCACCGGCCCCGAAGGAGGCGGCCCGCATGGAACTCGCCGAACTCGTCGCACGGCGGCCCTTCCCGGCCGCCGGTCTGCTCCTCGGTCTCACCCGACGCTGCCCGCTGCGCTGTGCGCACTGCTCGACCGGGTCGGACCTGCTCACCCGGGAGGAGCCGGACGGCGGCCAACTGGAGCGGTTCGTCGACTCGTTCACCGAGGAGAACCGGCCCGACGTCGTCCTGCTCACCGGCGGGGAGCCGCTGCTGCTGCCCGCGCTCGCCGAGCGGCTGAGCACGCTGGCTCGGGGCGCCGGGTCCCGTACGGCGCTGCTGAGCGGCATGTTCTTCGCCCGGGGCGGGAGCCGGCGCGCCGGGTGGCGTGGGGAGACGATTCCTCCCGCGATCCTCCGCGCGATCCGCTCCCTCGACCATTTCTCGGCCTCCCTCGACATCCACCACGAGCGCGAGGTCCCGCGCGCCGACGTGTTCCGCGCCCTGCACCGAGTGCGGGACGAGGGCGTGGCCGTGAGCCTTCACCTCACCGGGACAGGAGCGTCCGACCCGTATCTGGCCGACCTCACCCGGGCGGTGCAGCGGGAGTTCGGCGGCCGGGTCCCGTGCCTGGTCAACGAGGTGCGGCCGTTCGGCCGGGCGGCCGCCTGGGCCGGGCCGGCCCGCACCGGCCCGGACCCGGCGGCGGCGGCGCCGTGCTCGATGGCCGCCTGGCCGGTGGTCGCCTTCGACGGCCGGGTGCTCGCCTGCTGCAACCAGGACACCGTCGACCGGCGGCCCGCCCCGGCCCATCTGGACCTCGGCCACATCGGCGCCGACGACTGGGCGACCGTACGCCGCCGGGCGCTGGAGTCCCCGGTGCTGCGCATGGTCCGCACGGTCGGGCCCACGCATCTGGCCGCCCGGTACGGCTCCGGCCCCCCGGCGGGCTCCTACTGCGACGGCTGCCGGGCACTGGGCGGCGACGAGGCGGCGGCTGCCGGGGCCCGCGCGGTGGCGGGCGGGCCGGCCGGGGCGCTGCTGGACCTGACGGCCGCGGTGCGCGGCTCCCGGGAGGGCGCGCAGGGCGTCGTGCGCCGCCACGGCTGCGCCGCCTACGCGCCGATGGTCGTCTCCGGCGGTCAGCCACTGCCGGTGACCGGCGCGCAGGATGTCCGATGAGCGCGGCGACCGGAAGCACGCGAACCGAGAGCGCACCCCTCGCGAATCCCGGGGCCGCCGCGCGTCTGCGCGTCAAACTCCTGTTGCTGGAGCCCGAGTTGCGGGACGCGACGCACCATATGTGGCGCGCCGAGGGCCTGTTGCCTCGCTACCGGACGTATCTGAGCACCATGCACACCGTCATCCGCGCCTCCGTCCCGCTGATGGAACTGGCCCTGGACCGCGCCCGCGTGCGTGCCGCCTCGGGCGACCCGCTGGCGGCGCCCCTCGCCGCGTATCTGGAGGAGCACATCCAGGAGGAGGAGGGCCACGACGCCTGGCTGCTGGAGGACCTCCGGGCGGCGGGCGGCGCCCCCGAGGACGCGCTCGGCGCACTGCCCTCTCCGCTGGTCGCCTCGCTCGTCGGGGCCCAGTACTACTGGATCGAGCACCACCACCCCGTCTCCCTGCTCGGCTACATCGCCGTACTGGAGGGCTACGCGCCCGCCCCCGGCCTCACCGGCCGCATCGCCGAGCTGACCGGGCTGTCCGCCGCCGCGCTGCGGACCGTGCGGGAGCACTCGGCGCTCGACTCCGAGCACCTGGACGAGCTGTACGCGCTGCTGGACCGACTGCCGCTGGGCCGGGGGCCGGAAGCGGCCGTGGCGGTCAGCGCGCTGCACTCCCTCGACGCGCTCACCCGGCTGTTCGTCCGGCTCGGGCGCTCCGCACCGGCGCCGTCGCTGCGGGGAGCCGGACCTGTCCCACCGATGGGAGTCACACCATGACCGGACCACCCGAGAACGACGAACGGGCCGCACCGCCCGACGCGTTGTACGAGGCGGGCTTCCCCGTGGACCTGCTCACCGAGGAGCAGCGCGAGGTGCTGAGCGGGCTGACGCCGGAGGAACTGGCGCTGCTGCTCGACGTGAAGAGCCGGCTGGACGCCGTCGGTCCCGAGGTCCAGGCACACGGCGAGATCGCCGGCGGCGCGCTGTTCTGACCGGCGACCGATCAGCGGTACGGGCCCGGAGCCGGAAGCGGGCCCGTACCCGCCCCGACATCCCGGAGAGAAGGACCCGCCATGAACTGCCTCTCGTGCCAGCAGGACCTGCCGCCGACGGCCCGGTTCTGTTCGTCCTGCGGGACGCCGTGCGCGACCGCCGCCGTGGGGGCCGGTCCGTCACCCGCCGCCCCGCCCGGTGACGAACGCAAGCCGGTGACCGTCCTGTTCTGCGATCTCGTCGGCTCCACCGCGCTCTCGGGGGTGCTCGACCCGGAGACGCTGCGCGCGGTGACCCTGCGGTACTTCGAGGCGATGAGCGCGGAGATCGTGGCGCGGGGCGGCACCCCGGAGAAGTTCATCGGGGACGCGGTGATGGCCGTGTTCGGCGTACCGGTGGTCCGTGACGACGACGCCCGGCGGGCGCTGGCGGCGGCGCTCGGGATGCGCCGGGCGCTGGCTCGGCTGAACGAGGAGCTGGGCGCCACCCTCGGCATCGAGCTGGCCACCCGGATCGGCGTCAACACCGGCCAGGTGGTGGCAGGTTCGGATACGACCGCACGGCAGGCCCTGGTCTCCGGGGAGACGGTCAACATCGCCGCCCGGCTGGAGCAGAACGCGGGCCGGGGCGAGATCCTGATCGGCCCGGGGACCCTGCGCGCCGCCGGTCCGACGGTGAGCGCCGAGCCCACCGGGCCGCTGCGGCTGAAGGGCAAGCGGGACAGCGTGGAGGCCTACCGGCTGCTCGCGCTGGGGGCGGACGACCCCGAGCTGCTGCGCCGCTTCGACGTCCCCTTCGTCGGCCGCGCCGCCGAGCGGCAGTCCCTGGACGCAGCTCTGGCGCGGGGCTCCGGCGGCGCCGAGCTGCTGCGGGTCACCGGGGAGGCGGGCATCGGCAAGACCCGGCTGGTACGGGAGTGGTTGGCGGGGCGATCGGCGTCCGGCGCGCTCGTGTACGGCGCGGGGCGGTGCCGCAGTTACGGCGACCACGGCACCCTCGCCCCGCTGGCCGACGCGGTGCGTTCCCTGACGGCCCTCACGTCCGCCTCCGCACCCGGGCCCGGCTCCGCCTGCGATCCGGGGGACGCGGCGGGCGGGCTGGCGGTCGACGACGCGATGGCCCTGCTCTCCGGGGGCCTGCTGCGCGACGGCACGCCGAACGCGCCCTTCGAGGACATGTGCGCGGCCCTGGCGGCGGTCCTGGAGCGGGCCGCCCGGGTCCGCCCGGTGGTCCTGGTGCTGGACGACTGGCACGCGGCGGCCCCGCTGCTGGTCCGCACAGTGCACCGGCTGACGGACGGCTCGGGGTGCGCGGGGGTGCTGGTGCTCTGCGCCGGACGGACGGACGGGCCCGACGGATCGGACGGGCACCTCCAGCTCACCGGCCTGCCGCACGAGGAGGCGGCGCTGCTCGCCGCCGGTCTCGCCGGTCCGGACGTCGGGCCGTCCCCGGTGGACGACCGGCTCCTGGCGCGGGCCGGGGGCAATCCGCTCTACCTCGAACAGCTCCTGGTCGGCGACCGGCCGGACCCGGCGGCGGTCTCCGGCACCGGCAGCCCGGACGCCGACGGGGACCTGCCACCCACGCTCCAGGCGCTGCTGGGCGCCCGTATCGGGGCCCTGGCCAGGGCGGAGCGTGCGGTGGTGGACCTGGCCGCCGTGATCGGCCGGGAGTTCACCGCACCGGAACTGGTCCGGCTGGAGCTGTCGGTGCAGGCCGGGGAGGGGCACGGAGGCGGGCAGCTCGCCGACGCGGCGGCCCCGGAGCGCCGTCGGCGCGTCGAGGAGGCTCTGGCGGCGCTCGGCCGCCGCCGACTGGTGGAGTCGGGAACGCCGGGCGGCCAGGAGGAGGCGGTGTACCGGTTCAGCAGCGGACTGGTGCACGAGGTCGCGTACGCCTCGCTGTCCAAGCGGGCCAAGGCGGACCGTCACGCCTGGGCGGCGGAGCTGCCCAGCGTGCTGCGCGGCGGCGACGGTGCGGTCGGCGGCCATCTGGAGCGCGCCTACCGCTACCGGGCGGAGCTGGGCCTGCTGGACGACCGGGCCCGGCGGCTGCGCGACCGGGCCGCCGCCGCACTGGGCCGGGCCGGGGCGCAGGCCGCCGCCCGGTCCGACCTGCACTGGGCCCACGGGTTGCTGGAACGGGCGGTGGACCTGCGCGCCGGCGACCCGGCGGCGGCGCGGCGGCTCGGCGAGGTCCGGGTGGCGCTGGGCCGCACCGAGGAGGGGGCCGAACTGCTGCGCCGGGTACGGGACTCGGGGTCCGACCCGGTGGAGGCCGCGCATGCCCGCCTCGCGCTCTCGGTGCTGGATCCGGGCGCCGGGCCGGGCCCCGCCGCCGTGGCCCGTACGGTGCTCCCGGTGTTCGAGGCGGCCGGGGACTCGGCCGGCCGGGCACGGGCGCATCTGCGGCTCGCCCAGCAGTTCCAGCGGTCGGGGCGGCACGAGGAGGCGGAGCGGGACCAGGCGCGGGCCTTGGAGCACGCGGTGCTGGCCGGCGCGGAGCCGGAGCGCGCCGGGGCGCTCGGCGCGATCGGCGTCTCGCTGTGGCGCGGGCCGGTTCCGGTGCCCGCCGCGGTGGTCCGCTGCCGGACGCTGCTGGCGGCGCACGGTGCGGGCCGGCCCACGGTCCGGGTCACCCTCAACTGCCCGCTGGCGGTGCTGCACGCGCTCCGGGGCCGGCCCGAGGAGGCGTACGCCTGCCTGGCCGAGGCGGAACGGCTGGCCGGGAAGCTGGGGTTCGCCGAGGCGGAGGTCTTCCTCCCGGTGTTCCGGGCGACGGTGGAGGCGCTGCTCGGCCGGAGCGCCGCCGCGCTGCACCTGCTCGGCCGGGCGGACGCGGCGGCCCGGCGCACGGGGGCGGTCGGGATGCGGGCCGCGGTGGCGCTGGACGCGGCCCGCCTGGAGCTGGACGCGGGCCGGGAGGACCGGGCGGCGGCCCGGCTGGCCGAGGTCGGTGACACGTCGGGGCTGAGCCGTGCGGACGCGGTGGACCTGGCGGGGCTGCGGGCCCGGCTCGCGGCGCGGGTCCACCCCGACGAGGCGGTCGGGCAGGCGGACCGGGCGGTCCGGGCCTCGCTGCTCACCGATTCCCCGCTGGTCCAGGCGACGGCCGAGCTGGACCGGGCGCACACGCTCGCCGTCCTGGGCCGGCGGCCGGAGGCCGGGGCCTCGGCCCGGGCGGCCGGGGCGCACTTCACGGGCAAGGGGCATCTGCCGGGGGTGCGCCGGGTGTCCGGGTTCCTCGCGAGCCCGCCCCTGCCGATGGCCACGACGAGGGAGAGGAGCTGACCGATGGCGACCACGGAATCGGAACGGACACGGACGGAACCGGGCCCTGTGCGGACCGGTACGGCCCCGGGGCAGGGTCTGACCTGGAGTCTGCGCGGGCGCGGCCCGGACGACGTACCGGTGCTGGCGGACGCCGGGCCGCCGCTCGGCCGCCCGGCCGGGCCCGCCACCGGGCGCGGCGTCCGCGTGTGCGTCGTGGACTCGGGCGTGGAGCGCGACCATCCGCTGGTCGGCCCGTTGGCCGGGTCCTGGGTGGTCGTCAAGGACGGGGAGAGCGGCGGGATCACCGTCGAGCCGACCACGACCGGGGACACCTGCGGACACGGCACCGCGTGCGCGGGCATCATCCGCCGGACCGCCCCGGAGTGCGAGATCCACAGTGTGCGGGTGCTCGGGGAGCGGTTCTCCGGCACCGGCGACGTCCTGCTGGCCGGGCTGCGCTGGGCGGTGGAACAGCGCTTCGACGTGGTCAACCTCAGCCTGTCGACGACCCGCACCAGGTTCGCGGAGGAGCTGCACAGCCTGGCCGACAGCGCCTACTTCTCCCGTACGGCGATCGTCGCCTCGGCCCACAACACTCCGGTGGAGAGCTTCCCGTGGCGGTTCGCCTCCGTGATCTCTGTGGGCAGCCACCAGGAGGACGACCCCGAACTGCACCTGTACAACCCGGCTCCCCCGGTGGAGTTCTTCGGACCGGGCCAGAACGTGACCGTGCCGTGGCTGGGCGGCCGGACCATCCGCACCACGGGGAACAGCTTCGCCACGCCGTACGTCGCCGGGCTCTGCGCCCGCGTCCTGTCCGCGCATCCGCGGATGACGGCCTTCCAGCTCAAGAACGCTCTCTATCTGTCCGCGGCCAACGTGCGCCACGCGCCGCGTCCTTCTTCCCTTCCGGCAGGAGATACCCGTGATGACGCAGAGAACTGATTCCGTGACCGCCCCCTCCTCCGCTGCCGACGCGCCGCGCAACGAACTCCTCCAGTCCGTCGTCGACGTGGCCCGCGCGATCTTCGGGGCCGAGGCCAGTTCGGTCTTCCTGCTGGACGAGGAAGCGGACGAGCTGGTCTTCCAGGCTGTGTCCGGGCAGGGCGAGGAGTTCCTCGTGGGGCGCCGGTTCCCGGCCGGACGCGGGATCGCCGGGTGGGTGGCGACCTCCGGCGAGCCGATGGTGGTCGACGATCTGAGCGCCGACCCGTCCTTCGACCGCTCGCTCGCGGAGTCGACCGCGTACGTGCCGAACGCCCTGATGGCGGCCCCGCTCATCAGCGACGCCCGGATCCTCGGTGTCCTGGAGGTGCTGGACCCCTCCCCGCAGGCCCGGTCGGGCCTGCGGGAGCTGGACCTGCTCGCGATGTTCGCCCGGCAGGCGGCCGCGGCCCTGCGGGTGCTCACTCCGGAGCGGGTGCGGGAGGCCGAGCAGCGCGCGGTGCACGCCGACGGCGCGCTGGAGGGTGCGCGGCGCGAGGACGCGCTGAAACTGCTGGGTAGCCTGGAGCGGCTGCTGCGGGGCGTCGGCTGAGGCGGCCCCGGCACCGGGCCGCGCACGGGAGTCGCCCGGCCCCGGCAGGGGAGTAGCCACCGGCCCGACGGGCAGGAGCGGGGCGTCGGCACAAGGGAAGGACACGCACGATGAAGCTCGCATTCTCCACCCTCGGAGTGCCGGGGACGCCGGTCGCCGAGGTCGTCCGGCTCGCCGCCGGGAACGGCTACCAGGGGGTGGAGCTGCGCGTCCACCCCGAGGAGCCCGTGCACCTGGGGCTCTCGTCGCTGGAACGGGCCGATGTGGTCGAGGCGTTCAAGGCCGGCGGCGTGGAGATCCTGGCCCTCGCGGGGTACGTGCAGGTGGCCGCCGAGGGCGACGACGAACCGGTCCTGGCGGAGCTGTCCGAGCTGGTGAAGCTCGCCCGGGACCTGGGCGCGTCCTACGTCCGGGTCTTCCCCGGCGGCGGCGACCAGGAGCAGGCGGAGGCCGACGCGACCGCCGCCAGGCGGCTCGGCGCGGCCGCCCCGGCCGCCGCCGACATGGGCGTCGGCATCCTGCTGGAGACCCACGACTCGCACCGCGCGGGCCTGGATGCCGCCCGGGTCGTCGCCACGGTCGGGCACCCCCGGGTCGGTGCGATCTGGGACGTGCTGCACACCTGGCTCGCCGGTGAGGAGCCGGCCGCCAGCCATGCGGTGCTCGCCCCGCACCTGGGCTACATCCAGGTGAAGGACGTCGCGTCGGCGGAGGACCTCACTCCGCTGGCGCTGGGCTCCGGAGCGCTTCCGCTGGCGGAGTGCCTGGACGGGCCGGGTCCGGACACGTGGGTGTGCTGGGAGTACGAGAAGCGCTGGCACCCGGGGGCGGCGGAGCTGCCGGGGCTGCTGGGCGCCGGCCGCGAGTACCTGCTGCGGCTGGGAGCGCCGAAGCAGTAGCGGAATCGGGCATCGGCGGGGCGGCGAAACGGCGTCTCCCGCACACGTGGACGGGTGGACGGGATCGGACCGGCAATCGGGTCCGATCCCGTCCACCCGTTCGCGTGCGGGTCGTGGCACGGGCGGCCCGGACTCTTGACCGGAAGTTACTTTCCCTATAAGCGTACTTCCTTGGAAGTTTCTTTCACCCAGGGAAGGAGCTCACGTGTCCCACCGCACCTCAAGACGCACCCTCCTCACCGCCACCGCCGCCGCCACGGCCGCGGCCGCCACTGGCGCCCTCGCCGCCCCCTCCGTCGCATCCGCGCACTCCACGAACGCCTCCACCGACCGTCGGCTGCGGCAGATCATCGCCGGGATGAGCCTGGAGGAGAAGGTCGGCCAGCTCTTCGTGATGCGGGTCTACGGGCACTCGGCCACCGACCCCGACCAGGCCGACATCGACGCGAACCTCAAAGAGATCGGGGTCCGCACCGGCGCCGAGCTGATCTCCACGTACCACGTCGGCGGCATCATCTACTTCACCTGGGCGCGCAACACCCGCGACCCGCACCAGATCGCCGACCTCTCCAACGGCCTCCAGCGCGCCGCGCTCGCCGGGCGTCCCCGGGTGCCGCTGCTCGTCTCCACCGACCAGGAACACGGCATCGTCTGCCGGGTCGGCGAACCCGCCACGCTGCTGCCGGGCGCGATGGCCCTGGGCGCGGGCGGCTCGCGCTCCGACACCCGGCGGGCGGCCTGGATCGCGGGCTCGGAGCTGGCCGCGCTCGGCATCAACCAGAACTACGCGCCGGACGCCGACGTCAACGTCAACCCCGCCAACCCGGTCATCGGTGTGCGGTCCTTCGGCTCCGACCCCGACGCGGCGGCCGACCTGGTCGCGGCGCAGGTGAAGGGCTATCAGGGCGCGGGGGTCGCGTCGACCGCCAAGCACTTCCCCGGCCACGGCGACACGAACACCGACAGCCACACCGGGCTGCCCGTCATCAACCACACCCGCGCGCAGTGGGAGGAGCTGGACGCCCCGCCGTTCCGCGCCGCGATCCGGGCCCGCATCGACTCGATCATGACCGCGCACATCGTGGTCCCCGCCCTCGACCCGTCCGAGGACCCGGCCACGCTCTCGCGGCCGATCCTCACCGGCATCCTCCGCGAGGAGCTCGGCTACGACGGGGTGGTGGTCACCGACTCGCTCGGCATGGAGGGGGTGCGCACGAAGTACGGCGACGACCGGGTGCCGGTCCTCGCGCTGCTGGCGGGCGTGGACCAGCTGCTGAACCCGCCGAATCTCTCCGTGGCCTGGAACGCGGTGCTGGAGGCGGTGCGGGGCGGCGAGATCAGCGAGGCGCGGATCGAGGAGTCGATCCTGCGGATCCTGCGACTGAAGAGCGGACTCGGCCTGTTCCGGGACCCGTTCGTCAGTCACCGGGGCGTCGAGCGTACGGTCGGCAGCCGCGCCCACCGGGCCGCCGCCGACCGGATCGCCGAGCGCACGACGACCCTGCTCGACGACCAGGGCTCGCTGCTGCCGCTCTCCCGCCGCACCCACCGCAACCTGCTGGTGGTGGGCGCCGATCCGGCCTCCCCCTCCGGGACGACGGGCCCGCCGACCAGTACCCTCAGAGACGCCTTCGGTGAACTTGGCTTCTCGGCAGAGGCGTTGTCCACCGGCACGGCCCCGAACCAGGCGAAGATCACCGAAGCGGTCGCGGCGGCCGAGGGCAAGGACGCGGTGGTCGTGGCGACGTACAACGTCACGGCGGGCAGCTCGCAACGCACGCTGGTGACCGCGCTCGTGGCGACCGGGGTCCCGGTGGTCACCGTCGCGATCCGCAACCCGTACGACGTCGCCCACCTCACCGGGACCGGCGTCGCGGCGAGCCTCGCCTCGTACTCCTGGACCGATGTCGAACTGCGCGCCGCGGCCCGGGTGATCGCGGGCCGCGCCGAGCCGGAGGGCGCCCTGCCGGTTCCGGTGCAGCGCGCGGACGACCCGACACAGGTGCTGTACCCGGTGGGCCACGGACTGTCGTACTAGCCCTACGGCGACCGGACGGCCCGGGCCTCCGGTCGCCGGCGCAAAGCACCCCCGCACCTGGCGTGGCCCCGCTCCGGCGGGCCGCGCCGGGTGTACGTCTTTACGGACGTATTGGGGGGTTCTCATGGATGAGCACACGTCCTCGGATGCCCGAAGCCGGCGGCCCGCCCCGTTACCGGCCCGGGTCGCCGTACCGGCCCGGATCGCCGTCCTGGCCATGAGCGTTGCCGTGGCCGCGCTCCTGCTGACGGCCTGCGAGGCCCCGGGCGGAACGGTCACCGACGACCGGGGGCCCGTCCCCGCCCCGCCCGGCCCGTCACCGTACGGGGTGGTGTTCCTCGGGCCGGGCGACTGCAGTTCCCGGGGGCCCGTGATCCGGGAGGTGTTCTGCCGCAGCGAGAAGGCCGCGGCCACCGTCCTCGCCCGGCACCTCGGCACCCCGTCGTCGGGCCCGCCCTGCCCGGACGCCACCGACTTCGTCCTGCATGTCTCCGAGACGGGCACCGGGGCCCGTTCCCGGCTCACCACCGGTTACGCCTGCATGCGGAACCTGGAGCCCCCGCATCCGGGCGACCCCGGACAGGGCGGCGGCCCGCTGACCGTGGTCGGGGACTGTGTCACGGCCTCCCGCGCGGGCGAGGTCACGGAGACCGCCTGCGAGGACGCGGGCGGCCGCGCCCCGCGCTACCGGGTGGAGTCGGCGGTGCAGCGCCGGGCGCAGTGCCCGGACGACACGGATCTGTTCGTCGCCCTGCGCGGGGAGCGGGCGGTGGGCTGCGCCCGCCGGTCCACCGGATGGTGAGGGACCGACGGGCGCGGCCGACGTGAGCGACTACGGGCGCAGCGTGGCCTCGTCGCGCTCGATCTCGCCGTTGCGCTGGTCCAGCTTCGTGTCGAACTTCGCCAGCGGCCTGGCCTTCGCCGGGTCGGCCTCGACGGCCGCCGGGGCGACGCCCGCCCAGCGCAGGATGTCGGCGGTGGCCTTCGCCTTCTGCGCCTCCGGGAGACCGGAGACCTTCGAGCCGTGGTTGCCGCCGGGGACGGTGTAGACCGCGCTGTCCTTCGCGCCGTGGCCGAGGCGGAACGGCTCCGCGCTCCACGGGTCGTTCTCGCCGTTGACGTACATCATCTGCCGGGCGTTGTGCCTGACCCAGCGGTCGACGTCCCTCATGGCGCCCCGGTCGAACTTCATCGGGATGGAGCGGGGAACGAAGTTGCGCGGGGGCTGGTAGCCGTAGCGGCTCAGGTTGCCGAGCCAGGGCTGCTTGATGTCCGGCGACCCGAGCTGGGTGCCCGCCTGGTAGTAGTACGGGGTGTACGTCGCCAGGCCCGCGTCGGCGTAGGCGGAGAAGCCGGAGATGGCGTCGACGGAGTTGTAGATGTCATCGTCGGTGGCCTTCTTGGCGTCGGCCGGGAGGTCCACGCAGTCGGCGAGCAGGCTGTACTGCCAGAACGCGAACGTGTAGTCCATGACCGTGGCCTCGTACGCCCGGTCGACGGAGCCGACGGTGTTGAACGTCCAGCCGTTGGCGGCGGCCTGCTCCTTGTACTTCTTCTGGAGCGGGGCCCGGCGGATCAGCGCCTCGCGCTGGACTCCGGCGAGCTTGTCGCGGCACTCCTTGGTGCCGACGTCGCGGAAGAACCGGTCGTACGCCGAGTCCTCCTTGTCGACGACGTCGTTGGGCGCGACGTAGGCCACGACGCCGTCCATGTCCTTCGGGTAGAAGCGCTCGAAATAGGTGGCGGTCATGCCGCCCTTGGACCCGCCGGTGGCCAGCCACTTCTTGTCGTAGATCTTCTTCAGCGCCGTGAACACCCGGTGCTGGTCGCTGGCGGCCTGCCAGATGTCCAGCTTGGACCAGTCGGCCGGGGCCGGGCGGGAGGGCGTGAAGTAGCGGTACTCCAGGGAGACCTGGTTGCCGTCGATGATCTGCGTCGGCTCGCTGCGGCTGGGGTTCGTGGAGACGTTGTAGCCGCTGGTGAAGAAGACCGTCGGGCGGCTCACGTCCTTGTGCAGCAGGGTCAGGCGCTGCTGGAACGTGCCCTTGGACGGGCGCCGGTGGTCGACCGGCTGGGCGTAGTTGAGGACGAAGTAGCGGTAGCCCGCGTACGGCTTCTCCTCGATCAGGCTCATACCCGGGATCGCCAGGATGCGGTCCTTGATGTCCTCGTTGCTCGCTTCGACGCCGACGGCGGTTCCGCTGCTCCGCTTCGCGGCCGGTTCCGCGGCGGTGGCCGCACCGGCCGAGGCCCCCGTGGCTCCGACCGTGCCTATGAGCACGGCGAGCGACAGAACCCCTGTGAGTGACTTGCGCATGCACGCTCCCCTTGATTCACAACAGTCGCCGTGAACTTATCGGGGCAACACACGCCACGCCAGACCCGGTTGTCCGCGTCCGCGGGCAATGTCGGCAAACGGGCCCGGCGGAGGTGTCAGCAGAGGATCCATCCCGTGGCGACGGATTTCCTGCCGATCGCGCCGGTGGCACGGACGCAGCGGTTCAGCGCGTTGACCGTGACCGGGCCGGCCATCTTCGTGTACGAGCCCTTGTCGGAGACCGCCCGACCGCCGCGCGCCTGGAGCGTGACGCTCATCGTCCGACGCTTGCCGGGCTTCTTGGCGACGGTCACCGCGCAGACGTGGGCACGGCTCTTGTAGACGCGCAGCTCTCCCGTGGAGAACCCGACCGTCTTCGCCGGGCGGCCCGAGCAGCCGGAGGCGGCCTGAGCGGTGCCGGGAGCGGCGAGGAGGGGGACGAGTCCGGCCAGCAGCGGCAGGACGAGGAGGCCGACCAGCGGCAGTCGTCTCCTCGGCCCGCTCAGTCCAGCGGCCTTCTCCGGTCCGCCCGGCCCGCTCAGTCCAGCGGCCTTCTCCGGTCCGCCCGGCCCTGCCGGTCCCGCAACCCTGTCGAACACCTCTGC
Source organism: Streptomyces sp. man185 (assembly GCA_002551355.1). Lineage (GTDB taxonomy): Bacteria > Actinomycetota > Actinomycetes > Streptomycetales > Streptomycetaceae > Streptomyces. The sequence goes on along the minus strand of NTHE01000021.1, from coordinate 69,692 downwards.
CCCCACCTGACATCTGTACGCACCCATGCGTCCCTGGCTACGACGCAGCAGACCCCGGGGAGGTTGCACGGACGGCCCCGGCCGGCAGCTCAGACCGCCGCCGGCTCGTCCTCCCCTATGCCCTCGCCGATGAACGTGCGCCACAGCCGTGCGTACTGCCCGTCCAGGGCGAGCAGCTCGTCGTGCGTACCGTCCTCGACGACGCGTCCGTGGTCCATGACGACCACGCGGTCGGCGCGGGCAGCGGTCGTCAGCCGGTGGGCGACCACCAGCGTGGTGCGGCGGCCGGTGAGCCGGTCGGTGGCCTGGTTGACCAGGGCCTCGGTGGCGAGGTCGAGGGATGCGGTGGCCTCGTCCAGGAGCAGGACGTCGGGGTCGACGAGCTCGGCGCGGGCCAGGGCGATGAGCTGGCGCTGTCCGGCGGAGAGGTTGCGGCCGCGCTCGGCGACCTCGTGGAGATAGCCGTCCTCCAGCGTGGCGATCATCTCGTGCGCACCGACCGCGCGGGCCGCGGCCTCCACCCGGGCGTCGGTGGCGTCGGGCAGTCCGTAGGCGATGGCGTCGCGGACCGTACCGGCGAAGAGGTACGCCTCCTGCGGGACGACGCCGAGGCGGTGCCGGTAGGCGGTCATGTCGAGCCGGCGCAGATCCGTGCCGTCGGCGGTGACCCGGCCGCCCGTGGGGTCGTAGAACCGGGCGACCAGCTTGACCAGCGTCGACTTGCCCGCCCCCGTCTCCCCCACGAAGGCGACGGTCTGCCCGGCCGGGATGTGCAGGTCGATCCCGGTGAGGGCCTCTTCCTCGTCCCCGTACGCGAAGGAGACGTCCTCGAACGCGATCTCGCCGCGCAGCGAGAGCACGTCGAGCGGCTCGTCCGGGTCGGCGGTCGAGGTGGGCTCGCGCAGCAGCTCCTGGATGCGGCCGAGGGAGACGGTGGCCTGCTGGTAGCCGTCGAAGACCTGGGAGAGCTGCTGGACGGGGGCGAAGAACAGGTCGATGTAGAGGAGGTAGGCGACCAGGGCGCCGACGGTCAGCGTGCCGTTGTCGATCCGGCCCGCGCCCACGATCATCACCGCGGCGGCGGCGACGGAGGCCAGCAGCTGGACGAACGGGAAGTAGACGGAGATCAGCCACTGGCCGCGTACCCGGGCCTGGCGGTAGTGGTCGCTGCGCTCGGCGAAGCGGGCGGCCCCGTCGTGCTCGCGGCCGAACGCCTGGACGATACGGAGACCGGCGACGGACTCCTGGAGGTCGGCGTTGACGGAGCTGATGCGGGTCCGGGCGAGTTCGTACGCCTTGACGCTGCTGCGCCGGAAGAAGAAGGTGCCGATGATCAGCAGGGGCAGGGTCGCGAAGACGACCAGGGCGAGCTGGATGTCCAGGACGAGCAGCGCGACCATGATGCCGAAGAAGGTGACCACGGAGACGAACGCGGTGACGAGCCCGGTCTGGAGGAACGTGGAGAGCGCGTCGACGTCCGTCGTCATCCGCGTCATGATCCGGCCGGTCAGCTCGCGCTCGTAGTAGTCGAGGCCGAGGCGCTGGAGCTGGGCGAAGATCTTCAGGCGGAGCGAGTAGAGCACCCGCTCGCCGGTCCGGCCGGTCATGCGGATCTCGCCGGTCTGGGCCACCCACTGGACGAGCACGACGACCAGCGCGATCGCCGAGGCCGCCCACACCGCGCCGATGGAGACCTGGCTGACGCCCTCGTCGATGCCGTGCCGGATCAGGATCGGCAGCAGCAGGCCCATGCCGGCGTCCACGGCGACGAGGCCGAGGCTGATGAGCAGGGCCGCGCCGAAGCCGCGCAGCAGCCGACGCAGCCCGTAGGACTCCTCCGGGCGCACCGCGGCGGCCTCGTCCACCTCGGGGGTGTCCGTGGCGGGCGGCAGCGCCTCGACCTGAGCGAGCAGTTCGGGCGTCGCGGGCATGCCGGCGACGGTGGTGTCCCGCTCCTCCTCCTTGCGGATCCACAGCTCGGGGGTGATGCCGCGTTCCGCGTCGGACTCGGCGTCCAGCTCCTCCTGAAGGGCGCGGTCGTCCTCAAGGTCGGCCTCGGTGCGCGGCGGCCGGTGGCCGGGCGAGGTGGCGCCCAGCTCGTCGGGGTCGGTGAGGAGGCGGCGGTAGAGCGCGGAGGTGCGCTCCAGCTCCTCGTGGGTTCCGATCGCGGCGAGCTTCCCGCCGTCCAGGACGGCGATGCGGTCGGCGAGCTGGAGGGTGGAGCGGCGGTGGGCGATGAGGAGGGTGGTGCGTCCCGCCATCACCTGTCGCAGCGCATCGTGGATCTCGTGCTCGACGCGGGCGTCGACGGCGGAGGTCGCGTCGTCGAGGAGGAGGAGCCGGGGGTCGGTGAGGATGGCGCGGGCGAGGGCGACGCGCTGCCGCTGGCCGCCGGAGAGGGTGAGCCCGTGCTCGCCGACGGTGGTGTCGTAGCCGTGCGGCAGATCGGCGATGAACCGGTCGGCCTGGGCGGCGCGGGCGGCCTGTTCGATCTGCTCCTGGGTGGCGTCGGGGAGGCCGTAGGCGATGTTGGCGCGGACGGTGTCGGAGAACAGGAAGCTGTCCTCGGGGACGAGCCCGATGGCGGAGCGCAGGGAGGCCTGGGTGAGCTCGCGGACGTCGTGGCCGCCGATCAGGACGGCCCCGTGGGAGACGTCGTAGAAGCGGGGCAGCAGGAGGGAGACGGTGGACTTGCCGCTGCCGGACGCGCCGACGACGGCGACGGTCTCGCCGGGTTCGACGGTGAGCGAGAACCCGTCGAGCACCGGGCGCTCCTCGTCGTAACCGAACCGTACGTCGTCGAACTCGATGCCGGCCGGGGCGTCGGGGGGCAGCTCCTTGGCGCCGTCCTGCATCGAGGGTGTGGTGTCGATGAGCTCCAGGACGCGCTCCACACCGGCGCGGGCCTGCTGGCCGACGGTGAGGACCATGGCGAGCATCCGGACCGGGCCGACGAGCTGGGCGAGGTAGGTGGAGAAGGCGACGAACGTGCCGAGCGTGATCTCGCCCCGGGTCGCCAGCCAGCCGCCGAGGGCGAGCATGGCGACCTGGCCGAGCGCGGGCACGGCCTGGAGGGCGGGGGTGTAGCGGGAGTTCAGCCGGATCGTGCGCAGCCGCCCGGAGAACAGCCGGCGGCTCACCTCGCGGAGCTTGCCGGTCTCCTGGTCCTCCTGCCCGAACCCCTTGACGACGCGGACCCCGGAGACGGCCCCGTCGACAACTCCGGCGACGGCGGCGGCCTGGCTCTGGGCGTACCAGGTGGCGGGGAAGAGGCGGACCTTGGACCGGCGGGCGATGAACCAGAGGGCGGGGGCGACGGCGAGGGCGACGAGGGTCAGGGGCAGCGAGAGCCACGCCATGATCACCAGGGAGAGGAGGAAGAGCAGCACGTTCCCGATGGTCATCGGAAGCATGAACAGCAGCCCCTGGATCAGCTGGAGGTCGCTGGTGGCGCGGCCGACGACCTGCCCGGTGGAGAGCTCGTCCTGACGCTTCCCGTCGAGCCGGGTGATCGTCGCGTACATGTCCGTGCGCAGGTCGTGCTGGACGTCCAGGGCGAGCCGGCCGCCGTAGTAGCGGCGGATGTAGGTGGCGATGTAGACGAGGACGGCCGCGCCGATGAGCAGGCCGGTCCAGACCGCGAGGGAGCGGGTGTGGTCGGTGACCACGTCGTCGATGATCACCTTGGTGATGAGCGGCACGAGGGCCATGACGGCCATGCCCGCGAGCGACGAGCCGAGGGCGAGCACGACGTTTTGCCGGTACCGCCACGCGTACCCGGTCAGCCGCCTGCCCCACCCCTGTTGCTCTGCGCCCGTCACTCGTTGCCTCCCTCTCGCCCCGTGTGCCCGTGTCCGGTCGCCCGGATCGCGGACCTGCCCTACCGGAAGGCACCAACATCACGGGGAGCGGATTTCATCCCTCCGCAACAATTCCGGCGCTTCGTGGCGGTGGAGGGGGGCGGTATGCGGCTCTTCCTTTCCAGACGTCGAGACCCGACATCGCGGATGAATGTGTCGTGGGCGGGCTCGTGCTCCGTCTCGCAGATCGCCTTGCACGCCGGGCGCGAGCGATCTCCGCATTCTCGCGCTGCCGCGTCTTGCGGAAGACGGTCAACAGGACGAGTCGGCGTCCCGGCGCCAGCCAGTACGACATGCGCACGGCCTCACGATTGCGCCCCATCTCGAACGGGTGGGTCACGCGCGGTGGAAGCCGGCCCGGGACCGGAAGGCCGCCGAGAGCATCTCGGAGGGTGAACAGCGCCGAGAGCACGGAGCGCGTGCGGCGACGCCGGGAGCCCGATCTGGCCTGGGACCTCGGGCAGGCGGTCTACGACCGTCGTACCGCGCCGGGACTCGCCCGGACCGAGCCGGCGCGACGCGCGAACACGACGCAGCCCCAAGGTCTCGAAACTGGAGCTCGGCGGCTCCATGCCCACCGTGCCCCTGCTGGTCCGGCTCGCCCGGGCGATGGAAGCGGACTTATGCCTGCGGCCCGACGAGGAGGGCGTCGTCCGGGTCGCCTTCACCCCGCACCATGCCGCCGAGGAGAAGGCCGGGGCGGTGCCGCCCTCCGCGGAACCCGCGTCCGCCGCAGAAGCGGAGGCGGACGCGGGCACGGGGAGGGCGGCGGCCACCGGCTGACGCACCGGGGCCCCACGGCCTACAGGTGCGTCGGCTCGAACATCCGCAGTAGCGCCGGAAGCACCACCACCGACGGCCCCGGGTCCGCCAGCGCCTTGCCCAGGTCCGCGGCGAGGGACTCCGGTGTCGTACGGACGGCCGGCACGCCGAAGGACTCGGCGAGGGCGACGAAGTCCGGGCGGGACAGCTCGGTGCCGGTGGTCTCGCCGAAGGCTCCCGTCATGTACTCGCGCAGGATGCCGTAGCCGCCGTCGTCGACGATCAGCCAGGTCAGCGGCAGATCGTACTGACGCGCGGTGGCCAGCTCCGCGATGGAGTACATCGCGCCGCCGTCGCCGGAGACCGCGAGCACCGGCTTCGTCGGGTCGGCTGCGGCCGCGCCGATGGCCGCCGGGAAGCCGTAGCCGAGGCCGCCCGCGCCCTGGGCGGAGTGCATCGTGTTGGGGCGGCGGGCATCGAACGCGGACCAGGCCCAGTAGGCCAGGATCGTCATGTCCCAGAAGCTGGGCGCGGCGTCGGGCAGCGCCTCGCGGACGGCGGCGAGGACCTGCTGTTCCAGGGTGAGTTCCTGGGCCTCGATCCGGACCCGTACCTTCTCCAGCACCGTACGCACGCGCTCGGCGGCGTCCGCGTCCTCGCGGGGCTCGACGGCCTCCAGGAGGTCGGACAGCGCCTCGCGGGCGTCGGAGTGGATGCCGAGCGCGGGGTGGTTGGACTCCAGCTTCCCGGCGTCCGCCTCGATCTGGATCACCCGGCCGCGCGGGCGGAAGGTGTGGTAGTTCGAGGAGAGTTCGCCGAGGCCCGAGCCGACGACGAGCAGGACGTCCGCGTCCTCCAGGAAGTCGGTGGTGTGCCGGTCCTCCAGCCAGGAGCGCAGCGACAGCGGGTGCTCCCAGGGGAACGCGCCCTTGCCGCCGAAGGTGGTGACGACCGGTGCGTCGAGCTTCTCGGCCAGCGCGCGCAGCTTGCCGGAGGCGTCGGAGCGTACGACTCCGCCGCCCGCGATGATCACCGGGCGTTCGGCGTTCGACAGCAGGTGCGCGGCGGCGATCGTCAGCTCGGGGCGCGGGTAGAGCTCGCGCGGGGTGGCGTCCATGGCGCTGACGACCGGCAGGGTCGTCTCCGCCAGCAGCACGTCCTGCGGGATCTCCACCCAGACCGGCCCGTGCGGGGCGGTCAGCGCGGACTCCCAGGCGGCGGCGATCGCGGAGGGGATCTGCGACGCGGTCCGCACGGTGTGCACGGACTTCACGATGTCGCGGGCGGAGGCCTGCTGATCGCGCAGCTCGTGGAGATAGCCGTGCCGCCCGCCGCCGAGCCCCGCCGTCGGGATCTGGCTGGAGATGGCGAGGACGGGGGCGGAGGCGGCGGCCGCCTCCTGGAGCGCGGCGAGCGAGGTGAGCGCGCCGGGCCCGGTGGAGAGCAGGAGCGGGGCGACTTCCCCCGTGATCCGGCCGTACGCGTCGGCGGCGAAGCCCGCGTTGTTCTCGACGCGGAGTCCGACGTAGCGGAGGGAGGAGCGGCGCAGCGCGTCGAACATGCCGAGCGCGTGCTGACCGGGCAGCCCGAACACGGTGGTCGCGCCGAGCCCCTGGAGGGACTCGACGACGAGGTCGCCGCCGTTGCGGCCGGCCGGCGGGTCGAGTGCGGCGGCGGCCTGGGCTGCGGTGAGCTGGGGCCGGTCGTCGTGGTGGTCGTGGCTCACTTGGCGTCCTCGGCTCCCGTGGTTTCCTTCTCCGCCGCGATCTGGCGGGACATGATCGTCGTCAGCTCGTACGCGGCGTGCGAGGCGGCCACGGAGGTGATCTCGGCGTGGTCGTACGCGGGGGCGACCTCGACCAGGTCGGCGGAGACCAGGTGGCAGGAGGACAGCCCGCGCAGGATCTCCAGCAGTTCGCGGGAGGTGAGGCCGCCGGCCTCGGGGGTGCCGGTGCCGGGGGCGTGCGCCGGGTCCAGGACGTCGATGTCGATGGAGATGTACAGCGGCCGGTCCCCGATGCGCTGACGGAGCTGGTCGGCGATCTCGTCGACGCCGCGCCGCATGACGTCGGCGGAGGTGACGATGCCGAAGCCCATCTTCTCGTCGTCGGTCAGGTCCTGCTTGCCGTAGAGCGGGCCGCGGGTGCCGACGTGGGAGAGGGCGGAGGTGTCGAGGATGCCCTCCTCGACGGCCCGGCGGAACGGGGTGCCGTGGGTGTACTCGGCGCCGAAGTAGGTGTCCCAGGTGTCCAGGTGCGCGTCGAAGTGGAGGAGGGCGACGGGCCCGTGCTTCTTGGCGACGGAGCGCAGGAGGGGCAGGGCGATGGTGTGGTCGCCGCCGAGGGTCATCAGGCGTGCGCCGGTGCCCAGCAGGTCGTCGGCCGCACCCTCGATGGTCTCGACGGCCTCGTTGATGTTGAACGGGTTCGCCGCGATGTCGCCGGCGTCGGCGACCTGGGCGAGGGCGAACGGGGAGGCGTCCTGGGCCGGGTTGTAGGGCCGCAGAAGCCGGGAAGCCTCACGGATGGCGTTGCCGCCGAAGCGGGCGCCGGGCCGGTAGGAGACCCCGGTGTCGAAGGGCACGCCGACCACGGCGACGTCGGTCCGGCCGACCTCGTCGAGCCTGGGCAGCCGGGCGAACGTCGCGGGCCCGGCGTACCGGGGGACGCGGGAGGAGTCGATGGGGCCGCGCGGCGAATCGGTGCTGCTCATGGGGGGGGTGTGCCTTTCCTTCGGGTTTCTACGGTGTCAAGTGTGCGGGGTGCGGTGGGGTGCCGTGGTCGCCCGGCGGCCGCTTCGCCCTCGATCGCCGGGCGGGCTGATGTGGCTGGGCCGGGACGGCCGCCCCGCGTGCCCGGCCGACTCGGGCCCGGTCGGCCGACTCAAGCCAGCCCGGCCCGTACCAGCCCGCCCGGCGATTGAGGACGTCTTTGGGCTCGGCGGATCCGGCTGCTGGGTTCCGTCCTCAAACGCCGGACGGGCTGGGGTGACCCGGCACGAGGGGTCCGCCCTCAGACGCCGGACGAGCTGGAAGTGGCGGACGGGCCGGGTGCGCCGGAGGCGGTGTGCTCGGCCGGGACGTCCGCGTCCGGACCACCCCGCCCCGCCAACCGCTCCCGCCAAGCGGCCAGCACGGCCGCATCCGTCGGCGGCGTCGCCAGCGAGACGACGACGTACACGGCCAGCGACGCCAGCAGCCCGTAGTAGATCGGCTGGTTCGCGAGGATCCCGTAGTGCGCCATCAGCCCGATTACCGCGACACCCCCGACGCACACCGCCGACAGCGCCCCCGCCGCCGTGCCGCGCCGCCACAGCAGCCCGCCGATGATCGGCACGAGCAGCCCGCCCACCAGCAGGTTGTAGGCGACGGTCAGCGCCTCGACCACATCGTTGAGCGCGATGGCGATGAGGATGACCGCTACGCCCATGATCAGGATGAACATCCGGTTGCCCTTGACCTCGTCGTGCGGCTCGTCACCGCCCCCGCCCCGGACCACGGCCCCCCGCAACCGCGACCAGATGTCGTTGTTGGCGACCGTGGCACAGGCGATCAGCGCGCCCGAGGACGTCGACATCACGGCGGCCAGCGCGGCGGCGAGCACCAGCCCGCGCACCCCCATCGGCAGCTCGTCCTTGACGATCGTCGCGAAGGCCGCGTCCGCGCTGGCCAGGTTCGGGTACATCACCTTGGCGGCGGTGCCGATGACGGCCCCGGCGATGGCGTAGACGAGACAGTACGTACCGGCGACCGTCCCGCCCCACCGTGCCGTCGTGTCGCTGCGCGCGGTGAAGACGCGCTGCCAGATGTCCTGCCCGATGAGCATGCCGAAGGTGTAGATCAGGACATACGTGAAGATCGTCTCACCGCCGATCCCCAGCGGGTCGAAGTACTCGGTGGGCAGCTGCGCCTTCATCTCGCTGAAGCCGCCCGCCTTGACGACGGCGATCGGCAGCAGGAGCAGCAGCACCCCGATGGTCTTGACGACGAACTGGACCATGTCGGTGAGGGTGATCGACCACATGCCGCCGAGCGTCGAGTACGCGACGACGATCGCGCCGCCGAGGACGATCGCGACGGTCCGGTTCACGTCGAAGAGGACGTCGAAGATGGTGGCGTACGCGATGGTCGAGGTGACCGCGAGCATCAGCGTGTACGCCCACATCACCACGCCCGAGATGATCCCGGCCCGGCCGCCGTAGCGCAGGTCGAGCATCTCGGAGACGGTGTAGACCTTCAGCCGGGCGATCCGGGCGGAGAAGAAGACGGACAGCGCGAGCAGCCCGAGGCCGATGGTGAAGACCATCCACGCGCCGGAGAGGCCGTACTGGTAGCCGAGCCCGACGCCGCCGATGGTGGACGCGCCGCCGAGGACGATCGCGGCCATGGTGCCGGAGTACATGCCCGGCCCGAGGCGGCGGCCCGCGACCAGGAACTCGCTCTTGGACTTGGCGCGGCGCATGCCCCACCAGCCCATGGCGAGCATGCCGGCCAGGTAGACGACGATCACGGCGTAGTCGACAGCCATGGGCTTCCCTCCGTCTCGCGCAAACAGATGTACGTGCGAGGAAGACGGTAGGTGGCCGAAAGCCGACGCTGAAGTGTACGTTTCCTCCATTCTCAACGCACTGAATGGATGAACCGTCCATGCCGCCTCCTCCCGCAGGCACCACACCACCGACCTCGGCCCCGCCCCCACCTCCGACCTCGCCACCCGGTCCCCCGACCCCGCCCATCCCCTTGGCGGAACTCCTGGCGAGCAAGGAGCTGGGTCTGCGCCGGATCGCGGGCCCGGCCGAAGCCGACCTGCTCTGGGTGCACACCTCGGAGATGGCGGATCCGTATCCGTATCTGCTCGGCGGCGAGCTGCTGCTGAGCGCCGGGGTGCTGCTGACGGACCCGGACCACTACGTCGGCCGGCTGGTGGAGGCAGGGGCGGCGGCGCTGGGCTTCGGGGTGCGCCCGGTCCACGAGACGGTGCCGGCCACGCTGATCGAGGCGTGCGACCGGCACGGCCTGCCGTTGCTGGAGGTGCCGCCCGAGACCCCGTTCACGGCGATCGCGCGGGCGGTGTGGCGGCTGATGGCCGAGGCGCGCCACCGGGAGCTGCGCCGGGTGACCCGCGCCCAGCAGGCCCTGGCGACGGCGGCGGCCCGCCCCGACCCCGTACCGGCGGTGCTCCACCAGCTCGCGGCACAGCTCGGCGGCCGGGCGGTCCTGCTGACGGCGCGCGGCGAGGAAGTCCACGCGGCGGGCCGCGACCCGGCCGAAGAGCCCCGTACGACGGGCCGCCACCCGGCCGAGGACACCCTCTCGGCGGGTCGCCGCTCCGCCGAGGAGATCCACGGGACCGGCCCCCACCCCGCACGGGCGACGGCGGTGGCCCTGACCCGCCTGGCCCGCGTGGTGGCCCGGGAACGCCCCGGCGCGCCCTCCTCGGCCACCGACGCCCACGGCGACACGCACCTGTCGGCGTACGCGCTGGGCGGCGGCGAGGGTCTGGTCCTGGCGCTGGCGACCCGGCGGCGGGAGTCCGGCGACCACACGGTGGCGGGCATCGCGGTGGTCCTGCTGTCGCTCCTGGCCGCCCCTCACCAGGGCGCGGACGCGGCGGGCCGGTCAGCGGCCCTGGTCCGCATGCTCCTGGGGGCCTCCCCCGCCGAGGTGGCCCCGCTGCTCGGCTCCTCCGGCTCCTGGACGGTGGTCCACGCCCGCCGCGCGGACGGCGCCCCGGCGGACGCCCTGACGGCCGGGGCGCTGGGCGCGTCGCTGGGCACGGCCCTGGTCGACGCGGGCCGCGGAGGCGACGACCCGGTCCGGGTGCTGCTGCCGGAGGGGGACAGGGTCACCCCGCAGCCCGGTTGGACGCTCGGCGCGTCCGCCCCCGCCCCCGTCTCCGCGCTCGACGCCGCCGACTCCCTGGCCGCCCGCGCCCTGGCCCACGCGCGGGCGACCCGCGCCCCGCTGACGGTGGACGCCCCGGTGGGCGGCCTCGCCGCCCTGGTCCCGCCCGAGCAGGCGGCCGCCCACGCCCGCGCCCTTCTCGCCCCGCTCACCCCGCCGCTGGCCGACACCCTGCGCTGCTGGCTCTCCCTGCACGGCAGTTGGGACCGTACGGCGGTGGCTCTCGCCGTCCATCGCAACACCGTCCGCCAACGCATCGGGCGGTGCGGGGAGTTGCTGGGCGCGGACCTGGACGACATGGACGTACGGGCGGAGCTGTGGTTCGCGCTGCGGCAGGGATGAGCCCTCGTCCCCTTCCTCTTCCTCCTCCCCGGAGCCCACGTACTACGGTCGATCGGAGAGGCACGGGCTGGAGGCGCCCGACATTCTTGACGGGCGGGGACCGGACGTCACCGATGCGGCGCTCGGCTAGGTACCCCATCCATCCAGCCCACATCGCCTTGGGAAACGCTGCATAACCAAGGACGTAGCAGTGCCACGAGGCCGGCATCCCCGACGTGCCCCCTTCCGCACCCTTCCGCACCCGGCCGCGGCCGGCCCGGGCGATGATCGGGCGGGCTCTCGAGGCGACGGCACTCTTCGCCTCATTGGTGGCCGAAGCGGAGTTCGGGCAGAATTCCGGCCTTCGCACATCCCCACGCGAAAGTTTCAACCCGAAGGACGGCAGGCCTTGTCGCCCCTGATCGGAGGAACGCTCTCGTCGAGGGAAGGTGCGGCGGGCACGTCCTCGGTGACGCTGACGACCCCCGGCTGCGCCGCCAGTTCTTCCAGGACCCCGACGTCCGCCTTGAGGGTGGCCACCGGGAGCACGTTGAATGCCTGAACCATCTCGCCGGCTGCGGCCACTTCGGCGCGCTTCTCGGTGACGACGTCCGCCTGAGGAGCCCCTTGGCCGGGCGTCCGTCACCCGACGAGCGTTCAGGCGGACGGGGCTTGATCGCTCTCCCGCGAGCTTGTAGTCAGGCACCGCAGCGCGCGTGCGGCATCCGCGCCTCTCCGGCGAGCGATCAGAACGCGCCTCCGCCAATGCTCCGGGAGATGGTGTCAGCAGTCGCCACGACGGGCAGCCCATGGATATCCATGATCTTGAATGGCCAATGCGGCCCGATGACGGGCTTCCCCCAGGCTGTTCAACCTGCTCCTGGAGCGCGGTGAGCTGGAGGTGCCGATCCAGGCGGCGGCCGAACGGAGCGAGTGGTTCTCCGCGGGGGCGGGCGGGAGGAGCTGTACCAGGAAGGCGAGTTCGGGCGGGCTCTCTGTCCGTGCTCAAGCCCTCCGTGGGCATCGGCTGGAGACCGGCACGCCGGGAGAGTGCCGGCGTCCTGCCGCATATGGGCCTGGCGGGCGAGGCCCTGGACCTGATCCGCCCTGACGGCATGGCCCGGACTCCGGAGCATGCGTGCCCTCCGAACCCTCCTCCGGCGCTGGGCTTCCGGGGAAGGCGACGTCCAGTCGGCCGGGTCCTGGTCCGACTTCTGCCGACTGGATGGCCAGGGCGGCACGCTGCCCTGCCGCCCTGGGTGGTGGTACGGCCGAGGGCGTCGTAGACAATGCCCGTCGCTTGAATCGATTCTTCGGCCCCTCCAGCCCCGCGGCCACCTGCCGCTCGTCGCACTGGCGAAGAGCGCCGGGCGGGGCCGACAGGCATCGGACAGCCATGATGTGACCGGATTCGCCCGAGCATCATGTGGAGATTGTGCGAAGCGCGCTGGTAATTTGAGAGCCGCGATCCCGTGAGGTCGGGGGGAAGTCAGGGTTTGCGACCGCCATAACGGTAACTGGGTCAAGCCCTCGTACGTCTGTACTGCCTGCCTGCGCGCACGTAGGGAGTACGGAGAGAGGCCGATCGTGACCCAGGCAGGGCAGGGAGCGCACGCTCAGGGAGGCGAGGGAGACCCCTCGGAGTCGAGCCCCTCGGCACACAAGCGTGCCCTCGGGCAGCGGCTCATACCCGACGAGACGATGCAGCTCCGCGTACCCGAAGGCGGCATACCCACCACCCCCGCCGAAGAGCCGTCGATACCCGGCGGAGGGCGGCGCGAGATATCCGACGACATCGCCGACATACCCTCCGACGCGGAGGAAACCGGACGGACCGGACCAACCGATGACTCTCCGGCGGCCGCCTCCGGATCCCGCGCGTCCCGCCGCGCGGACGCCAAAGCCGCCGTACCCGGCCGGCCGGGTACCCGGCGCCGCCGCAAGGCGCCCAAGTCGGCGCCCGCCGACCGCCTCACCGCCGCGGTCGTCGCCGCCACCGCCGTCGTCGCCGCCGCGCTCGGCCCCTGGCTGCGCCGCGTGCGGCCGCACTACCCCCGGCCCGGACGGACCGGCTGGAAGCGCTGGGTGCCCTCGTGGCGGCAGACCGGGGGCGCGGTCCTCGCCTCGTTCGGGCTGAGCGTCCTGACCCTGACCGTCGCCTACGCCGTCACCGACATCCCGGACAACCTCAACTCCTTCGCCACCCAGCAGGACACCGTCTACTTCTGGGCCGACGGCACCCCCATGGCCCGCGCCGGCTGGGTGCAACGGCAGGAGATGAAGCTGGACGACGTCCCCGAGGACGTGCGCTGGGCGGTGCTCGCCGCCGAGAACGAGAGCTTCTACAACGACCCCGGCATATCGGCCAAGGGTCTCACCCGCGCCCTTCTGCGCACGGTCGGACAGGGCGGCACCGAGGGCGGCTCGACCATCACCCAGCAGTACGTCAAGAATGCCTACCTCAGCCAGGAGCGGACCTACAGCCGCAAGTTCACCGAGGCCATGATGGCCCTCAAGCTCGACAACAAGATGAGCAAGGACGAGATCCTGGAGGGCTACCTCAACACCAGCTGGTTCGGCCGGGGTACCTACGGCATCCAGCGCGCCGCCCAGGCGTACTACGGCAAGGACGTGAGCGAGCTCAACGCCAGCGAGGGCGCGTTCCTCGCCACCCTCCTCAAGGGTGCCGGGCTGTACGATCCGACGCTCAGCGCGGCCAACCGCGTCCGCGCGGAGGAGCGGTGGCGGTGGACGCTCGACCGGATGGTGAAGACCGGCAAGATGTCGCCGGAGGAGCGGGCCGGCTACCGGACCTTCCCGAAGGTGCTGGAGACCAACCCGCTCTACAGCACCGGTGAGCAGAGCGACTACCTGGTGGAACTCGCCACCCGGTACGCCAAGAAGACGGCGCACATCTCCGACAAGGACTTCGACCGCGGCGGCTACCAGATCTACACGACGTTCGACAAGAAGCGCGTGGACCAGCTCACCCGGGCCGTCGGCAAGGCCCGCGACAAGGCCCGCAAGGACAACCCGAAGGCCGCGAAGAACGTCCACTACGGCGCCGCCTCCATCGCCGTCGACGGGCGGATCCTGGCCATCCACGGCGGCCCCGACCACCGCAAGCAGGGCTACAACGAGTCCAACGCGACCACCGTGCCCGCCGGTTCGGCGTTCCAGCCGTTCGTCTACGCAGCCGCCCTGGAACACGGCGTGCGCAAGAGCCGGGACAGTGGCCCCGAGCCGGTGACGGGCGAGACGGTGTACAGCGGGGACGACAAGGTGCCCGTCACCACGCCGGAAGGGCCCTACTGGGACCGCAGCGGCCGCAAGGCCGCCGCGAAGAACGACGGCGGGCGGTCCTACGGGCAGATCTCTCTGCACCGGGCCCTCGCATCCTCCGTCAACACCACCTTCATGCAGCTCGGCATGGACACCGGACTGGACAAGGTCCGCGCCACCGCCCAGGCCACCGGACTGCTGCCCTCCAGCCTCGGCGCCCAGGTGCCCGCACTGGCCGCCGGCAGCTCCAGGCCCAGCGCCATCCGGATGGCCAGCGGCTACACCACCTTCGCCGCCGAGGGCCGGCACACCGAGCCGTACACCATCCTCAAGGTCACCCGCAACGGCCACGAGGTCGCCACGGACAGCCCGGCCACGCGCCGGGCCGTGGACGCCGACACCGCCGCCGAGGTGCAGTCCGCCCTGACGGACGCCTTCCGCACCGCCTATCCGGAGACCGCCGCGAAGGCGGGCGGCGAGGTCGCCGGGAAGAGGGGCACCACCGAGGATGACACCGCCGCCTGGTACGTCGGCACCGAGAAGAAGGTGTCCACCGCGGTCGTCGTCTACCGCATCGACCTGGCCAAGAGCCTCGAACCCCTACCGCTGGAGGGACTGGGCGGCACGATCGCCGACAGCGTCCCGTACGGCATCTGGTCACAAGCCCTGAGCCCACTCGGCTGACCACCGGCGCGACCGACACCGTCCCCTTCCACGCCTCCGGCAGATCGAGGCCACCGAGAGATTGAGCCGCTGATGAACAAGCCGTCGGGCCGACGCCGCAAGGACCCCGCACCCCGCCGTCTCCCCGCCCGCCCCCGAACGCTCGCTCTGGCGGCGCTCGTCGTGGTCGCCTCCACGCTCGGCGGTTACCTCGTCCTGTCCGGCACCGACGACACCACCCCGACCGCGTCAGCGACGAACCGCTCGCCGCGCCAACCGCTGTCCGGGGCCTCGGGGAAACCGGCCTGGGACGGCAAGGTCAAGGTGATCGGCGACGGCTCGACCTCCTACACCGGGCCGCAGAAGGGGCAGCTCAAGCCCCAGCCCCTCAAGCCCGGTGAGAAGCCGCCGCAGTTCGTGGTCTTCTCCTGGGACGGCGCCCTCCAGGGCGATGACGGACTGTTCGCGCACTACCGG
The DNA here is from genome assembly GCA_002551355.1 of Streptomyces sp. man185. Classification (GTDB taxonomy): domain Bacteria; phylum Actinomycetota; class Actinomycetes; order Streptomycetales; family Streptomycetaceae; genus Streptomyces. Next base: position 54,425 of record NTHE01000021.1, on the reverse strand, counting down.
GAGATGGCCAACCGGCACAACGCCCACATGACCTTCTTCCTCACCGGCATCTACCTGCTGCCCAAGGGCAAGAAGGACCTGTACGACCCGCCGCAGCACCCGCGGGGCAGCGCGGCCATCAGCTTCCCCACCGACGAGCACGTCTACACCACCCTGGAGCAGCTCGGCGGGGCTTGGAAGGACGGCAACGAGATCGGCACCCACTTCAACGGGCACTTCTGCGGCCCGAAGGGCGGCGGCGACTGGAGCGTGCCCGAGTGGAAGAGCGAGATCGACCAGTTCTACGGCTTCGTCGAGAAGTGGAAGACGAACACGGGCAGGACCGACCTCGACCCGCTGCCGTTCGACATACGCCGCGAGGTCGCCGGCGGCCGCGCTCCTTGTCTCGAAGGCCAGGCCAATCTCCTCAAGGCCGCCAAGGGCTACGACTGGCGCTACGACGCAAGCTCCGCCGGCGACTTCCAGATATGGCCGAAGAAGAAGAACGGCATATGGGACTTCCCGCTCCAGATGCTCCCGTACGAGGGCGGCAAGTACCAGGGCCTGTCCATGGACTTCAACTTCCTCTACAACCAGTCCGAGGGGAAGACCGACGGCGACCCGGCCATGCACCCGAAGTGGCAGCAGGAGACTCTGAACACCTACACAGCCGGGTTCAACCGCGTCTACTACGGCAGCCGCGCCCCTCTGTTCATCGGCAACCACTTCGAGGAGTGGAACGGCGGCATCTACATGAAGGCCGTCGACCAGATGATAGAGAAGGTGTGCACCAAGAAGGACGTCAAGTGCGTGTCCTTCAAGGAGCTCGCCGACTGGATGGACGTCCAGAAGCCCGCCACCCTGGAGCGGCTCCGCAGCCTCGACCCCGCCCAGTCTCCGGACTGGTCCACCGTCGTGAAGTGACTGGCCAACGGCTTTTCACCCCACCTGAGGTGACAGTCCGGCAACCTCCTTGCATCAGTCGCCCCACTTCCTTCACAGAAGCTGCTCAAGGCATGTCAAGATGCCGCTTAGCTCGGCGGTCCCATGCCGGGAAAAGAGGGAAGAACGCCAGTGAAGTCAAGAAAACTGAAGCACACGCGCCGCCGGGCGACGATACTCACGGCGGCCGCCGTATCGGCCGCCGCGGGAGCCGCACTGCTGCCCAACTGGAACGCGGGCGCCTCCACGGCGGCCGAGCCCCAGGTCGACGCCGGGACCAAGGCCGCCTTCCAGAGGTTGGCCGACGCGGTCTTCACCGACCGCACCAACGCGCTGGTCGACCAGCCGCGCCACGGCGGCAAGAAGGCCCTCACCAAGGGCTTTTCCGGCAAGGTGGAGCTCTCCTCCGGCATCGGCCGCACCGAGAACGCCGCCCGGAAGCAGCTCGACGACCGTAAGAACCGGCTGGCGAGCAACGGCGAGAAGTACAGCGCCGGCAGCACCAAGGTCACCCTGGACCGCACCACCGTCAAGGGCCGCACCGCCGTCGTCACCGTCACCGAGAACACCACCCTGACCTACGCGAAGGTCAGCGGCGACGAGCCGGGCACCACCGGTTTCCAGGCCGGCCACGAACTGACCTTCAAGGCGGACAGGAACGGCTCCTGGAAGGTCACGAAGATCCGCGAGACCGGCGACAGCTACCTCGCGGTCAACCAGCTCACCCAGCCGGTGACCACCACCGTGGCGGCCAAGACCACCAGCACCACTCCGTCGGCACCCCGCGCCGCCATCACGCAGCGCCCGCCGGCCGCCCCCAAGAACCTCACCGGCGGCACGTACGACTACAAGGCGATGGCCGCGTACGCGGAGAAGCACTGGACGAACTACAACCCGGCCTACCCCGACTTCAACGGGGCCGGTGCGGGCGGCGACTGCACCAACTTCGTCAGCCAGTCCCTCAAGGCCGGCGGCTGGAAGCACGTCCCCGGTTACGTCTACGACTACACGCGCTGGTTCGGCACCGCCGACATCCAGTCGCACTCCTTCATCGGCGTCAACGAGTGGTCCTGGTTCACGCAGAACGCCCAGCGCACCACCAGCCTCGCCAACGTCTACCAGATGGACGTCGGCGACGTCCTCCAGGTCGACTTCGACAAGGACGGGTCCAAGGACCACACCATGATCGTCACGTCCCGCCGCAACGGCGTGCCGTACCTGACGTACCACTCCACCAACACCCTGCGCCGTTCGGTGACGAGCATCATCTCGTCCTACCCGAACGCCGCGTACTACGCCTACCGCACCTGACGGTCGGCCGCCCCCGAGCCGCAGCGCCCCTCGTCCGTGACGACGAGGGGCGCTGCGGCGTCTCGCCGACCCGGAGCAGCGCACCCGGGCCCCGGTCGTCCACAGGGCCGTCAGGCCGATGCAGGCCGTGGGATGCGCCTGCGGTCCGCACCCGCGGGTGCCGGATGCGGATCCCCTGCGTAACGGCGTTCATGGCAGATCCCGGTCCGGTCCGGCGCGACCGTGCCGGCGGATTTCCGACATCGCGTTTCGCCGGGGCGAGGATGTCGAGGCTGTCCGCCGGTGGCCGGTGGCTCGTAGGGCGGACCCGTCAGCCCAGCTGGCTCCCGAAGCGGACCGGCGAAGGCGTCACGCCGAGGCTCGACTCGCCGAAGGAGACGCTGCCCTTGGTGACCGGGCCCGTGGAACTGCCCTTGAACAGCCAGACGCCGCCCTGGCCCGCGTTCTCGCCGGGGGCGGCCACCGCCGGCGTCGCCGGTACGCCCTTGGCGGCGGGTACGACGTGGACCTCGCCGCCGAAGGCGTCGCCCTGCTCGTCGACGCCGGGAACGTTCGTCGTGGACTGGCCGATCACCTTCGTGTCGGCGCCCGTGATGCCCGAGGCACGGCCCTTGAAGACCAGGAGCCCGCCGGCGTCCTCGGCCGCGTCCACGTCCTCGCCCGGCAGGCCCACGACGACCTCGCCGTAGCCGTCGCCGTCCAGGTCCCCCACCGCGGCGCTCGCGCCCATCGCGTCGCCCGCCTCGTCGGCGCCCGGGACTCCGACGGTGGCCTGGGTGATCCACTTCGGCTTCACGGATGTGTTCTGCCCTTCGGGGCCGCCGAGGGCGACCGCAACCGCGCCGCCCTTGCTCGGGAAGTCCAGGTCGCTGTCCATGCCGGTCGGCTGTCGGGTGAAGACCAGGTCGGGGTAGGCGTCCCCGTTGACCGAACCGACGGTCACCGAAGCGTGGCTGAGATACGTACCGGGCGCGGTGGCGATCGGCGTGTAGGTGAAGCCCGTGCCGGTCGACAGGTACAGCGACGTCCCGCCGCAGTCCGGCTCCTCGGTGCAGCCGGTACGGACGAGCAGGTCGTCCTTGCCGTCGTTGTTGATGTCCGCGGCCTGCACGCTCTCGAAGTCGGTGACCCCGTCGTCGGCGGTGAGTGCCGTACGCGTGCTGCCGACCGAGCCGTCCGCGCCGATGTTCTCGTCCAGCACGATCTTCCCGGCCCAGTCCGTGCGGTCGACCCCGGCCACGTCCGTCCGGCCGTCACCGTCGAAGTCGCCGACCGCGTTGCCCCGGCCCTGGAACTCCACGGCCCGCGTGCCGAGACCGCTCTCGCCGCCGAACAGGATGATCCGCGGGCCCTGGCCGGCCGAGACCAGCAGGTCGGTGTAACCGTCGCGGTCGATGTCGCCGGGCGTCGCCGTGCCGAACCCCGCGTTCGCGGTGGCCGAGCCGGGGACTCCGGGTGTGTTCTGGTTGATCACCTGGTGCCGGGCCGGGCTGAGGCCCTTCGCGTCGCCCGGATACACCGCCACGTACCCGGCCTTCTTGATGCCGGACACGGTCCCGTCGGGCACCGACACGAACATGTCCTGGTACCCGTCCCCGTTGAAGTCGACCTGCTGACGTGCGGCGGAGGCCGACGTGGCCGCCATCGACGTACCGGCGAAGACCGGTGCGGCGGTCGCCGTGGCCGCGATCGTGACGAAGATCGCCGAAGCGGTACGGAGTCGAGAAGTCTTCATTGTTCATCCCCCGGATGTGCCTTCGTGGTCGGCAGGTGGGCCTGCCGCCACCGCCTGCCCAGAAAGACCATCCGCGCGGCCAATGGTTGTGCACTCCGGGCCCGATCCCTTTGCGTACGAGGCTGCCCCAGCGCCACCTTCTTGCGTTATCGGCAACTTTGCATGCATCAGGCGCAAGGAACCGTACGCTCGACTGCATGGCTCACACACACCAGCACCAGCACCAGCACCAGCACGGATCTGCCGCCCGCTCCGCCCACGCCCACACCCACGACTCCGACGTGACGCCGAACGGCCTTCCGGAGATCCTCGACCTCGACGCCGCCCTCTTCGCGCCCCGTCTGACCGCGCTCACCGGGCGTATCGCCTGTCTGGCCGGTGACGACGTCCGGCACATCGTCGACCTCGGATCCGGGACCGGGACCGGCACATTCGCCCTGCTGGAGCAGTTCCCGACCGCCCGGGTGACCGCCGTCGACAGCTCCCCCGCCATGCTGGAGCGGCTCACCTCGGCAGCCCGGGACCGAGGGCTGGGCGACCGTGTGCGCACGCTGGAGGCCGATGCCGGTGCGGGGCTGCCCGGAATTTCCGATGCCGACCTCGTCTGGGCGTCGGCGTCCCTGCACCACATGGACGACCCCGCGACCGCTCTGGCCGGCATCCGTGCCGCGCTGCGTCCCGGAGGGCTGCTGGCCGTGGCGGAGACCGACGGAATGCCGGCCTTCCTGCCCGCGGACGGGGACCCGGGTGAGCTGGAATCCCGCTGCCGCGCGGCACTCGACGGCCTGCACGCCGAGCGGTTGCCGCACCGGGGCGCCGACTGGGGCTCCCTGCTGGCGGCCGCCGGCTTCTCCGTCGAGCAGGAACGCGCCGAGCAGTGGGAGCTGCGCGCCCCGCTGCCCGAGGGGGCGGGGCGGTACGCCTTCCTGGTCTTCGAGCGGATCCGCGGTTCTCTCGACGGGCGCGTCGACGCCGACGACCTGGCCGCCCTCGACCGGCTCATCGACGGCGGGCCCGACGACGTGCGCCACCGCGACGACCTCGTCGTACGGTCCACCCGCCAGACGTGGATGGCCCGCCCCGTTCAGGACGGCTGAACCGCAAGGCGGTACGGCCGATGCAGCCGCCACGGCCGATGCGGCCAGTACGGCCGATGCGACCGCTGCAGCCGGCACGGCCCGTGCATGGGAAGGCAGGCATGATCGTCTGAACCCTGGCCCCGGGGGCCCTGGCCGGGGCAGCGACCCCTGGCCCCGGGCCCCCGGCGCAACGCCCGTCCTGGTTGCCGACGACGCCGGCGGTCTGGTTGCCGACGGCGCCGGCGGTCTAGCTGCTGACGGCGATGGCGGTCCCCGCGGAAACCGCCGCCACCGTCCGCAGCACCGCCGCGTTCACCGCCTCCGCGCCCCAGCTGCTCCCCTCCAGCTCCTTCGCCCGCTTGTAGACCTTGCCGGACCACGGGATGGAGCGGTGCAGCGTCGGCAGCGTGCCGCTCGCGGAGAGCAGCCCGGTCAGCGCCGCAGTACGGTCGTCGGGCTCGGCCCCGTCGATCAGGACGGCCCGGACCTTCTCCACCAGGGCCTTCTTGTACCCGGTGTCCGCCATCTTCGTCGACGTCGTACGGAACAGGCCCAGGGTCTTCTTCGTCTCCTGGCGCAGCACGCCACGCTCCACGAGCCGGTCGAGCACCGCCTCCCGCTTCGCCACCCCCGTACCGAGCTCGATCAGCAGGGTCTGCACGCCGCGCAGGCGCTCCCCGACCTTCGCGTGGGCGGCCCGGAGCAGCGGATCCGACGGCGTACGACCGGCGACGGCGTGCACCTTCACGCCGTTCAGGCCCACGTCGTTCTCGTCGGCCCTGATGTGACCGTCGAGGCCCAGCTCGACGAGGACCGCGCCGCCCAGCGTGTAGTACAGCGTGCCCGCCCCCGCGATGGCCCCCGACGCGTCGTCCATCATCAGCAGCGTCAGGTCCTCGACGATGAGCAGGTCGTTCCCGTTCTTCTTCTGCATGGCCTCTGTCCAACCGTCGGCGTCCGGTGCGCGGGTCTCCGATCAGCCTGCCCCGCGCGGGGCAGGCTGATCGATGCGCCCTGTCACCACTGTTCATGACAGACGTCATGTCCGGGCCCGTGGCAAGGCCGACCGGCCTCGCGGCGGCGCCGATAGCATCCGGGTGATACCCGAACGGATGAGGAGCGACGCGTGCGATTCGCCTTGGAAGCACTGTTCGCGGACGTGCCCGCCGAGCAGGTCGCGGAGGCCCGCGACTTCTACCGGGCGCGGGCGGCGGGCCGTGGGCCCGCCACCTTCGAGGAGCTCAAGGAGGCGCGGGCGAAGAAGCCCGCGCCTCGTGCCGCCGTTCCGCCTGCCCTCGAAGAGACGGTCGAGGTCGCCGGAGGGCGCGTCCCGGTCCGGATCTTCCTGCCTGCCGACGGACCGCCCCAGGGGGTCTACCTGGGCATCCACGGCGGCGGCTTCTACATGGGCTCCGCCGCGCAGGGCGACGAACGCCACCGCGCGCTCGCGGACGCCCTGGGCATCGCCGTCGTCGGCGTCGACTACCGGCTCGCACCCGAGCACCCCTGGCCGGCCGCTCCCGACGACTGCGAAGCGGTGGCACTCTGGCTCGCCGAGGAGGCCGAGGCCCGCTTCGGAACCTCCCGGCTCGCGATCGGCGGCAGCTCGGCGGGCGCCACCCTCGCCCTGGCGACCCTGCTCCGGCTGCGGGACCGGTGCGTCGCCGACCGGTTCACCGGGGCGGCGCTCCGCTTCGGCACCTACGACCTGAGCGCGCGGACCCCGAGCGGCCGCCTCATCGCGGACGAGTACTTCATCCAGGCGTACGTCGGCCACGTGCCGGACCACGACCGCGTCCTTCCCGACATCTCGCCCCTCTACGCCGACCTCACCGGACTTCCCCCGGCCTTGCTGGTCGTGGGCGCCGAGGATGTCCTGCTGGAGGACAACCTGACGCTCGCGGGCCGGCTGTCGGCGGCCGGCAACGACGTCGAGCTGCGCGTCTACCCCGCCTCGCCCCACGGCTTCACCGGCCACCCCACCGCCCTGGCCGCCACCGCGCTGGACGGCATCAACTCCTGGCTGCGCGGACGGATCGGCGTTCTGTGATCAGTCGCCCCTGACCCGGGCGTGCAGGTGCATGTCGTGCCGCCCGTCGTCGTGCACGGCCGCGCTGCGCTTGGTCCCCTCCAGGCGGAAGCCCGCCCTCGTGGCGACCCTGCACGAGGCGTGGTTACGCGTCGAGTGGTCCAACTCCAGACGGTGGAAGCCGATGTCGTCGAGGGCCCATGCGCTGAGTACCGTGAGCGCCCGGGAGGCCACCCCCGCTCCGCGCGCTGCCGGGAGCACCCAATAGGCGACGTTCGCGTCGCCGTCGGCGAAGTCCACACCGCGCAACGCGATGCGGCCGAGCACGTCCCCTCCGCCTCGGCCGCCGCCGTTGCGGCCGTTGCCGTCGCCGTCGCCGTCGCCGTCGCGCACGACGGCCCAGTGGCCGCCCTTCTCCCGCGCCCAGTCCTGCCGGTACGCGGCGAACCACTCCCGGACCTCCGCCTCGGTCGACGGCCGGTGCGTGTGCCAGCGGCGGGTCTCCACGTCCTTGTACGCGGAGAGGAACGCCGCCGCGTCGGCCCGCTCCCAGGGGCGCAGCAGCAGACCGCCGTGGGCGGCCGTGAGCACGGGTTGCGGGGAGCCCGCGAGACAGCCGGAGGGCATCGCGGGCGGCGTCGAGAGAGCGCGGTTCATGGGCTCATGATCGCCTGCCGGTGAAGCCGTACGTCAAGGTCGCGAGCCCGCCGCCTACCCGGCTGACAGCAGCTCGGCCCCTCCCTACGCTCGGCGCGTGAACATCTTTGACGGCGGTGACGGCCGGCACCTGGAGATGACCAACGGCGGCACGGCGGTGTTCGTGGACGTCCTGGTGCTCGCCGTGTCCACTCTGGCCCGCGAGCCCTGGCACTTCCGCTTCGCCGCCCTGCTCACGCTCCAGGACCAGAGCGTGATGGGGCGCGGGGTGGTCGGCTTCGACCTGGCGGACCTCGACTGGGGGGACACCCCACGGGAGCGGGCCGCGGCGAAGGACTTTCTCCTGCGCGTCCTGGATCTGGCGCTGACCCGCCACCGCTGGGAGGAGCTGACGTACGAACCGCCACGCGCCGAGGGGTACTTGCGCACGTACCGGGCGATGGTGGAGGCGTTCGACCCCACGACGGCGAGGACCGGTACGGATGTCCTGCCCGGGCCGCAGGACGCCGCGACGGCCTCGTGCGTACGTCACCGCGTGCTGGACGCGCTCCCGTACTGGGCGGGGTGCGTGTTCTGCACGGCCGGTGTCTGAGGGCCCGTGCGTGGCTCGCACGGCCCATCGGCCACGCGCCGACACCGCTGCTGCACATCAGTCACGTTCGCCGCGCACCGGGATCCCCTGCCACCTATCAGTTACCGCCGCGCACGGCATCCTGCCCCACATCAGTCACGTCCCCCGCGCACCGGCACTCCTGCCGCGCCTCAGTCACGTCCGCCGCGCTCCCAGCGCTGCGCCGTCAACGCCACGGTCCGCCCACCGGCCAGCCGGTCCGCGATCGGCTGGACCAGGCTCCGCGCCTCGTCCGGGAGCGCCCGCACGGCCGCGACCACTCCCGTCGTGCCGGTCCCCTCGTCGTCGACCAGAGCGGCCACGAAGACCAGCCGGCCGTCCGGCTCCGCGCCCGACGGCCCCTGCTGCCCGGCATCGCCGGAGACGACATCACCCGCGGCGCGGACCGGAACAGGCCACTGAGCGGTGACGAGCGTGTACGGGACGTCCGCCTCCGGTGCACGGCTCAGCAGCACCTCCGCCGCGACGACCGCGAGATCCCGGTAGAGCCCGGCCTTCCAGAACGGCTCCTCCCTCGCGAACCGCTCCGCGGCGGCACGGTCGGCGAGGTCGACGACGTGGACGCTCCCCGTGTGCTCCTCCCCGTCGTCGGACACGGTGGGGCCACGGAGTATGAGCCGGTCGGCGAACCGGTCCATGTAGGACCAGTGCTCCTCGCACAACGTCTCCAACTGGTCGGCTACATCGGGCTGATCCTCGGCGTACACGTAGAACGGCATGCCAAGACCGTACCGGGGCCCTCGGAACAGCCCTCCTCTCCCGCCTGCCCTGCGGCACGGCGGTCAGGCGGAGAGCGCGAAGAGGCCCGGCCTCACTCCCCCACGTACTCCGCCAGGTGCTCACCCGTCAGCGTCGAGCGGGCCTCGACCAGGTCGGCCGGGGTGCCCTCGAAGACGATCTTGCCGCCGTCGTGGCCCGCGCCGGGGCCGAGGTCGATGATCCAGTCGGCGTGGGCCATGACCGCCTGGTGGTGCTCGATGACGATCACCGACTTTCCGGAGTCGACCAGGCGGTCCAGCAGGCCGAGGAGCTGCTCGACGTCCGCGAGGTGCAGGCCGGTGGTCGGCTCGTCGAGGACGTACACGCCGCCCTTGTCGCCCATGTGCGTTGCCAGCTTCAGGCGTTGGCGCTCGCCGCCGGACAGGGTGGTGAGCGGCTGGCCGAGGCTCAGATAGCCGAGGCCGACGTCCACCAGGCGGTCGAGGATCTTGTGCGCGGCCGGGAGGGCCGCTTCGCCGGAGCCGAAGAACTCCTCCGCCTCGGCGACCGACATGGCGAGGACCTCGCTGATGTCGCGGCCGCCGAGGTGGTAGTCGAGGACCGAGGCCTGGAACCGCTTGCCCTCGCAGTCCTCGCAGGGGCTGGAGACACTGGCCATCACGCCGAGGTCGGTGAAGATGACGCCCGCGCCGTTGCATGTGGGGCAGGCGCCCTCGGAGTTGGCGCTGAACAGGGCGGGCTTCACGCCGTTGGCCTTGGCGAAGGCCTTGCGGATCGGCTCCAGAAGGCCCGTGTACGTCGCCGGGTTGCTGCGGCGCGAACCGCGGATGGGGCTCTGGTCGACCGAGACGACGTTCTCCCCCGCCGGGATCGAGCCGTGGACGAGCGAGCTCTTTCCGGAGCCGGCGACGCCCGTGATGACGGTGAGGACGCCGAGCGGGATGTCGACGTCGACGTCCTGGAGGTTGTGCGCCGTCGCGCCCCGGATCTCCAACGCCCCGGTGGGCTTGCGGACTTCCTCCTTGAGGACGGCCCGGTCGTCGAGGTGGCGGCCGGTGACGGTGTCGGAGGCACGGAGTCCTTCCAGGGTGCCCTCGAAGCAGACGGTGCCGCCCGCCGTACCGGCCCCGGGGCCGAGGTCGACGACGTGGTCCGCGATGGCGATGGCCTCCGGCTTGTGCTCCACGACGAGGACCGTGTTGCCCTTGTCGCGCAGGCGCAGCAGCAGGTCGTTCATGCGCTGGATGTCGTGCGGGTGCAGGCCGATGGTGGGCTCGTCGAAGACGTACGTGACGTCGGTGAGGGAGGAGCCGAGGTGGCGGATCATCTTGACGCGCTGGGCCTCACCGCCGGACAGGGTGCCCGAGGGACGGTCCAGGGCGAGGTAGCCGAGGCCGATCTCCACGAAGGAGTCCAGGGTCTGCTGGAGGGCTTCGAGCAGCGGGGCGACCGAGGGTTCGTCCAGGCCGCGGACCCATTCCGCGAGGTCCCTGATCTCCATCGCGCAGGCGTCCGCGATGCTGATCTTCTTGATCTTCGAGGAACGGGCGCCCTCGGTCAGTCGCGTGCCCTCGCACTCGGGGCAGGTGGTGAAGGTGACCGCCCGGTCGACGAAGTCCCGGATGTGGGGCTGCATGGACTCGCGGTCCTTGGAGAGGAACGACTTCTGGATCTTGGGGATCAGCCCTTCGAAGGTGAGGTTCGCGCCCTCGACCTTCACCTTGGTCGGCTCCCGGTAGAGGAAGTCCTGCATCTCCTTCTTGGTGAACTTGGCGATCGGCTTGTTCGGGTCCAGGAAGCCCGACTCCGCGTACGTCCGCACGGTCCACCAGCTGTCCGACTTCCAGCCGGGGATGGTGAACGCGCCCTCGGCGATCGACTTGGAGTCGTCGTAGAGCTGGGTGAGGTCGATGTCGGAGACCGAGCCGCGGCCCTCGCAGCGCGGGCACATGCCGCCGGTGCGGCTGAACGTCGCCTTGACCGCCTTCTTGTTGCCGCGCTCGACGGTGATCGCGCCGCTCGCCGTCACCGAGGGGACGTTGAAGGCGAACGCGCCGGGCGGGCCGATGTGCGGCTTGCCGAGCCGGCTGAAGAGGATGCGGAGCATGGCGTTGGCGTCGGTGGCGGTGCCGACGGTGGAGCGGGGGTCGCTGCCCATGCGCTGCTGGTCGACGATGATCGCGGTCGTCAGGCCGTCGAGCACGTCGACGTCGGGCCGAGCCTGCGAGGGCATGAAGCCCTGGACGAACGCGCTGTACGTCTCGTTGATCAGCCGCTGGGACTCGGCGGCGATGGTGCTGAACACCAGCGAGCTCTTGCCCGAGCCGGAGACCCCGGTGAACACCGTCAGCCGGCGCTTCGGGAGCTCGATGCTGACGTCCTTCAGGTTGTTCTCCCGCGCACCGTGCACGCGGATCAGGTCGTGGCTGTCGGCAGCGTGCGGCGCGGGCGGCTGCTGGGTCTTCGTTCTCGGAGCCATGCTCGTCGTCTCTCCATTACTGGTGCGCGGAGCCTGCTGTGTGCGGGGCCCGGCCGGTACGGCTGATGCGGCTGGTCGTGCGGCTGGCGCGGGCGCCCGCTGGTGCGCGGAGCCTACTGGTCGTGCGTGAGGGCCGGGGCGCTTTCGGCCCCGGCCCCTGCGGGCGGGTGCTACTTCTCGACTGCTGCTGCTCTGCTGCTACTTCGCGGCTGTCACTTCTTGGCCTGGGTGATGCGGAGCATGTTGCCGGAGGGGTCCCGGAAGGCGCAGTCGCGGACGCCGTACGGCTGGTCGATCGGCTCCTGGAGCACCTCGCCGCCCGCGGCGCGGACCTTCTCGAAGGCCGCGTCCACGTCGTCGGCGGAGAGGATGACACCGCGCAGCATGCCCTTGGCGAGCAGCTCGGCCATGGTCTGCCGGTCGGCGGCCGGGGCGTTCGGGTCCGCGAGCGGGGGCTCCAGGACGATCTCGACGTCCGGCTGCGCGGGGGACCCGACGGTCACCCAGCGCATGCCTTCGAATCCGACATCGTTGCGCACCTCCATTCCCAGGGCGTCGCGGTAGAAGGCGAGCGCCTTGTCGTGGTCGTCGACGGCGATGAAGCACTGCGAGAGGTTGATGTCCATGGATTTCACGCTACGGGCGGCCGGTGCGATCCGCTTCTCCATTCCTGACCGGTCGCGTGAGCATCTTGGCGACGCATGCCGGGATGGTCTCGCCCGTGTCGTGGGGACGGGCCCGGTAGGCGCTCGGGCTCTGCCCGACCAGCTCTGTGAAGCGGGAGCTGAACGAGCCCAGCGACGTACAGCCGACGGCGAAGCAGACGTCCGTGACCGACAGGTCGCCCCGGCGCAGCAGTGCCTTGGCCCGCTCGATGCGGCGGGTCATGAGATAGCTGTACGGGGTCTCGCCGAAGGCGGCACGGAAGCTGCGGGAGAAGTGGCCTGCCGACATCAGGGCGTCGCGGGCCAGCGAGGGGACGTCGAGCGGTTCGGCGTACTCGCGGTCCATGCGGTCGCGGGCCCGACGCAGCCGGACCAGGTCCTCCAGCCTCACGCCCTCACCTTTCTTCCCGTCGTTGTCTCCCCTCGATACTCCCCCACGCCACTGACAATCGGTCCGCCCCTCGGCCGCCGCCGGTCCTTCGCGTGCCGAGCATCACCCTGGACAGCGACCACAACCGGCGGGTAACTTCGAAGGAAATCTGAGCAAGCGCTTAGCCATGTTCCGCGAGTTTCCGCGAATCGACCGCCGACCAGGAGGCACCCGTGCGCCGTACGGTATTCAACGAGGACCACGAGGCGTTCCGGGAGACCATCCGCGCCTTCATCGCCGCCGAGGTCGTGCCGGTGTACGACGAGTGGTTCGCCGCGGGCGTCGTGCCGCGCGAGTTCTACCTCAAGCTGGGCGAGCTGGGCATCTTCGGCATCGAGGTCGACGAGGAGTACGGCGGCGCGGGCATCGACTCGCACAAGTACGAAGCCGTCATCTACGAGGAGACCGCCCGCGCCGGTGTCTCCTTCGGCGGCTCCGGCGTGCACACGCTGCTCGGCCTGCCCTACGTCAAGATGCTCGCCACCGACGAGCAGAAGAAGCGCTGGCTGCCGAAGTTCGCGACCGGCGAGGAGATGTGGGCCCTCGCGATGACCGAGCCGGGCACCGGCTCCGACGTCGCGGGCATGAAGACCACCGCCAAGCTCTCCGAGGACGGCACGCACTACGTCCTCAACGGCGCGAAGACCTTCATCACCGGCGGCGTCCACGCCGACCGCGTGATCGTCTGCGCCCGCACCGCCGCCCCGCGCGAGGACGACCGCCGCTTCGGCATCTCCCTCTTCGCCGTCGACACCAAGTCCGCGGGCTACTCGGTCGGCCGCAAGCTCGACAAGCTGGGCCTGAAGACCTCCGACACCGCCGAGCTGGCCTTCGTCGACGTCAAGGTCCCGGCCGAGGACCTCCTCGGCGAGGAGAACAAGGGCTTCGGCTACCTCGGCACCAACCTGGCCTCCGAGCGCTGGGGCATCGCCTTCGGCGCGTACGCCCAGGCCGCGGCCGCCGTCCGCTTCGCCCAGGAGTACGTGCAGGAGCGCACGGTCTTCGGCAAGACGGTCGCCTCGTTCCAGAACACCAAGTTCGAACTGGCCGCCTGCCAGGCCGAGGTGGACGCGGCCCAGGCCGTCGCCGACCGCGCGCTGGAGGCCCTGGACGCCGGTGAGCTGTCGGCGGCAGAGGCAGCCTCCGCGAAGCTGTTCTGCACCGAGGTCGCCCACCGCGTCATCGACCGCTGCCTCCAGCTGCACGGCGGCTACGGCTTCATGAACGAGTACCCGATCGCCCGCCTGTACGCGGACAACCGGGTCAACCGGATCTACGGCGGCACCAGTGAGGTCATGAAGTCGATCATCGCCAAGTCCATGGGTCTGTAAGGGGATACGTTCCCTCCATGAACGAGAGTCCCGATCCCCTGCTCGATCTGCTCCACCTGCTCGACCTGGAGCAGATCGAGCGGGACATCTTCCGGGGCATGAGCCGCAGCGCGCTCGTGCCCCGGGTGTTCGGCGGCCAGGTCGCGGCCCAGGCGCTCGTCGCCGCGGGCCGCACCGTCCCCGCCGCCCGCGGGGCCCACTCCCTGCACTCCTACTTCCTGCGGGCCGGCGACCCGGGCGCGCCCATCGTCTACACCGTCGACCGCATTCGCGACGGGAAGTCCTTCACCACCCGCCGCGTCGTCGCGGTCCAGCACGGGCAGCCGATCTTCCACCTCTCCGCGTCCTTCCAGACCCACGAGGAGGGCATGGAGCACCAGACGCCCATGCCCGCCGCACCGGACCCGGAGACCCTGCCGACGGCCGCCGAGATGCTGCCCCGGTACGCGGACCGCTTCAGCGATCCGGGGGTCGTGGACCGGCTGATCGAGGCACGGCAGGCGGTGGACCTGCGGTACGTGGACGAACCGCCGTTCGCCACGGTGGGCGAGCCGCGCGAACCGCGCTCGCAGGTGTGGTTCCGGACGAACGGCAAGCTCGCCGACGACCCGCTGCTGCACGTCTGCATGGCCACGTACGTCTCGGACATGACCCTGCTCGACTCGGTGCTCCTGGCCCACGGGCGGGGCGGCTGGGCGGTCGGGGACGTGGTCGGCGCGAGCCTGGACCACGCGATGTGGTTCCACCGGCCGTTCCGGGCGGACGAGTGGCTGCTGTACGACCAGGAGTCGCCGTCGGCCTCCGGTGGCCGGGGACTGGGCCAGGCCCGTATCTACACCGCCGACGGCAGCCTCGCGATCACCGTCATCCAGGAAGGCGTCGTCCGCATCCCGCGAGGATGAGCGGCTCCCGAAGACGCGATTCCGACATACTCCCCACCATGAGCGACGCGAAAGCTGACGAAACGGCCGAGGGCGGGGAGTCCACGTTCACCGTGATCGTGGCGGCCCTCGCCAACCTCGGCATCGCCGTGGCCAAGGCCGTCGCCGGGCTGATCAGCGGCTCCAGCGCGATGCTCTCCGAGGCGGCCCACTCGGTCGCCGACACCGTCACCGAGGTCATGCTCCTCGCCGCGCTCAAGCGGAGCGAGAAGCCGGCAGACGAGGACCATCCCCTGGGTTACGGCCCCGAGCGCTACATCTGGGCGATGCTCGCCTCGATCGCCACCTTCGTCGGCGGGGCCGTCTTCTCGATCTACGACGGGGTGCACACCCTGGTCGCGGGCGAGGAGCTGGGCGATCCGCTCATCTCCTACATCGTCCTGGCCGTCGCCTTCCTGCTGGAGGGCTACTCGCTGCGCACCGGGGTCAAGCAGGTGCGGCGCGAAGCGTCACGGCTGCGGGTGCCGGACACGTACTACCTGCGCCACACCCCCGACACGGCGGTGAAGGCCGTCGTGATGGAGGATTCGGCGGCCCTGACCGGCCTGCTGCTGGCGGCGGGCGGCCTGCTGGGCGGTCAGCTCACCGGCTCGGGCGTCTGGGACGGGATCGCGTCCTGCCTGATCGGCCTGCTGCTCGTCTACGTCGCCTGGGTGCTGGGCCGTTCCAACGCGCAGCTCCTCATCGGCCGGCCGCTGCCGCCGGCGATGCGCTCGGGCGTGCGCGAGGAGCTGCTGTCGGTGCCGCACATCGTGGAGGTCCTGGAGTTGACCACGTTGATCCAGGGGCCGACCGAGATCCTGATCGCCGCGAAGGTCGACTTCCGGGACATGGCCACCGCCGCCGAGGTCGAGTGGGCGTGCGAGGAGGCGGAGGCCCAGTTGCGGGAGAGGTTCCCCTCGGTCCAGCGGGTGTATCTGGACCCGACGCCGGGGCGGGCGCAGCGGCTGCGGCAGCACCCCGCCCCCTGAGCGCTACGGGTCGCAGCAGCACCCCGCCCCCTGACGCCCTACGCCGTCAGTTCCGCCACCGTCTTCGCGATGCGCCGCTGCCGCGTCGCGTCCGTCTTAGCGCCCTCGATCGACGTCACGTGCGCCTTCTGGCGACCGGGCGGGAGGGCCGCGAACGCCTCCGCCGCACCGGGGGCCGCCGCCAGCGCCGCCGCCAGGTCCTCCGGCGGCTCCACCGTGCGGGGCGCGGTGTCGAGGGTCAGCTCCACCTCGATGGCGTCCCCGCCGCCGATGCCGGTCTCCTTGCGCTTGTCGGCGCTGAACGGGATGAGGTACCGGCCTCCCATCGGGGCGATCGTCGAGCGGAACGCGTATCCGTTCACGGTCACGTTCACCGGCGGGCGCTTTCCCGCGCCGAGGGCCTCGACCACGTCCTCGGGCACCTCGATGCCCGTGTTGTTCCCGGCCTGGAACATCGTCGCGCTGAACTTCGTGGCCCTCACCCTTCCCGGTCCTTGCCGGGCGCCTCGCGCGGAGGCGGCCGCTGCCGCTGTGTCGCTGTAGCTGTCAGGGAAAGACTGCCGCCGGAGCGGAAACTCATCGCCGGCAGCCGTTACGCGACCGGCTCCACGGCCCCCGCGGACTCCTCGGACGCGTCCTCCAGCAGCCCCGCGGCGTGCAGCAGGTAGTCCGTCATCGGGTCGTAGTAGCGCGGGTCGGTGACGTGGTCGTCCAGCGGGACCGTGACCTGGAGGGTGCCCTCCGACTCGCCGAGGAAGAGGGCCGGGTCGTTGCAGTCGGCGTAACCGATCGCGTCCAGCCCCCGCTGTCCCGCGCAGCCCGCCCAGCCGTGGTCGGCGACGACCAGGTCGGGCAGCGGGCAGCCGAGATGCGCCATGGCGTCCAGGATGGCGGCCATCGGGGCCGGGGAGTGGGTGTGCCAGAGGGTCGCCCCGCGTTCCAGCATCGCGACGTCGGCGAACTGGAAGACCATGCCCTCGTCCGCGATCAGCCCGGACGGGATGCGGACGATCTCGCAGCCGGCCCGGCGCAGCGCGTCGGCCGTCTGGCGGTGCACGTCCAGCAGGCCGCCGGGGTGCCCGGTGGCGAACAGGACCCGCTCACGGCCGTCGGCGGCCTTGCGCAGGCGGGCCGCCATCCGCTCCAGGGCGTCGACCGTCAGCTCCGGGTCGATGGTGTCCTGGCCCTGCCGGTGCGCGGGATCGTCGATGACGCCGCAGCGCTCGGCCATCACGGCGAGCACGTCCTGCTCGTCGGTCCAGCGGTCGCCGAGCTCCAGGCCCAGCCAGTAGTGGCGGTCGCCGTTGGCGAGCTTGCGGTAGTGGGAGAGGTTGTTGTCGCGTGGCGTGGCGACGTCCCCCGCGATACGCGTACGGACGAGGTGGTCGACGAGGGCGGCGCGGCTGGGTATCGGCATGGCCCCATTGTGCCGTCCGGGGCCCGGAACACGCCCGGTGTCCCGAACCACGGACGGCGGGGACGTCGCCGTCAGGGGCTCGGGCTGAGCCCTTCGACCGCGAGCGTGAGGAGGCGGTCGGCCGGCACCGACGGCTCGGTGTGGTGCTCGGTGGCCAGGGCGATGCCGACGGCGAGGGTGAGCAGGTCGTGGAAGGTGGCGCCCGGCCTCACCGCCCCGTCGCGCAGGGCCCGGCGGAGCAGCGGAGTGGCCGCGTCCTCGATCACCGCGCCGCAGGAGTGCTGCCCGAGTCCGGCGGGGGCGTCGGTGGGGGCTCGAAGGTCAGGGCGTCGGCTCTGCCGCCTGAGGCCGGTGGCCCGGCTCCGGCGATGCGAGGGCTGTGGTCTTCGAGGGCTGTGGTCTTCGAGGGCAGCGGTCTACGAGGGCAGCGGTCTACGACACCACGGTGAGCACGGTCACCACGGTCACCACGGAGATCGCCGCCTGGAGGTTGCGGATCGCCTCGCGCACGCTCACGCCCGCCCAGTGGCCCTCGGCGATCTGGGCCATGCGCGGGGCGACCTGCTTCTTCGGCAGGCCGGGGAAGGTCTGGGGGTGCATGCCCGTCGCGTGCACCAGGGCGACGAGCGCGGTGGTGCGGGCGTCCGGCTCGGCCCCGCGCAGCACCACGGCGGACAGCCGGTCGCGCAGCTCGCGTTCGACGGTTCCGTCCGCCTCCGGGTAGCGGCGCACCGGGAAGACCCCGAGGGCCCGGTGCTTCTCCTCGGTCACCAGGCCGCGGGCGCAGAGGCTCTCCACGACGTCCTGCGAGCCCTTGGCGTGGTCCCGGGTCAGCCAGTCGGCCACCTTGCGGCTGCTGGACGTCCCGTGGACCCAGCGCGCCAGCCGGTCGAGCCGTCCGTCCAGGAGCGGGTCGCCCGTCGGGGACGGGTCGAAGACCTCGACGCGGCCGCCCTTGACCGTCACGCGGCCCGCCATGACCAGCTCCAGGAGCATGCCGGCCGCCACGCCCCAGCGGGCGGCGGTCTCCCCCTTCGCCGCACCGGTCGTGTCGTCCAGCGACAGCAGCATGATCTCTTCGCCCAGTGAGACGGTCACGGTGCGGCTCCCCGATTCGTTGCGTGTTGACCGGACAGACGTACGTACCCCGTCCCGGGTTGCCCGGAACCCGAGGGAACCCGGAAGGGAAAGCCGCCGCTCAGGAGGGTTCCGCGGCGGCGAAGGCACCGCGGGCCAGCCGGTGCAGCAGGGCGGCGGTCGCCGCGCGGCCGGGCAGGGCCTCGGGCCGGGCCAGGTGCGGGGTGGAGTTCAGCAGGCCGAAGACGGCGTGCACGGTGACGCGGGCCCGGTTCTCGGCCAGCGACGGGTAGAGGGCGCGGACGACGCCGACCCAGACCTCGACGTACTCGCGCTGGAGCCGCCGCACCCGCTTGCGGTCCGTGTCGCGCAGCCGGTCCAGCTCCCGGTCGTGGAGGGTGATCAGGGGGCGGTCGTCGAGGGCGAAGTCGATATGGCCCTCGATGAGCGCGTCCAGGAGTGCCTCCGGTGAGCCGTCGCCCCGGGCCGCGTCCTCCGTGACCCGCAGCCGTCCGCCCTCCAGCAGGCGTTCGCTGATGCCCACCAGGAGCTCGGCGAGCATCGCGTCCTTGCCGGGGAAGTGACGGTAGAGGCCGGGGCCGCTGATCCCGACGGCGGCGCCTATCTCGTCGACGCCGACACCGTGGAAGCCGCGCTCGGCGAAAAGGCGGGCGGCCTCCCGGAGGATCTGCTCGCGGCGGGTGGGAGCCGCGACGCGGGCGGCGGCATGGGTGCTCATGAGGATTCATTCTAGACAGGGTCGTTAGCGCTCGTTAACCTGAGGGAAACGCGTTAACGCTCATTAACAGCAGCGGGCAGACAGCAGCGAAGCACTTATCGCGGTAGGTACGGGCAAGGGGGCTCGACACGATGCAGCAGGCACCGGTCCTGGCGAGCGCGGCCGATCCCGCATCGGAGGCCTGGCAGGCCAACGAGGCGGCGCATCGCGCGCTCTCCGACGACCTGGCGGGACGTCTCGCCACGGCACGGCTGGGCGGGGGTGAGAAGGCCCGGGCCCGCCACGAGGCGCGCGGCAAGCTGCTCCCCCGGGACCGGGTGGACACCCTCCTCGATCCGGGCTCGCCGTTCCTGGAGCTGGCCCCGCTGGCGGCGAACGGGATGTACGGGGACCAGGCCCCCGCCGCGGGCGTCATCGCGGGCATCGGGCGGGTCTCGGGCCGCGAGTGCGTGATCGTCGCCAATGACGCGACCGTCAAGGGCGGCACGTACTACCCGATGACCGTGAAGAAGCATCTGCGCGCCCAGGAAGTGGCGCTGGAGAATCGTCTCCCCTGCCTCTATCTGGTCGACTCCGGTGGCGCGTTCCTGCCGATGCAGGACGAGGTCTTCCCCGACCGGGACCACTTCGGGCGGATCTTCTACAACCAGGCCCGGATGTCGGGGGCGGGCATTCCGCAGATCGCGGCGGTGCTGGGCTCCTGCACGGCGGGCGGGGCGTACGTCCCGGCGATGAGCGACGAGGCCGTGATCGTCCGCAACCAGGGCACGATCTTCCTCGGCGGCCCGCCGCTGGTGAAGGCCGCGACCGGCGAGGTCGTGACGGCCGAGGAGCTGGGCGGCGGCGAGGTCCACTCCCGTACGTCGGGGGTCACCGACCATCTCGCGGAGGACGACGCGCACGCGCTGCGGATCGTCCGCAACATCGTCGCGACCCTCCCGGACCGCACTCCGCTCCCCTGGTCGGTCGAGCCGGCCGAGGAGCCGAAGGTGGACCCGGCCGGGCTGTACGGAGCGGTCCCGGTGGACTCCCGCACCCCGTACGACGTACGCGAGGTGATCGCGCGGGTGGTGGACGGCTCGCGCTTCCAGGAGTTCAAGGCGGAGTACGGGCAGACGCTGATCACCGGCTTCGCCCGCATCCACGGCCACCCCGTGGGGATCGTCGCGAACAACGGGATCCTGTTCTCCGAGTCGGCCCAGAAGGGCGCGCACTTCATCGAGCTGTGCGACCAGCGCGGCATCCCGCTCGTCTTCCTCCAGAACATCTCCGGCTTCATGGTCGGCCGCGACTACGAGGCGGGCGGCATCGCCAAGCACGGCGCGAAGATGGTCACGGCGGTGGCCTGCACCCGGGTGCCGAAGCTGACGGTCGTCGTCGGCGGTTCGTACGGCGCGGGCAACTACTCCATGTGCGGCCGGGCCTACAGCCCTCGCTTCCTGTGGATGTGGCCCAACGCCAAGATCTCCGTCATGGGCGGCGAGCAGGCGGCCTCCGTCCTCGCCA
The DNA here is from genome assembly GCA_002551355.1 of Streptomyces sp. man185. Classification (GTDB taxonomy): domain Bacteria; phylum Actinomycetota; class Actinomycetes; order Streptomycetales; family Streptomycetaceae; genus Streptomyces. The sequence goes on along the minus strand of NTHE01000021.1, from coordinate 33,786 downwards.
CCGTCAAGCGCGACCAGCTCGGCGACGACTGGAGCGCCGAGGACGAGGAGACGTTCAAGGCCCCGATCCGCGCCCAGTACGAGACCCAGGGCAACGCGTACTACGCGAGCGCCCGGCTCTGGGACGACGGCGTGATCGACCCCGTGGACACCCGCCAGGTGCTGGGCCTCGCCCTCACGGCCTGCGCCAATGCCCCGCTGCCCCAGAAGGACCCGGCCGGTCCCGGCTTCGGCGTCTTCCGGATGTGAGGAACAGATGACGATGTTCGACACCGTGCTGGTCGCGAACCGCGGCGAGATCGCGGTCCGGGTGATCCGGACCCTGCGCGAGCAGGGGGTGCGCTCGGTCGCGGTCTTCAGCGACGCGGACGCGGACGCCCGGCATGTGCGCGAGGCGGACACGGCGGTACGGATCGGCCCGCCGGCCGCGTCGGAGAGCTACCTGAACGTGGCGGCGCTGCTGGACGCGGCCCGCCGCACGGGCGCGCAGGCGGTCCACCCCGGCTACGGCTTCCTCGCGGAGAACGCCGAGTTCGCCGCTGCCTGTACGGACGCGGGGCTGGCCTTCATCGGCCCGCCCGCCTCCGCGATCTCGCTCATGGGTGACAAGATCCGGGCCAAGGAGACGGTCGCGGCGTACGGGGTCCCGGTCGTGCCCGGCTCCTCCGGCAGCGGCCTGACCGACACCCAACTGGAGGAAGCGGCAAGGGAGATCGGCACCCCGGTTCTCCTGAAGCCCTCCGCCGGCGGCGGCGGCAAGGGCATGCGCCTGGTCCGCGACGCGGCGGTGCTGGCGGAGGAGATCGCGGCGGCCAGGCGCGAGGCCCGCGCCTCCTTCGGCGACGACACTCTCCTCGTCGAGCGGTGGATCGACCGCCCGCGCCACATCGAGATCCAGGTGCTGGCCGACGCGCACGGGAAGGTGATTCACCTCGGCGAGCGCGAGTGCTCGCTCCAGCGCCGCCACCAGAAGATCATCGAGGAGGCGCCGTCCGTCCTGCTCACTCCGGAAACGCGGGCGGCGATGGGCGAGGCGGCCGTGCAGGCGGCGCGCAGTTGCGGCTATGTCGGCGCGGGGACGGTGGAGTTCATCGTCCCGGGCAACGACCCGGCTTCCTACTACTTCATGGAGATGAACACCCGCCTCCAGGTCGAGCACCCGGTGACCGAGCTGATCACCGGCCTGGACCTGGTGGAGTGGCAGCTGCGGGTGGCGTCCGGCGAGCAACTGCCGTACGCGCAAGAGGACATTCGACTGGAGGGCTGGGCGATCGAGGCCCGCGTCTGCGCCGAGGACCCGTCCCGGGGCTTCCTGCCCTCGGGCGGTACGGTGCTGGCGCTGCGCGAGCCTCAGGGCGGCGGGGTGCGGACGGACTCGGGGCTCAGCGAGGGCGTGCCGGTGGGCAGCCTGTACGACCCGATGCTGTCGAAGGTCATCGCGTACGGCCCCGACCGCGCGACGGCTCTGCGCAAGCTGAGGGCGGCCCTCGGGGACACGGTGATCCTGGGTGTCCCGACCAACGCGGGCTTCCTGCGCCGCCTGCTGGCCCACCCGGACGTCGTCGCGGGGAACCTGGACACGGGCCTGGTGGAGCGCGAGGCGGAGGGGCTGGTGCCGGACGGCGTTCCGGACGAGGCGTACGCGGCGGCTGCGGCGGTCCGCCGCGACGCGCTGGAGCCCCGGCCGGACGGGGGCGGCTGGACGGACCCGTTCTCGGTGCCGAGCGGCTGGCGGACGGGGGGTGTGCGGGCGCCGTTGCTCTTTCCGTTGCGCGTAGGGGTACATGAACCCGTCACTCAGGGCGCCCCGGCCTCCGCGACGGTCACGGCGGACCGGGTCACGGTCGAACTCGACGGCGCGGTGGGCCACTTCCACCGCTCCGGCGACTGGCTCGGCCGGGACGGCGACACCTGGCACGTCCAGGACCACGACCCGGTGGAGGCGTCCCTGAGCGGGGCGGGCCGGAGCGGGGCGGACACGTTGGCGGCCCCGATGCCCGGCACGGTCACGGTGGTGAAGGTGGCCGTCGGGGACGAGGTCGAGGCGGGGCAGAGCCTGCTCGTGGTGGAGGCGATGAAGATGGAGCACGTGATCTCGGCCCCGCACGCGGGGACGGTGACCGAGCTGGACGTCACGGCGGGAGCGACGGTGGCGATGGACCAGATCCTGGCGGTAGTGGTCCCCCTGGAGGACGCATGAGCACGCAGGGGCTCCCCATGAAGGTCCCGGCGCCGGGTCTCCCCTCCCGGGTCCGCATCCATGAAGTAGGCGCTCGGGACGGCCTGCAGAACGAGAAGGAGACCGTCCCGACTTCAGTGAAGGCGGAGTTCATCCGCCGCCTGGCGGTGGCGGGCCTGACCACCATCGAGGCGACGAGCTTCGTCCACCCGAAATGGGTGCCCCAACTGGCCGACGCGGAGGCGCTGTTCCCTCTGCTCGGCGACATCGCGGACGTGGGTGACGTGTCACTCCCGGTCCTCGTGCCGAACGAACGCGGACTGGACCGGGCGCTGGCGCTCGGGGCCCGGTCGATCGCGGTGTTCGGCTCGGCGACGGAGACGTTCGCCGCGCGCAATCTGAACCGTACGGTCGACGAGTCGCTGGCCATGTTCGAGCCGGTGGTGGCCCGTGCGAAGGCCGACAAGGTGCAGGTGCGCGGGTATCTGTCGATGTGCTTCGGCGACCCGTGGGAAGGCGCGGTCCCGGTCGCCCAGGTGGTGAAGGTCGCGAAGGCGCTGATGGACCTGGGCTGCGACGAGCTGTCGCTGGGCGACACGATCGGAGTGGCGACGCCGGGCCACGTGACGGCACTGCTGACGGCGCTGAACGAGGCGGCCGTCCCCACGGAGGCGATCGGCGTCCACTTCCACGACACGTACGGCCAGGCGCTGTCCAACACCCTGGCGGCGCTCCAGCACGGGGTGACGACGGTGGACGCCTCGGCGGGCGGCCTGGGCGGCTGCCCGTACGCCAAGAGCGCCACGGGCAACCTGGCCACCGAGGACCTGGTGTGGATGCTCGACGGCCTCGGCATCGAGACGGGCGTCGACCTGGACGCCCTCACCGCCACCAGCGTCTGGCTGGCCGAACACCTGGGCCGACCGAGCCCATCCCGCACGGTCCGCGCCCTGACCCCTTCTTCTTCCGCCTCCCACAAGGAGTGAGTTGACCCATGTCCCTGGACCACCGGCTGACCGCCGAGCACGAGGAACTGCGCCGCACGGTCGAGGAGTTCGCGCACGACGTGATCGCGCCGAAGATCGGCGACCTCTACGAGCGCCATGAATTCCCGTACGAGATCGTGCGCGAGATGGGCCGGATGGGCCTGTTCGGGCTGCCGTTCCCGGAGGAGTACGGCGGGATGGGCGGCGACTACCTGGCGCTCGGGATCGCCCTGGAGGAGCTGGCCCGCGTCGACTCCTCGGTGGCGATCACCCTGGAGGCCGGGGTCTCGCTGGGCGCGATGCCGCTGCACCTGTTCGGCACGGAGGAGCAGAAGCGCCAGTGGCTGCCGAAGCTGTGCGCGGGCGAGGCGCTGGGCGCGTTCGGCCTGACCGAGCCGGACGGCGGCTCGGACGCGGGCGGCACGCGGACGACGGCGGTGCTGGACGAGGCGAGAGGCGAGTGGGTGATCAACGGCTCGAAGTGCTTCATCACCAACTCGGGTACGGACATCACCGAGTTGGTGACGGTCACCGCCGTGACCGGCCGCAAGGAGGACGGCCGGCCGCTGATCTCCGCGATCATCGTCCCGTCGGGAACCCCCGGCTTCACGGTCGCGGCCCCGTACTCCAAGGTCGGCTGGAACGCCTCCGACACCCGGGAGCTGTCCTTCTCCGACGTCCGCGTCCCGGCGGCGAACCTCCTGGGCGAACAGGGCCGGGGCTACGCGCAGTTCCTGCGGATCCTGGACGAGGGCCGGGTCGCGATCTCGGCCCTGGCCACGGGCCTGGCGCAGGGCTGCGTGGACGAGTCGGTGAAGTACGCGCACGAACGCCACGCGTTCGGCAGGCCGATCGGCGCGAACCAGGCGATCCAGTTCAAGATCGCCGACATGGAGATGCGCGCCCACATGGCCCGCGTGGGCTGGCGCGACGCGGCTTCGCGGCTGGTGGCGGGCGAACCGTTCAAGAAGGAGGCGGCGATCGCGAAGCTGTACTCCTCGACGGTCGCGGTGGACAACGCCCGCGAGGCGACGCAGATCCACGGCGGCTACGGCTTCATGAACGAGTACCCGGTGGCACGGATGTGGCGCGACTCGAAGATCCTGGAGATCGGCGAGGGCACGAGCGAGGTCCAGCGGATGCTGATCGCACGGGAGTTGGGGCTGCCGAGCTGATCCACGCCGCGTGATGCTCCGACTGCCGCCCCGTCCGCCGTGGACCGATCGCTCCGCGGCGGGCGGGGCGGACGTGTCGGCGGGGGCACCCATCGCTCTGCAGCGGCTGGGCGTCGACCGCCACGACAAGGCGAAGTGGCGCGACGGCGACGAAGTCGCCCCTTTCGCGGACCGAGGCGCGGCGACGGCTGCCGGGGCGCCGTCGATGACCCGGCGCTCCCGCTCCGCCGCTCGCCGCCATTCTGTTCGGTTCCGCGGGCGGTGAGCGCCGGAGCGATGAGGGCGGCTGCCGCGAGGGCGCGTCGGCCGGGGGTGAACTTGCTGATGGAGCCTCGGATATGTGTCATGCGCCGAGTCTCCGGCGGCCCCGCACACCCCGCTTGAGTACCCGTACTCAAGCGGGTGCGCATCCGTTCTCGCTCAGGGCGCTACCGGGTCCCCGGCACCGCCACCCCGGCCTCCGTCACGTACTTCACGCCGTAGTCGCTCTTCGTGACCGTGAACGCGTCGACGTGTGGGCGGCGCGGGAGGGTCGCCATGGGAAGACCTGACCAACAGGCCGTGTCCCGCAAAGGCCGGGAACCGCGCCCACCGGAGGCCTCCACCCCTGCGCCGAGCGTGGCGGATCAGCGCCAGGCGTGGCGGATCTTCAGCCGCCCGTAGCCCATCGCCCCCGAGAAGCGGAAGCGCGGCGCACCCGGGCGGCTCGGCTGCCGGGGCCTGTAGCGGAGGTCCTTCCACCCGGTGTTCAGGCCCTCGACCTCGACGATCGCGTCGCGCGGCACCGTGATGCTCGCGTTTCCGGTGCCGAGGCTCAGCTCGATGTCGACGACCGGGTAGGCGACGATCGCGCGGGACAGATCCAGGCGCACCCGGCCGAAGGCGGACTCGACCTTGAGGATCCTGGGCACCCGCCAGGCGCCGCGCCGCTTGATCCGGCCACCGGCGGCGGCGATCGTCGACGTGGTGCCCGGGTCCTCCGCCGGGAGCGGGTCCAGGGCCGCCGCGAGTTCGCCGCGGGTCGTGGCGGCGAGCACCTGGCCCAGGCGCTCGTCCATCTCCTCGTGCGAGATGCGCTCCTCGGCGTACGCCTCCCGCACGCGCCGCACAGCGCTCTCGCGGTCGTCTTCGCCCACGCGCGACACGGCGTTCCCCTGAGGTGTGGTCACCGGTTCACTGTAGTGCGGCGCCGGCCGCGTGGACATGGTGAGGCTCCTCAGGTGACCGGGACGCCGCCTCGGCTTCCTGACGGCTGTCGTAGTCGGCGCGCGCCTTCGCGATCTCCTGCTGATGGCCCTCGGTCCAGTCGACCAGGGACCGGATCGTCGTGTACAGCGTCGCGCCCAGCTCCGTCAGCTCGTATTCCACGCGCGGCGGGACGACGGGGTAGACCGTGCGCCGCACCAGGCCGTCGCGCTCCAGGTGGCGCAGGGTCACCGTCAGCATGCGCTGGCTGATGCCCTCGATCAGTCGGCGCAGCTCGGAGAAGCGCAGGGTGCGGCGCTCCAGATGGGCGATGGCGAGGAGCGACCACTTGTCCGCGACGCGGTCGAGGATCTGCCGCACCTCGCAATCCTCGCGCACATCCCACTGGTTGATGTAGTAGTCCGGCTCGGCGCCGGTATCCGCGCAGTGACTCGGTGACTTCGAAGTGCCTTCTTCCATACCTCCCCACGGTGCCGCAAGCTTCAGGTGGTTACAAGAGAGAACCGACCGGCAATTCGGTAACTCATCTTTGCTGCACGCCGCTTGAGGCCTTTGCGCGCTAATCCCGTTTCCTACGACCGCTGTTGGCGGCTGTTCGCCATGCCCGTTTCGTCCGCGTACAAGGAGAAGTCCCGTGTCCTCATCACCGTCCCTTTCGAGATCGAGCAGTGAGCGCATGACCGGGCGCGCCTGGGGTGTGCTGCTCGTCCTGTGCGGCGCGATCTTCCTCGAAGGCATCGATGTGGCCATGCTGAATGTGGCCCTGCCCGCGATCCGCGAGGATCTGAACCTGTCCACCGGCACGCTCCAGTGGGTGATGAGCGCGTACGTCCTCGGATACGGCGGTTTCATGCTGCTGGGCGGACGGGCGGCCGATCTGTTCGGCCGGCGCCGGATGTTCGTCCTCTGGCTCGTGGTGTTCCTGCTCTTCTCCGGGCTGGGCGGCCTGGCCACCGAGGGCTGGATGCTGATCGTCGCCCGCTTCGTGACCGGGGTCGCCGCCGCCTTCATGACCCCGGCCGGGCTGTCGATCATCACCACCGGCTTTCCGGAGGGGCCGCGGCGCAACAAGGCCCTGCTCGTCTACGCGGGCACCGCCGCGGGAGGCTTCTCCATCGGCCTGGTCGTCGGCGGGCTGCTCTCCGCCATCGACTGGCGCTGGGTGTTCTTCGCCCCGGTGATCCTCTCGTTCGGCATCCTGCTCGCCGCGCTCACGCTCATCCCCGCCTCACCCCGCCCGGACCGCGCCGGGCAGGGCGTCGACCTGGCCGGAGCGGTCACCGTCACCGCCGGGATCCTGCTGCTCGTCTTCGGCGTCGAGCGGGCCACTCACGTCCCGGCCGTCTGGACCGTCGGCACGATCGGTGCGGCCCTGCTCCTCTTCCTCGCGTTCGTCCTGATCGAGCGCGCCTCGTCCTCGCCGCTGGTGCGTCTGGGCATCTTCCGCAGCGGATCGCTGGTCCGCGCCAACGTGTCGGGGCTGCTGTTCGCCGCAGGGTTCTTCGGCTTCCAGTTCATCGCCGTGCTCTACCTCCAGGAACTGCGCGGCTGGTCGTCCCTGCAGACCAGCCTCGCGCTGATCGTCATCGGCGTGGACGCGGTGCTCTCGCCGCTCCTCACCCCGAGGCTGGTGGCCCGGTTCGGCAACGCCCGGGTCATCGTCGTCGGGCTGCTCCTCGCGTCGCTCTCGTACGCCCTGTTCCTGCCGCTCGACGCGGACTGGACGTACGCGGCGATGTTCCCGAGCCTGCTCCTTCTGGGTGTGGCCTTCTCCCTGGTCTACGGGCCGCTCACCATCGTGGCCACCGACGGCGTCGCCGAGGAGGAGCAGGGCGTGGCGGGCGGACTGCTCTACACGGCCTTCCAGTTCGGGGCGGCGCTGGGGCTGTCCGCCGTCGCCGCCGTCACCATCACCGCCACGGACGGGACGTCGCCGGCCGCCGTCCTCGACGGGTACCGGGCGGCCCTGGTCGTCCCGCTGACCGCCGCCCTGATCGCCGCCGCCGTCAGCGCGTCCGGTCTGCGCACCCGACGGGCGACGGTGCCGGGCTCCCCTGCCGACGGCTCCGGGACCGCGCCGGGCGCCAGCGGCGCACCGGGCGGGGTCGAGCAGCCCGCCCGGCTCGGATCCTGATCGCGCGTAAGCGGGGGCTACGCGGAGGTACGGCCGCCGGAGACACCCGGCGGGCCGTGCCCCCGCCGCCGTGCGTCGCGCCGGTCCGTATACCGGTCGACACCTCTCCGCCCGTGCGGCAGAGTCCCGTCATGGACCCCCGCCACTGGCCCCTGTACGGGCTTCGCCTCCGCACCCCCCGCCTCGAACTGCGCCTGCCCGGCGTCGGACTCCTCGACGAGCTGGCCTCGGTGGCGGCCCGCGGGCTGCACGATCCGGACCGCATGCCGTTCAGCGTGGCGTGGACCGACGGGACGCCCGAAGAGGTGGCGCGAGCCGTGTTCCAGCATCTGCTGGGGACCGTGGCCACCTGGTCCGAACAGGACTGGACACTCAGCCTGGCCGTCCTCCACGAGGGGAAGGTCATCGGGCGGCAGGACCTGATGGGGCGGGACTTCGGGGTACGGCGGCAGGCGGAGACCGGGTCGTGGCTCGGGCTCCCTTACCAGGGGCAGGGCCTCGGTACGGAGATGCGCGCCGCAGCCCTCCACCTCGCGTTCGCCGGGCTCGGCGCGCGGTACGCCGTGTCCGCCGCCATGACGGACAACCCCCGTTCGCTCGGGGTCTCACGGCGGCTCGGGTACACGGACGACGGCCTGGAGACGGGTGTCGCACGCGGGGCCCCCGTCACCCTTCAGCGGCTGCGCCTGGACCGGGCCCGGTGGGAGGTGCACCGGAGCGTGGACGTGACCGTGGAGGGGCTCGAAGCCTGCCGGGCGGAGTTCGGGGTCCGAGGCGGGGAAGACGCGTCGGCGACCACCCTCCCCGCCAGGCAAGGGTAGGCTAACCTTCCTTCGGATCGCCCCAGTCGGAAGCCGGGCCCGTCCGCCCGCAGCTCCGGCCCGTCCCGGAGGAGCCCGCCGTTGACGTCGACGACTGACGCCATCCCCGAAGTCGCCCCGTTCCGGCCCTTCGACCTGATCGTCCTGCGGACCAGGAGGCTGGGCCCGTCCATCCTCCGGGTCACGCTCGGCGGCCCGGAGGCCGACGGCTTGCGGGGCGGGGGCCGGGACCAGAGCCTGTCCGTCATCCTGCCTGGCGGTCCGGGCGGGGGCGGAGCGGTGGTCCCGGCGGGCGGGGGCAGCACCGGGCCGTCGCGGTCCGAGGACGAACGGGCCGCGACGCGTTCGTATGCCGTACGGGCCCAGCGACTGCGGGCCGACGGCTCCACCGAGGTCGACCTCGACTTCGTACTGCACGGCGACGGCGGCACCGCGGCCCGCTGGGCACTGGCGGCCGCCCCCGGTGACCGGCTCAGGGTGCTGGGCCCCGCCGTGGCGGACAACACCGCCCTACGTTTCCGGCCGCCGGCCGACACGGACTGGGTGCTGATCCAAGCCGACGAGACCGCCCTGCCCGCCGCGGCCGCCATCCTGGAGTGGCTGCCCGCGGGACTGCCGGCCCGGGTCTGGCTGGAGGTCCCGTTCACCGAGGACCGGCAGGCGCTGAACACCGCGGCGAAGGCCAGGATCAGCTGGCTCGTCCGGAGCGAGGGGGCAGCCCGCGGCATCGAGGACGTGCGCGCCACCGAGCTGCCCGGGGGCACACCGTACGCGTGGATCGCGGGCGAGGCATCCGGGGTGCGGGCGCTGCACCACCACCTCGTCCGGGAGCGCGGCTTCGCCCCCGAGCGGGTGACGTCCGCCGCGTACTGGCGGCGCGGCCTCAGCGAGGAGCAGGCGCGGAGAGCGGACCGGCTCAAAAGGGAGCGGGCAGAGCAAGTGGCGCGATAGGGGCGGGAAAGCGGACAACCGGTACACCCGCAGGGGGCGAGAGGAATAGTCGATTCCGAGTTAGGTTAGGCTCGCCTTACTTCGAGATCGCGCCCTCGTACCCTCTTCCTGCCCGGAGGGCCGCGATGAAGTTCCCCTCACCCGGGAGGACCCCTTCATGCGTTCGCACCTGCTCAACAACACGACTGCGGAGCACTATCGGAGCACCGTCTCCGCAGGCGTGGAACGGGTTGCGGCCACCCTCGCCGCCACCGAGCGCCCCTTCAGCGGGGTCGGTGTCGACGAGCTCTCCCCCGTCGTCGACGCGATCGACCTCGACCGGCCACTGGGCGACGCCGCCGCCGCCCTCGACGAGCTCGGCGAGGTCTACCTCCGCGACGCCGTCTACTTCCACCACCCCCGCTACCTGGGCCACCTCAACTGCCCGGTGGTCATACCCGCCGTGCTCGGCGAAGCCGTGCTCTCCGCCATCAACTCCTCCCTGGACACCTGGGACCAGAGCGCGGGCGGCACCCTCATCGAGCGTCGGCTGATCGACTGGACCACCGAGCGGATCGGGCTCGGCCCGGCCGCCGACGGGATCTTCACCAGTGGCGGTACACAGTCCAACCTCCAGGCCCTGCTGCTGGCCCGGGAGGAGGCGAAGATCCGGCCGGAGCACTTCACCCGGCTGCGGATCTTCACCTCCGAGTGCAGTCACTTCAGCGTGCAGAAGTCCGCCAAACTGCTCGGCCTCGGCCCGGACGCCGTCGTCTCCGTGCCCGTGGACCGCGACAAGCGGATGCAGACCGTGGCGCTCGCCCGTGCCCTGGAACAGTGCGTCGCCGAAGGGGCCGCCCCCATGGCCGTCGTCGCCACCGCCGGCACCACGGACTTCGGTTCCATCGACCCGCTGCCCGAGATCGCCGCCCTCTGCGAGCAGTTCGCCACCTGGATGCACGTGGACGCCGCGTACGGCTGCGGGCTGCTCGCCTCCCGCGCGCGGCGCGGGCTGCTCGAAGGCATCGCCCACGCCGACTCGGTGACCGTGGACTACCACAAGTCCTTCTTCCAGCCGGTGAGTTCGTCGGCCGTACTGGTCCGCGACCGGGCGACCCTGCGCCACGTCACGTACCACGCGGAGTATCTGAACCCGCGCCGGATGGCCGAGGAGCGGATACCCAACCAGGTCGACAAGTCCCTCCAGACGACCCGCCGGTTCGACGCGCTCAAGCTGTGGATGACGCTGCGCGTCATGGGCGCCGACGGCATCGGCGAGCTCTTCGACGAGGTCTGCGACCGGGCCGCCGAGGGCTGGCAGCTGCTCGCCGCCGACCCGCGCTTCGACGTGGTCGTCGAGCCGCGGCTCTCCACGCTCGTCTTCCGCCACATCCCGTCCGGCGTCACCTCCCCCGACGAGATCGACCGCGCCAACCTCTATGCCCGCAAGGCGTTGTTCGCCTCGGGCGAGGCGATCGTCGCGGGCACCAAGGTCGGCGACCGCCAGTACCTGAAGTTCACCCTGCTCAACCCCGAAACGACTGTGCACGACATCGCCACGGTCCTCGATCTGATCTCCGGCCACGCCGAGAAGTACCTGGGAGACTCCCTTGACCGCGCTTCCTGAACCCCACGACTTCATCGGGATCGGGCTCGGCCCGTTCAACCTCGGCCTCGCCTGCCTGACCGAGCCGATCGACGAGCTGAACGGCGTCTTCCTGGAGGCCAAGCCGGACTTCGAGTGGCACGCCGGGATGTTCCTCGAAGGGGCCCATCTCCAGACGCCGTTCATGTCGGACCTGGTCACCATGGCCGACCCGACCTCGCCGTACTCGTTCCTCAACTACCTCAAAGAACGCGGCCGGCTCTACTCGTTCTACATCCGGGAGAACTTCTACCCGCTGCGGACCGAGTACAACGACTACTGCCGCTGGGCCGCCGGGAAGCTGAGCAGCATCCGGTTCAACGAGACCGTGGAGACGGTGACGTACGACGAGGGCTCCGAGCTCTACACCGTGCGTACCGCGGCCGGTGAGCTGTTCCGCTCCCGGCATCTCGTCCTCGGCACCGGCACGCCGCCGCACATCCCGGACGCCTGCCAGGGGCTCGGTGGGGACTTCCTGCACAACTCCCGTTATCTGGAAGGCAAAGCCCAACTCCAGCAGAAGAAGTCGATCACCTTGGTCGGCAGCGGGCAGAGTGCGGCGGAGATCTACTACGACCTGCTCTCCGAGATCGACACCCACGGATACCGGCTCAACTGGGTCACCCGTTCCCCGCGGTTCTTCCCGCTGGAGTACACCAAGCTGACGCTGGAGATGACCTCCCCGGAGTACATCGACTACTTCCACGCGCTGCCCGAGGAGACCCGGTACCGGCTGGAGACCGGACAGAAGGGGCTGTTCAAGGGCATCGACGGGGAGCTGATCGACGCCATCTTCGACCTGCTCTACCAGAAGAACCTGTCCGGCCCCGCACCCACCCGGCTCCTCACCAACTCCGCGCTGCTCAGCGCGCGTTACGACGAGGAGGGCGGCGCGTACAGCCTGGGGCTGCGCCAGGAGGAGCAGGGCAAGGACTACTCCCTGACCACCGAGGGCCTGATCCTCGCCACCGGCTACCGGTACGAGGCGCCCGCCTTCCTCGCACCCGTGACCGGTCGGCTGCGCCACGACAGCCGGGGCCGCTTCGACGTGGCCCGCAACTACAGCATCGACACCACCGGGCGCGGGGTCTTCCTCCAGAACGCCTCGGTGCACACCCACTCGATCACCTCGCCCGACCTCGGCATGGGCGCCTACCGCAACGCGTACATCATCGGCGAGCTGCTCGGCCGTGAGGTCTACCCGGTCGAGAAGTCCATCGCCTTCCAGGAGTTCGCCGTATGAACCACCCCGACAAACACCGCCCCGGCACACTCGGCACCTTCGCCGTCCGCCCGCTGGACCCCGCCGCCGACGCCGAGCTGGTGCACGGCTGGGTGACCCACCCCAAGGCCGCGTTCTGGCTGATGGGCGACGCCGAACTCGTCGACGTGGAGCGGGAGTACCGTTCGATCGCCGCCCACCCGCACCACGACGCCTTCATCGGGCTGCACGACGGCGAACCCGCCTTCCTGATCGAGCGGTACGACCCCACCGAGGTCGAGCTGAAGGGCCTGTACGAGGCGGAGCCCGGCGATGTCGGGATGCACTTCCTGGTCGCCCCCACCGACACCCCGGTGCACGGCTTCACCCGGGCCGTGATCACCGCCGTGATGGATTTCCTCTTCGCCGACCCGTCGGTGCGACGGGTCGTCGTCGAGCCCGACGTGACCAACAGCGCCGTGCAGGCCCTCAACAAGGCTGTCGGCTTCGAGGTGCTCCGCGAGATCGCCAAACCGGAGAAGGACGCTCTGCTCAGCGCCTGCACCCGTGAGCAGTTCGAAGCAGCAACCGGAGGTTACGACCGATGACGACCGCCCTCACCGACAGCGTCGCCCACCTCTCCCCGGGGCGCTGGGCCACCGCAAACCGACTGCTGGTCCGCAAAGCACTGGCGGAATTCAGCCACGAGCGGCTGCTGGCCCCTACGCCGCTCGGCGACGACCGCTACACCGTCCGTAGCGACGACGCCTCCACCGAGTACCGTTTCACCGCACGCGTCTTCGCCCTGGACCACTGGCAGGTCGAGGCGGAGACCATCACGCGGCACCGGCACGGGTCCGAACTCCCGCTGGACACACTGGAGTTCTTCGTCGAGCTGCGGCACACCCTCGGGATCTCCCAGGAGGTCCTGCCGGTCTATCTGGAGGAGGTCTCCTCCACCCTGGCCGGAACCGCCTACAAACTCACCAAGGAACCGGCCACCTCGGGCCAGCTCGTCGCCGCCGGCTTCCAGGCCGTCGAGACCGGGATGACCGAGGGACACCCGTGTTTCGTCGCCAACAACGGGCGGCTCGGCTTCGGCGTGGACGAGTACCGGGCGTACGCCCCCGAGGCGGCGTCCCCGATCCGGCTGGTGTGGCTGGCCGCCCGCCGGGAGCGGGCCACCTTCACCGCGGGCGCCGGGCTCGACTACGACGCGCTGATGAAGGACGAGCTGAGCGAGGCGACCCGGGAGCGGTTCGACGGCGCGCTGCGCGGGCTGGGCCTCGACCCGGCCGACTACTTCCTGCTGCCCGTCCACCCGTGGCAGTGGTGGAACAAGCTGGCGGTCACCTTCGCCGGAGAGCTGGCCGAGCGGCATCTGGTGGTGCTCGGCGAGAGCGAGGACGGCTATCTCGCCCAGCAGTCGATCCGGACCTTCTTCAACACCGACCATCCCGAGAAGCACTACGTGAAGACGGCGCTGTCCGTGCTCAACATGGGCTTCATGCGGGGGCTTTCGGCCGCGTACATGGAGGCCACGCCCGCGATCAACGACTGGCTGGCCGGCCTCATCGAGCGCGACGACCTGCTGCGCGGGGCCCGGTTCTCGATCATCCGGGAGCGCGCCGCGATCGGCTACCACCACCGGTCCTACGAGGCGGCCACCGCCAAGGGCTCCCCGTACCGGAAGATGCTCGCCGCCCTGTGGCGCGAGAGTCCGGTGCCGGGGCTCCAGCCGGGCGAGCGGGTCGCGACGATGGCCTCGCTGCTTCACACCGACCACGAGGGCGGTTCGGTGGCCGGGGTGCTGATCGCCGAGTCGGGCCTGGACCCGCAGGTGTGGCTGCGGCACTACCTGGACGCCTATCTGGTGCCGGTGCTGCACAGCTTCTACGCCTACGACCTGGTCTACATGCCGCACGGCGAGAACGTGATCCTGGTCGTGGAGGACGGGGTCGTCACCCGCACGATCTTCAAGGACATCGCCGAGGAGATCGCGGTGATGGACCCGGACGCGGTGCTGCCGCCGCAGGTCGAGCGGATCCGGGCCGAGGTCCCCGAGGACATGAAGCTGCTGTCGGTCTTCACCGACGTCTTCGACTGCTTCTTCCGCTTCCTGGGGGCGGGCCTGGCCACCGAGGGCATCCTCGACGAGGACACCTTCTGGCGGACGGTCGCCGCCTGTGTGCGCGACTACCAGGAGTCGGTGCCGTATCTCGCGGAGAAGTTCAGGAGTTACGACCTGTTCGAGGCGGAGTTCGCGCTGTCCTGCCTCAACCGCCTCCAGTTGCGGGACAACCAGCAGATGGTCGACCTCAACGACCCGGCGGGCGCGCTGCAGTTGGTGGGCCGGCTGAAGAACCCGATCGCCGGGTTCTGAGCCCGGCCGCCGCGGCGCCGGCGGCCCCTGAACGGTGGGCGCCCGAGGACGGTCCCTCGGGCGCTCGCCCCTTCCCCGAGGGCGGCCGGCTGGCAGAATCGGGGCCATGGCAGAAATCATCCAGCGGGACGGAACGTGGACGTTCGACGGGGACACCGTGCGCATCGTGCCGGGGGGAAAGGCGCACCCGGTCCGGCAGCAGCTGGGTGAGATCGCCGTCCCCCTGGAGGCGGTGGCGGGCGTCTCGTTCGAGCCGGACCGCAAGGGCGGACGGCTGCGGCTGCGGCTGCGCGGTGGCGCCTGCCCGGTGCTGCGGGCCGCCGACGGCCGGCTCAAGGACGGCGCCGACCCCTATGTGCTGACCGTGGAGAAGGACCGCACGGGGGTCGCGGAGTACTTCGTCGACGAGGTCCGCAACGCGCTGCTGATCGAGCAGGTGCCGGACGGCCCGGTGGACCGCTTCCTGCTGCCCGGCCCCACGCTGCCGGTCTCGGGCGGGGGCGGCGACGGCACGGCGTCCTTCGACGGCGAGAGCATCCGGCTGACCTGGAACTGGAAG
The DNA here is from genome assembly GCA_002551355.1 of Streptomyces sp. man185. Lineage (GTDB taxonomy): Bacteria > Actinomycetota > Actinomycetes > Streptomycetales > Streptomycetaceae > Streptomyces. Next base: position 18,568 of record NTHE01000021.1, on the reverse strand, counting down.
GCCGAGGAGTCCAAGACGGCCGGGGGCGCGTTCACCTTCCCGCTGTCACGGATCGCGGGCGTGCGGTGGCTGCCCTCGATCGGTCTGGAGAACGGCTATCTGCGCTTCGAGCCGGTTGAGGGGCCCGTCTCCGCTCCGCCGAAGTACGACACGTACGCCCTGGACCTGTGGGGGATGTCCAAGAAGGAGCACACCGCGGTCCTGGTCGCCGCGGCGGTGCTGATGAGGCTGCCCGGGGCCCGGGCGGCGCTGGACGGACCGGAGGCTCCCCCGCCCCTGGCCAAGGCGGCCGATCCCGCCACCGCGCCGACCACCCCACCCGCGGGCGATCACGACGCGCTGCTGCGCCGACTGCGGGAACTCGGCGAGCTGCACCGGGCCGGAGTCCTCACCGACGAGGAGTTCAGCACCGCGAAGCAGGCCGTTCTGCGCAGCTTGTGAGGCGATCGGGCGACCTTTCCGGCACCCCCTGCCCGATATCGGGCAGATTTCTTGCATAAGCGCGCCCCGGCACGCAATATCGACGGGTGCTTGAACGCCGCTCGTCGCACGACGACCTCATCGATCACCTCGTACGCTCCACCGCGCTCCAGCGCGGCGAGGCGGCCCGGGTGGTCCTCGACGTGCTGGCGTACTTCGACGAGAGCACCGACGTCTTCGTCCGGCGCCGCCACCGTGAACTGCAGTCCGGCGGCCTGGTCAACACGGAGATCTTCGAGCGGATCGCGGCCGAGCTGCCGCACCGCGCCGTGGCGCCGCCGGAGCTCTCGCTCCGCCAGCTGCGCCGCATCGTCTACGGCTGAGCGAGCCGGGCGCCCGTGCGCGGGGCGCCGCAACGCTTGTGTGTACGTGTACGTCGATGGAGGGGCAGAGAATCCATGTGCGGGATCGTCGGATACATCGGGAAGCGTGACGTCGCTCCGCTGCTGCTGGAAGGCCTGCAGCGGCTGGAGTACCGGGGGTACGACTCCGCGGGCATCGTCATCACCGGCAAGGCCGCGGCGGGCAGGCCGGGCACGCTGAAGATGGTCAAGGCCAAGGGCCGGGTCCGTGAGCTGGAGGCCAAGGTCCCCAAGCGGTTCGCCGGCACCACCGGCATCGCCCACACCCGCTGGGCCACCCACGGCGCGCCGAGCGACGAGAACGCCCACCCGCACCTGGACGCGGAGAACAAGGTCGCCGTCGTCCACAACGGGATCATCGACAACGCCTCCGAGCTGCGGGCCAAGCTCACCGCCGACGGCATCGTCTTCCTCTCCGAGACCGACACCGAGGTGCTGGTCCACCTGATCGCCCGGGCCCAGGCGGACACCCTGGAGGAGAAGGTCCGCGAGGCGCTGCGCCACGTCGAGGGCACCTACGGCATCGCCGTGCTGCACGCCGACTTCAACGACCGCATCGTGGTCGCCCGCAACGGCTCCCCGGTCGTCCTCGGCATCGGCGAGAAGGAGATGTTCGTCGCCTCCGACGTCGCCGCCCTGGTCGCCCACACCCGCCAGGTCGTCACGCTGGACGACGGCGAGATGGCCACGCTGAAGGCCGACGACTTCCGTACGTACACCACGGAGGGCTCGACCACGACGGCCACGCCGACCACCGTGGAGTGGGAGGCCGAGTCGTACGACATGGGCGGCCACGACACGTACATGCACAAGGAGATCTCCGAGCAGGCCGACGCCGTGGACCGCGTCCTGCGCGGCCGGATCGACGACCGGTTCTCCACCGTGCACCTGGGCGGCCTCAACCTGGACGCCCGCGAGGCGCGCGGGGTGCGCCGGATCAAGATCCTCGGCTGCGGCACCTCGTACCACGCGGGCCAGATCGGCGCCCAGCTCATCGAGGAGCTGGCGCGTATCCCCGCCGACGCCGAGCCGGCCTCCGAGTTCCGCTACCGCAACCCGGTCGTCGACCCCGACACCCTGTACGTCGCGGTCTCCCAGTCGGGCGAGACGTACGACGTGCTGGCCGCCGTCCAGGAGCTGAAGCGCAAGGGCGCCCGGGTGCTCGGCGTGGTCAACGTGGTCGGCTCCGCGATCGCCCGGGAGGCCGACGGCGGTACGTACGTCCACGCGGGCCCGGAGGTCTGCGTGGTCTCCACCAAGTGCTTCACCAACACCGTGGTCGCCTTCGCGCTGCTCGCGCTGCACCTGGGCCGGATCCGTGACCTGTCGGTCGCGGACGGCAAGCGGATCATCGACGGGCTGCGCAGGCTGCCCGAGCAGATCAGCGAGATCCTCGCGAACGAGGACGAGATCAAGCGGCTCGCGGCGGAGTACGCGGACGCCAAGTCGATGATGTTCATCGGCCGGGTGCGCGGCTATCCGGTGGCCCGCGAGGCGTCGCTGAAGCTGAAGGAGGTCTCGTACATCCACGCCGAGGCATATCCGGCGTCCGAGCTGAAGCACGGCCCGCTCGCGCTGATCGAGCCCGCGATGCCGACCGTGGCGATCGTGCCGAACGACGACCTGCTGGAGAAGAACCGCGCCGCGATGGAGGAGATCAAGGCCCGCAGCGGCCGGATCCTCGCCGTGGCCCACCAGGTGCAGGAGAAGGCCGACCACACCATCGTCGTGCCGAAGAACGAGAACGAGCTGGACCCGATCCTCATGGGCATCCCGCTCCAGCTGTTCGCGTACCACACGGCCCTCGCGATGGGCCGGGACATCGACAAGCCGCGCAACCTGGCGAAGTCCGTGACGGTCGAGTAGACGGCCCCGAGACACGCGTTGGGCCCCGTACCGTCTCCGCGACGGTACGGGGCCCAACGCGTGCTGCCACAGGGCGTTCTGGCGGCCCCTCAGGCCATGGGTCGCTTCGGGTGCCGCTCAGGGGATGACGATGACGGGGCGTTGCGCGCGGCGGGCGAGGCGGCCGGCCACCGACCCGAAGATCCGGCCGACGATGCCGTGCGTGGAGCCCACGACGATGGCGTCGGCGGCGTACTCCCGGCCGACCTCCTCCAGCTCGTGGCAGATGTCGCCGCCGCGCTCGACGAGCACCCAGGGAACCTCGGAGAGGTAGTCCGCGCAGGCCAGCTCCAGGCCGAGGACCTCGGTGCGGTGGTCGGGGACGTCGACGAAGACGGGGGGCTCGCAGCCCGCCCAGACGGTGGTCGGCAGCCGGTTGGCGACGTGGACGATGATCAGGCCGGAGCCCGAGCGGCCGGCCATGCCGATGGCGTAGGCGAGGGCCCGCTCACTGGACGTGGAGCCGTCGAAACCGACCACGACTCCGTGCCGGAAGGCGGGATCGCACGCATGGCGTGCTTCTTCGACCGTCCGCGGCTCCGACCCGGGGTCGGCTACCGGCTTGCGGTCTTTGGGTTCAGGGATTTCGTGACCGGCCATCGGTGTCTCGGCGAAGAGAGTCCTCGTGAGGAGGGAACGGTTTCGAGAGGTCAGCTGGCGGTGAAGCTCTGTCCGGGAATCATCTTCCCAACCCCATACCCCCAAGGGTACGGCGTCACTCCTCCATCGCCCAGACCCCCGCAAAAGCGTGCGTGACGCTGGAGGGAGCATGCCCGAGCCTGTCCGGGATGGCAATGCCGGTTGTGTCGTACACGGGCCTCGGAGGAGGCGAACACCAGCGGGCGTCCTGTTTTCCGCGACGGCCCGCGGCCGCCCGCCGCGGGCGGTGGCGAGGCCCGTACCCGGTCCCTGTTGGCCACACCGCCGCCGGGCCGTCACCCCGAGGAGTGACCCGTCGCCGAGCCACTCGCGGCCACCGTTCGAGCCGGGTCCGGCGAGGGTGCCCGGGCCGGCGGGCGCGGAGGTCCGCCGGGCGCCCCCGGTCGGCGGCCGGCACCCGCCGTTCTCGTGCCCCACGGCACATCGGTCGGTAATGCGGCCCTGCGGGAACTCGGCCCCGACCGCGCGGCAACGGCCCGCCGCATCCGCCCGCGGCGGTCCGAACACGCCATGACTCACGGCCACGAGGGAGCGCACCGGCGCGGCCGTCACACGGCGGTTGTGCGCCCGGCGTGACCGGATACAGCACACACAACCGATGTTTTTCAGCCAACTTCGCCCGAGTGCCGGACCCTTGGCCGGATGGCCGGACAACCCACCGCCCACCAGGCAGGAACGGACCGCGCGGTACGCTTTCACCCGACGCGGACGGGCCACGTTGTCGAAGGGCACTTCCCTGTGCGCTTCGCAGGTGGAACGCTTCGTGATCGAACGCTTCACGCCACGTTTCCTTATCGACATTGAGCTGGTGGGGGAAGGTGTCACGGCGGGACCACGCGACGCAGTAGATTCGATCTTGGAAATCGGAGACTGGGGACACGTGCGACACCGAGGGGAAACGTGCAGGAGCGACAGGCCCGTAAGGACCAGGGAGACGCGAACACCGAGGGGGGCTTAGCGTCATGAGCCAGGACTCCGCCGCCGCGACCGAGGCCGCACGCAAGCTGACCGGGCGGCGACGCCGGGAAGTCGTTGCCGTGCTGCTCTTCAGCGGCGGCCCTATCTTCGAGAGCTCCATCCCGCTCTCCGTTTTCGGGATCGACCGGCAGGACGCGGGGGTTCCCCGCTACCGCCTGCTGGTCTGTGGCGGCGAGGAAGGACCGCTGCGTACCACCGGTGGGCTCGAACTCACCGCGCCGTACGGCCTGGAGGCGATCAGCAGGGCCGGCACCGTGGTGGTGCCCGCCTGGCGGTCGATCACCTCGCCGCCGCCCGCCGAGGCACTGGACGCGCTGCGGCGCGCCCACGAGGAGGGCGCCCGCATCGTCGGTCTGTGCACGGGAGCCTTCGTGCTCGCGGCCGCCGGCCTGCTGGACGGCCGGCCGGCCACCACGCACTGGATGTACGCGCCGACGCTGGCCAAGCGCTATCCGTCGGTGCACGTCGATCCGCGCGAGCTGTTCGTGGACGACGGCGATGTGCTCACCTCCGCCGGCACGGCCGCCGGGATCGATCTCTGCCTCCATATAGTCCGCACCGACCACGGCACGGAGGCCGCCGGGGCACTCGCCCGCCGGCTCGTCGTGCCGCCGCGGCGCAGTGGCGGGCAGGAGCGCTACCTGGACAGGTCTTTACCGGAGGAGATCGGGTCCGACCCGCTCGCCGAGGTCGTGGCCTGGGCCCTGGAGCATCTGCACGAGCAGTTCGACGTGGAGACGCTCGCGGCGCGCGCCTACATGAGCAGGCGGACCTTCGACCGCAGGTTCCGTTCGCTCACCGGCAGCGCACCGCTGCAGTGGCTGATCACCCAGCGGGTGCTGCAGGCGCAGCGACTGCTGGAGACCTCCGACTACTCGGTCGACGAGGTCGCCGGCCGCTGCGGCTTCCGCTCCCCGGTCGCGCTGCGCGGGCACTTCCGCCGCCAGCTCGGCTCCTCCCCCGCCGCGTACCGGGCCGCCTATCGGGCCCGTCGTCCGCAGGGGGTGGCGGAGAGCGCCGCGACGGTGGTCGAGACGATGGTGCCCAGCCAGGGGCCGCCGTCCGGACGCCGGGGCTCGCCCCTGTCCGCCGCGCCGGTCGCCGTGGCGGCTTCGATGGGGCCCGGGGATCACTCCCTGCCCGGCCCTGACGCGTTCGTTCCCGGACGCCCGGCCCTGCCGGGACAGCGGAGTGCCCCGTAGGGTGGGGCTCATGAACGACCGCATGGTGTGGATCGACTGCGAGATGACCGGGCTCTCGTTGACGGACGACGCACTCATCGAGGTGGCCGCGCTGGTCACCGACTCGGAGCTGAACGTGCTCGGCGAAGGGGTGGACATCGTGATCCGCCCGCCGGACGCGGCCCTGGAGACCATGCCCGAGGTGGTGCGGCAGATGCACACCGCCTCGGGCCTCCTCGACGAGCTGGCCGGGGGCACCACCCTGGCGGACGCCGAGGAGCAGGTCCTGGCCTACGTCCGTGAGCATGTGAAAGAGCCCGGCAAGGCCCCGCTCTGCGGAAACTCGGTCGGCACCGACCGCGGCTTCCTGGCGCGGGACATGCGGGATCTGGAGGGATACCTCCACTACCGGATCGTGGACGTGTCCTCGGTCAAGGAGCTGGCGCGGCGCTGGTACCCCCGGGCGTACTTCAACAGCCCGGACAAGAACGGCAACCACCGGGCGCTGGCGGACATCCGTGACTCCATCACGGAGCTCCGCTACTACCGGGAGGCGGTCTTCGTACCGCAGCCCGGCCCGGACTCCGAGCGCGCCAAGGAGATCGCGGCGCGCCTGTCGGCCCCGGCCGCACCGTAGGAACCCGCTGGTCACGGGCGTGCAAGCGCCCGTGAACCGGCCCCGGGAAACGGGGGCGCGAGCACCCTCCCGGACCCTGTACACTTTTTCTCGGCCGGTCGGAAACGACCGGGCGACATGGTGGGTATAGCTCAGCTGGCAGAGCACCTGGTTGTGGTCCAGGATGTCGCGGGTTCAAGTCCCGTTACTCACCCTGAAGGAAGGGCCCCGGTCTTCGGACCGGGGCCCTTCTGCTTTCGGTGGTGCGCGGGGTCAGCGGCCGCGCCGGGTGGTGGCCGTCCCTCAGGAGACGTCGCCGCGGACACTGTCTCCGATGAGGCCGTCGGTGTACGTCACATACTGGGCGTCGAAGACACCCTTGCCGGTGACGGTCCCGGTGACGTTCTCCCCGGGTGTGAGCGTGACCACATCGATCTGATCCTCGTCCACCCCGGGTTCGGCGGTGTGCCTTTCGCTCAGCCGAACGAGCGCCACCGCCCATTCGGCACCGCCACACACCCGCACCGGTCACGACGACTCGCGGACCACCAGTTCCGTGGGCAGCACCAACGAAGGGCGTTCGTCGCCCGGGGCGCGGCCAGCGATCTCGTCCAGGAGGAGCTGGGTCATGCGGCGACCCATCTCCTCTATGGGCTGACGGACGCTGGTGAGGGCCGGGTGCATGTGGCGGGCGACCACCGAGTCGTCGAAGCCGATCAGGGCGACGTCCTCGGGGACGCGGCGGTCCGCCTCGCGCAGGACCTGGCGGGCGCCGGCGGCCATCACGTCGGAGGCGACGAAGACCGCGTCGAGGCCGGGGCGGCGGGCCAGGAGGTCGCGCATGGCCTTGGCGCCGCCTTCCTCGGTGAAGTCGGCGGGGGCGATGAGGCGCTCGTCGGGGGCCAGGCCGGCGGCGGAGAGGGCCGCGCGGTAGCCGTCCAGGCGGCGCTGGGCGCCGTAGACCTCCAGGCGGCCGGTGATCGTGGCGACCTGACGGCGGCCCCGGGAGACCAGGTGCTCGACGGCGGCCCGTGCGCCCTCGAAGTTGTCGGAGTCGACCGACGGCAGCGTCTCGGCCGCGTGCCGGGCGCCGCTGATCACACAGGGCATGCCCAGCTGTTCCAGCAGCTCCGGCAGCGGGTCGTCCGCGTGCACGGCGACCAGGAGGACCCCGTCGACGCGGTGGGCGGTGAGGTACTGGGCGAGGCGGCGGCGCTCGCGGTCGTTGCCGACGAGGGTGAGGAGCAGTTGCATCTCGGTGTCCGCCAGGGCCGCGCCGACTCCGCGCACTATCGCGGAGAAGTACGGCTCGGCGAAGAAGCGGGTCTCGGGCTCGGGCACCACCAGCGCGATGGCGTCGGTGCGGTTGCCGGCGAGGGCGCGGGCCGCGCGGTTGGGGACGTAGCCCAGCTCGGCGACGGCCGCCTCGACCGCCTCCCGGGTCGCTTCGCTGACCCGGGGCGAGCCGTTGATGACCCGCGAGGCGGTGCCCCGGCCGACCCCGGCCCGGGCCGCCACCTCTTCGAGCGTGGGCCGCCCGCCGCTCCGTACTCGCGCTGCCGCCATGGCTGCCTCCCCGTTCCCGGTCAATTTCTCACAGCCGTAACGTCAATCCAAGTCCTGGAACGATCACCCCGGCGGGGGCACGGACAGTGTAGTGGGAGCGCTCCCAGAGGCGTGCGAACGCGGTGGTCCCGGTCGGGGCGGCCGGGACCACCGCGTTCGTGGATCAGGCGGCCGGGACCACCGCGTTCGTGGATCAGGCGGCCGGGACCACCGCGTTCGTGGATCAGGCGGCCGGGCCGGTCGCCGGGGGCAGCGCGTGGCGGGCGATCACGTCGCCGTACCAGTGGGCGCTGGACTTCGGCGTACGGCGCTGGGTCGCGTAGTCGACGTACACCGCGCCGAAACGCTTCGCGTAGCCGTAACCCCACTCGAAGTTGTCCATCAGCGACCAGAGGAAGTAGCCCCGGACGTCCGCCCCGTCGGCCGCCGCCCGGCGTACCGCCTCCAGGTGGCCGCGCAGATAGGCGATCCGCTCGGGGTCGTGGACCCGGCCGTCCGCGTCCGGGGCGTCGTCGAAGGCGGCCCCGTTCTCGGTGACCATCAGCGGCAGGTCAGGGTGCTCGCGCGAGACGTCCATGAGGAGGGCGTGCAGGCCGTTCGGGTCGACCGACCAGTTCATGGCGGTGCGCGGCTTGCCCTCGGCCAGGTGGAAGGCCACGTGCTCGGAGCCGGGCCACGGGGAGTGGTCGCTGCTGCCGTGGCCGTCGTTGCGGGTGTCCCCGGAGCCGGAGGCGGGCGTGCTGACGATGGTGGGCGTGTAGTAGTTGACGCCGAGGACGTCGATCGGCCGCGCGATCGCGGCCAGGTCGCCCTCGTGGATCAACTCGGTCCAGTTGACGATGCGTTCGGTGTCGGTCAGAAGGTCTTCCGGGTACGCGCCCTTCAGCATCGGGCCCGTGAAGACCCGGTTGCCCACCGCGTCGATCCGGCGCGCCGCGTCCGCGTCCGCCGCGCTGCCGGTCAGCGGGCGCACCTGGTGGAGGTTGAGGGTGACCGAGGTCTGCGCGGCAGCGGGGAGGTTCGCGCGCAGCGCCTCGGTCGCCCGGCCGTGGGCGAGGTTGAGGTGGTGGGCGGCCCGCAGCGCGGCGGCCGGTTCGGTGCGGCCGGGGGCGTGGACCCCGGATCCGTAACCGAGGAAGGCCGAGCACCAGGGCTCGTTCAGCGTGGTCCACATCGCGACCCGGTCGCCCAGCGCGCGGGCCATGATGGCCGCGTAGTCCGCGAACCGTTCGGCGGTCGCGCGCTCGGGCCAGCCGCCCGCGTCCTCCAACTCCTGGGGCAGGTCCCAGTGGTAGAGCGTGGCGACGGGCGTGATGCCGGCGATGAGCAGTTCGTCGACGAGCGAGCGGTAGAAGTCCAGGCCGCGTTCGACGGCGGGGCCCCGGCCGGTGGGCTGGACCCGGGACCAGGAGACGGAGAAGCGGTACGCCTGGAGCCCGAGGCGCTTCATCAGGGCGACGTCGTCCCGGTAGCGGTGGAAGTGGTCGGCGGCCACGTCCCCGGTGTCGCCGTTCAGGACCTTGCCGGGGGTGTGGCTGAAGGTGTCCCAGATGGACGGGGTGCGGCCCATGGCAGTGGCCGCGCCTTCCACCTGGTACGCGGCGGTGGCCGCGCCCCACAGGAAGCCGGTCGGGAAGGGGGCGGTGGCGGCGAGGGCCTGCTGCGGGACCGTGTCGGGTCGGACGGCTGTCATGCGGGAGCGCTCCCTGGAGGCAGTGAGGGGTGAGGGGTGGGACGAAGGAGGGGTGGGCCGTCAGCCCTTGACCGCGCCGGACATGATCCCGCCGACGATCTTCTTGCCGAAGAGGACGAACACCACCAGCAGCGGCAGCGTGCTGATCAGCGCGCCCGCCATGACGATGGACTGGTCGGGGGTGTACGAGGCGCTGAGCTGGCCGAGGGCCACCTGAAGGGTCGGGTTCTGCTGGTTGAGGGCCAGGTAGGGCCAGAAGAAGTCGTTCCACGCCTGGACGAAGGTGAGCATCCCGAGCACCATCATCGCGGGGCGCGCCACCGGCAGCACCACGCTCACCACGATGCGGAAGTTGTTCGCCCCATCGATCTTGGCCGCCTCGATCAGCTCGTACGGCAGCGCCTCGATCAGGTACTGGCGCATGAAGAACACGCCGAACGCGCTCACCAGCGTCGGGAAGATCACTGATTCGAGCTGGCCGCCCCAGCCGAGGCCGGACATCATCATGAACAGCGGCACGACGCTCAGCTGCGGCGGGATGGTGAGCGTGGCGATGACGGCGGTCATCAGCCAGCCGCGGCCCCTGAAGCGCATCTTGGCGAACGCGTATCCGGCGAGCGTGCAGAAGAAGAGCGTCGCGAGAGTGATCGAGGACGAGACGATGACGCTGTTGAGGATCGCCTTGCCGAGGTTGGCCTGCTCCCAGGCGGTCTGGATGTTCTCGATCAGCTTCCCGCCCGGGAGGAACGGCGGGGTGGAGGCGAGGACTTCGTCCTGGGTGCGGGAGGCCGCGACCAGGGTCCAGTAGAGCGGCAGCAGCGATCCGAAGCCGACGACGGCGAGCGCGACGTACGCGAAGGGGCCGCCCTTCAGCTGCTGTCCGGCGCCCATCCTGAAGCGGCTGGGGCGGGACGGTCCACCGCTCTTCGGAGCCGGCGCGAGCTTCACGGGGGCGGTGGGCGTGGGGCTGGTCATGGTCATGGAAGCGCTCCCGGTCAGACCGCGGACTTGCGGACGAATCGGCCGATGAACCAGTTGGCCGCGGCAATGATCAGCAGGAGCGCGAGCATGGCCCAGGCCACGGCTGCCGCCGGACCGAGATGTCCGAGGTTCCAGCCGTAGTTGTAGAGGTAGATGCTGAGCGTCTCGTACTGGTTCTCGTTGCCGCCGGTGGCGCCCAGTGCGCCGCCCTCCAGCAGCAGCGGCTCGCCGAACAGCTGCATGGAGCCGATGGTGGAGATGACGATGGTGAACAGGATCGTCGGCCGCAGCGAGGGGATGGTGACCTTGCGGAACTGCTGCCAGCGCGACGCGCCGTCCAACGAGGCAGCCTCGTACAGGTCGTTCGGGACGGCCTGCATCGCGGCGAGGTAGATCAGCGCGTTGTAGCCGGTCCAGCGCCAGATCACGATGATCGAGATCGCGAGCTTCGACGTCCAGTGCCCGTTGGCCCAGTTGACCGGATCGAAGCCGACCAGACCGAGCGTCCAGTTGAGCAGCCCGCCGTCGGCCCGGAAGACCAGCGCGAAGACGAGGGCGGCCGAGGCGACCGAGGTCGCGTACGGGGTGAGGATGATCGTGCGCCAGAACGTGCTCGCCCGTAGGCGGTAGTTGAGGAGGTGGGCCAGGCCAAGCGCCATCAGGAGCTGCGGGACGGTGGAGATGACGCCGATCAGGAAGGTGTTGCTGACCGAGGTCCAGAACTCGGGGTCGTGCAGGATCTTGTCGAAGTTCTCCCAGCCCACCCACTCCATCGAGTCCAGGCCGGTCATCTCCACCCGGTGCAGGGCGATCCAGCCGGTGTAGAGGAGCGGGTAGAGCCCGAAGGCCCCGAAGACGAGGAAGAACGGCGCGATGTACGCGTACGGGGACGCCTTGTCGTCGAACCGCCATAGCCGGCTGCGCCACAACTGCCTCTGTTCGCTGGGCGGTTCCTTGTGCGGCCGGCGGGGCGGGGGTACGTACGCATCCCGGGTGGGGGTCGAGGTTGCCACGGGCGGGGAGTCCTTCCCTGGGTGCGCCGACGGACGGCCGGGGCGGCGGAGGGCGGTGGGCGGTGCGGGAGACGGGGCCGGGCAGGCGGGGCGGGAGTCGCGGGCCGGGCGGCCGGGGCGGGCGGGTGTCGCCCGCCCCGGCGCCGCTGCCGGCTCGGGTCGGTCAGGGCGCCGGGCCTGTCGGGCGCCCCCGGCGGCCTCGGATCAGCCGATGGCCTTGTCGATCGTCCGCACGGCCGCGTCCCAGGCGTCGTCGGGGCTGGTGCCGCGCTGCTCCATGTTGTTGATCTGGGTGGAGATGGAGTCCTTGATCACGCCGTCCTTCGGGCCGAGGACCGCCTCGGGGATGGACTTCGCGCCGTCGGCGTAGATCTGGCCGATGGGGGCGTCGTTGAAGTACGGCAGGGTCGCGTTCTTCACGTCGGGCAGCTCGTAGGCGCCCTGGTTGGACGGGAAGACGCCGATCGCCTTGAAGACGGCGGCCTGCTGCTCGGGGGCGGTCAGCCACTTGACCAGTTTGGTGGCCTCGTCGACGTTCTTCCCGGACTTGGGGACGGCGAGGAAGGAGCCGCCCCAGTTGGCCGCGGTGTTGCCGGGCGCACTGGTGATGTCCCACTTGCCCTTGTTGGCGTCACCGGCGTACGTGGAGATCTGGCCGGCCATCCAGGCGGGGCAGACGACGGTGGCGACGGTGCTCTTGCGCAGGGCGGCCTGCCACTGGTCCTCGAACTGGGCCAGTCCCTGCGTCAGCTTCTTGGACGCGGCCTCGGCGGCGAGCTTCCAGCCCTTCTCGACGCTGGCGCTCTCCCGGTAGATCGGCTTGCCGCTCGCGTCGTAGTACTGCTCGGGGCTGGAGCTGACGACGGCGTTGAACATGGCGCTCGCGGAGTCCATGAAGTAGGTGCCGGCCGGGGCCTTCTTCTTGTACTGCTCGCCGAGGGCGAGGAAGTCCTCCCAGCCGCCCTCGGTCAGCTTCGCGACCTCGGCACGGTCGGTGGGCAGTCCGGCCTTCTCGAACAGCTCACGGTTGTAGCAGAGGGACATGGGGCCGATGTCGGTGCCCGCGCCGATGACCGCGCCGCTGGGGGCGGTGGCCTGCTTCGCCTTCCACGACACCCACGCGTCGACGCCGATGGTCTTGGAGAGGTCGGCGAAGGAGTCCGCCTTGGTGTCGACGATCTCCTTGATCCGGCCGACCTCGATGCCCTGGACGTCGGCGAGGCCGCTGCCGGAGTTCAGCTGCTGGAGGAGCTTGGGGTAGTAGTTCTTCTCCTCGGCGGTGGTGTCCTCCTTGACCGTGATCTTCGGGTTCAGCTCCTGGTACTTCTCGAAGAGCCCGGCCTCCTTGTACCCGAACTGACCGAAGTCGGCGACGGTCAGGGTGATGTTGCCGTTCGCGTCGGCTCCCTTGTCCGAGTCGGACGAGCCGCCGCATCCGGTGAGGAGGAGGGCGGTGGCCGTGAGGCCCGCGGTGGCCACGAGGGCGGTTCTCGGTCGTCGACCGGCAACGCTGCGGGTGATGCGCATTCCACTGCTCCTTGTTCCGGGAGTGTTCCGGGGTGGGGCCGGCGCTGTTCCGCGAGGCAGGGCGGAGGGCGTCGGATCTACTGCGGGAAGAGGAAGCGCGCGAGACCTTCCCCCAGAGTGGGAGCGCTCCCATGCGCCGTTGCCGGAAGGTTGCTGCCTGAAGGGGGTGGGTGTCAAGAGTTGAAGACGATTCCGTTGCCGAGGGATGTCCGGCGCGTCACGGAGGGGCACTTGGGTGACCCTTCCGTCGGAAGGTGAACGGGGGCGCCCTGGGCCGGGTGAGGTGCTGGGGCGTTCCACCCCTGTTAATTTCTCCCTTATGCACCTTTTGATCATTCCGGTCGCCGACACCGGCGCCGGTGAGTGAGGCGGGATGGGTGTCCTGCGCGACCATCCCGAACTGGCCCTCTTCTTCTGCCTCGCGGCCGGCTATCTCGTCGGCAAGCTCCGCGTCGGCCCGATCACGCTCGGCGGTATCTGCGGCACCCTGATCGTGTCGCTGCTGATCGGCACCCGGCACGTCAGCGTCGACGACGACGTCAAGACGGTCTTCTTCGCGCTGTTCATCTTCTCGCTCGGCTACATGGCGGGGCCGCAGTTCTTCGCCAACCTCAACCGCAAGAGCCTGCGCTTCTTCGCGCTCTGCCTGATCGAACTGGTCTGTGTCCTCGGGATCGCCTTCGGGCTCGCCAAGGCCTTCGACCTGGACGTGGGCACCGCCTCCGGGATCCTGGCGGGTGCGGCCACCGAGTCGGCCGTCGTGGGCACGGCCACCGAGGCGATCGGGAAGCTCAGCGACCTGACCTCCGAACAGATCACCCAGTACCAGGGGCATGTGGCCACCGCGTACACGGTCTGCTATCTGTTCGGCCTGATCACCATCGTCCTCTTCACCAGCCAGATCATGCCGATGCTGCTGCGCATCAACCTGGCGGACGCCTCGCGCGAGCTGTGGGAGAAGATGCGCGGCGGACAGGCCGGGCTCGAGTCCGACGAGCGCGAGGCGCTTCCCGGCATGGTCGGCCGCACGTATCTGGTGACGCGGGCGGACGGGCGTACCGTCGGTGATCTTCAGAGCGCCATGGGCGGCCGGATCACCGTCGAGGGGGTCAAGCGCGGCAGCAAGCTGCTGACCCCCTCCCCCGGTCTGGAGCTGACGCTCAGCGACCTGGTCCAGGTGGTCGGGGAGCGGGCGGCGATCATCGAGGCGGGCCGGGAGATCGGCCCGGAGACCCCGGCCGTGCCGGGGCTCGACACCCCGCTGGCCACCGGCCAGGTCGCCGTGACCGAGAAGGAGACGATCGGCGCGACCATCGACCGTCTGGAGAAGCGCCATCCGGAGTTCCGCAAGGACGGTGTCTACGTCACCGACGTGCTCCGCAACGACCAGCACCTGCCCGCCAGCGGGGAGACGGTCCTCGCCCGGGGCGACATCCTCACCCTGGTCGGCGCCCGGGGCGGGCTGAACCGGCTCGTCGCGAAGCTCGGCGCGGTGGTGAAGAACGATGCCACCGACTTCATCTACCTCGGCTTCGGCATCGTGGCGGGCTCCCTGCTCGGCCAGATCGTCGTCAAGGTCGGGGACGTCCCGATGTCGCTCGGCACCGGTGGCGGCTGCCTGGTCTCGGGGCTGGTCTTCGGCTGGTTCCGCTCCCGCAGCCAGACCTTCGGCGCGTTCCCGCCGCAGGCCGCGACCACCCTCAAGGACATGGGCCTGGCCATCTTCATCGCCTGCACGGGACTGGCGGCGGGACCGCAGGCCTGGCCGCTGCTGAAGGAGTACGGGGCGCTGCTGCCGTTCGCGGGCATCGCCATGGTGCTGGTCCCGGCCACGATCTCGCTGATCGTCGGACGCAAGCTGCTGAAGATCGAGAAACCGCTGCTGATCGGCGCCATCGCCGGACAGCAGTGCTCGACTCCGGCCATCACCTCCATCACCCAGGTGGCCCAGAGCTCCGTCCCGCTTCTCGGCTACACGATCACGTACACGCTCTCCAACTTCCTGCTGCCGCTGACGGGGCCCATCCTCGTCGGCGTCCTGGGGGCCTGAGGTGATCGCCCCGCACGACCACCGACCCGAAGGAAACGGACACCGCCATGCCCAGGACCAGCCTCAGCCGTGAAGAGATCCGGTCGTTCGCCCGGCTCTCCCCCTTCGAGCTGAAGGACAAGTTCATCCAGATCGCGACCACCGCGCAGAGCGGCCGGCCGGGCCAGAAGGGGAAGACGACCCGGGCCATGCTCAACGCGGGCCGCGGCAATCCGAACTGGGTCGCCACCGGGCCCCGCGAGGCGTACCACGCGCTCGGCTACTTCGCGGTCTCGGAGTCCCGGCGGGTGTGGACGGCCGACAACCTGGGCGGCATGCCGGAGCGGACCGGGTGCGCGGAGCGCTTCGAGCACTTCGTCCGTACGCACCCGGAGCTGCCGGGCATCGAGCTGCTGAAGGCGAGCGTGGACCTTGCGGTGAAGCGGTTCGGCTTCGACCGGGAGGCGTTCCTGCACGAGCTGGCGGACTCCTCGATCGGGGACAACTACCCGGTGCCGGACCGGATCCTGCGCCACACCGAGGAGATCGTGCGCGGCTATGTCGCGGACGAGATGTTCGACCACCGGCCGCCCGAGGGACAGACGCTCAGCCTGTTCGCCACCGAGGGCGGCACGGCGGCGATGTGCTACATCTTCGACTCGCTGATGAAGAACGGGATCCTCGAAAAGGGCGACCGGATCGCCCTGATGGTGCCGGTGTTCACCCCGTACCTGGAGATCCCCGAGCTGGACACGTACGACTTCGACGTGGTGCATGTGGCAGCGAGCCTGTTCACCGAGACCGGGGTGCGGCAGTGGCGCTACCCGGAGGAGGAGATCGCCAAGCTCGCGGACCCCTCGATCAAGCTGGTCTGCTGCGTGAACCCGAGCAACCCGCCCTCACTGGCGCTCTCCACCCGGGTCTCCGAGCAGATCGTGTCCATCGTCGGCGAGCAGAACCCGAACCTGATCATCGTGACCGACGATGTGTACGGGACGTTCGTGGAGGGCTTCCGCTCGCTCGCGGCCGACCTGCCGCGCAACACGCTCCTCGTCTACTCCTACTCCAAGCACTACGGGGCGACCGGCTGGCGGCTCGGGGTGATCGCGCTGCACGACGACAACGTGATCGACGCGATGCTGGCGGGGCAGGACCGGGAGCAGAAGGACCGGCTCAACAGGCGTTACGGGACTCTGTCGTTGGAGCCGGAGAAGATCCGGTTCATCGACCGGCTGGTGGCGGACTCCCGGCAGGTGGCGCTGAACCACACGGCGGGTCTTTCGCTGCCGCAGCAGGTGATGATGGCGCTGTTCTCGCTGTTCGACATGTTGGACGAGGGTCAGGCGTACAAGCACCGGATCCGGGCGATCGTCCAGCAGCGGCTCGAACTCCTGTTGGAGGGAGCGCACATGAAGATCTCGGAGGATCCGAAGCGGGCGGCGTACTACATCGAACTGGACCTGCTGGCCGAGGCGGAGCGTGTCCACGGAAAGCCGTTCGCCGACTTCCTGGAGCAGAACTACGATCCGGTCGACCCGCTGTTCCGGCTGGCCGAGCAGACCTCGGTGGTCCTGCTCAACGGCGGTGGCTTCGACGGCCCTCAGTGGTCGGTGCGGGTGTCGCTGGCCAACCTGGACGACCTGGACTATCTGAAGATCGGCCACCATCTGCGGGCGATCTTCGACGCGTACGCGGAGGAGTGGCGGGCGGGCGGTTCACGCCCGTCCGGCGTCTGAGGACGTCTTCCGGGCGGCGGGAAGAACACGCCCCGGCCGGAGGTGGGGGGTGGGTCCGGCCGGGGCGCGCGTGGGGGGCGCGGTGGATCGGGGGCGAGTCGTGCGGACTACCGGTAGGCGGCGAACGCCTTCGTGAAGGCCAGCGGTTCCTGGTCGATCGAGCTGCAGGTGGCGTCGGCCTCCGGCTTGGGGCCGCCGGGGCAGGCCTTGTCCCGGGTGCCGGACCACATCGCGAGGCGGCCGATACCCTTCTCCTGGGCGAACTTCACCAGTTGGCCGGCGTCCTCGACGGTGAAGATCTCGGTGACGACGTCGTTGACGCCGATCATCGGGGTGACCGCGACGGCATGCCACGCGGCGGCGTCCGAGAGGCCGAGGACGCCCTTGATCTGGGCCTGGGTGGCGGTTGCCGCCTGGATCGCGTAGGTCCCCATGTCGTCGCTGTAGGCGGGGCCGTAGTCCATCGCCATGATGTTGACCGCGTCGACGCGGACGCCGTTCTTCTCCGCGTCGGCCAGCAGGTCCACGCCCGGCTGGGTCAGGCCCTCGGGCATGACGGGCAGTGTGAAGGCGACGTCGAGGTCCGGGTACTTCTTCTGGAGCTGGGCGATGGCCTGGGAGCGGCGGGTGTTGGCGGCCGCGTCGGGCAGGGCGGCGCCCTCGATGTCGAAGTCGACCTTGGTGAGGTCGTAGGCGTCGACGACCTTGCCGTACGCGGCGGCGAGATCGTCGGCGGAGGAGCAGTTGAGGGCCAGTTCGGCGCCGGCCGCGCCGCCGAAGGAGACCCGGACATCACCGCCCTTGCCCCGCAAGGCGGTTATCTGGCCCGCGACTCGGTCGTCGCCGAGACCGGTGACGCCGCCCCAGAGCGGGGCGCAGCCGCCGCCGGAGGTGATGAAGGCGAGGTGGAACTCCTTCACGCCGGTCTGCTCGACGGTGTCGAGGAGGTCGTAGGCGGGGTTGAGCGAGGTGTCGACGAAGGGGGCGAACCGGGCGCCGGTTTCCCCACCGCCGCCGGGGCGGCCGGTGGCGGTGGGGGTCGGCGTGGGGGGCTCGGTGGGGACGGTGGCGGAGGGGCTGGAGGAGGGGGTGGCCGTCGGCGTGGGGGCCTCGGTCGGGGTGTCGGTGGGGCGGCCGCCGGGGGTGGGAGTCGCGCCGCCGTCGGCGGAGCAGGCGGCGTTGTTGATGAGACAGCCCGCCGGGTCGCCCGCGGTGTCGGTGGCGGAGGTGACGAAGCCGACGGTGACGGACTTCCCGGGGGCGAGTTCCTCGTCCCAGCTCGCGGGCTTCACGGTGACGCGGCGGTCCTTCACCGTGTGTTCGCCGTTCCAGAGCGAACCGATGCTCGTGCCCGCCGGGAGGTCGAACTCCAGCGTCCAGTCGGTGAGGGTCTCGTCGGTCTCGTTGGTGACGACGTACTGGCCCGTGTAGCCGCCGTTCCAGTCGCTGGTACGGGTGTACGCGGCGCCGACCGCGGCGGCCTGCGCCGTGCCGGACAGGGCGAGGACGGTGCCGCCGATGACGGCTGCGGCCACGATCGCGCCGATCGCCTTGGTGCGGGTCGCCGTCGTGCGGCGGTGCGTACGGGAACCCATCAACGTGCCTGCCTGCCTGTGTTCTGCGGATCTGTTCGGGGGATGCGAGAGCACGCTAGCGGCAGCGGAACGGGCAAAAGGGGCGTTGCGGGCGGGAGTTGATGTTCTTAGGGCGCGCTTAAGGAACGCATGGGTGCGGGTTAATGCTGGGCCCCGGGACCGGTCGCGGTCCGGGGTTCCCGGCGTCGCTGCCAGCCGGTCCGGCGGGCGACGCGGCGGCCGTGGCCGCGCCGTCCGCGCTCGGGC
>NTHE01000020.1 GCA_002551355.1 Streptomyces sp. man185 | reverse complement strand
TTCCCCAGCTCACCGAGGAGATCACCGCCCGCAAGGGCTGATCCCCCGACGAACAGCCCCCGCCCCGGGCCGCACGGTGAACCCCACCGTGCGGCCCGGCCGTGTCGTCACCGTCGCTCTTCGGCCGGACGCGCCGACGGGTCCCGGTCGTCGCCGTCCTGCGCGGCGAGGCCGAACGTGGTGAAGGCCGTGCGCTCGGGCAGCGGGTAGAACTCCTTGCCCGTCAGCGCGTTGACGATGACGGCGGAACGCCAGGCGGCCAGACCCAGGTCCGGTGCACCGACGCCGTGCGTGTGCCGTTCCGCGTTCTGCACGAAGACCGAACCGGCGATCTCCGGTGCGAGAACGAGCCGTTGGGCCGCGTCGACCTGCGGACGCTTGGTCTCGTCACGGACGATGTACGGGTCGAGCGCGGCGAGCAGCAGGTCGACCGGGCGCTCCCGGTACCCGGTGGCGAGAACGACGGCGTCCGTGACGAGCCTGCCCCGCGTCTCCTGCTGGCCGTGCTCGACGCTCAGCTCGATGCGCCCCGCCCCGGTGGCGGCCGCTCCCGTGACCTCGATGCCGGGGGTGAGCGTGACGTCGGGCCAGCCGCCGCCGAGGCTGCGCCGGTACAGCTCGTCGTGGATGTCCCCGAGCGTGTCCCCGCTGACGCCCTTGTAGAGCTGCCACTGACGGGGCAGGAGCCGGTCCCGGGTGGCCTGCGGAAGTCCGTGGAAGTAGCGGGTGTAGTCGGGCGTGAACTGCTCCAGGCCGATCTTGCTGTACTCCATGGGCGCGAAGGCCGGCGTACGGGCCAGCCAGGTCAGCCCCTCCGCCCCCTCGGGCCGGGACCGCAGCAGGTCCAGCAGGACTTCGGCGCCCGACTGGCCCGAGCCGACGACGGTGATGTGGCGTGCGGCCAGCAGCCGGTCCCGCTGGGCGAGATAGTCCGCGGAGTGCAGCACGACGGCGGCCGGGTCCCCGACCAGCTCCCGCAGCGGTTCGGGGACGTGCGGCGCCGTGCCGACACCGAGGGCGAGGTTACGGGCATGGGCGAGCCCGCTCGTGATCGTCTCCCCGTCGGGGCCGAGGCGGCTGAACTCCACGGCGAACGCGCCCTGTCCGGGATCCCAGGCGACCGTGTCGACGCGGTGGCCGAAGCGGGTGGAGGGCAGTTCGGTACTCACCCAGCGCAGGTAGTCGTCGAACTCGGAGCGGTGGATGTGGAAGCGCTCGGCGAAGTAGAACGGAAAGAGCCTGCGGCGGGTCTTGATGTAATTGAGGTAGGACCAGGGGCTGGTGGGCTCGACGAGGCTCACCAGATCTGCCAGGAAAGGCACTTGCAGGGTCGCGCCCTCGATGAGCAGCCCGGGGTGCCAGTGGAAGGCGGCGCGCTGCTCGTGGAAGGCGGTGCGCAGCCCGGGAACGCCGTCGGCGAGTGCGGCGAGCGAAAGGTTGAAGGGCCCTGCCCCCACCCCCAGCAGATCGAGGGGCGGCGTGCGCGGTCCGGGTGTCATCGGGTTCCTCCGGCGGGGGTCGCTGGGGCGGCGGGGGGTCGTCGCGTACGAGTCGTGCGCATCGTCGACGTCATGGCGACAGCCTTTCCGTCACGGGGGCATCGGTACCTTCGGCCGCCGCGGCCTCGCTCGCCGCACGGTCCGCCGCCGCCGTGACGAGGTCGAGCAGGGGAAGCAGGTCGGCCGTCGCGGCGTTCGGGTGCAGCAGGGTGGCCTTCAGCCAGAGGCGACCGCGGCCGTCGCCGTCCTCCGCAACCGCCCGGCCGAGGACGGCGCGCCCCTCGGTGAGCAGGGCGCGGCGGACTGCGGCGACCACGGCGTCGCCCGCCTCGTCGGGCAGCGTGTCGGCCACCGTCGGCCGGAACAGCACGGTGCTGATCCCGATGTCGCCGGGCCGGCGGCGCAGTGCCGGGCGCGCGTCGACGGCCCGGCCGAACTCGTGAGCCGTACGCACACAGTGCTCCACCAGTGTGCCGAGCCCCCGTCGCCCGAGGGCGCGGAAGGTGACCGCCATCTTCAGGGCGTCGGGGCGGCGGGTGGTGCGGATCGAGCGGCCCAGCAGGTCGGGGAGTCCGGCCTCGGTGTCGTCGTCGGCGTTGAGGTAGTCGGCGCGCAGGGACAGCGGGGCGAGCATCCCGGCGTCGGCGACGGCCAGCACCCCGGCGGCGACCGGCTGCCAGCCGAGTTTGTGCAGGTCGAACGTTACGGTGGCGGCGTGCTCCAGGCCCGCGAGCTGAGGGGCCAGGCGCTCGCTGAACAGCAGCGGGCCGCCGTACGCGGCATCGACGTGGAGCTGGGCCGTGTGCCGTTCGGCGATGCGGGCGATCTCCGGGAGCGGGTCGATGCGCCCCTCGTCGGTGGTCCCGGCGGTGGCGACGACCAGGAGCGGCGATCCGGCGAGGCCGGTCAGGGCGCGGTCGAGGGCGTCCGGGTCGATCCGGCCGTTGCTGCAGGCGACGACCGTGGGGATGGGCAGGCCGAGCATCCAGGCGGCACGGTGGACGCTGTGGTGGACGTTGGCGCCGGTCACCACCCGCAGCGGACCGGGGGCCGCCCGTTCCCGGGCGAGGAGCATGGCGACCAGGTTGGACTCGGTGCCGCCGCTGGTGATGAGCGCGTCGGGGGCGGGGGCCGTGGGGTGGACGAGCCGGGCCAGTGCGGCCGTGGTCAGCTCCTCGATCACGCCGGCGGCGGGCGCCTGGTCCCAGGAGTCCATGGAGGGGTTGAGGGCTGCCCCCGCCAGGTCCGCCGCGACGGCCACGGCGAGCGGCGGGCAGTGCAGATGGGCTACGCAGGCGGGGTCGGCCGGATCGGCGGCCCCTTCCGCGACCGCGCGCACGACGTCCCCGAGCGCGGCCTCGGGGCCGACGCCCTCCTCCGGCAGAACCGGGGAGCAGAGGGCCAGGGTGCTCAGGGCCACGGCATCGGGCCCTCCGGCGGGCAGTGGTCCGCCCCGGGCCGGGGCGGCGTTCTCCAGGGCGTCCAGGACGATCGCGGTGAAGGCCCGCAGGTGGTCCGGCCCGTGCGCACCGCCCGCGACGCGGCCTCCTCGTACGTCCGGTGCGCCGGGCCCCGACGGCGTACCGGCACGCGCGCCCGATTCCCCGGCCTCCGCCGAGGGTTCGCCGGGGAGCGGGAGCGGAGGAGGCGGCATGGCGAGGACCTTCGGTCGTGGTGCGGGCGGGCCGTGCGGAAGCGGGTCCGCGCGCGGGGCGACACCGGAGGCGGAAAGATCCACCGCCGGGGATTTGCTGGTTAGGCTAACCTAACTTCGAGGGTGCGAACGACGGGCGACCCGCCGGGCCATGGAGGCTGCTTCGCTTACCGGGAACCCGAGTTGCCGGGCCCCGCCTCCGCTGCCCGGCGCAGCGCGTCCGGGGAGCCCAGCAGGCCGGGCGGCAGATAGCGGGAGCCGATGCCCAGCTCCCATCCGTGCACCTGGACGGCGAGGGCGGCCAGGGCGAGGGTGTCGAGCGGCAGCAGGGTGCGGGGCGCGGGGGCGGGTCCCGCACTCTCCCGGTAGGCGTCGAGCAGGTCCGCCAACGCCTGCTCGAACGCGTGCTGTTCGTCGTCGAGGAGCACGCGCAGAAGGTGCTGATCGGGGGTGAGCGCGCCTACGGCGTCGAGCGCGGCGGCCGCCTGTACCCGCTCGTCGGCATCGGGCTTGCGCAGGGGCACGGTGGGCCGGTGGCGGGGCTGGTGCCCTTCCGCCTCGGCCAGATACGGGCACAGGGCGTCCATCGCGGCGAGGTCCGCCGGGTCCGATGCCGAGGCGAGCGAGGAGTACGGCACCCCTTGGCGGATCGCGGGCGCGAAGTCGTTCCGCAGCAGCAGCCCGATCACCCGCTGCCGTTCCCGGACGAGACCGCTGACGAGGGAGACCGCGAAGAGGTCCAGCCAGGTCCGGGCCGAGGGAGCCTGCGCGTCCGAGAAGGCGACGACGTCGCCGAAGGATATGTCCTCGCTGCTGAGGCTCTCCCCGACCAGAGGGAAGAAGATCTCCTGGTCCCCGCCGGGGAAGCAGCCGACGCTCATCTCCCCCAGGTGGCACTCCGCCGCCGTGCTCAGCGCGGAGCGTGCCAGGTCGTCGAGCGCGACCCCCTGCCCGGTGCGGGCGGCGACGTGGTCGAGCAGTTCCTCGGCCAGTTCGCGCATCCGCCGCGGGTCCGGATCGTCGTAGCGCATCCGGTGCCACCGCCCGGCGGTACGGCCGACGATGCCTTCCGACGCTTCGTCCAAGCGCCGGGCATCCACCTCATGACACGTCACTTCCCGCACGTACGCCGCCCTTTCGTGATCTTCGATCCGGAAGCGGCACGCTATCAGCGGGCTCGGACACGTACCGGCCCCTGCGGGTGGGGTCCGGTGCGGGAGCGGCGGTCACCGCTCCCGCACCGGACCCGGATCACGCCGCTCAGGTGGGCAGCTCCGCGCGGATCTCCCGCGCGGCGGCGACCAGGTTCTCCAGGGAGGTCCGGGTCTCGGGCCAGCCTCGGGTCTTCAGGCCGCAGTCGGGGTTCACCCACAGCCGGGTCGCCGGGATGGCCTCAAGTCCCTTGCGCAGAAGGGCCGCTGCCTCCTCGGTGCTGGGGATGCGCGGGGAGTGGATGTCGTAGACGCCGGGTCCGGCCTCCCGCGGATAGCCGTGGGCGGCCAGTTCGCGGGCGAC
This sequence comes from Streptomyces sp. man185, assembly GCA_002551355.1. Taxonomy (GTDB): domain Bacteria; phylum Actinomycetota; class Actinomycetes; order Streptomycetales; family Streptomycetaceae; genus Streptomyces. The sequence goes on along the minus strand of NTHE01000020.1, from coordinate 118,200 downwards.
CTGCATGTGGGAGCGGGCCGCCTCCAGGCTGATGACGTCGGCGTCGAGGTCGTCGATGGCCTGGACGATGTCGCCGAACTCGGCGTAGCACATGTGGGTGTGGATCTGGGTGTCCGGCCGCACGCCGGCGGTGGCGAGGCGGAAGGACTCCGTCGCCCACTCCAGGTACGCGGCGTGGTCGGCGGCGCGCAGCGGGAGCGTCTCGCGCAGCGCGGGTTCGTCGACCTGGATCACCGACGTTCCGTTCGCTTCGAGGTCGTTCACCTCGTCGCGCAGGGCCAGGGCCACCTGGCGGGCGGTGTCGCCGAGCGGCTGGTCGTCGCGGACGAAGGACCAGGCGAGCATGGTGACCGGCCCGGTGAGCATGCCCTTGACGGGGCGCTCGGTCAGCGCCTGCGCGTACGTGGTCCAGCGCACGGTCATCGGCCCGGGGCGCGAGATGTCCCCGGCGAGGACCGGCGGGCGGACGTAGCGGGTGCCGTAGGACTGCACCCAGCCGTGCTGGGTGGCGAGGTAGCCGGTGAGCTGCTCGGCGAAGTACTGCACCATGTCGTTGCGTTCGGGCTCGCCGTGCACCAGGACGTCGATCCCGGCCTTCTCCTGGAAGGAGAGGACCTCGCGGATCTCGTCCTTGATGCGCTCCTCGTACCCGGCCTCGTCGATCCGCCCCGCCCGCAGGTCCGCCCGTGCCGTGCGCAACTCGGTGGTCTGCGGGAACGAGCCGATCGTGGTGGTCGGCAGCAGGGGCAGCCCGAGGTGCGCGCGCTGGGCGGCGGTCCGCTCGGCGTACGGCTGGGAGCGGCGGCCGTCCGCGTCGGTGACGGCCGCGGTACGGGCGCGTACGGCCGGGTCGCGGGTGATGGCGGCGTCGGCGCGGGAGGCCAGGTCGGCGCGGTTGGCGGCGAGTTCGGCCGCGATGGCGTCCGTTCCGGCGGCCAGACCACGGGCCAGGACGACGATCTCCGCCGTCTTCTGCCGGGCGAAGGCGAGCCAGCGGGCGATCTGCGGGTCGATGTCGGTCTCGGCGGTGGCGTCCAGCGGGACGTGCAGCAGGGAGCTGGAGGCGGAGACGTCGACCCGGTCGGCGAGGCCGAACAGGGTGCCGAGGGTCGCGAGCGACTTCTCGTAGTCGTTGATCCAGATGTTGCGGCCGTTGACGACACCGGCCACCAGCCGCTTGCCGGGCAGTCCCCCGGCGGCAGCCAGGTCGTCGAGGTTGCCCGCGCCGGTCTCGGTGAAGTCGAGGGCCAGCCCGTCGACGGGGGCCTTGGCCAGGACCGTCAGCGCCTGGCCGAGCCGCCCGAAGTAGGAGGCGACGAGCAGCTTGGACCGGTCCGTGAGGCCGCCGAGCTCGCGGTAGGCGCGGGCGGCGGCGTTCAGCTCGGCCGGGGTGCGGTCCTGGACGAGCGCGGGCTCGTCCAGCTGCACCCACTCGGCACCGGCCGCGCGCAGATCCGCGAGGACCTCCGCGTAGACCGGCAGCAGCCGGTCCAGCAGGGTCAGCGGCTCGAAGTCCGCGGCCACGCCGGGAGCCGCCTTGGCGAGCAGGAGGTAGGTGACGGGGCCGACGAGGACCGGGCGCGGGGTGTGGCCGAGCGCGAGGGCCTCCTTGAACTCGGCGACCTGCTTGGCCGAGTCGGCGGTGAACACCGTGCCCGGGCCCAACTCGGGTACCAGATAGTGGTAGTTGGTGTCGAACCACTTCGTCATCTCCAGCGGAGCGACGTCCTGTGTGCCGCGGGCCATGGCGAAGTAGCCGTCGAGGGCGTCGGCGCGGACCGCGTCGCGGTGCCGCTCGGGGACAGCGCCGACCATGACACTGGTGTCCAGGACATGGTCGTAGTAAGAGAAATCACCGGTCGGCACTTCGTGGACGCCGGCCTCGGCGAGCTGCTGCCAGGTTCCCCGGCGCAGTTCGGCGGCGGCCTGCCGGAGGGCGTCGGCGCAGACGCGGCCCTTCCAGTAGCCCTCGATGGCCTTCTTCAGTTCACGGTTCCGACCCTGGCGGGGGTAGCCGTACACGGTGGCCCGTGCTGCCGCGGCTGCGGGCTTCGCTGTCACGTGACTCTCCTTCGCGAGCGTGTCTGCGGTGCAGATCCCGGGACGGGACGCGGACGCGAAGGGATGACGCATCGGGCGGACACCGGACACCTCGAACCGTGTCCGTCCACCTGATGGTTACGCCGACCCGCCCACGAGGTCACCGAGATCTCCGCACGCGATCGTTCGCGTACGGGCAACGGGCAGGTCTTCGGACTCGCGGGCACGTCTGCCGGGGCAGACACCTAAAGGCCGTCGCTTCCCAGACCCGGCCGGGCCCAGTGCGTATGACGGCGGTCGTTCCCACTCACCGCTGCGGGGCAGTCCCGGATTCCCACCGGGTTCCCTCTTGCGACACCCTGCCTGGCGGACAGGGCGAACCAGTTGCACCGGTCAGCCTAAGGGGACGACCGCCGGGCGCACACCGTTGTTCACACTTCGGGCGGTGATGTGAGCCACGCGCGCTCGCTTCTTCCCGATCGCGCTGAAGGCGGGGCTGGCCGCGGGGGCGACACGGGTTCCCCCACCGTTCGACTGTTCGCCATCCGCTCCCTGACCCTCGGTCAGGTCGCTCGGCTCGACTGTGCGGAGGCAGTGACCCAGATGTAACCGAATGGCGTAGAGAACGCGGAACCACGGAGCGTCACAAGCCGTTCTTCTTCCCACTACACGGCCGCCGACCCGCGGCGAGGCCGACCGAGGAAAGGGACAACGCCCTATGAAGAAGACAGTCGGGTGGGCCCAGGACGGCGACGACTGGACGATCACCGTGAACGGCACGCTGTATCGCGCGATCGAACGGCCCACGGACGGCCGGGTGCACGACTACCTGGTGCGGGGCGACGACCTGACCGCCGAGTGCCCGAGCCTGGGGCACGGGCTCGGTGTGATCCGGGCGCACGAGACCCGGCGCTGACACCCCGCCGGTCCGACGACGAGGTGCGGAGGCCGCCCGCCGCCCGCGCCTCGACTCGGGCCCCTCGACGCCCCGGCAGCAGTCAGCCGTCAGCCGCCATCAGCCGGTGCCGCCGACGCCGTCCGCATCGTCCGGCGTCCGGCGCAGCAGATAGGTGTCCATGATCCAGCCGTGCCGTTCGCGGGCCTCGGCGCGCAGGCGGCTGATGTCTTCGGCCACCTCGTCGAGCGGGCCGGAGACCAGGATCTCGTCGGGGGTTCCGATGTACGCGCCCCAGTGGATCCACAGGCCCCTGCCCGTCAGATGGGTGAAGCTCTCGTGGCCGTCGAGCATCACGACGATGTCGCCGTCGTCCTCGGGGAAGCCCTGGGCCAGCCGCCTGCCGGGGGTGATGTGGATGGGCCGGCCGACCTGGTTCAGGGTGACGCGGTGCCGGGCGGCGAGGGCGGAGACGCTGCTGATGCCGGGGACCACCTCATGGCCGAATTCCACCGTGCCGCGCCCTCGGATGTCGTCGAGGATCGCCAGCGTGCTGTCGTACAGGGCCGGGTCGCCCCACACCAGGAAGGCTCCGCACTGCCCCGGTGCGAGCTCCTCGATGATCAGGCGCTCGCAGATGTCCGCGCGGCGGTGCCGCCAGTCGTGCACCGCCGCGGTGTAGCGCCCGCCGTCCTGTTGGGTGCGGTCGCGCCTCGGGTCGTCGGCCTCCACCACGCGGTACGGGCCGGTGAGGTGCTCGTCGAGGATGTCGCGCCGCAGCCGGGTCAGGGACTCCTTCTCCTTGCCCTTGCCGAGCACGAAGAAGACGTCGGCCCGGCGCATGGCCTTGACCGCGGCCAGGGTCAGGTGGTCGGGGTCGCCGGCGCCCATGCCGATGACGAGGATGTGGCGGGGCGCGTCGCTCATCTCAGCCATGTCTGCCATGTCGGCCGATCATGCCAGTCCCTGGGCGGGGTGGAATTACCAGGGCGTCCAACTATATGTTCGTGAACAGCGGGGTGGCCGGCGCAGAGCCGATCGCCCTCAAGGCCCGTGGTGTCAGGGAAGCCGGTGTGATTCCGGCGCGGTCCCGCCACTGTGACCGGGGAGTTCGTCCTCGCAGGACACGCCGCTGACGGTGAGGCAGCCGTTGGGAAGGCATGAGGACGCGCGCTGATCCGGGAGTCAGGATACCGGCCGCGGGATGTTCCGTGTTTCCACGAGGATGGAGCAGACACGCATGGCACCGGTCCGTCATCACGGCCCCGCAGGCACGTCCCGGCGAGCGGTTCTCCCCGCCCCCTGACCGCCTGAGCCCTTCGCGTCCCCCGACGACGAGCCCTTCCGCGTCCGCGCGCATCCGACCGGTGCGCCGCGGCCCGACGGGCCCGTGCGCCATCCCCGGACGCCCGCGGAGTTCACCCACCGCCGAGTCGCGCCGCCGGCGCCCCGGCGCGGTCCGGACGGTGCGCGGCAGCAGGCGAGCGCGCCCACGCACTGTCCGGCCACCGGCGGCTCACGATGCGCGGCACGGGCCGTGCGGCGGGGATGATCCGTACCGCGATGCGTGTTACATCCTCTTGTGTCCCGCTCAGCACCGAGCCGGACCCTCGGAGAGAGCTGGAGGCGGCGCTGTGCACGGTGAGTACAAGGTTCCCGGCGGCAAGCTGGTCGTGGTGGACCTGGACGTGGCGGGCGGGGCGCTGCGGAACGTCCGGGTCGCCGGGGACTTCTTCCTCGAACCGGACGAGGCGATCCTCGCGATCGACGCGGCACTGGAGGGCGCCCCGGCCCATACCGACACGGCCGGGCTCGCGGCCCGGATCGAGGCGGGGCTGCCCGACTCCACGGTGATGCTCGGGCTGAGCGCGGAGGGCGTCGCCATCGCCGTACGCCGGGCGCTCGCGCAGGCCACCGAGTGGAGCGACTACGACTGGCAGCTGATCCACGAGGCCCCGCAGTCGCCCGCGCTGCACATGGCGCTTGACGAGGTGATCACCGCCGAGGTCGCGGCGGGGCTGCGTCCGCCGACGCTGCGGGTCTGGGAGTGGGACTCCCCCGCCGTGATCATCGGCAGCTTCCAGTCGCTGCGCAACGAGGTGGACCCGGCGGGCGTGGAGCGGCACGGGATCGACGTCGTACGCCGGATCTCCGGCGGCGGAGCGATGTTCGCCGAGCCCAGCTCCACCATCACCTACTCGCTCGCCGTCCCTCAGGCGCTGGTGTCGGGTCTTTCCTTCGCCGACAGCTACGCCTATCTGGACGACTGGGTCCTCGAAGCCCTCGCGGACATGGGCATCAAGGCCTGGTACCAGCCGCTCAACGACATCGCCACCGAGGTCGGCAAGATCGCGGGAGCGGCGCAGAAGCGGGTGGTGGGGCCCGACGGCGGGCCCGGGGCCGTGCTGCACCACGTGACGATGGCCTACGACATCGACGCCGACAAGATGCTGGAAGTGCTCCGCATCGGGAAGGAGAAGATGTCGGACAAGGGCACCCGGTCGGCGAAGAAGCGCGTCGACCCACTGCGGCGGCAGACCGGCCTGCCCCGCCAGGTCGTGATCGAGCGCATGATCGAGTCGTTCCGCAAGCGGCACGGCCTCACGGTCGGCCACGTGACGGAAGCCGAGCTGGCGCGTGCGGAGGACCTCGTACGGGCCAAGTTCGCGACGCCCGAGTGGACGGCCCGGGTGCCGTAGCGTCCCGGGCGCGTGTCCACCGCCTCGCCCCGCTGTGGCCCCCGCCCCCGCATACTGGGTCGTATGGACAAGGCGGCGCCCGGCTCCGGAGTGCGGGAACGGCTCGGCAGGGGCCTGTTCGCCCGGGTGGCTGGCCCTTCCGGGCCGGAGACCCGGGCCCGGATCCACGACACCCCCGGCCCCCGCTGGTTCGGCCCGGACCGGCCGGTGCGCCGGGTGCACGGGGACGCGTCCATGTTCATCGGCGGGCTGCGCGCCCTGCTCCTCCAGTCGCTGCACCCCCTCGCCATGGCCGCTGTCGCGGGCCACTCGGGGTTCAAGGGCGATCCGTGGGGGCGGCTCCAGCGGACCAGCACGTTTCTGGCGGTGACCACGTTCGGCACGGCCGAGCACGCCCAGGAGGCGGTCGACCGCGTACGGTCCGTGCACGAGCGGGTGCGCGGGACCGCGCCCTCCGGGGAGCCGTACCACGCGGCCGATCCGCATCTGCTGTGCTGGGTGCACATCGCCGAGGTGGACAGCTTCCTCCGCGCCCACCAGCGTTACGGGGAAAGGCCGTTGGACGGTGCGGGGTGCGACGGGTACATCCGCGACATGGCGACGGTGGCGCACGCCCTCGGCGTCCCCGACCCGCCGCGCGCCCGGGCGGAGCTCGCGGAACGCATCGCCGCCTACCGCCCCGAGCTGCGCGCGACCCAGGAGGCCCTGGAAGCGGCCCGTTTCATTCTGCTGCACCCTCCCCTGCCCTGGCCGGTCCGCCCGCCGTACGCCGTACTCGCCGCCAACGCCGTCGCCTCGCTGCCGCCGTGGGCCCGGGAGCCGCTGCGGCTGCCCCGGGTGCCGGGGGTCGAGGAGGTCTGCGTACGGCCCGCCGGGAAGGCCCTGACCAGGACCATCCGGTGGGCGATGGCCCCGCCGCCCGCGCCCGACGGGGGCTGAGCGCCGCCCGGGTGCCGGAGACCGCCGATGGCAGGACGATGGAGGGAACCGTACGCAGGGGGGCCCACGACGGGAGACCCCGGTGGCACGCAGCGAATCGACGGACGTCCTCGTGGTGGGCGCGGGCCCGGTCGGCCTGACGCTGGCCGCGGAGCTACGCCGGGCGGGAGTGGCCTGCCGGATCGTGGACCGGCTCCCCGCCCGGCTGCCGTACGCCAAGGCGGTGGGCATCCAGCCGCGCACGCTGGAGCTCTTCGACCGGATGGGCCTGGTGCGGGAGGTGCTGGACGCGGCGGTCCCCATGCACGGGCAGCTGAGCTACGTGAACGGCGCCGAGCAGGGCCGGGTCGAGCTGGTCCTGCCGCCCGAGGTGCCGTACGGCTTCGCCGCGCTGCCGCAGTACGACACCGAGCGCCTCCTGGAGGAGTCCCTCGGGCGCTACGGCACCGGGATCGAGCGTTCGACCGCGCTGGTGGCGTTCGCCCAGGATCCCGCCGGGGTGACCAGCCGGCTCACCACCGTGTCGGGGACCGAGGAGGAGGTCCGGTCCCGGTTCCTGGTGGGGTGCGACGGAGCGCACTCCGTGGTGCGCAAGGGGCTCGGGCTCACCTTCGAGGGTGGCGCGTTCCCCGAGGAGTACATGCTCGCCGACGTGGAGGTGGGGTGGGGGCTGCCGCCCGGTTACGGGGTGCGCTCGATGCACCGCGGCGAGGACGGGGCGATCGACGATCTGCTGGTCTGCATCCCGCTGCCGGGGGACGGCCGCTACCGGATGTCGATGCTGGTGCCGCCGGAGCTGTCCGCCGCGCGGCAGGCGGAGGCGACCGGGCGGCCGGTGGGCGGCGACGGGGTGGCCCATGGCCTCGAAGGGGGCACGGCCCCCGCCCTCGCCGACGTCCAGAAGGTGTTGGACCGGCTGGCGCCGGAGCCCGTCACCGCGTCCGCGCTGCGCTGGTCGTCGGTGTTCCGGATCAGCCACCGGCTGGTGGACCGGTACGGGGAGGGCCGGGTGTTCGTCGCCGGGGACGCGGCGCACATCCATCCGCCGACCGGCGCCCAGGGCATGAACACCGGGATCCAGGACGCCTGCAACCTGGCGTGGAAGCTGGCCCTGGCCGTCGGGGGCGCGGCGCACCCCCACCTGCCGGCCAGCTACGACGCGGAGCGGCACCCGGTCGGCGAGGAGGTGGTGGGCCGGACCGTCCGGCACGCCGCCGAGGGAGTGCAGGCGGACCCGACGGACATGGAGACGCTGCTGCTGCGCGAGGCCCAACTCCTCATCGGCTACCGGGAGAGCCCGATCGTGACACCGCTGCCCCGGGACGACGAAGCCGGTCTCCGGCCCGGCGACCGGGCCCCGGACTGCGGTGGGCTCACCGGAGACATCGCGGCCTATCCGGTGCGCCTCTTCGACCTGTTGCGCGGACGCGGTCACGTCCTGCTGGTGTACGGACACCACCCGGCCGGTGACACGGCCGCCGATCTCGCGGCAGCGGCACGGGAGTTGACCGGGGGCCTGATGGAGACGCACGGGATCCTCCCCGCCGACGCCTCGGAAGGGGCGACGGGTATCCCTCATCACCACGACGGCCTGGGCGAGTTCGCGCTCCGGTACGCGGCGGGTGAGGGCGCGGCGTTCGTCGTACGGCCGGACGGATATCTGACCGCCTGTCTCCGGCCGCCGACGGTGGGAGGGCTGAAGGAGGCGCTGGGGAGGGTCTTCGGGCCGTGAGGATGTGAAAGCCCCGCTGCGGAGGGACCTTGGGGGTTGCTGACGGTCCTCCCGCAGCGGGGCGCTCTGTCGGGATCAGTCGACGGTGACCACCACGGAGTGCCACCCGCTCGCACCGTCGGGGACGGTCTTCGTCCGCTCCTCGGTCTGCGTCTCGCCGGTCCCGTCGGTGGCGCGCACGGTCAGGGTGTGACCGCCGGGGGTCGCCTTCCACGGGTAGGTCCACTGGCGCCAGGTGTCGACGGTGGCCTGCTCGGCGAGTTGGGCGGGCCGCCACGGGCCGTCGTCGACCCGGATCTCGACCTTCTCGATGCCGCGGTGCTGGGCCCAGGCCACTCCGGCGACCATGACCGTGCCGGCCTCCGGGCGGCCGAAGGGCTTGGGGGTGTCGATCCGGGACTGGGTCTTGATGGGGGCCTCGCGGGCCCACTTGCGCTTCACCCAGTACGCGTCGTAGTCGTCGAACGTGGTGAGCTCGATGTCCTCGATCCACTTGCAGGCCGAGACGTACCCGTACAGGCCGGGCACGAGCATGCGGACGGGGAACCCGTTGACGAAGGGCAGCGGTTCGCCGTTCATACCGACGGCGAGCATCGCGTCCCGGCCGTCCATGACGTCCTCGACGGGGGTGCCGAGCGTCATGCCGTCCACCGAGCGGGCGATGATCTGGTCCGCCTTTCCGCCCCGGGACGGCGGCTTCACCCCGGCCTCCCTGAGCAGGTCGGCGAGGCGGACGCCGATCCACCTGGCGTGGCCGATGTAAGGGCCGCCTACCTCGTTGGAGACGCAGCAGAGGGTGATCTCGCGCTCGATCAGCGGGCGGTTCAACAGGTCCTGGTAGGTGAACTCCAGGTCCCGGGTCACGCCCTTGCCGTGGATGCGCAGCCGCCAGGAGTTCGCGTCGACCTTGGGGATCACCAGGGCGGTGTCCACCCGGTAGAACTTGTTGTTGGGGGTCGTGAAGGTGCTGAGGCCCCGCACCCGGGGCTGCGCTCCCGCCGGGATCGGCTTGGCCGCCGAGGCCGGGGCGGGCAGCCGGACGGCCTCCCGGGAGGCGACGGCGTCCTGGGCGCTCCGGCCGTTCAGGGCCCGGCCGACCGCTCCGGCCGCAGTGGAGGCGGCTGCCGCGGCCGTGGCGGCGATCAGGAAGCCCCGCCGGTCCCAGCCGCCCTCGTCCTCCTCCCCCGCCACCCTGCGCGGTCGGGTGAGCCTGCCGATGAGGACGTACAGCAGCAGCGCCCCGGCGACCGCGCCGACGAGCGACGGGAGCCCGTCGATCACACCGGTGGAGTCCGGGCGGCTGACGGCCGACGCGACGCCGACGACGCCGAAGGCGAGGACGGCGGCGGAGCCGGTACGCCGGTGGCGCAGCGCCAGCAGGCCGACGGAGACGGCGAAGAGGGCGAGCGTGACGACGATGCCGAGCTGCAGGACGATCTTGTCGTTCTCGCCGAAGGTCCGGATCGCCCAGTCCTTCACACCGGTGGGCGTCCGGTCGATGGCGGCTCCGCCGACCGCCGTCACGGGGCTCGCCTCGGGGCGGACAGCGGCCGAGACGAGCTCGGCGACGGTCAACGAGGCGAATCCCGCGAGCAGTCCGCTCAGGGCGGCGAGCGCGCCGCGGGTCAGGGCTGTCCGGGTGATCCTCACGGTCGTCATTCGGAGCCGTGGGACCGGCGGATTGGTCCGGTCCCCCGATCGGCCCCGAACGCGCTCCGCCCCGGCGGGCGCGGGGCCGGCCGGGGCGGAGCGGTCAAGCGGTCAAGCGGTCAAGCGGTCAAGCGGTCAAGCGGTCAACGAAGGATCAGGCGAGGGACGCGATCGCCTTGTTGAACGTGGCGGACGGCCGCATGACCGCCGCGGCCTTGGCCGGGTCGGGCTGGAAGTAGCCGCCGATCTCGGCCGGGGAGCCCTGCACCGCGATCAGCTCGGCGACGATGGTCTCCTCCTGCTCGGCCAGCGTCTTGGCGAGCGGCGCGAACGCCTCGGCGAGCTTGGCGTCGTCGGTCTGCTGCGCCAGCTCCTGGGCCCAGTAGAGGGCCAGGTAGAAGTGGCTGCCGCGGTTGTCGATACCGCCGAGGCGCCGGCTCGGGGACTTGTCCTCGTTGAGGAAGGTGCCCGTCGCCCGGTCCAGGGTGTCGGCGAGGACCTGGGCCCGCGCGTTGTCCGTGGTGGTGGCCAGGTGCTCGAAGCTGACCGCGAGGGCCAGGAACTCGCCCAGGCTGTCCCAGCGGAGGTAGTTCTCCTTGACGAGCTGCTGGACGTGCTTGGGGGCCGAGCCGCCCGCGCCGGTCTCGAAGAGGCCGCCGCCGTTCATCAGCGGGACGACGGAGAGCATCTTCGCGCTGGTGCCGAGCTCCAGGATCGGGAAGAGGTCGGTGAGGTAGTCACGGAGCACGTTGCCGGTGACGGAGATGGTGTCCTCGCCGCGGCGGATGCGCTCCAGGGAGAAGGCGGTGGCCTCGACCGGGGACTTGACGGAGATGTCCAGGCCGTCCGTGTCGTGGTCGGCGAGGTACGTGGTGACCTTGGCGATCAGGTTGGCGTCGTGCGCGCGGGTCTCGTCCAGCCAGAACACGGCCGGGTTGCCGGTGGCGCGGGCGCGGGTGACGGCGAGCTTGACCCAGTCCTGGATCGGCAGGTCCTTGGTCTGGCACATCCGGAAGATGTCGCCGGCGCCCACGGCCTGCTCCAGCACGACCGCGCCGCTCGCGTCGACGACGCGCACGGTGCCGGTGGCGGGGATCTCGAAGGTCTTGTCGTGGCTGCCGTACTCCTCGGCCTTCTGCGCCATCAGACCCACGTTGGGCACGGAGCCCATGGTGGCCGGGTCGAAGGCGCCGTTGGCGCGGCAGTCGTCGATGACGACCTGGTAGACACCGGCGTAGCTGCTGTCCGGGAGGACCGCGATGGTGTCGGCCTCGTCGCCGTCCGGGCCCCACATGTGACCCGAGGTGCGGATCATGGCGGGCATGGAGGCGTCGACGATGACGTCGCTCGGGACGTGCAGGTTGGTGATGCCCTTGTCGGAGTCGACCATCGCGAGGGCCGGGCCCTCGGCCAGCTCGGCCTCGAAGGACGCCTGGATCTCGGCGCCGACGTCCGGCAGCGAGCCGAGGCCCTTGAGGATGCCGCCCAGGCCGTCGTTGGGGGTGAGGCCGGCGGCGGCGAGCTGCTCGCCGTACTTGGCGAAGGTGTTCGGGAAGAAGGCGCGGACCGCGTGGCCGAAGATGATCGGGTCGGAGACCTTCATCATGGTGGCCTTGAGGTGCACGGAGAACAGCACGCCCTCGGCCTTGGCGCGGGCGACCTGCGCGGTGAAGAACTCACGCAGCGCGGCGACGCGCATGACGGCCGCGTCCACGACCTCGCCCTTCGGGACGGGTACGGACTCGCGGAGCACGGTGGTGGTGCCGTCGTCGCCGTGCAGCTCGATGCGGAGCGAGCCGTCCTCGGCGATGACCGCGGACTTCTCGGTGGAGCGGAAGTCGTCGACGCCCATGGTGGCGACGTTCGTCTTCGAGTCGGCCGTCCAGGCGCCCATGCGGTGCGGGTGGGCCTTGGCGTAGTTCTTGACGGAGGCGGGGGCGCGGCGGTCGGAGTTGCCCTCGCGCAGCACCGGGTTCACGGCGCTGCCCTTGACCTTGTCGTAGCGGGCGCGGACGTCCTTGTCCTCGTCGGTCCGCGGGTCGTCCGGGTAGTCCGGGAGCGCGTAGCCCTGCTCCTGCAGCTCCGCGATGGCGGCCTTGAGCTGCGGGATCGACGCCGAGATGTTCGGCAGCTTGATGATGTTCGCGCCGGGCGTCCTGGCCAGCTCGCCCAGCTCGGCGAGTGCGTCATCGATACGCTGCTCGGCCTTCAGCCGCTCCGGGAAACTGGCGATGATCCGGCCCGCGAGGGAGATGTCGCGGCGCTCCACCGTGACACCGGCGGTCGAGGCGTAGGCCTCGATCACGGGCAGGAACGAGTAGGTCGCCAGGGCAGGGGCCTCGTCGGTGTGCGTATAGATGATGGTCGAGTCAGTCACCGGGTGCTCCGCTCCACGTCTGCAACATTGCTTGACATCAAGATATCTCCTCGGCGCGCGGGGCTCCACAAGGCCCCCGCACGGCTTCACAGTCCGTACGGGGCCCGGTGACGTCTCGATTACTCCGGGTTACGGTGTCGGCGGCCGATGCTCGTACCAGCGCCGGTCGTCCTCCAGCTGGGCGGCGAGCGCGATCAGCCGCTCCTCGCTGCGGGAGGGGCCGAGCAGCTGGGCGCCGACCGGGAGGCCGGAGCGGGTGAAGCCGGCCGGGACGTTCACCCCGGGCCAGCCGAGAACGTTCCAGGGCCAGGCGTACGGGCAGGCGGCCGTCATCGCGAGGTCGGTGCGCCAGGCGCTCAGCTCGTCGAACCGCCCGATCCGCGGCGGCGGTGTGGCCGTGGTCGGTGTCAGGAGCACATCGAACCCGGAGGCGTCGAAGAGGGCGCCGATCCTGCGGTGCTGGCGCACTTCCCGGGCGCGGGCGGCCCGCACCACCCGCCCGCCGAGCCGCGTCCCGGTCCGCAGGGCGCTGCGGGTGCGCGGGTCCAGGAGGGCCGGTTCGGGGTGCCGGGCGGCGAATTCGGCGATGCCCGCGGTGGCGCGGGGCACGAAGGCGAGGCCGATCAGCCCGTACCGGGGGCGGGCCTCCTCGACGTGGTGCCCGAGCCGGGCGAGGGTCTCGGCGAGCGCGGCGACGGCCCGGCGCACCTGCGGGTCGGGTCCGGCGCCGGTGAGGGTGAGCGGGGGACGCCAGGCGAGGGCGATGCGCAGGCGGCCCGGGTCGCGGCGGGCGGCGTCGGCGGCGCGCACGGCGGGCGGGCGGTGGAAGTCCTCGGGGTGCGCCCCGGCGACGGCGTCCAGCAGGAGCGCCGCGTCGGCGACCGTACGGGCGAGGGGGCCGTTCACGGTGAGGCCCTGGAAGGCGTCGCTGTGCGGGTGGACGGAGATGCGTCCGCGCTGGGGTTTGATGCCGACGAGGTGCGTCCACGCGGCGGGGATGCGTACGGATCCGGCGCCGTCCGAGCCGAGGGCGGCGGGGACGAGCCCGGCGGCGACGGCGGCGGCCGATCCGCCGGAGGATCCGCCCGGGGTGTGCGCGGTGTTCCACGGGTTGCGGGTGACGCCGAAGCCGGGGCCCTCGGTGAAGGGCCACTGGCCCAGTTCGCAGGAGTTGGTCTTGCCGACGACGACGGCTCCGGCGGCGCGCAGCCGCCGGACCGCCTCGCTGTCGGACGTGGCCGGGGGCCGTTCGCCGTCGCAGCCGAAGTGCGTGGGCAGGCCCGCCACGTCGGTGTCGTCCTTGACCGCGACCGGCACGCCGAGGAGCGGCAGCCGCTCCCCCGCCGCGAGCCTGCGGTCGGCCTCCGCGGCCTCGGCGAGTGCCGCATCGGCGCGCAGGTGGCGGAAGGCGTTGAGGGAGGGCTGCGTGGCCTCGACACGGGCGAGGGCGTCGGCCACGAGAGCGGTGGAGGTGGTGGTGGCGTCGGCCAGCCGGCGGGCGCTCTCCGCGAGGCCGGGCAGCGGCGGCGGAACGGGGGCGGCCGGGCGGGGAGCGCGACCGGGATCCCGTACGGCCGGGCCGGTCTGCTCGGTGGGCTCCGCTGAGGACATGGGCGTGCCGCCTCCCTCGTGTCGCGGGGCAGACCGGTCGTCCCGGCTGCACCCACAGGTACTTACTGGAGGGTAACGAGAGGAGGCGGCACGCTCAACCGGTCGGGCTGTTCCGGCTGTTCCGGCTGTTACCGACTACGCGCCCGGCGTCAGGGGCGTACGTGGATCTCGCCGATGCCGGTGCCGAGGCTCCCGCAGTGGGCGGTGGACTGGCCGGACTCACCGGGCCTGAGGGTGACGCGGTCGCCGTCGACGTCCGGGGACCAGCCGCAGACGAGATGCACCCAGAAGACCTGCGTCTGGCTGCCGTTGTTGCGACAGAGCGCGAAGCCCGTGTAGTCGTCGATGGCGTGCTTGCCGGTGTCGCAGGACAGGCCGGGCGGAATCGCGGCCGGGGCCGCCGACGCGGTCGCGGAGGTGACCGGGATCGCCAGCGCGGCGGCCGTCGCCGTGGCGGCGAGTGCCAGCAGGACGGACCGGGAGCGCTTCCCCGCGGCCGGGCCGCCCGTGCGCCTCGTCCCCGTGAACAGGTTCATGGTTGTTCTCCCTCGTGGTGCGTGCGTACGTGACCCCGGGCGGGATCACCGCAGCTTTGCCCACGCTCCGTGGCCAAAAACACCGTGGCGCTTCACTCTCCGTACGCGCGCCGGGCGGCGCCCCCTCTCCCGGCGTACGCTCGAATGTGCCGGTCATCCTGGTTCGTACGCCCTGACCGGGGCCTTTTCGAGGAGGCGACGTGAGCGGACACCGATGGGCCGCCCGGGCGGCCGCTGCTGCGGCGGCCGTCGCTCTCACCGTCACGGGTGGCACCCTCGCGCAGGCTGACGACGACATCGACGCGCTCCCCGCCGAGGAGATCGCCGAACGCGCCCGCGACGCCCTGGTCGGCGTCGACTCCCTGCATCTGAGCGCGCGCGGCAGTACCGACGGGGCCGGGGAGGACGTGAACGTCGACCTGACGCTGGACCGCGAGGGAAACTGCGCGGGCGGGGTCGACATGGGCGACGACGGCTCGGTGGAGATCGTGAAACGCGGCGACGACGTCTGGCTGAAGCCGGACGCCGCCTTCTGGAAGAACCATGTGCCGATCGGCGGCTCCACCTTCGACGCGATTCTCGACGGCCGGTACATGAAGGCCTCGGCCGACGACCCCCGGCTGCTGGAGGTGACCGAGGTCTGCGACCTCGACTCGTTCCGCGAGCTGATCACGGACAACGTCGGCACCGCCGACCTCGACACCCTGACGAAGGGCGCGAAGACCGACGTGAACGGCGCGCCGACCGTTCCGGTGACCCGGGCCGGGGGCGATGAGCGCCTGACGGCCTACGTGGCCGCCGAGGGCACGCCGTACCCGGTGCGGATCACCGTGCAGAACGCCGACGAGGAAGGGACCGTGGACTTCTCCGGCTTCGACCGGCCGGTGCCCACGGCCACTCCCTCGGCGGACGAGACGGTGGACGTCACCGCTCTGCTGGGCCGCAGCATCAAACCCGTGTAGCGGAGCTTCGAACCGTGACGCCGGCCGGGCGCTCAGCCGGCCGCACGCTCCCGGCGGGTCAGCGCCACGTAGAGCAGCAGCGACGAGGCGAGCCCGACCGCCCAGCCGTAGTCGGCCAGCGGCTTCAGGAACGGGATCAGACCGTCGGCGGGGAAGGGGCCCTTCCCGGGGGCCGAGTGCGAACCGCCCACCGCGAGGACGCCGCCGACCGCGAAGGCCGCCACCGCCCGCCAGTTCCAGCCGCTCCGGTACCAGTACCGGCCGCCCGGCCGATAGAGGTCGGCCAGGTCGAGGACGGTGCGGCGGACGATCCAGTAGTCGGCGATCAGGATGCCCGCCACCGTACCGAGGAGTCCGCCGACCAGGCCCAGCCAGGTGAAGATGTACAGCTCGGGCGTCTCGGTGAGCTTCCACGGCATGATGACGACTCCGATCACGCCCGTGATCAGCGCCCCGGTCCGGAAGCTGATGAGCTTCGGGGCGAGGTTCGCCAGGTCGTACGCCGGTGAGACCACGTTCGCCGCGATGTTCACCGAGATCGTCGCGATCAGCACGGTGACCAGGCCGAAGACCAGCCCGAAGACGTTGTCGGTCCGGGCGACGAGCTGGACCGGGTCCCAGATGGCCACCCCGTACACCGCCTGCGAGCCGGAGGTGACGAACACCGAGAGCAGGGCGAAGAAGGTCATCGTGGTCGGCAGCCCGAGCGACTGCCCCCGGATCTGGGCGCGTTGGCCGGCGCCGAAGCGGGTGAAGTCGGGAATGTTGAGGGAGAGCGTCGACCAGAAGGCGATCATGCCCATCAGCGAGGGGAAGAAGACCGGCCAGAAGTCGGCGCCCCAGCCGAGCGCGGACGGCTGGTCCAGCAGCGGGCCGAAGCCGCCCGCCTTGACCGCGACCCAGACCAGCAGGACCACCGCGCCGACCAGGACGAACGGGGCCGCCCAGTTCTCGAAGCGGCGCAGGGTGTCCATCCCCCGGTAGATGATGGCCAGTTCCAGGACCCAGAAGAGTGCGAAGCAGAGCCACAGCGTCCAGGGCTGACCGCCGATCTCCGCCGCGCCGGCCCAGCCGCCGAAGATCTTGCCGAGCAGCGTGAAGATCCCGACGCCGCCGATCCAGGTCTGGATGCCGAACCACGCGCAGGCGACGGCGGCCCGGATCAGCGCGGGCAGGTTGGCGCCGCGCAGCCCGAACGAGGCGCGGGCCAGGACCGGGAAGGGTATGCCGTACTTGGGCCCGGCGTGGCCGGTGAGCAGCATCGGGGCCAGCACGATCACATTGGCCAGCGCGATGGTGAACACGGCCTGCTTCCAGTCCATGCCGAGCGCCACCAGACCGGAGGCGAGCAGCCAGGACGGGATGTTGTGGGCCATGCCGATCCACAGGGCCGCGAAGTTGTACGTGGTCCAGGTGCGCCGCTCAACGGGGACGGGCAGCAGGTCGTCGTTGGCGAAGCGGGGGTCGTCGGGGACGTGTCCGGGGGCGAGTTCGACCCGGCCGGAGGCGGCCGGGCCGGGTATCGCGTCGTGCGGGTCTTGCGGGTCGTGCGGGGAGGGCGGTGGGGTCGGTGGTTCCGGTGGGGTGGGTGGGGCGGTAGCGGTCATGGCGGACGGGCCCTTCGCTCGGGAGCGGTGCCGTGCGGGGCGATGCGGGCGGTGCGCGTGCGAACTGCGGGGAGGGGTGGGGAGGTCAGGCAGCCGATGGTCAGGCGGTGAGAGGCGCAGTCGGTCAGTCGGTCAGGGCGGGGATGATCTCGGCCCCGTAGGCGTCGATGGTCGCTTCCCGGGCGTCGTGCATGTTGTACAGCGCGAACTGGTCGACGCCCATGTCCCGCAGCGCCTGGAGCTTCTCGATATGCGCCTCGGCGGGACCGAGCAGGCAGAACCGGTCGACGATCTCGTCCGGGACGAAGGCGGTGTCCGGGTTGCCGGTGCGGCCGTGGTGGCTGTAGTCGTAGCCGGAGCGCCCGGCGATGTACGCGGTGAGCGCCTCGGGGACCAGGCCGGAGTGCTCGCCGTAGCGGGCGACCAGGTCGGCGACGTGGTTGCCGACCATCCCGCCGAACCAGCGGCACTGCTCCCGGGCGTGGTCGAGGTCGTCGCCGACGTAGGCCGGGGCGGCGACGCAGATGGTGAGGGAGTCCGGGTCGCGTCCGGCACCGGCCGCCGCGTCCCGTACCGCCTTGATCATCCACTCGGTGAGGAAGGGGTCGGCGAGCTGGAGGATGAAGCCGTCCGCCTTCTGCCCGGCCAGCGCCAGGGCCTTGGGCCCGTACGCCGCCATCCACACCGGCAGCCGTCCGTCCTTCACCCAGGGGATCTGCACCGGCTGCCCGTCGACCGTCGCCTCCCGGCCCTCGGCGAGGTCCCGGATGACGTCGGTGGCCTCGCCGAGGCGGGCCAGGGTGTTGGGGCGGCGGCCCGCGACGCGCATCGCGGAGTCGCCGCGCCCGATGCCGCAGACGGTGCGGTTGCCGTACATGTCGTTCAGGGTGGCGAAGGTGGAGGCGGTGACCTCCCAGGTGCGGGTGCCCGGGTTGGTGACCATGGGGCCCACGATCATCCGGTCGGTGTGCTCCAGGATGCGGCTGTAGATGACGAACGGCTCCTGCCACAGCACCGCCGAGTCGAAGGTCCAGCCGTAGCGGAACCCGTTGCGCTCGGCGCGGCGCATCAGGCCGACGACGGCGGAGGCGGGCGGGTCGGTCTGGAGGACGAGTCCGAAGTCCATGGCGGGATCTCCTAGTCCAGGTACTGACAGGTGGCGCGGGGGGTGTACATGCCGTGTCCGGAGCGGCCGGTGAACTTCCGCCCTTCGATGACGACTTCGCCGCGCGAGAGCACGGTCTCGACCTGGCCGGTGATCCGTTTGCCCTCGTACGCCGAGTAGTCGACGTTCATGTGGTGGGTCTCGGCGGAGAGGGTCTGCTCGGCGTGCGGGTCGTAGATGACGATGTCGGCGTCGGCGCCCGGGGCGATGGTGCCCTTCTTCGGGTAGAGGCCGAACATCCGGGCCGGGGAGGCGCAGGCGATCTCGATCCAGCGGCGGCGGGTGATGTGCCCGTCCACGACGGCCTGGTGCAGCAGGTCCATACGGTGCTCGACGCCGGGCATGCCGTTGGGGATCTTGGAGAAGTCGCCGCGGCCCATCTCCTTCTGCCCCGAGAAGCAGAAGGGGCAGTGGTCGGTGGAGACGACCTGGAGTTCGTTGTTCCGGAGACCCCGCCACAGGGCTTCCTGGTGTTCCTTGGGGCGCAGCGGGGTGGAGCAGACGTACTTGGCGCCCTCGAAGTCGGGCTCGGCGAGGTTGTCGGTGGAGAGGAACAGGTACTGCGGGCAGGTCTCGCCGAAGACGGGGAGACCCCTGTGCCGGGCGGCGGAGATCTCCTCCACGGCCTCGTCGGCGGAGACGTGGACGACGTAGAGAGGGGATCCGGCGACCCGGGCGAGCTGGACGGCGCGGTGGGTGGCCTCGGCCTCCAGGGCGACCTTGCGGACGTCCCCGTGGTAGCGGGGGTCGGTGTGGCCCGCGGCGAGCGCCTGCTCGACCAGGACGTCGATGGCGATCCCGTTCTCGGCGTGCATCATGATCAACCCGCCGTTTCCGGCAGCCCGTTGCATGGCGCGCAGGATCTGTCCGTCGTCGCTGTAGAAGACGCCGGGGTACGCCATGAACAGCTTGAAGGAGGTCACGCCTTCGGCGACGAGGAGGTCCATCTCCTTGAGCGAGGACGGGTTCACGTCCGCAAGGATCATGTGGAAGGCGTAGTCGATGGCGCAGTTGCCGTCGGCCTTGGCGTACCAGGCGTCGAGCCCTTCGCGCAGGGAGCGGCCCACGCTCTGGATCGCGAAGTCGACGATGGTGGTCGTGCCGCCCCAGGCGGCGGCCCGGGTGCCGGTCTCGAAGGTGTCGGCGGCGTACGTCCCGCCGAACGGCATCTCCATGTGGGTGTGCCCGTCGACGCCGCCCGGGATGACGTACTTGCCGGTCGCGTCGATCCGCCGGTCGGCGCTCCAGCTCTCGGCGGCGTCGGTCCCGTGGGCGGCGAGCGCGACGATCCGGCCGCCCTCGACGAGCACGTCGGCGTGGATCTCGTCGGACGCGGTGATGACCAGGCCACCGTGGATGACGGTACGACTCATGGGTGTCTCCTCAACTCGGGTCGCCCCCGCGCCGGCCCGCTGGGCGCGACGCTCGGGGGCGGCCCCGCGCGGTTCGTGGGCGTACGGGCCGACGGGGGCGGCGGGGGTCAGCCCGCCGCCTGCAGGGCGTCCGCGAGGATCGCCGCGCCTTCCTCGGCCTCGGCGACGGTCAGGGTCAGCGGCGGGGCGATCCGCAGCACGCTGGTGCTGTGGCCGCCGCCCTTGCCGATGAGGAGCCCGCCGGCGCGGGCGGCTTCGAGGACGGCCGCGGCGGCTTCCGGGTCGGCCTCGTCGGTGCCGGGCTTCACCAGCTCGATGCCGATCATCAGGCCCCGGCCGCGCACTTCGCGTACGGCGGGGGATGCGGCGGCGATGGAGCGCAGCCGTTCGATCAGCAGTCCGCCGACGCGTCGCGCGTTGCCCTGGAGGTCGTGTTCCAGGAGGTACGAGAGGTTGGCGAGCGAGGCGGCCATGGTGATCGGCGAACCGCCGAACGTGGAGATGGAGTTGGCGTCGAGGCAGTTCATCACCTCGGCGCGGGCCACCACTCCCCCGACCGACATCCCGTTGCCGATGCCCTTGGCGAAGGTGAGGATGTCCGGCGGCCCGTGCTCGGCGTGCGCCTGCCAGCCCCAGAAGTGCTCGCCGGTGCGGCCCCAGCCGGTCTGCACCTCGTCCGAGATCCACAGCACGCCATGCCGGTCCAGGACCTGCCGGAACGCTGCGAACAGCCCGTCGGGCGGGGAGGTGAACCCGCCCACGCCCTGTCTGGGTTCGGCGATCAGGGCGGCGGGGTTGCGGGTGTGCCCGAGCAGGTCCTCCAGGTCGGCGACGCACGCCTCGATGAACCGGTCGTCGCTCAACTCGGCGTACGGGCCCCGGGTACGGACGCCGCCGTGGACGTACAGCGTCTGGAGCGGGGACAGACTCGTGGGCGACCAGGCCTGGTTGCCGGTGATCGAGACCGTGGAGAACGACCGGCCGTGGTAGCTGTTGCGCATCGCGAGGATCTGGTTGGACCTGCGGTACGCGGTGGCGAGCAGCAGGGCCGTGTCATTGGCCTCGGTGCCCGAGGTGGTGAAGAAGACCCGGGCGTCCGGGATGCCGGAGAGGGTGACGATCCGCTCGGCCATCTCCACCATGGGGCGGTTGAGGTAGAGCGTGGAGGAGTGGATGATCCGCCCGGCCTGTTCCGCGACCGCCTTGGTGACCTCGGGCAGGGCGTGGGCGGTCATCGTGGTGAGAATGCCGCCGAAGAAGTCCAGGTAGCGGTTGCCGTCCGCGTCCCAGACGTGGCGGCCCTCCCCGTGGGTGAGTTCGAGGGGGTGGCGGTAGTAGAGCGCCAGCCATGCGGGGCTGACGGCGAGGTGGCGCTCGTGCAGTCCGCTCACGGCTCCACCAGCCCGTCGTAGGCGTCGGGCCGTCGGTCCCGGTAGAAGGCCCACTGCTGCCGGACCTCCTCGATCAGGTCGAAGTCCAGGTCCCGTACGACGAGTTCCTCCTCCTTGTCGCTGGCGACCTCCCCGACGAACTGTCCGCGCGGGTCGACGAAGTAACTGGTGCCGTAGAAGTCGTTGTCGCCGTACTCCTCGCGGCCGACGCGGTTGATCGCGGCGACGAAGTACTCGTTGGCGACGGCGGAGGCCGGCTGCTCCAGCTGCCAGAGGTGGCTGGAGAGTCCGCGCGAGGTGGCCGACGGGTTGTACACCAACTGGGCTCCGCCAAGGCCGAGCTGTCGCCAGCCCTCGGGGAAGTGCCGGTCGTAGCAGATGTAGACGCCGACCTTGCCGACGGCGGTGTCGAAGACCGGCCAGCCGGCGTTGCCGGGCTTGAAGTAGTACTTCTCCCAGAATCCCTTGACCTGCGGGATGTGATGCTTGCGGTACTTGCCGAGGTAGGAGCCGTCGGCGTCGATCACGGCCGCGGTGTTGTAGTAGAAGCCGGACTGCTCGATCTCGAAGACCGGGACGACGATCACCATGCCGGTCTCGCGAGCCAGGTCCTGCATGCGGTTGACGGTCGGCCCGTCGGGGACGGGCTCGGCCCAGCGGTAGTGCTCGGGCTCCTGGACCTGGCAGAAGTAGGGGGCGTTGAACACCTCCTGGAAGCCGATGATCTTCGCCCCCTGACGGGCGGCCTCGCGCGCGTGTTCCTCGTGCTTGGCAATCATCGATTCGGTGTCGCCGGTCCAGGTCGCCTGGACGAGTGCGGCGCGTACGACGTGGGACATGAGCTGCTCCTTCGACGCGGCGTCAGAGAGCCTGCACGCGTTCTCTACGCACGTAGATCGGTGCATGGATGGAGAACGTAAGCCCCTCCGTCCGGCGGGGCAAGACCATCGCCGTGAACCGGCGGAGTCGATCATGTTTCGCACCCGACCGGTCCACATCGGACACGGTGCCGGTCCCCGGCGGTGTCCATGCGGACTCAGACCCCCGGCACACCCGCCACCCGCAGCGCGTGGACGAGGTCCCACTCCCGCTCCACCGACACCTCGCGGGCGGCCGCGAGGAGGAGCGGCAGGACCGGGGTCCCGCCGGTTCCGGCCAGCTCGGCGGCCTCCCGCGGAGTGCGTACGCGGACGAAGGCGCCGAGCAGGTCCCGCGCCTCCCGTTCCCGGCCGGCCCCGTCCAGGGCGAGCACCGACTCGGCCACTTCGGCGGCGGGCCGGGCCACACCCTGGCGCAGGAGCAGCCCGCAGTCCGCCTTGCGCCCCGCGGCGGCCAGCGCACCCGCGGCGGCGGCGAACCCGGCCGGCGGGAGCGAGGACACCTCCCAGAGCAGGGTCGTCCAGTCGGCGGCGAGCCCGGCGCGGTGCAGCGCGAGGGCGAGCAGCGGCAGCCGGGGCGCGGGCCAGGCCGCGACCTCGCAGAGCACGGCGTGCGCCTCGCCGCCGCGCCCGTCGGCGCGCAGCCGGACCAGTTGGGCAACGGCCCCGGCGACGGCCTGCCCGGCGGCCGGATCCAGCAGGGCGTCCGGATTCGGCGGGGCGCCCGGCGCACGGTCCCGTCCGGCTCGGCCACGGCCGCCGAGGTCGTCCTCCCCGCCCCCGCCGCCGAAGCGTGCGCCGCGCGGGGCGGACGCGCCCGAGCGGGGCGGCACGAGCGGGCCGGGCGCCGGCGAGGGGGCCGGGCCGGCCCCCTCCTCGTCGACCTCCAGACCGGCGAACCGGGCACCCCTCGGCTTCCTGCGCCGGGGGGCGGAGAGGGGGGCGTCCGGAACCGGGGCGCCGACGTCGGCCGCTGGGCCGGCCCCGGACCCGGCGGCACGGGAGACCCCGGGGACACCGGCGGCCCCGGCGGCACCGAAGACCTCGGTGGTCCCGGCGGCCCCGAAGGCCCCAGCAGCATTGGCAGCACCGGAGTCCCGGGAGGCACCGAAGTCCATGGCGGCCCCGGCGTGCGGCCCCTCGCCGTCCTCCGCCCGGAACCAGTCCTCGGGGGCCGCCACCGCGGCCAGCCGCTTGCGCAGCTCGGCACACCGGGCGGTGGCCCGTTCGTGGTCGTCGCGGGCCCAGGCCAGCGCCTCAGGTTCGGCCGGGCCTGGACCGCCGGGCCCCGCGCCGCGCAGCCGTTCCGCCGCCCGGCGCTGCTCGCGGACCATCAACTCCAGCCGGTGGACGAGCTCCTGACGCCCTCCGGGCCGCCGGTCGTGGGTGGCGGCGGACGCGGAGTAGAGCGCGGCGGCGCGGACCGAGACCTGCTCGGCGAACCGGGCGCCATGCAGCGCCGCCAGGTCCGCGAGCAGCGACTCGACCACATCCCAGGGCGGGATCTCCACCCCGTCGAGGCAGGACCGCATGCCCGCCGGGTCTCGCCGGGCGAAGACCCCGTACCACCCCCGCCCGGGGTCCAGGCGCGCCACCAGATCCCGCAGGTACTGCGCGAACGCCCCTACTTCGTATGCCTGCTGATGCACCGTCATCGTCGCCCTCGCCGACCGTCGACTGGAGCCTTCCAGCCCGGAGGCATTCGACCGCAGACGTGTTACAGAGCGGCTACGCGCAGCTTTCGGGCGCGCTGCGGCGGGAGCACGGGGGGGGCGAGGGCGAGTCGGGAGGGGGCTCGAAATCGGAAGAGGACTCAGAAGGTGACCGCGATCCCGGTGTGCGGGCGCTTGCCGAGCCGGGCGATCGTCGCGGGCCAGTCGACGAACCAGAACTTCCAGGTGTACTTGCGGGCCAGCAGTTTGCGCACCGCGCGGGTGCCGTCCTCGTCCAGGAGCTTCGCGGCGCCTTCCGCGCTGGGAGCCCCTTCGGCGATCCTGCCGCGTACATCGCAGACAGTGACGACGACCTTGCCGTTGTTGCGCAGCCGCTTGACCTTCCACGAGTCGGAGCGGGTCCAGACGTACAGCACATCGCCCTCGGCGGCGGCCCAGACGGGCGTGGCGACGGGTGTGCCGTTCTTCCGGTACGTGGTGAGGCTGACGTACTCGCTGCGTGCGAAGTCCTGGAGAGTCACGGCGCGACCCTACGCGGCCCCGGGGGCCCGCGTCACCGGCCTCGCCGACCAGGAAGCGTCGACGGGCCACCGGCCACTGAAGCGGTCGCCGCGCGGCAGGCCAAAGCTCCGTGAGGTGCACCGGCTTCGCGCCGGCCGGCTCACGCTACGGGAGTCACCGGGCGGGCAGCTGCCAGGGTTGCGCGCTCGCCACGTCGGGCGGCGTGGCCTGTCGGCCCCACCCGCACCCCTTGCCCGCATGAGCGCGCGGGCGTGAGCGATTGACGACGTCGAGCGAGCCGGCCTCCGTCCACCGCCCGGTATATCCGGAGTCCGTGAACGAGCCGCGGTGGTGGGAGGGAGCCGCGTGCCGGCCGTCGGACAGCCTGTCGAAGGGCAGCGCGGTGCCCTCTGCCCAGATCTGGCCGGTGCTGCCCTTCGGCAGCACCTCTCCGTGGGTGTCGCGGATCGTCACCCGTACCCGGGGCACAGCGGCGCCCATGACCGCGCTCCCCGCAGCGTCCCAGCCGTTCACGTTCGCCGTGCAGTCGACCGCTGTCCAGGGCATGGCTCCGTCACGGGGGGAGAATTCGGCCAGCAACCGGGTGAAGGGCAGCAACTCGGCATGGCGCTCCACGAGCCCGGCCGGCAGGGGGCCGCCGGTGATCAGGACTGTGCCGGTCCGGTTCTCCGCCCTCGTCTCCGGCCGGGAGCCCGCAAGCAGCGCCGCGTACTCCTCGGGCCCGTACACCGCGGCGGCGCCGGCTCCGCGCAGGGACGGTGCCGTCTCGCCCGCGCCCGTGGGGCGAGGTCCGTGGAGCCTGCTGCCGGCGGCGATCGCCCACCACATCGCCGCCAGGTCCCGTGCGCCTCCCACCTTCTGCCCCACGGTCACGCCGCGGCCGGGTCGACCGGCCCGGCGGAGCCGCGCGCCGACCGCCAGGAGCCAGGCCCGATGGTCGATGAGATGCCCCGTCACACCACCGTCCGTGCCGAACTCGGGCAGCAGATAGGCGACATCGTCCGGTCCGGACCGAGGGAGGGAGCCCTCCGTCCGGAGGGGTTTGATCTTCGCCCAGGTCCGCTCGTCGTCCAGCACCATCACGGGAAGCGACCAACACCCCCTGGTGACAGCGCTGCACAGCACCAGCGCCGCGCCGCTCAGGTCGGCGATCCGGGCCAGCGCGGCGTCGTCCGCGTCGTGCGGCACCGGGACGCACACGCCGCCCAGCTTGAGCACCGCGAGCTGGGCCACCAGCGTCTGGGCGTGGTCCGAACAATGGATCAGCAGGGGGTCGCCGAGCTGCACCCCGTAGCGCAGCAGCGCCGAGGCAAGCCGGTCCGAACTGCTCTCCGCAGACCCGTAGGTGAGCGCGCGGCGGACGTCGGCGACGACGATCTCCTGCGGACGCCGGCCCGCCGCCAGACTGAACAGAGCGTTCAGGGTGCCAGGGCGTTCGGCGGCCTCCCCGATGCCGGCCAGGACCGTACGGCTTGCGCCGCGCCCGGCCGTATCAGCTATGCCCACACCGATCGTGTGTGCTGCGCTCACTCAGGGCCCCCAGGGATGACGTGTTCGCTTCGTCGGAGGGGAGCGCGGAACTCGGCGGAAACAGTGGTTCCCGCCCCGAGCGCCCCGCCCAGTGTCGCGGGGCCGCTCTGGGCAACTTCTTAAGACACTGTGGAGGTGCCGGTCCGGTCGGGTGTCCGCGACCTGCCAGGAAGTCAGGGACGGACGGCCGTGACCAGCCACACCGCGCCCCGCAGGAGGACCCCCTCCGGGGACTCGTACGGCAGCAGCGCTGCCCGCACCCGGTCGCGGGCCTCCTGCACGATCCCCTGCGGCACCTCTTCGAGGTTGAAGCGGACCGGTCCCATCGCGAAGTAGAAGTCCACAGCCTCGTCGGCGGTACGGCCCCAGTGGACGGGACCCTGGACCGGTTCAACGGCCACCTCGGTGAATCCCGCGGCGGTCAGAACCTCCTGGACGCGGGCGGGATCGGAGAGCGACATCATGCCCCGCTGGGCCGGGGAGGGCTGCTTGAGCAGCGCGTTCACCGGCGCGAAGACCCTGGCGGAGTCCCCGTCGGGGGAGGGCGGCTGCGGGCTGATGAAGGCGAGCCTGCCACCGGGCCGGAGCGCGCGGCCGATGTTGGCGAAGGCGGCGACGGGGTCGGCGAAGAACATGACTCCGCCGCGGCTGACAGCGCGGTCGTAGTGGCCGACGGGGAAGGAGTGCACCTGGGCGTCGCCCTGTTCGAATTCCGCGTTGGCGATGCCCTCCGCGGCGGTGGCTGCCCGTGCCCGCTCCACCATCGGCGTGGAGATGTCGATCCCCACGGCCTGCCCCGAGGCGGCCCGGCCTGCGGCGAGTCGGGTGATCTGGCCGGTGCCGCAGCCGATGTCGAGCGCCCGGTCGTGCGTCCCGATCGCTGCGGCTTCCAGCAGGGCGTCGTTGAACCCGCTGTTGAGCAGGTCGAAGCTGTCGGCGTGCTCGGCCCAGTGCGCTCCTTCATGGCCGTTCCACGCCTCGGACTGCTGGGTGTTGGCGATCAGTTGCATGGACGCTCCGCTTTCCGGTTCCGCTGGAGTTGCTTACCCGTGGTTCAACTCGGCGGACAGCGCCGGGTAACGGGTGGCTCCGAGCGGTTCGGGGAGCGGGTCTCCGGGGGGGGGCGAACGCCTGATGGACACGGGCGGCCCCGGTGGGAGCCCGTGTCCAGCAGGGGCCGCTGCGGTGCGGCGGCGCGTTGGTGTCAGACTCCGATCAGCTCGAACGCGATGGCCGGTGTGCCGGCGAAGCGCTCGCCGAACATCCGTACCTTCTTTTCCAGGAACGCCCGCGCGTCGGCCATGGGATGGTCCGGACCCAGATAGTCCAGGTAGGACCGGTGGGCCTCCAGGGCGGCTACTCCCTGGTCCAGGACGCCCGTCACGTCGACGGCGTGATCGGCGAGGGGGGAGCCCCCGACGGCGACGTACCGGACGCCCTTCCAGGGTTCCAGCCCCTCGTCGGCGAGTTCGGGGAACACCCAGCGGTTACCGGCGTCGCCCGCGGCGTCAAGCAGGGCGCGGCCCACATGGCGGTGATCAGGCGAGTTCCAGTCGCCGCTGCGCCACCGCTCGTGGAAGTTGAGCGTGACCAGGATATCCGGGCGGTGCCGGCGGATGGCGGCGGTGATGTCGCGACGCAACGGCTGCCCGTACTCGATGGAGCCGTCGCGGTGGTGGTCGAGGAACTCGACCTCCTTCACCCCCACGAGGGCCGCGGCCCTCAGCTCCTCCTGCTCCCGGACGCGTGCCGCCTCCCGGGGGTCCACGGTGTCCATGCCGGCCTCGCCCCGGGTGACCATCACGTAGACCACCTCCCGGCCCGCGGCGGTCCAGGCCGCCACGGCGCACGCCGGGCCGTACTCGAGGTCGTCGGGGTGGGCGACGACGGCCAGCGCTCGCTGCCAGTCGTCGGGCATCGGGGCGTACGGTGCGGCCACGGGCGGGTCAGCCGTTCTCGTCGGCGGTCCGGGACGGTTCGTAGTCCGCGTGGTCGATGCCGCGCTCCCAGGCGGCCTCGAACGCCTTGGTGCACATCGCGGCGAGTTCCGCGTCCTCGGTCAGCTCGTGCGGACCCCAGGAGCCATCGCCCGCGAAGTGGGTGAAACGGACCAGTCTGCCGTCGAACACCCAGAAGTCGTTGCCCGGAAGCAGCAGGTCGGACGCCTGACGGCGGGGCAGCCAGCGCACCTTCTCGCCCGCCGGGACGTTGACGATGGTCGTCGTCTCCCATTCGTACCGGATGAAATCCGTGACCGGCTCCGAGACGATGCGCAGCCGCCGCCAGTCGACACCGCGGTTCACGGTCTCCTGCACGAGGTCGACCCAGTCCAGGTGCCGGTCGTACTCGATCGGCTTTCCGTCCAGCCAGTCCACGAAAACCGCACCTTGCGGGGTGTACATGTCGCGCATCTCAAGGTGGATCGCCGAATGCTTCGCCTGGGCGATCAGTTCCTTGAATGCGGGCAGGTTGCTGGACATCACTGACTCCTCTGGTCGACCCGAATCCCAACGGCCCGTTCGGGAGCTCATTTTCGCGGCGCGGTGGTGGGCGCCGCGCCTTGCAGATTGCTCTGTTCCGCAGCGGGGACGCGGGTGCGCACGGCCCAGCGCACGGCGGGGCCGGCGGCAGCCAGGGACACCATGAAGAGCGCGGCGAGCGCCAGCCAGCCGGCCAGGCCGAAGCGGTCCGGCACCGTCGTCACCAGGGCGGGGCCGGCAATCACCGCGAGGGCGTCGCCGGTGGCGAACACCCCGCCGTACTGGCCCTGGGCGTTCTCGGGCGCCAGCTCGTACCGCAGGCCCCAGCGGGCCGCCTCCCCCCATATCTCGCCGAGCGTGAAGAGCACGGTGGCGACGGCGAGCACCGCGGCGGCGGCCCACCCGGGAATACCGCCGGAGAATCCCGCCACGGCGCACGCGACCGCGAGGACCATGAACGTCCACCGCTGCAGGCGGCTCGCCCCGGATACCGTGTCGGCGTCGCGGGCCACGTACACCTGGAGGAACACCACCATCAGCGTGTTGATGAGCATCAGCCACGCCGCCATCGCCCGGGGCGCGTCGGTGTGGGTCACCAGCCACAGCGGCAGGCCGAGCGCGAGCACGGTCGGACCGATCCGGGCGAGGCCCGACACCTGGGCGACGACGATGTACGGCACGTCCCGCATCGCCGAGGGCCCGCCCTTCACGCGCGGCTGCCGAGGCTGCCGCGGCACGTGGGGCAACCGCATGTACAGGGCGGACACGGCCACCATCGCGGCCGCGTTGCCCCAGAAAAGGGAGAGATAGACGTCGGGCGAGTCGACGGCGATCACGATGCCGGCCGCCAGCGAAGCGATGGCGAACCCCCCGTTGAACACGGATCGCATGTAAGCCGAGAGTTTCACCCGGCCCTCACGGCCCATGACCCCCGACACCAGTGCGCCGCGCGCCACATGGCCGGTCTGCTCGGCGGCGCCCAGCAGCGCGGCCATCACCATGTAGGCGGCGAAGGACTGGACGAAGACCGCCGAGATCAGCATCGCCGCCTTGCACAGCGCGAGCACGGCGGTCGTGCCGCGCGGTCCGAAGCGGTCCGCGAGGTAGCCGACCGGAACGCCCAGCAGGAGGGCGATCACCCCGGCCACCGACAGGCCGATGCCGACCTGCCCCGGGGACAGCCCCACGACCCGGACGAAGTAGACGGCACCGCCTGTCATGTAGAGGCCGTTGCCGAGACTCGCCACCGCCGTACACAGGACGAGGAGCCGCCCCGGCCCGGGCTCCGGCAGCAGTCTGGACCAGATCGATGTGCGGGCCTGTGGCGTCCGCTGCTCGGCATCGGTCATGTGCGGGCTCCCGCTCCCAGAGATGATTGACGTGTCGTCGGGACGCGGGCATGATCGAAAATTCTCTGCCCGTTGCGTCGAAAGGAATTTCCATGCAGCATTCGTTCGTCCCCATCGGTACTGTCCGCGGATCGCGCCAGGGGTCCGTTCAGGACAACTGGGGAAGCTCGGAATGCCGGATCGAAATCGACCCGGCGGAACTGGAAGCTGACGCGACGCTCGGACTGCGGGACTACTCGCATATCGAAGTGCTTTTCACTTTTCATCGAACCGATCGGGTATGCCGGGGTACGCAGCACCCGCGGGGAAATCCGTCGTGGCCCCGCGTCGGCGTACTCGCCCAGCGGGCGCCGAACCGGCCCAATCACATCGGCGTCACCATCTGCGAACTGGTGGCGGTCGATGGCCTGACGCTCACGGTCCGCGGACTCGACGCGCTCGACGGCAGCCCGGTGCTCGACGTCAAGCCGTACCTCCCGGAGTTCGCACCGCGCGGGGAAATCCGCGAACCGCAGTGGTCCCGTGAACTGATGCGCGACTACTTCTGAGCCGCTCGGCCCCCGTACAGCCGTCCTGCCTCGGGTCGTACGCGTCATCGCGTCCCCGACGACGGCTCGTGCCGGGCGCCGGTGGGCGGCTGGGCGACCAGGTCGGTGCGCCCGGCGGCGATCAGCGTGTTGATCTCGTCGGCCGAGAGGCGCTCCGCCGCGAGCAGCACCACCGGGAGGGCTCCGGCAGAGGTCAGCTGCCCGGCGCGCCGGGTACGGGAGATGCGGCCGTCTCCCGGCTGAGAGGGTACGGCTAGGAAGTCGAAGCCCCGCGCAGCCGCATCGGCCGCGACCGTGTCCCCCGCCCCATCCGTCGAGTCGTCCGGGCCGGGGAGCGCCGGCACCAGCAGCCCCACCGCCCGCGCGCCCGCGGCCCGTAACGCGCCCGGGTCCGCAGCGCCGTCGCCGACCGGGCAGCGAACGACGCCGTCCGCCGTGCGCAGGGCCAGTCGGTCAGGTTTGCCCGCAGGGCCGTCCGTCTCCGCGACCCGGCCCGCGAGGGCCAGTCGGCCCAGCGTGAGCGGCACGTCGAGGGGCTCGGCCCCGGTCGGGCCGCCCGCGAGCCGGGACACGGTCCGGGCCACGAAGTCCGGGTCCCGTTCGCGCAGCCGGTCGAAGGTGTTCGATGTCCTGCGGCTGCGCAGCGCGAACACGGTGCGGTGCCCGTCCGTCCGGGTGCTGCGGCAGAGCGCCTCGAACCACTCCACGCTCTCCCCGGCTTCCGCCTGAGCCGCCGTGATCACCGGTTGCCGGGTGCTCGCGTACGCGTCGAGCGCCTCGGGGACCGTCGCCGCTCCGGCGAGCGCGCCGGCGAGGCAGAGCGCGTCGTCGATCGCGAGGGATGTCCCGGACCCGGTGGAGAAGTGAACGGTGTGCGCCGCGTCCCCGACGAGCACACACCGCCCGTCGTGCCAGCGCTCGTTGACGACTGTGCGGAACGGCTGCCAGCCCGTGGTCTGGGCGTGCAACGGCGCTCCGCGCAGTTCGTCCGTGAAGATCGCGGCGAGCGCCTTCTCGATCTCGGGGAGCGGCCGGTCGTCGAGGCCGTGGGCGGCGAGCACCGCGGGGTCGGCCTCGACGATGAACGTGCTCTCGTCGGCGGCGTGCGGATAGGAGTGCACGAGCAGCAGCCCCGGGCCGAGGTCCTTGAGCACGAAGGACGGTTCGAGCACCACGGGCGCCGAGGCCCACAGGAACCGGGTCCGCCCGGCGGTGACGGTGGTCCCGAAGACCTCCGGCCGCGCGCGCCGCAGCCGGCTGCCGGCCCCGTCCGCGAACACGATCACCTCGGGCGCGTCCGGGCCGTCGGGCAGCGCGGTGACGGTGCGGCGCACGGCGTGGACGGGCGGTGCGCTCTCCGCGAGACGGCGCACATGGCTGTGGAAGGTGCGGCGTCGCAGCCCCACCATGCCGTAGGCCCCCGACCAGATGCGCTCGTCGCCGCAGAGGGTGAGGGTGCGGTCCCACCGGCCCCTGGCCGTTTCCGGTACGTCGAAGGCGCTCGGGAAGACGCCGCGCACATGGTCCATGAAGTCGGTGGACATGACGATTCCGGCGCCCGGCCCCCGGCTGTCCTGGTCGTAGAGGTCGATGGCGACGTCCGGTCGCAGGCGAGCGAGTTCCAGCGTGAAGAACGCCCCCGCCGCCCCCGCCCCGACGACCGCAACCCGGTGCAGCGGCCCACGGGTCATCGCGGTGAGCCGTCCCAGTGGAACCGCTCACCGCGCGTCAGCGCCGCGCCGCGCGAAGCGGCCATCATCTCCCCACTCGCCACCTTCATGATCGTCATGAACTCCCCGAACTCGGGCTGTGCGGCGTCCAGATCGGCTCCCGCCCGCCCCATCAGCTCCAGCCAGCGCAGTCGGTGCTCCCGTGCGATGAGGAAATGGCAGTGGGCCTGGTGCAGGCGCGGCTCCCAGGCCGCCGTCAGGTCGTTGTCGCCGTACATCCGCACGAAGTGGTCGGCGAGGCGTTCGGCGTGCATCGACCAGTCGGTCACCGCGAACAGCGGCCTGAGCACCTCGTCGTCGGCGACGAGTTCGTAGAACCGGGCGGTCAGCGCCCGGAAGAAGGGCTCGCCGCCGATCGCGGCGTAGAAGTCCTCCACCTTGCGGTCGACCTGCGACGGGGTCATCCGGTCGCCGGCCTGGAGCCCCTTGTCGGCGACGAGCAGAACCTTGCCGTCGTGTTGCGGTACCGGTTGTGGCGGCACGGACGCCTCCCCCTCTTCGGTCTAGCCCTCGGTCAGGTCTTCAGTCGAGCAGCAGTGCCGCTGCGGACAGTGTGTTGACGGTGCATCCGCGGAGCTTCTTCGCCTGGAGCGTGCCGAGGCCGTAGGCCATCGACGTGATCCCCAGCTGGGGCGCCAGCTCGGCAGGTCGGTAGAACATGGTGGCGAAGTACGTGAACGAGGCGTCCGGGCGGTCGTAGTCGGTGCCGCTCATCAGGACCGTCCACTGCGCCCCGTCGCGGACGAGGATGCTGAAGGACAGGAGCGCGCCGTTCTGCCGCGCCTCCACCACCGTGACGTTCTCGGGGCCGAAGTGCTCGCGCAGGTGCCGCAGCGAACCGGCTTCGCGCTCCGCGTCAGGGGCGCCGCCGTACTTGGTCACGATCTGCGCGCGCAGCCGGACCAGTTCGGGCTCCTCCTCGCGGACGCCGCGCTCGCTGATCTCGACGCCGCGCAGGGCGATGTCGCGCAGTTCGCGGCGTACGGCGAAGCGCCGCTTGCGCGGCAGGCCGGCCACGTAACCGTCGAAGTCCTGCCAGGTGACGTCCATGTCGCAGCGGTCGACCATCGGCACCACGTCGAAGCCGCGCAGCCGCAGGGCGTCGAGGAACTCGGGGAAGTCGGGCCGCAGGAAGAGCCCCGCGACACTGCGCATGCCGTTCTCACGGCACCATGCCACCAGTCCGTCGACGTAGGCGAGCAGGGCGGCGGGATCACGGGCGTCCGGACCGGCAGGGGCCGTCTCGTAGTTGGGGAACATCAGCAGGCAGCAGGGGAAGACCTCGTCGGCCGAGAGCCCCTTCCAGGGGTGCGGGCCGTCTTCGGCCACGCCTTCGCCGGCGGACCCGCCGGAGAGCACCCGGAACGGGTCGAAGCGCACATGGCCGGTCGGCGCGTCGACGGGACCGCCGACGAGGGACACCGACGGCCCCGCGTCGCCGGAGAGCTCCAGGGTGCGCGCGCCGCCGGGGATGCGTCCTTCGGCGAGGGTGATCCAGCGCCGGCTGAGCGTCGCGGGCGCGCCGGAGCCGAGGTGCGCGTCCCAGTCGTCCGCCACCCCGGTCCGTACGCTGAACGCGCCGGGGAGAGGTTGTACGGCGGCGGCCGACCGGTCATCCATCTGGGTCACGGGGGTTTCCTCACGGTTGTCGCTCGGCCTCCTCGTATCCGGTGCAGGGCGCAAGGCACCGGGCCCTGCACCGGACCCGAGGCAGTCAGTCGCGCGGGGCGAGATCAGACCTCGATCACGGGACGTCAGACAGCGGCCCGGTCCCAGACCTCGCGCGTCTCACAGTCCTCGTGCGCGTCCCAGACCTGGATCATGTCCCAGACGGTGAGCTCGTCCCAGACGGCGAGCTCGTCCCAGACGGCGAGCTCGTCCCACACCGGGAGCTGGTCCCAGACCTTGAGCTGGTCCCACACCGGGAGCTGGTCCCAGACCGGGAGCCGGTCCCACACCGGAACCTGGTCCCAGACCTTGAGCTCGTCCCACACCGGGAGCTGGTCCCAGACCGGGAGCCGGTCCCACACCGGACGTGCTGGTACGTGCATGTCGTGTCCTTCCGAAGAGTGCGGTAGTCCGGTCACTCCAGGAATCACCGCCTCAGCCGTGGGCCGGGTACAAGCCGTAGGCGCACGAGGAGCGAAGCCACTCACAAGGAGATGAGCCCTTCCTGGCCATGGCCGGCGAGGGCTTCGCTTCCACCCCCGGTCCGGTGAGTGTCGCAGAGGGATCCGACGCACGTCTTCTCCCAGGTTGCTGAGCCTTCACCCTGCGGCACGACGACCGAAAGGCCCTTGAAAACCGCAGGTCAAGGGCGTAGGGCGGCTGCGGTTCAGCGCCCGGAACCGGCCGCCCCGAAGGCGAGGACGACGTTGTGACCGCCGAAGGCGAAGGAGGAGGACAGAGCGGTCCTCAGCGCTGCCGCCCGCGGCTGTGCTCTCACCACGTCGAGGCCGCATGCGGGGTCCACCGCATCGAGGTTGACGATCGGCGGGATCTGTCCGTGCAGCATTGCCTGCACGCACGCAACCGCCTCCACCGCACCGGCCGCGCCCAGGCTGTGACCGGTCATCGACTTCGTCGCCGAGACCGGTGTCCGGTCGGCGGCCTCGCCGAGGACGGCGCGGAGCGCCTTCGCCTCAGCGGCGTCGTTGAACCGGGTCCCGGTGCCGTGCGCGTTGACATGGTCGACGTCGTCGGGCGACCAGCCGGCGGACCGCAGCGCCGCGCGGATCGCGCGGGCGGCGCCCGCCCCCTCCGGGTGCGGGCTGGTCACATGGTGGGCGTCGGAGGACCGGCCGTAGCCGCTCAGCGTGGCGAGCACCTCGGCGCCGCGGGCCCGCGCGTGCTCCGCCGACTCCAGCACCAGCACCGCCGCTGCCTCGGCGAGCACGAAGCCGGCCCGGTCGGCGTCGAAGGGCCGACTGGCGCGCTCCGGCTCGTCGTTGAGGGTGGACAGCGCCCCGGTCCTGGCGAAGCCGCCGAGCAGCAGTGGAGTGACGGGCGCCTCGGCCCCGCCGGCCAGGACGACGTCGGCCTCTCCGGTGACGATCATCTGGTACGCCGCGACCAGGGCCTCTCCCCCTGACGCACACGCCGATACGACGGAGGTGGCGGGGCCGGTGATGCCGAAGGTGAGGGCGATGTGGGAGGCGGAGCTGTTGGCCATCGACATGACGACGGACCGCACCCCGATGCGGTTCGGTCCGGCGGTCTCCAGCAGGCGGGCGTTCGTCTCCCAGCTGCCCGCGCCGCCCGCCCCCGTCCCCAGCGCCACCCCCACGCGGTCGCGGTCCTCGGCCGCCAGGTCCAGCGAGGCGTCCTCGACGGCGAGGCGGGCCGCGGCGAGCGCGAGGTGGGTGCACCGGTCCGTGGACCGCTCCTCGCGCCGGCCGGGGGCGAGATCCGCGGGCAGGTCCACCTCGCCGGCGATGCGTACCGGGAAGCCGGCCGGGTCGAAGCGAGTGATCGTCCGGATTCCGCTGACGCCCTTGAGCTGGGCCTGCCAGAAGTCGTGCCGGCCGACGCCGATCGGGGTGACCGGCCCCAGCCCGGTGACGACCACCGCCCGCCCGGTCATTCCCCCTCCCCCGCCCCGTGTTCGGCGAGGTACTCGATGACGTCGCCGATCGTTCCCATGGACAGGGCGGTGTCGTCCTCGACGGGTGCGCCGGTCTCGATCTCCATGATCGTGAGCAGCTCCACCATGTCGAGGGAGTCGAGGCCGAGGTCGTCCTTGAAACGGGCGTCCAGGGTGATCTCCTCGGGGAGCAGGCCGAGCTTGTCCTCCAGCATGGCAGCCACGCGTTCGTAGATGGCGTCGGCCGCTGTGGTTCCTGTGGTCACCGTGGTCATCCTTCGTCGGGAGTCGTGTTCCCCGCCTCGCGGGCGCCGACGGCGTCCGCGTGCAGGGCGAGGTCGTGGCAGACCGCACCGACGGCGGCCACGAAGCGGTCCGCCTGTCCGGTCGTCAGCGAGAGGGGCGGCTGGATGCGGAGCACCCGGTTGCGGTTGGCCGTGACGAACGTGAGGATCCGGTGGTCACGGGCGAGCTGTCCGGCGAAGCGCAGGCACATCAGGTCGCCCAGGGAGGACTCCAGCGCCGTGCCGGCCCGGCTGATCGCGGTGCGTACGTCGTCGGGCAGCCAGTCGACGAGGGTGTGCAGGTCGCCCGGGAGCCGGGTGAGGAGTTCGTCGGCCAGCGCGCCGGCGGCCCCGGAGAAGTCGCCGTCGAACTCGATGGCGTTCATCAGGCCGATGCCGCGCACCTCGCGGATGAATCCGTACGGCTCGCACTCGGCGCGCAGCGCGCTCCGCAGGTACGCGCCGGTGTCACGGGCCCGTTCCGGCAGCTTCTCCGCCTCCAGGACGTCGAGCGTGGCGAGGGCCGCGGCGGCGGCGAGGTTGCCGCCGCCGAAGGTGGACGAGTGGAGCAGGGCCCGGTCGCTGCTGCCGTAGGCGGCGTCCCACAGTCCGGCCCCGACCAAGGTGGCGGCGACGGGGACCAGGCCGCCGGAGAGCGACTTCGCCAGGCAGAGGACGTCCGGCCGCAGTCCGTCGTGGTCGGCGGCGAACATGGCCCCGGTCCGGCCGAGTCCCGTCTGGATCTCGTCCAGGACGAAGGCCGCCCCGGCCCGGGCGCACAGCCGCTGGGCCTCCAGCAGATAGCCCGACGGCGGCAGGACGACGCCGCCCTCGCCCTGCACCGGTTCGACGATGAAGGCCGCCGCCCCGTCGATGACGGCCGCGAGGGCGGCCGCGTCCCCGTACGGCACGCCGACGACGTCGCCGAGCAGCGGCCCGAACGGCGCGCGGTGCGCGTCCCGTCCAGTGACGGACAGGGCGCCCAGCGTCTTGCCGTGGTAGCTGTTGTCGGCATGCACCAGCCGCGTGCGGCCGGTGGCCGCGCGGGCGACTTTCAGCGCGGCCTCGACCGCCTCCGTACCGGAGTTGCTGAAGAAGACACGTTCCAGGCCGCCCGGCGACAGGGCACTGAGCCGCTCGGCCAGTTCGGCGGTCTGGACCGGCAGGGAGATGTACTGGGCGAAGGTGGGGGCGCTCGTATCCAGGAAGCCGCGCAGGCGGGCCACCACCTCCGGGTGGTTGTGGCCGAGGCCCAGGGCCCCGTATCCGGCGACGAAGTCCAGGTACTCGACCCCGTCGGCCGTCGTGAGCACGCACCCCTCGGCGCGGGTGAACACCCGGTCCATCCCCTGGGAGGCGAACAGCTTCGCCATCGGCGGGTTGACGTGGTCGCGGAAGCGCCGCCGGGTCTGCGTGGTGACGTCCGGCGGCGGGGCGGCGCGGCGCGCGGGGCGGTGGTGGACACCCAGCCGGGCGATGTCGTCCTCGGCCAGGAGGCGTCCGAAGGTGGCGAGCGGGGTGGGGAGGAAGCCGTGGCGTGCGGCGAGCGCGCCGATCCGCCGGATCCCGTCCACGTCGATGTCGCGCCCCAGGGACCAGCTCTCGGCCCGGCCCTCCAGGGCGAGCACGATGGTCTCCGCCAGGCAGCCGTTGAGCTGCTGGGTGGGCGCGGGCATGCTGCCGTCGCCGATCCGGACTCCTTCGACCGCGCTGACCAGCCCGCCGTCGACGACCAGCACGTCCCGGCGGGCGGGGGCCGCGGGGGCGTCCCTCGGCAGGGCGACGTCCACGACCACCGAACCGGGGTGCAGCCGGGCGGTGTCGATCACTCCTCCCGACGAGGACGCGGCCACGTACACCCGGGGGGCGCCGTAGCTTTCGGCGACGTCCTCGCGCAGGATGACCCGGCCGTGGAGTGCCGGGTCGAGGTAGCCGAGCAGGGCGGCGCCGGACCGGCGGCTGCGGCGGGTGACCAGTTCCAGCCGGAAGCCGTCGGCGAGCAGCAGCCGGGCGATGGCGAGCGCGATGGAGCCGGGGTAGCCGACGACCACGACCTGGGTGTCCTGGTCCGGCAGTCCCAGGAGCGGGACGACCGTGCGCAGGGCCTGGTGAGCGGCGTGGGCGGTGAGGGAGTTGCCGCTGGTCACGGGTACGTCGACCTGGGCGGCGGTCCAGAGGCCGCGGTCGCCGACGATGGAGGTCGCGCCGCCGAGCCCGACGATGCCCGCGCCCGCCTCCCGCAGCGCCGTCACCTCGGCGGCCACCAGCACCCGTGCGGCGGTGGGGCGCCGCAGGATCTGCTCCGCGGTGTGGGCGAGGCCGCGGATCTCGCCCTCGCACCGGCTGCCGGTGAGGGAGGTGACGGAACCGAGCATCGGGAGTGGGACGTGGCGGCGGGGGCCGGGAGCGCGTACGGTCCCCCGGTGGTCGTCCAGCAGACGGCCGAGGAGGTCGAGGCCACGCATCTGGTTGCGGTGCGCCGGGCTGACGGCGTGGGCCAGGAAGCCGAACTTCACCGGGCTCTCCTTCAGTGGGAACGGGCGGAT
This sequence comes from Streptomyces sp. man185, assembly GCA_002551355.1. Lineage (GTDB taxonomy): Bacteria > Actinomycetota > Actinomycetes > Streptomycetales > Streptomycetaceae > Streptomyces. Next base: position 80,100 of record NTHE01000020.1, on the reverse strand, counting down.
GCACCGGGCGGGCGTCAGTGCGCGGGACGCCCGCGGGCCGGGGCACCGGTCCGGCGGGCCATGTCGAAGGCCAGTTCGGGGAGCCGGTCGCGCTGCCAGCCGAGGGAGGACAGGAGGCTGAGCCCATCCCCTTCGTTGTTGTGCGCCATCGGTACGGAGTAGAGGTCGATGGTGGAGGGCTTGCGCAGCCGGTCCACCAGATCGGCGGCGTCCACGTCGGTGAGATGCCGATGACTGACCGTCAGTTCGCCGTAGACACGTTCCCATTCGGCGTCCAGGAGGTGCAGGACCTGCGTCTGGCGGCTCGCCCCGGCCGCCTGCCGGCCCTCGCGGTAGGTGCGGATCACCGAGTGTCCGCCGTCGATCAGCCGGAAGACGCTCAGGTTCCCCGCGAGCCGGTGGCCGTTGACGGTCAGCTCCTGAACCAGCGACGGCAGAATGTCGGGCACCAGGGCCGCGGCTCCGTCGCCGATGAAGGCGAGGACGTTGTCGTCCCGGGTGAGCGCCACCGCGGGCACTGCCTGGAGGGCGTCCCCCATCAGGGCCCGGCCGTACCATCCGGAGAAGCCCGGCCCGGTGCGCGGCAGGTTGCGGATGGCGGACAGCCCGCCGCGTCCGACGTCGAAGACGCCGGTGTACGTGTATCCGCGATCGGTGACGAGGGTGTCGAGGACCGCGCCGAGACGGCGGTAGAAGTAGTTGGGACTCATGGGCGTCAGCGGCAGGCTGTGCACGACGTCGGACGCGCTGTCGCGGCTCTCCTCGATCGCCTGCCGCCGCCGCGATCGCAGCGCGTCGCCCACATCGAGCCGTCGGCGCACCTCGCGCAGGAAGTCCACTGCCTCGCAGCGCAGTCCGTGGTCGGCGAAGGGCGCCAGGTGCCGCTCCTCCCGGGTGATCTGCACGATGCGCAGGCCGCGGTCGAGGGCCCGGGGCGAGAAGGGTGTCGCGGCCTCCGCGATCCGGCTCTTGAGGAAGAACAGGCACTGTTCGTCGCGCGGTCGGAGCCGCCCGGCGTGGTGCAGGAAGTCGTGGACACGGTCCGAGTAGCCGTACATGCCGAGGGTGCCGAGGTACTCCGGTACGACGTGTCCGTCCCGGTAGCGGGCGACGGAGCCGGGGCGGGTGAGCGAGTCGGCGAGCGCGATGCCCGCGTGGGCGGCGATTTCGTGGACGAGGCTGCGCTCCTCGCCACCGAGGCTGCCGCACTGCCACAGGACCCTGGCCGGGCCGTCGTTGACGAGATCCATGACGGGTGCCATCGCGTCCTCGCGGACGGTGAGCGCCGGGCGGGGCGCGGTCTCCCGGTCCGGGCGGTGGGCCGGAGCGTTGCCCGCCCGGCGTTCGCCCCGCGCGGCGGGCGGGGTACGGGCGGGCGCTGCCAGAGTGCGCAGGACCTCGGGCGTGGCGAGCAGCACCACCGGACCGAGGCCCGCCCCGTACGCCGTGAACGCCTCGCTCAGGTCGTCCGGCAGCCGGGCGGGATCGTCGAGGTGGAGGAACGGGATGCCCTTCGCCCGCAGCACGTCCCGGCTGTCCTCCGCGCCGTGCACGGTGCCCTGGAAGGGGAACCACGCCCCGTCGGCAGAGTCGGCGCAGACGATGAACCCCTGGGCGCGGGCGTCCCGGAGGTTGGCCAGGGTGCCGCGGAACTCGTCGACCATCCCGCTGGTCACCACGATGAGGAAGGGCGCTTCGTCGAGCTGCCAGCGGGCCAGCGCACCGCAGGCCAGGCTGTGTTCGCTCGGGCCGCGCAGGACGGGGTTTCCGCCGCGCGCCGCGTGCGCCTCCAGGTCGCCGATCAGCCCCGACACCACGGAGCCGGTGTAGTAGTGCAGGCCCCAGCGGTCACCAGCTCGCTCGTCCAGGAAGCCGGCCAGTTCGCCGCCGAGCAGCGCTGCCGTGCGCGGGACCGCGCCGCGCAGTGCCGCGCCGCTGTAGCCCAGCTGGACGAAGTCGGTGAACCCGCAGATGACATCGGCCGCCAGCACCCAGGTCCGGTCGGGCAGCCGGCGGCGGGTGAAGGGGTGCGCGAGCAGAGCGGCGCCCAGCGCGTCCTCGTCGTACACGAAGACGGTGTACGGGGTGAACTCGCGGCGCACGTCGGGGCCCAGGGCGCCGCGCAGTATGTCCAGGCCCCTGTCGAGGGCGCCGTCGTCCTGCGTCGGCGCCGGCAGGCCGGAGGACGTCGCATCGACCAGGACCAGGGCCAGCACGTCGTCGCCGTCGCGCCGGTCGCCCCCCGTCAGTCGGCGCAGTCCGGCCGCGGCGGCGGCGAAGGAGGCGGCCGTGACCAGGCGGATCTCGGCGGCGGGCAGGGCCCGGTCGAGGAATCTTCGGGAGCGCGTCAGCGCCTGGTGGTAGGCGTCGGGCCCGGGCGCCCCGGGCGGCGGGAAGGGGCCGTCGGTGACGAGTTCCCGCCCCGGGCCCGTGGTGTCCTCGGGGCCGGTCAGGTCCGCGAGCGCGGCGGCGACGGCCCCGTGGAACGCGGCGCGTCCGCCGACCGTGACGACGAGGAACCGGGGCCGCTTGTCGCTCTCGTCGCCACTGGCCACAGCCGCCACTCCCCCTGGTCGCACGCGCGGGACCCCTACGTCCAGCAGTCTGCAACGAGCCGGCTGAAGAGGATCTGCATATCCTCTGGAGAGGGGCCGCTCGCCGCGGTCCGCCAGCCGGTGGGCCGGTCCGTGCCCGGGAACGGTCAGCGGCCGCTGCCGATCAAGTGCCGGCAGAGGCCTTCGTAGACCCAGTCCTCCCACTGCTCCTGCGTCCAGTTCCGCTCGGAGGCGAGGAGGTGGTAGAGCTCCGGTCCCAGCAGCGCGTAGCAGATGTCGACCGCCCGCTCGTGCACCAGCCCGTCCGGCAGCGGCTGTCCGGCCGCCAGTGCCTCGACGAACCGGCTCTGGTAGAGCCGTCGGATGTCCTTGTTGGACTGCCACATGTCCTCGCCGTCATCCTGCGTGACAGCGGCGTTGCGCAGGACTTCCATGAGCGGTGCGGCGTGCTCGTTGAGCGTGCGGGTGCGGCGCGTGAGGGACCGGAGCTGCTGCCGGGGGTCGCTGTCGGCGAGCGCCTCGTCGGCCGCCTCCTGGCATCCCAGCGCGTCGTCGCAGGGCAGATGAAGGTCGATCAGGTCCTTGAGGAGCCGCTGCTTGCTCCCGAAGGCGAAATAGACGGTCTGCACGGCGACGCCGGCTTCCCGGGCTATGGACGCGATGGTGGTGGCCTCGTAACCGTGTTGGGAGAACAGCTCCATCGCGGCGTCGAGAATACGCCGACGCGTCAGCTGCGCGCGCACCCTCCTGGTGTCCGGCGCTTTCGGTGTCAGCATCACACCTCCTTGCTATAGTCAGTGTCTAGAGTTGACATATATTCACATCGACGGACAAGGGGTGCAAGCGTGTCGGCCGAACCCACCGAGGCAGCCCCGCCGATTCCGACCGCGCGCCAGCCCCGTTCGCTCCTCGCGCTCGTCACGGGCGGCATGGGGCTCTCGATGTTCGTGCTCTACGCGATCGGCGCGCTCGGCCCCTTCCTCATCGAGGACCTCGGGCTATCGAGCGCGCGGCTCGGGCTGCTGACTGCCGTCACCTTCGGCACCGCCACCGTGCTCTCGCTCTTCGCGGGACAGGTGACGGAACTCCTCGGAGGGCGCAGGGCGTTCACCCTGCTCCTGCTCCTCGTCGCGGCCGATTTCACGCTGCTCGCCGCCACCGGTTCGTACGCGTTCCTGCTGATCGCCCTGGTGCTGGGCGGGGTCGCCCAGTCGCTCGCCAACCCGTCGACGAACAAACTGATCGCCGTGCACGTGCCGGTCGAGCGCAAGGCGTTCGCCGTCGGCGTCAAGCAGTCGGGGGTGCCGCTCGCCGCCTTCACCGCCGGACTGGCGCTGCCCACCCTGGCCGGGGCGATGTCCTGGCGAGCCGCGCTCGCCCTCGTGGTCCCGGTCGCCCTGGCGGCCGCGGCCACGGCCGCCATGCTGCCCCGGGACGCCGTACGGCCGGAGCGGTTCCGGCTGTCACTGCCCGCCGCGCCCAACCTGCCCACCCGCTGGCTGATGGCCGTGTCCCTGTGCGTCGGATGCGGGCTCGCCGCCCTCAACACCTACCTGCCGCTCTACGCGCACCAGCGGCTGTCCATGGGGGAACGCGGCTCCGGGGCGCTGATCGCGGCCATCGGGGTCTCCGGCATCGCCAGCCGCCTGCTGTGGTCCCGTCTCAGCGACCGGCTGGACGTCACCCGGTCCCTGATCATCCTGGCCGCGGCCGCCGTGGTGTCCGGAGCGCTCATTCCCGCCGCCACCGCCGCCACCTGGCTGGTGTGGGCCGGGGCGGTCGGTCTGGGCTGCTCGGCCGCCGCCGCCAACGCCGTCTCCATGGTCGCGGTGACCAAGGGCAGCGGCTTCGGCACCACGGGCCACGCGTCGGCCATGGTCTCCATGGGGTTCTTCGCGGGGTTCGTCGTGGGACCGCTCGCCTTCGGCCTGCTGGTCGACGCGACCGGCGGCTTCGCGGCCGGCTGGGTTCTGGTGACGGCGGTCTTCACCGTGGCCGGTCTGTGCTCCTGGGGCGGTCGGCACATCATCCGGGACAGCATGTAGCGGGCCGGCCCGGGTTGCCGGGCCGGCCCGCTCACTCACGACGTCTGGGCGTCAGGACATGAAGTCGTAGTGCAGGTGGCTGTCCTCGGCCGCGTCGGCCCAGGAACCGTAGCGGCGCATCCCGTACAGCAGCGGAAGCTGCAACTGCAGCTGCGTGATGGCCACCGCCCGTCCCATGACGACGGCGTGGTCCCCGACCGGCTGCACGTCCTCGACCGCGCAGTCCGCGATCGTGTGCGCCGCCTCGTACAGATGCGGGCCGCCGATCGGGCCCACCGTGCGCCAGGCCACCTTCTCGAACCGGTCCTTCGCGCCCGAGGCGAACAGCTCCGCCGTCGGACGGGCCTGGCTGTGCAGGAGGTTGACCGCGAAGCCGCCGCTGCTCTTCACGGCCTCCAGGGTGGGGCTGCCCTGACGCAGGCAGACGAGCAGAGTCGGCGGGTCGAGGGCGACGCTGCACAGCGAGGTGCACGTCATCCCCCATGGCTCGCCGCCCGGCGCCACCGTCGTGATCACCGCGACCCCGGTGGGAAATCCCGCCATGAGCGGACGGATGTCGGGCTGATCGGCTCCAGGGATCATGGTGCTGGCCTCCTGTTGGTCGGTCACGCGGACGTGCGGACGGGAGCGGACGGAAGGGCGGACCGGGACGGCAGTGCGGCGCTGATCTCCTCCACCAGGTCCGCGGCGAACCCTTCGAAGGAGCTGCCGAGGAAGTGGAAGTGCCCCCCGGCATAAATCCGTTCGCTGAACGGACCGCGCGTCTGCCGGGCCCAGGGGGCCATCGAGGCGATCGGGGCCCAGGAGTCGTGGGTCGCGCCGAAGGCGGTCAGCGACGCCGCCAGCGGCGGACGGTGCGCGTAGGGGCGGTACTCCGCGACGGCCTTGAGATCGCAGCGAATGAGCCGGAGGAAGCGGTCACGGAACTCCGGTACGGCGTCGAGCCGTTCCGGCATGCCGCCCATGCTCCGCAGCCGCGCGATGAGATCGGGGTCCGGGCTGTCGTGGTCCGGCAGCCGGGTCAGCACCTCGTGGCCGGGCGCCCCGCGCCCCGAGACGCCGACCCAGCCGGGGCCGGCCCCCCGGGCCTCCAGCGCCCTCGCCGTCTCGAAGGCGACGACGGCTCCGAGGCTGTGGCCGAACAGGGCGAGCGGCGTCCCGTCGGCCCAGGGCCTCACATCCTCGGTCGCGACCGCCACGATCTCGTCCATGTCCTCCAGGGCGGGCGAGGCGTGCCGCTTGCCCCGGCCCGGCAGATCGAGCAGCAGGACGTCCCAGTCTGCGGGCACGTGCCGGGTCAGCGGAAAGTACGAGGCGGCGGATCCGCCGGCGTGGTGGAAGGCCACCAGCCGCACGGCAGGACGTGCGATGTCGCGGGGGCGTACGAAGTGGCTCATGCGCTGTACTCCTCGCCCGGGGCGCCGGCCTGCTCCGCGATGTCGTCGGCCAGCCGGGCGAAGAGTTCCCCGAGTGGCAGGTCCAGCGGGAGTTCCTCGGCGGTCAGGCCGAGCCGGTAGCTCTCCTCGACCTTGGTGATGAACAGGACCGACAGGAAGGAGTCGCCCCCCGCGTCCAGGAAGGACGCCTCCTCGTCGGGGCGTTCCGAGGCGTGCAGGGCCTCGGTGAGCTCGGCCATGAGGTAAGCGCGCACCGCTTCCCGGTCCGCGGGATCCGGCGCCTGCAACTCTCGCCGCTTCGGCTCCTCACCGGCGCCCGCGCCGATGCGCGGCTCCTCGATCCAGAAGCGCTTGCGCTGGAACGGGTAGGTCGGCAGGTCGCCGAGCGACCGGGCGCCGGGCGCGGCCAGTTCCTCGAACCGCAGGTCCGCGCCGGCCGCGAACAGTTCGCCGAGGGCTGCGAGCACCGTCTGCGGGGCGGTGCCCCGGCCAGGCCCGGCCAGCGGCGCCGTGGCGACGCCCCGGGCGGTCTCCCACTCCAGCGCGGCGGGATGGCCCGCACCGGCGTCGAACTCCGTACGCACCCGGATCCCGAACCGGCCCACGAACCGGGCCAGGGCGTCGCCCGCGCCCCTCGGCCGGTCGGTCAGCCCGGCGGCCGCCGCCGGGAAGGCCGCCGCCAGTTCGTCGAGCGCTTCGGCCAGCCGGGCCTCGTCGGCGGAGAACCGCACGACGGCCGACCGGACCGCGGATTCGCGCCGCGCGGTGGCGGCCGCGCGGTTCAGCGCCGCCTCCAGCCCCTCGGCGAGGTCGTCGACCGTGCTCCCGGTGACGGCGATCCGATGGGCGAACGCGGCCCGCCCGGTGCGCAGCGTGTGGCACAGGGAGGGCAGTTGGGCCTCGTCCGTCCGCTTGAGGTGCCGGCTCAGCGCTCCGACGAGTTCCGCGAGGGCCACCGGATCCTTGGCCGACAGGGTCAGCAGTTCGGGACGGCCGGGGGCGGCCGGGGCGGGACCGCCGTCCGGCTCGTAAGCCTCCAGGACGACATGGGCGTTGGTTCCGCTCATGCCGAACGAATTGACCCCGGCCACCTTGCGCGGCAGCGGCCAGGGCTGCGGGCGGCGCGGCACGGTGAGGGCGAGCCGGTCCCAGGGGATGTGGGGGTTCAGTTCGGCCCCGTCGTCGGGCAGCGCGGCCGGTATCTCGCCGTGCTGGAGCATGAGCACCGTCTTCATGACGGCGGCGATGCCGGACGCCGCCTCCAGATGGCCGAGGCGGGCCTTGACGCTGCCGATGGGCAGCGGCACGCCCCGTTCGCGGACGGCGGCGCCCACCACCTCGTCCAGTGCGCCGACCTCGATCGGGTCGCCGAGCGCGGTGCCGGTGCCGTGGGCCTCGACGTAGCCCAGTTCGTCGGGGCGGACCCGGGCGTCGGCCAGTGCGGCGCGGAAAACCTCTTGCTGTGCCGGGCCGTTGGGGGCGGTGAGCCCGGAGGCGGCTCCGTCGTGGTTGACCGCCGAACCGCGGATGGTGGCGAGCACGGGGCGTCGCTCCGCCTCGGCGTCGTCCAGCCGCATCAGGACGATCGCGCCGACGCCCTCGCCCCGTCCGTATCCGTCGGCCGTCGCGAGGAAGGACTTCGACCGGCCGTCGGGGGAGACCGCACGGGTCTGGGAGAGCGAGACCATCAGGCTGGCGGAGAGCAGCAGGTTGGAGCCGCAGACCAGCGCGTAGCGGCACTCACCGTTGCGCAGGGCGCGGACGGCGAGGTGCAGGGCGCTGAGCGACGAGGAGCAGGCGGTGTCCACGCTCAGCACCGGCCCCCGGAAGCCCATCACATGGCTGATGCGGCCGGCTCCGAAGCAGAGCCCGCCACCGGTCGTGTAGTAGGGGTCGATACGGGTCATGTCGGAGCGGTCCTCCAGGCGCTCCCCGTACTCCGAGGCCATCATGCCCAGGTAGACGCCGACGTCGAGCCGGTCGGAGCGGCGCACCGCGATGCCCGCCCGCTCCATGGCCTCCCAGGCGGTCTCCAGCAGCATCCGCTGCTGCGGGTCGAGGAGTTTGGCCTCGCGCTGCGAGATACCGAAGAAGTCGGCGTCGAACTGGGCGATGTCGGAGAGGAAGCCGGCCCGGTCGACGTAACTGCGGCCGGGCTTGCCCGGGACCGGGTCGTAGACCGCGCGCAGACCGGGACGGTCCTCGGGGATCTCCGAGTCGGCCGTGCCCTCGGAGCGCAGGAAGTCCCAGTAGGCGTCCGGGGTGTCGAGCCCCCCGGGCAGCCGCAGGCTCATTCCCGCCACGGCGAGCGGGGCGTGCCGCTCGTCCTCCAGCTCCTGGATACGGGCCTGGAGGCGTCGGGAGTGCTTGAGCTGTTCCTCCATGAGCTGCCGGATCTGCGCGGGTTCCATGGTTTCCGCCCTCATTTCTCTGTCACCACATCTGCCTGCACGGCTTGGACGAGTTCCTCGAACGACAGCTCCTCCAGGGGCCTGCCGGCGTCGGCCCGGGCCGCCGGGCGGGCCGGTTCCGCCGGTTCCGCGGGCGCTGCGGGGAGCGCCTCGGCCCGGTCCGGGAAGAGGAGGCCGGTGACGTGCGCCACCAGCTGGTCGACGGTGGGGTGGTCGAGGGCGACCGTGGCGGCGAGGTCCGCGCCGAGGTCGTGGGAGAGCCTCGTCCGCAGGTCGATCACCATGATCGAGTCGAGTCCCGTCTCGGTGAAACCGAGGTCGTCGACGATCGCGGCCGGATCGCCCAGGACCTCGCCGGCCGCGGTCCGCACGGCCCGGCGGAGCCGTTCGGCGAGCTCGTCCCGGTCGAGACCGGTGAGCAGTTCCGTCAGCCATCCGCGGGCCGGCCCGTCCCCGGTGCGGGCCGGGCGGGTGACCAGGGAGCGTACGAGAGCGGCGCGCGGGTGGTCCGCGAGCTGCATCGCGTACGCGTCGCGGTCCATGGCCACCGCGACGAGCCGGCCGGCGGGGGCGCCCGCCAGGACCGCGCGCAGCACCTCTTCCGCCTCCGGGTCGGCCAGGGAGCGCAGGCCGCGCCGTTCCATGGCCCGCTCGACAGCGGCGGACGCGGCCATGCCGCCCCGGGACTCCGGGGCCCAGGGGCCCCAGTCGACGCTGGTGGCGGGGGTGCCGGCGGCTCGCAGGGTCATGGCCAGGCCGTCCAGATATCCGTTGGCCGCGGCGTAGTTGGTCTGGCCGGCGGAGCCGAGGACGGCGGACGCGGACGAGAAGAACACCAGGGCGTCCAGCTCGTGGCCCGCCAGCGCCGCCGCGAGGTTCGCCGCGCCCTGGGCCTTGGCGGCGAAAACGGTGTCGAAGGAGTCGGGGCCCAGACCGTCGAACGCCTGGTCGTCGTTGACGCCGGCCAGGTGCAGCACGGTCCGCAGCGGCGCCCGCACACCGGCCCGGGCGACCGCCTCCCGGCATGCCTCGGAGTCGGTGACGTCGCCGCTCACGACGTCCACCCGGACGCCGCGGGCGATCAGGTCGTCGATGACCTCGCGGGCGGTGGCGTCCGGTGCGGAGCGGCCCATCAGGGTGAGCTCGGTGAACCCGTTCCGGGCGAGGACGCCGGCCGTGGTCAGGCCGAGTGCGCCGAGGCCCCCCGTGATGAGGGCGGCACCGCGCCCGGCGGACGGGGCGTGGTCGCCCTCCCCTTCGTACGGGATTAGTCGGGCGACCCGTACCTCGTCCGGGCCGATGACGAACCGGGGCTCGGGGACGCCCTCGTCGAGCGACCGGGTCAGCGCCCCGGCCAGCGCGGCGGGGTCCCACTGCGGGGCGAGCCCGATCCGTAGCAGCCGCCGGTCGCTCTGCTCCGCCTCCAGCGAGGTGAGCAGCCCCCACAGCGCCTCGCGGACCGGCGCTCCGGCGCCGCCCTCCGCCGTCCCGTCGCCGGTGGCGGCCAGCACGGCGTACGGAACGCTCCGGTCCGCCGTGTGCAGTGTGCCGGTCAGCTCCCGGACCGCGGCGAGGGTGTCCGCCGGACCAGCAACGCCGTCCGGGACGGCCGCGAACCGGGCGTCGAGCACCAGGTCGGCGCCCGGTGTACCGGCTTCCCCGTCCACCACGGGCTCCACCTCGTGGCCGTACGCCGCGCAGGCCTCGCGCACGGCCCGGCCGGCCTCGGTGGCGGCTCCCAGCAGGGCGATCCGCCGGCGCGTCACGGGTCCGGTCCCGGAGGCCGTGGCCGGCTTCTGCGCCGTCCAGGCCAGCTCGTACGTGTGGGGGGCGCCCTCGCGCAGGGATCGCTGGAGCAGGGCGCGCGGGGCGCGGCGGAAGCGGAAGTCGTCCACCGCGAGCACCGTGGCGCCGCTGCCGTCGAACATGTGCAGGTCGGCCGACCTCACCTGGAGCAGGCCGTCGTCGGGGCCGTCCTCGCGCACCGCGCGGACGTGGCCCCAGAGTTCCTGGCCGGGGACCGGCCGCCGGGGGAAGGACAGCCGGGCGATGGCGAAGGGAATGGCCAGCCCGTCCTCCTCCGACACGGGTTCCCCGGTGACGGCGAACGCGACGGCGCTCTGGAGGCACGAGTCGAGCAGCCCCGGGTGGATCTCGTAGCCGTCCGGGGACTCGTTCATCTCCGCGGGCTCGACGAAGCGGATGAGCGCTTCGTCGCCGCGGATGTACGCGTCGCCTATCCAGCGGAAGGACGGCCCGAGGTGGTACCCGAGCGACCGCAGGTGTGCGTAGAACGCCTCTCCGGGCAGGTGCCGTTCGGCGCTCCTCAGGAACGCCTGCGGGTCGGGCGGAGTCGCGCGCCGGTCGGCGTCCGCTCGGGGCGCGGTGGACCCGACCCGGGCCGCGAGGTGCTCCTGCCAGCGTCCGCGCTCGCGGTCGAGCAGGCTGTGGACGCCGACGGCGCGGCTCTGCCCCTCGCGCGCCTCCTCGACGACGTGGAGGTCGTAGCGCTCCCCATCGCGCAGCACCAGGGCGCGCGGGAAGTGGAGGTCCTCCAGGACCACGGGGGCGCCGCCGGCGCCCAGGGCGGAGAGCACGGTGGCCGTCTGCGACGCGCCGGGAACCGACACCGTGCCGAAGAGGCGGTGGTCGGTGAGGTGGGCCGGGTACTCGGTACTGCGTTCGGTGGCCCAGACCCGGCCGCCGAGAGCGGGCGAGCGGAGCTCGGTCCCCCAGGCGGGGCCCTGGGCGGCGGCGCGGGCGACGCCGACCGCCACGGGGGAAGCGCCGGTCCGGGTCCAGTGGCGCGTCCGGGCGAAGGGGTAGCGCGGCGCGTCCTCCCCCGGGCCGGTCCGGCGCGGCGCGACCCGCTTCCAGTCGACGTCCTGGCCGCCCAGGTACAGCGTCCGCAGGGCGGCCAGCAGCGCGGCGCGGTCCCCGGTGCCCCGGCGCAGCGACGAGGCGAGCTCGGGCGTCGGGTCGAGGCCCGCTCCCTTGACCAGGTTGACCAGGGTGCGGTCCGGGCCGATCTCCAGGCAGATGTCGACGTCGAGCGGGCCGAGGCTGCCCGCGCCGTCGTGGAAGCGCACGGGGCGGCGGGCATGCCGCCGCCAGTATCCGGCGTCGTACTCGTCGGGCGCGGCGAGCGCGCCCGACACGTTGGAGATGATGGGGAGGACGGGCTCGCGGAATTCCAGCGGGGCGAGGACCGTGTCGAACTCCGCCAGCGCGGGATCGAGCAGGCGCGAGTGGAAGGCGTGCGAGACGCTCAGCCTGCGGGCGCGCACCCCCTGCTCCTTGAGCCGCGCGGCCAGTGCGTCGACGTCGTCAGGCGCACCCGACACCACGAGGGACTCGGGGCCGTTGACCGCGGCAATGTCCAGTCCGGCGGCCTCCGCCCAGCCCGTGACGTCCTGCTCGCTGCCCACGACGGCGAGCATCGCGCCGCGTTCGGTGCCCTGCATGAGCCGGGCACGGTGGGCGATGAGCGCCAGCCCGGTGGACAGGTCCATCACCCCGGCCGTCATCGCGGCCGCTATCTCGCCGACGCTGTGGCCCATGACGACGGACGGCCGCACGCCCCACGATTCCCAGAGGGCGACCAGGGACATCTCCAGGGTGACGAGTGCGGGTTGGGTCACCCGGGTCTCGTTGACGGCGGTCCGGTCGTCGCCGTAGTAGAGAAGGTCCGCGAGGGACGCGCCCAGCATCGGCGTCAGAATGCGGTCGCAGGCGTCGAACCTCTCGCGGAACACCGGTTCGTTCTCGTACAGGTCGCGGCCCATGCCGAAGTACTGGCTGCCCTGGCCGGAGAAGAGGAAGGCGACGCGCGGCGGGCGGGTGATTGCCTTCCCGGGGCTGTCGAGTTGGGCGGAGAGCTGTTCGGCGGTGGCGCCCAGCACGGCCCGGCGGTAGGGGAAGTGGGCGCGGCCGGCGCAGGCGGTGGCGGCGAGCGCGTCGAGATCCTGCTCGGCGGCGCTCGCCAGCCGCGCGGCCCAGGCGTCCGTCAGACGCTCCAGTCCCTCCGGGTCCGGCGCGGAGAGCGGGACGAGACGTGTGGCGGGCTTCGCACCGGTCTGTTCGTCCGTCGCGGGCGACGCCGAAGCTTCCGCACCGGCGGCCTCGTCCGGGGCGTCGCCGACCACGAGGTGCGCGTTCGTGCCGGTGAAGCCGAATCCGGAGACACCGGCCACCCGCGGCGTGTCGCCGCGCCGCCAGGCGGTGGCGGTGTCCACCACGCGCACGTTCATTCCGTCCCAGTCCACATGCGGGTTGGGCTCGCGGAAGTGGAGGTTGGCCGGGATCACGTCGTGCTGGAGGGCGAGCACCGTCTTGAAGAGCGCCGCCATGCCCGCGGCGGACTCGCAGTGGCCGATGTTGCTCTTGACCGATCCGACGTGCAGCGGCCGGCCGGGGCGTCGGCCCGGTCCCAGGGCCCTCCAGGCCGCGCCGAGTTCGACGGGGTCGCCGAGCGCGGTGCCGGTGCCGTGGGCCTCCAGGTAGGAGACGTCGGAGCCGGCGACTCCGGCCTGGGCGAGCGCCGTCTCCAGCATGCCTTCCTGGGCCTTGCCGCTGGGTACGGTGAGCCCGGACGAAGCCCCGTCCTGGTTCACCGCGCTGCCGCGGATGACGGCGAGCACCCGGTCGCCGTCGCGGCGGGCGTCGGTCAGGCGCTTGAGGACGACGACGCCGCAGCCCTCGGAGCGTACGAACCCGTTGGCGTCCGCGGAGAAGGTGCGGCAGCGGCCGTCCGGCGAGAGCATGTGCGCCTGGCTGACGGCGGCCCAGGAGGCCGGGTCGAGCATGATGTTCACGCCTCCGGCCAGCACCGTGTCACTCTCGCCCGACCGCAGGGATCCTACGGCCAGGTGCAGGGCGACGAGCGAGGAGGAGCAGGCGGTGTCCACGGCGACGGCGGGCCCGTTCAGCCCGAGGGTGTAGGCGATGCGGCCGGCTGCCGCGTTGAGTGCGGTGCCGGTGCTGTAGTAGGCGTCGACCTCTTCCAGGCCGCCCTGCGCCAGGAGCCTCGCGTAGTCGCCGTAACTGATGCCGACGAAGACGGCCGTACGGGAGTTGCGCAGGGAGACGGGGTCGATGCCGCCGTTCTCCATCGCGTGCCAAGCCGATTCGAGCAGCAGCCGCTGCTGGGGGTCGAGGTTCTCGGCCTCGCGTGCCGGGACGGAGAAGAAGCCGGCGTCGAACCGGTCGATGCCGTCCAGGAATCCGCCCTGGTCGGTCGTGAGCGTGCCGGGGCGGATGGCCGCGGTGTCCCAGCGGTCGGCGGGCACCGAGGTGACGCCGTCACGGCCGTCGCGCAGGAGTTCCCACAGTTCCTCGACGGAGTCCGCGCCGGGGAAGCGCCCGCCCATGCCGACGATCGCGATGGGTTCCCCGCCGGCCGCGTCCGGGGCCGGCTCGACGGCGTCCCGCGCCGCCGGGGCGGGGGCGCTCGCCGGGTCCGGGCTCGGGCTCGGACCGGTCGGGCGCGCGGGGGCGGTGGCGGTGGCGGTGGCGGGCGCGGACAGCAGGAACGCGGCCAGTTCTGCAACCGTGGGGTGGTCGAAGACGTCCGCGACGAGTACGCCCGTGCCGAATACCTCGGTGAGCCGGGTGGTCAGGTCGACCGCCATGATCGAGTCGAGCCCGAGGTCGAAGAAGCCGACGTCCTCCCGTACGGCGGCGCTGTCGGCGTGGCCGAGCTGGGCGGCGAGCAGGCGGGTCACCGCGGCACGTGCCGCGGCCGGACGCTCGCCCGGCGCCAGCCCGTCGAGGAAGGTGCGCACACCGGCGTCCGGTGCGGGGGCCGCACTGTCGTGCCTCCCGAACAGGCCGCGCGGGCGGAGTCCGCTCATCACCTCGCGCAGCCTGGGCAGATCCAGCGGGCAGGCCACGATCCGGCCGTCCGCTCCGGGGGCCTCGCCGGTCAGAGCCGCCCGGCCCTGACCGGCGTCCAGGGTGCCGACGCCCATCCGCGCGGACCGGGACCGCAGTTCGGCGTCGGCCATCCCGTCGCCGCCCAGGGCCCAGGGGCCGTACGCGATGCTCACCGCGGGCAGGCCGAGGGACCTGCGGTGCGCGGCGAGGGCGTCGAGGGCTCCGTTGGCGGCCGAGTAGGCCGCGCAGCCCTCGGTGCCCCACAGCGCGGAGACCGAGGACGTCAGGACGAAGAAGTCCAGCGGCCAGGCCCGGCTCGCCCGATGCAGCAACCAGGCGCCGGCGGCCTTGCCGCTCAGCGCCTCCCCGTACTCCCGCGCACCCGTCCCGGTGAGCGGGGTCCGGTGCAAGGTCCCCGCCGCGTGCAGCACTCCGCGTACGGGCGGCATGTCCGCCAGCGCCTCGCAGGCGCTCTCCAGGGCCTGCGCGGTGTCGCAGCCGCCGCCCCGGTACACCGTGCGGTCGGTGGTGCGGGCGAGGCCCGCAAGGAACTCCTGTGTCTCGGGGGCCAGTTCGCTCTCGGCACGGCGGCCGATGAGCAGCAGGTTGCGAGCGCCTCGGCGTACGAGGTCGCCCACGAGTTCCCTGCCGACCGCGCCGAGTCCGCCGGTGACGACGTACGTCGCGTCCTCACGGGCGGTCAGTTCGGCGGTGGGTCCGTCCGCTTCGGTCAGCCGGGCGACCAGGACCGAGCCGTCGCGGATCGCCGCGAGGTCCTCGACACCCTCCGTCGTCGGGCCGCACCGGCCGGCCAGGAAGTCCACCAGAACGCCCAGGTCGCCGCTCCCGGGGGTGAGGGGCAGATCGACGATCCCGCCCCAGGGAGCGCCGAGTTCGAGTCCCAGTACGGGGGCGAGTCCGTGCAGCAGGCCGTGGCCCGTGCACAGGACGCGGTCCCCTTCCGCCGTGCGGACGGTGGCCCGGGTGACCACGAAGGACCGGGTCTGCTCTCCCGAGCTGCGGGCAGCTGCGCACACCGCGTCGGTGACGGTTGCGCAGAGGGCCGCGCCGTCCGCCAGGGGGTCGGTGGACGGCTCCGCCGCGTCCCCGTGCTCTTCCTCGGTCAGCCGGTCGCCCTTCATGACGAGCACCAGGGCCTGTGGTCCGCCGCTCTCGCGGGCGGCCCAGAAGCGGTCCCACTCCGCGGGGCCGGCCGGCAGGTCCGCCGTTGTCCAGCCGTCGGCCGGGCCCGGGGGTGCGGGAGTGAGCAGGGTCCCCCGCACGCCCCGGGCGGCCGCTTCGCGGGCGAGCCGCCCCAGGAGCTCCTGGTCGTCGCCCGCGAGGATCAGGGAGCCGGCGGTCGCCGGGGCGGACGGCGGCGCGGTGCGCCACACGGTGCGGTGCGCCGTCGGCAGGGTGACGGACGGTGGGTCGCTTTCGGAGCCGTCGGCGGCGGTCGCGGGCTGTGGTCCGGCCGCCGGTGCGGCGGGCGTCGCCGTCGACGCGTCGGGCAGGGTCTCGGGGGCGTGGCGCACCCGCTGCCAGGGGTAGGCGGGGAGGTCGACGAGGCGGCGGGGCAACGCGTCCGGGAGCGGTTCGGCGGCCTGGGCCGCGCCCTCGGCGAGGGTCACGTCGGTGCACGGTTCGCCGGCGGCCAGGGACCGCAGGGCGCGGGCGGCCGACGCGGGGTCGGCGCAGGCGATGCCCGCCCGGAACGCGTGCCGGGTGCGTCCCGCCCCGGCTGAGT
Organism: Streptomyces sp. man185; assembly: GCA_002551355.1. Taxonomy (GTDB): domain Bacteria; phylum Actinomycetota; class Actinomycetes; order Streptomycetales; family Streptomycetaceae; genus Streptomyces. The sequence continues at coordinate 64,071 of NTHE01000020.1, read as the reverse complement.
AGGCGAAGGCGGCGTAGGAGTCGGGGCCGAGGTCCGCGAGGCGGTCGGCGTAGCGGCCGGCGAGGGCGCGCAGTGCGTCGGGCGTCTTCGCCGAGATCTCGAACGCCTCTACGCCGGCGCCACCGGGCTCGCCGCCCGCCCGGGGGACGGTGTGCTCGGGCGGTCCGAGGATGACGTGGGCGTTGGTACCGCTCATCCCGAAGGAGCTGACGCCGGCGTACTGTCCGCTGCCGGGGGCCCAGTCGGCAAGCTCGCCCGGCACCGTCATCCCGGTGCCCGACAGGTCGACCCGGGGGTTGAGCGTACGGAAGTGGACGACGGGCGGAGCCTGCCGGTGCCGCAGGCAGAGGATCGCCTTGAGCAGTCCGGCGACCCCGGCGGCCGCCTCCAGGTGACCGAAGTTGCTCTTCGCCGCGCCGACGGCGAGGGGCGCGCCCCCGTTGGTACGGCCGAGGGCGGTCGCCAAGGCTTCCATCTCGATGGGGTCGCCGAGCGCGGTGCCGGTGCCGTGGGCCTCGATGTAGCCGATGTCCGAGGGCTCCAGGCCACTGTCGCCGAGCGCTTTCTCGATGAGCGACACCTGGGAGAGCACGTTGGGGGCCGTGAAGCCGCCCGAGCGTCCGTCCTGGTTGACGGCGGTGCCGTGGATCACCGCGTGCACCCGGTCCCCGTCGCGCACCGCGTGGTCCAGGCGTTTGAGGACCACGACACCGCAGCCCTCGCCGCGGACGAAGCCGTTGGCGCGGGCGTCGAAGGCCTTGCAGAGGCCGTCCGGGGCCAGCGACCGGGTCTCCTGCACCAGGCGCATGGACCGGGGCGACAGGATGAGGTTGGTCCCGGCGGCGAGCGCGACCTCGCAGTCGCCGCGGCGCAGTGCCTGCGCCGCCAGGTGGACGGCGACCAGGGAGGACGAGCAGGCGGTGTCCACGGCCATGGTCGGCCCGTTGAGGCCGAGGGCATGCGCGACGCGGCCGGCCGCGAAGTTGTGGCCGTTGCCGGTCGTCCAGTAGGCGTCGGGCTCGCCCGCGAGCCAGTCGCGGTAGTCCTGCCACATGATGCCGAGGTACATCCCGGTCTGTGTGCCGGAGAGCCGGCCGACGGGCAGTCCGGCGTTCTCCACGGCCTCCCAGGCGACTTCGAGCAGCAGCCGCTGCTGGGGGTCGAGGTGGCGGGCCTCACGAGGGCTGATGCCGAAGAACGCGGCGTCGAAGCCGAGCACGTCGTCCAGGTACCCGCCGCGCTGGGGGAGCGTGTCCCACTCGGCGGCGAACGGCTCCTTGCGGTGCTGCGGGATGGGGCGGACCATGTCGCGCCCGGCCGTCAGCGCTTCCCAGTAGCCGTCGAGGGTGTCGATGCCGCCGGGCAGCCGCAGTCCGACGCCCACCACGGCGACGGGCTGGTTGCCCTCCTGCTCGTCGATCCGCTGCCGCAGCGTGCGGATCGTGGCGAGCGCGCGCGTGAGCGGGGTCTGCCGGCTTCCGTCGGGTACGGAGGTCTCTTCCATGGGTCGGTATTCCTCGCGGTCGTACGACAGGGACGTCGTGGGAAGGGGTCCGGGGCCGGGCGCGGGTCCGCCGGTCAGCTCGGGTCGGGCGGCCCGGGGAGCCGTTCGCACAGCGCGTCGGCGAGCGCACTCGACGTCCCGTAGGACCACAGGAGCGTCGGCGACAGCTTGAGCCCGAACGAGGCCTCCAGCCGGTTGCGCAGTTCCAGGCCCATCAGGGAGTCCAGGCCGAGCTGCTTGAACGGGGTCTCGCCGGAGACCTGTTCGGCCTCCAGCCGCAGGACGCGGCCCGCGAGCCGGCGGACCTCCTCCTCGGCGGCGGCCGGCCGGTCCTCGGGCGCGGCGGCCAGCAGCCGGTCCAGGAAGTCGCCGCCCCGGGCCGTGGCCGCGCCGTCGCGGGCGGCGGCGTGCAGCCGCTCCCAGCTGCCGAGCGCCGCGGTGTCGGGGTAGGCGTCGAACCACTGGCGGAGGTCGATGGGCACGTATCCGGTCACCGGCTCGTCCCGCTCCAGCATCCGCACCAGCGCGGCCCACGCCTCGTCGGGACGGAAGCCGCCCATGCCGCGCTCCTCCAGGCGGGCTCCGCGCTGTTCGTCGGCCGCGGCGAGGCCCACCCCGGTGAACGGGCCCCACTGCACGCTGAGCGCGGCCGGACCGCGCCGTCGCCGCGCTTCGGCGAAGGCGTCGAGGTAGGCGTTGGCCGCGGCGTACGCGGCCTGGCCCGCGTTGCCGACCAGGGCGGCCGCGGACGAGAAGAGGACGAAGAAGTCGAGCGGGTCCTCGGACGTCGCCGCGTCGAGGTTGCGGGCGCCCGTCGTCTTCGGTGCGAGGACGCGCTCCACCTGCTCGGGGGTCAGGTTGCGCACGGTGGCGTCGTCGAGCAGGCCCGCCGCGTGCACCACCCCGCGCAGCGGCGGCAGTTCGTCCCGTACCGCCGCCAGCACCGCGCGCACGGACTCCGCGTCGGTGATGTCGCACCGCTCGGCGCGGACCGCGGTGCCCGCGACGCGGAGCGCCTCGATGCGGGCGGCCGCGGCGGGGGCGGGAGCGGAGCGCCCGAGCAGAACGAGCGAGCCCGCGCCATGGGCTGCGAGGAACTCGGCCAGGCTCAGCCCCAGCGCGCCGAGGCCGCCGCTGATCAGGTAGCTGCCGTCGGCGCGGAACCGGCCGCCGGGCATCGGCAGCGGTGTCACCGTGTCGACTGTGGAGGCGTCGACGAGGACCGTACGAAGCCCCTGGGCCCCGGCCTCCTCGGTCTCCCGGAGGGCGTCGACCACCTCGGCCATGGGGCGGGTGCGGACCGGCAGCGGCTCCAGCTTGCCGCCCGCGACGAGTTCCCAGGCGGCCCGCAGCGCGGCGGCGAACCGGCGGCCCTGGTCCTCCAGCAGTCCGGGCAGCGCGACCGTGGAGAGGGCGATGCCCCTGCTGAACGCCTCCGCGCCCAGCGCGCGGCTGCCCGTGCCGCCGAACGCGATGTAGCGGCCGCCGGGCGCGAGGGCGTCCAGCCGTCCGTCGCCGGGCTGTCCGGCGGGCGAGGCGAGGACGACATCGACGCCGCGTCCGCCGGTTGCGGAGCGTACGGCACTCGTCCAGTCGGCGTCGGCGGGGTCGACGACGGCGTCGGAGCCGGGGCCCGCACCGGGGCCGGCGGACGTGGTGATGACGCGCGCACCCAGGACGCGGGACACCTGTTCGACGGCGGCGCGGGCCGCGACGCCCGGCGGGAGGTCGATCAGGACCGTCTCCCCGGCCTCCAGCCGCCCGAGGTCGGACAGGGCGTACCAGGCCGCCGCCATCGGAAGCGGCAGCGCGGCCGCCTCGGCGTCGCCGAGGCCGTCGGGCACGGATGCGGCGTGGTCCGCGCGTACGGTGACGTGGCTGGCGAGGACGCCGGCGGCGCAGGCCGCCACCCGGTCGCCGGGGGCGACGGCGGTGACGTCCGGGCCGACCGCGAGGACCCGGCCGGCGCACCCGGAGCCCAGCGGCAGTACGCCGTCGCCGGGTGGCAGCGCGCCGAGGGCCCGCAAGGCGTCGCCGTGGTCCAGGGCGACCGCGGTGATCTCGATCTCGATCTCGCCGGGCCCGGGCGAACGCCGGGCGAGCGGCAGGTACTCCACCGGTTGCCGAGCTCCCGGCCGGCGGGCGGCGGCCCGGAACGGCTGCCGTGCCGAGCACGGGGCGGGCAGGGCGAGGGCGGACTCCCCGTCCGGGACGCCGCGGGTGAGGCGGGCTGCGAGGCGTCGCCCGGCGCGCAGCGCCACCTGGTCCTCGGCGTCGTCGCCGAGGAGTTCGGCGGCCCATGCGGCCGGGCCGTCCGGCTCGGTGGCGTCGATGTCGACGATCCGGGTGAGCAGTTCGGGGTGCTCGCGGCGCAGGACGCGGGTGAATCCCCACAGGAGCGCGGCTCCCGGGTCGGGGGCGTCGCCGGGCACGGCTGCCTGCGCCCGGGTGGTCACCACGGCCAGCGGCAGCGGTACGGGCAGGTCGGAGCAGGCGCGGGCGAGTCCGGCCAGGCGGGTCAGCGCCCGGCGCTGGGCTCTGTCCCCCGCGTCGGCGCCGGGGGCGACGAACACCACCCGCTCGGGGAGGTCGGCCGCACCGGGAGTTCCGTCCGAGGTGGTGCGGGAGACCCGCGCCCCGGCGGCCGCCAGTGCGTCGGCCAGCAGGCCGGCCGCGCCGTCCACCCCGTCATCTCCGCAGACGAGCCAATGGCCGGTGACCGCGGTCACGTCGCCGGGGGCGGTGAGATCGGTCCACTCGATGCGGTGGAGGCGTTCGGCGTCGGTGTCCGCGCCGGAGCCGTGGCCCGGCAGCGGAGACAGTTCCAGCCCCTCCATCATCAGCAGCGGCCGCTGTCCCGCATCGAAGATCTGGAGGTCGAACAGCCCCTCGGCACGCCGGACGACGTGCGACCAGACCTCAGTGACGGGTTCGTCGGGGCTCGCCGTCAGCTCGACGCGTTCGACGGCCGTGGGGACCAGGGCCGCTCCCGGCGCGTGGGCGTCGCAGAGGGACAGGGTGACCTGGAGCGCTCCGTCCCACAGGGCAGGGTGCAGGGCGCGCCCCCGGTTGCCGGCGCGCAGCCGGTCGGCGAGCACGACCTCCCCCAGGGCGTGCTCGCCCGCCGGGTCGGTGTACAGGGTCCGGATCCCGCGGAAGGCAGGACCGTATTCGAGGCCGCGCGCCGCCCAGGTGCGGTAGAAGGCCTCGGCGTCGGCCGGGTCCTGGCCGGCGTGCCAGCGGGGAAAGCCGGCGACAGGGTGCGACCCCGCGCGGTGGTCGGCGCGGGCGGTGGCGTTCTCCTCCCAGCCGGCGCCGCCCTCGGTCAGCGACAGCAGCCGGAAGGCCCCGCCGGCGGTGGTGCCGCGCCACTCGGCCGTGAGGCGGGTGACGTCCTCGGTGACCGCCGCCCCCTTGCGGAAGCGGACCTTCTCCAGGCGGCGGACGGTCGGGCCGGGCAGCGCGTACGCCGTGTTGACGGCCACGGCGAGCATGCCCGCGCCGGGCAGCACCGGGGTGCCGTGCACCTGGTGGTCCTCCAGCCAGGACGGGCTGTTGAGGGAGAGTTCCAGGGATCCGTGCCGGACGTCGGCCTCCCCGGGCGCGGGGAGCAGCGGGGCGTCGAAGCCGCGGGCCGCGCCGGAGCCCCGGGGGCGTTCGGCGGTCCAGTAACGCTCGCTGCGCAGCGGGTATCCGGGCAGTTCCGCGCCGGCGGTCCGGGGCAGGTGGCCGAAGGGTTCCAGTCCGGCGACGTAGGCGCGGCCGAGGGCCCCGGCGATGTCCGCGGTGCTGCCGTGGTGGCGCCGCATGGTGGTCAGGACCGCCGCCCGTTGGGGCCGGTCGGCGACGAGCTGTTCGACGGCCGGGGCGAGAACGGCGTGCGGGCTGATCTCCACTACGTGGGTGATCCCCTCGTCGAGCAGCGCGCCCATGGCATCGGCGAACTGCACGGGGCTGCGGAGGTTCTCGACCCAGTACGCGCCGTCCATCTCGGGCCCGTCCAGCCGCTGCCGCCGTACGGTCGACATCAGGCCGATCGCGGCGTCGCGCGGGCGGACGGGTTCCAGGGCGGCGAGCAGGTCCTCGCGCAGCGGGTCCATCTGCGGGCTGTGCGAGGCGTAGTCGACGTTGACCAGACGGCAGTAGGTGCCCTCGGCGTCGAGCAGTTCCTTGAGCGTGAGCACGGCCTCCTTCTCGCCGGAGAGCACGCAGGAGCTCGGCCCGTTGTGCACCGCGAGAGAGACGCTGTCCTCGAACCCTTCGAGTGCGGCGAGCGCGGCCTCCCGGCCCAGGTCCACGGCGAGCATCCGGCCGAGGCCGGAGGCACGGCGGGCGATGGCGCTGCGCCGGGCCATGACCAGGGCGGCGTCCTCGTACGAGAGGACTCCGGCCAGCGTGGCCGCGGTGATCTCGCCCTGGCTGTGGCCGAGGACGACGTCCGGCTCGACGCCCGCGGCGCGCCAGAGTTCGGCGAGGCCGAGGGACATGGCCCACAGGGTGGGCTGGAGCATGTCGATCCGGGTCGTCCACGCGTCGTCGGCGTCGCCGGCGAAGATCTCCAGCAGGTCCCAGTCGGTGTGCGGGCGCAGAGCCTCGGCGCAGCGGGTGACGACGGAGGCGAACAGCGGGCTGTCCCGGAAGAGTTCGACGCCCATGCCGTTCCACTGGGAGCCCTGACCGGGAAAGACGAACGCGGTGCCACCGTGGGGCACGGCGGTGCCGGCCGACAGTCCGGGCGTGGTGGGTTCGGCGTCCGGGGCAGCGGCGAGGGCGTGCAGGCCGGTGCGGAGCTGCACCGGGCCGTCCGGGGCGACGAGGGCGGCGCGGAGGGGGAAGTGGTCGCGGCGATGGGCGAGGGCGCCGGCCTGGGCGGTGATCCGTTCGGCGGTGTCCGCTACCAGGGGTGCCAGTTCGGCGGCGCGCAGACCGAGGGCGGGCGCGTCCTTCGCCGACAGGGGGACGACGGCGGGCAGTCCGGTCGCCGGGAGGGGCCGCGGGGCCTCTTCCGCGGTCGGCTCGGGCGGGTTCCTGATGACGACATGGGCGTTGGTGCCGCCCCACCCGAAGGAGTTGACGCCGAGGTAGAGGGGGCCGGTCTCCGGCAGGGGGGTCGGCTCGCGCACCACGCGCAGGTTGATGTCGTCGAACGGGATCGCCGGGTTGAGCTCGGCGGAGTGCAGGCTCGGGGGCACCATGCGGTGCTTCAGGGCGAGCAGGATCTTGATGAGACCCGCCAGGCCCGCGCTGGCTTCGAGGTGCCCGATGTTCGTCTTCACGGAGCCGATGAGCAGTGGGTCGCCGGCGCGGTCCCCGCCGAGGACGCGCCCGATGGCGGTGGCCTCGATCGGGTCGCCGCGCCCGGTGCCGGTGCCGTGCGCCTCGACGTACGCGGGGGCGCCCGGCGGCACCGCTCCGCCGCCGTAGGCGCGACGCAGCAGGTCCTCCTGGCCCTGGGGGCTGGGGGTCACCAGGCTGTCGCCGCCGCCGTCGTTGTTCACCACGGTGTTGACGACGACGCCGTGGACGCGGTCGCCGTCGGCCAGGGCGCGTTCCAGGGTCTTCACATAGAGGGCGGCGACGCCCTCGCCGCGCACGAAGCCGTTGGCCGAGGCGGAGAACGCCTGGCAGAGCCCGTCCGGCGAGAGGCCGCCGAAGTGGGTGAGTCCCACGGTGACGTGCGGGTCGAGCATGAGGTTGGTGCCGCCGACGACCGCGGCCTCGATCTCGCCGTCGCGCAGGGCCTGGGAGGCGAGGTGCAGGGCCACGAGCGAGGAGGAGCAGCCGGTCTCCACGGTCATGCTGGGGCCGCGAACCTTGAGGAAGTAGGAGAGGCGGGCGGCGATCACGTCGAGCGCGTTGCCGACGAGGCTGTGCGGGGTGGGCTGGGCCTCGCGCTCCTTGCGCAGGAGCTCGTAGTCGTGCCAGGAGGCGCCCACGTACACGCCGGTGCGGGTGCCCGCGAGGGAGTCGGCCCGCTGACCGGCGTCCTCGACGGCCCGCCAGCCCACTTCCAGCATCAGGCGCTGCTGCGGGTCGATGGCCTCGGCCTCGCGGGGGGAGATGCCGAAGAAGCCGGCGTCGAAGAGGTCGACGCCGTCCAGGAAGCCACCGACCGCCTGGATCTCCTTCTCCGGGTCGAGCTGGGCGGTGCTGTCCCAGCGTTCGGCGGGAATGGGACCGATACCGTGCTCGCCCTTCATCATCAGATTCCACAGGCTGTCGACATCGGGCGCACCCGGGAACTTTCCAGCCATTCCCACGATGGCTATGAGGTTCTTCGGGTCGCGCTCTGCGTTCGCGTCCATTCGTCGCCCTCTGTCTCGAATCTGCATTACGGAGCAATCCCGCTGAATTTATATCAACCAAGAAACGGGGAACACCCCTGATCTTTCAGGGGTGTTCCCCACCGAGGACCCCTAGCCGGCGCCTGGGGTCACTTGAAGTCGCGCAGGCGTGTCCTGACCAGCCCCTTACTGGCGTTGATCATGCGCGGTCCGATCTCGGGCGGCGCCTCACGGCGCGACCAGACGGCATTCACTGCCATCTTGCCCGGACTCATCGCGAAGCAGCGGGTGCTTTCGTTCCCGAGCCGGAACGACGGCGAGATGAAGTCGGCCTGGGCAATGTGCCGGAGAATCTTCTTGGCTGCCTCTCCGGGCTCGATTTTTCCGTCCTCCACCGATTCACAGAGGTCCCGGGTAAGAATTCCCATCTCGTTGAATCCGGAACTCACCGGCAGGGGCGATCCGGGGTGCTTGCTCTGTTCCAGGTCGAGGAAGACCTGCGCGTCGCCGGTGGTGTCGAACCGGTAGTAGGCGTCCTCCAGCATCACGTTGCCGAGCATGGTGCCGAGCATCCAGGTCCGGTTGACCGCATTCCACAGCTCGTAGTCGCGGAAGCCCACGAAGGAGCTGTAGACGAGGTTGTCGTGGAAGTCGAACAGCCCCTGCTGGAGGTTCTCCAGGTACGAGAACCGCTCCAGCGACCAGTCGCCGTCGCGGGATGCGGCGATCAGCCGCCAGCCGAGCGCGTTGACCAGTTCCATGGTGTTGGTGAGCCCGCGCGAGTAGAGCGCGTCGATGAACCCGGCCGCGTGCGAGGTGAGGCAGAACCGCTCCCCCACGACCTGCTTGGCCGAGTACTGGAGCCGGCCGGTGGAGACCCACGGCCTGACCGCCTTGGCACCCTCGAACTGCCAGGCGATCTCCGGGAACCGCTTCAGGAAGTCGTCGAACTCCTGCTCCGCCGTGGCCTCCCCCTTGGGGAAGACCCGCGGGTCGAGGGTGAGACCGACGCTGCACAGCGGGTTGAGGGAGTCCTCGTGGTTGTCGAAGGGGATGACCCACAGCCAGCCGCCGTCGAAGACGTGGTGCAGCGTGCCGTTGTGCCACGGGTTGGGCTGCTTGTGCTTGCGGCCGTTGGGCGACTGGTCGTAGGGGCGGACCCCGACCATGTGCGTGAAGAGGCTGCGCGAGTGCGTGCGCGCCCGGGTCGGCGTCTCCCGCAGGTCGAACTTCTCCGCAAGCGGGGAGCGGAAGCCGCTGCCGTCGACGACGTAGCTCGCGCGGAACTCCTTGCCGGCCTCGGTGCGCAGCACCGCACCGGAGTCGGGGTCGATCTCGATGTCCGCGATGCGGGTCGCCAGTTGGGGAACGGCGCCGTACTTCACCGCGAGGTGGAAGAGGTAGGCGTCGATGTCCTGCCGGAACAGGTGCGTCTCGGTCCGCAGGAGCGAGGGGACGACCAGTTGGTTCACCTCCGCGGGATTCTGCGGCTGTCCCTCGCGGTGGTAGACGAAGCCGAAGTTCTGCTTCTGGCCGCAGTTGCGGGACACTTCCTTGCGGATCCCCTTGAAGCTGGAGAGCGCCTCCAGTTCGGGAACCTTGTAACGGTCGGCGATCAGCCGGGTCATGCCCGAGGTGTAGGGGATCGTCGATTCACCGACGGCGAAGCGCGGGTGGGTCCCCGCGTCGAGCAGCAGGACCTTGACGCCGTTGCGGGCGAGTACCGCGCCCAGCATGCCGCCGGCCATTCCGCTGCCGAGGATCGCCACGTCGTACTGATCGCTCCTCGTGTTCTTCGAGTCCTTGCGCGGCAAGTCGCTCACCTGTCTCTCGTCGATGTACGTGGTGCCTGCTCATCTCGCTGCCGCTTCCGGGGCGTACTTCATCGGCAGTTCCTTGCGGGTCCGGATGCCGAGTTTCCGGAAGGCCTTCGTGAGGTGCTGTTCGACCGTGCTCACCGTGACGGTGAGGGTGTCGGCGATCTCCCTGTTGGTCCGGCCGTGCGCGGCGAGGGCGACGACCCGTCGTTCCGCTCCGCTCAGCCGGCCGAGCGCCGTCTCGTCCCGCGCGGTCACGGGGCTCCAGGCCCCGGCGCCCGGGGCGGGCGACCCGGCGCCGCACGCACGCTCCAGGCGCTGGGACTCCTCCCGCGCGGCCCGGGCCCGGGAGCCGTCCTTGGCGTCGGCGTACGCGCGGCCCAGGTCGCCCAGGGCGCCGGACAGCTGGAACCGGTCACCGCAGGCGCGGAGGTTCGCCACCGCCTCCTCCAACAGAGCGGCCCGGTCGTCGGGTTCACGGGTGGCGGCGCACACCCGCAGGGTGATTCCGCGCGCCCGGGAGGGCCCTTCGCCCACGAGCCGGGCCTGTTCGTCCGCGAGCGCCCGGGCCGCCCGGACGTCCGAGAGGGCGAGATGGGCGCGGGCCGCGCTGCTGCGCCACGGGAGCAGGGTCGGCTGGTCGAACCCCCAGCGCGTCATCAGCTCACCGCAGCGCGTGAAGTCGTCGAGTGCCGCGTACGGGCGTCCGGTCTCCAGGTGGAAGCAGCCTCTGGCGTGCAGGTAGGAGAGGCCGAACCGGCTGGAGAACATGCCGTCGGGCACCGGCTGCGCCGCGTACTCGGCGGCCGCGGCGAAGTCGCGGGTGTCGGTCGCCGCCTGGATCAGGTTGGCGAGCGGGCCGCCGATGCAGACGCCCCAACTGTCCGCGGGCACCTGGGCGAGCGCGGTCTCGGCGAGTGACCGGGCGCGGGTCAGGTCCCCCAGCCGCAGGGCGATGCCAGCTCGGAGGGAGGCGAACTCGGCTGCCCACAGAGGCACTTTGCGCGCTCTCGCCTCATCCAGCCAGTGGTCGCACCAACGGGCGGCGCTGTCCGGCCGGTCGCCGAACGACAGCGCGGCCACCGCGCACATCAACCACTCCTGGGTGTGCTTGCCGAGCCGCATGGCACGCAGCGCGGTCTCCGCGTCGGCCACGGCGCTCTCGTCGGGCCCCTGGGCGAGCACGCGCGACAACGCCATGGCGCTCAGAGAGCGCGGGTCGTCGTGCACGGGCTCGCCTCGGGCCGGGGCCAGCACCACCGGATAGGTGACGGAGAGCAGTTCCCAGGTGGCACGGACCTCGGCGGCGTACCCGGGGTCGGTCCGCTCGTCGCGGTCGTCCATCTGCGCGACGGCCCGCACCGCCTCGTCGAAACGGCCGTGCCACAACAAGTACTTGGCCAGCATCAGCGTGTGCCGGGCGGGCAGCCGCCCGTCGCTGAGCGCGATCGCGAGCTCCCCGAGATGGGGCGTGCTGATCGACGGGTTGAGCATCCAGGAGGTGGAGGCCAGCAGGGCGCGCAGCGCGACCCGTTCGCGGTCGTCGCCCCCGAAGCGCAGGGCGGCCTCCAGACAGGAGTGGGCCTCCGCGACCCGGTTGCCGTTCAGATGGCGCTCCGCCGCCTCGCGCAGCAGCGGCACCGCCCAGGGCAGCGATCTGTCCTCACCGGTGCAGTTGCGGAGGTGGCGGGCGGTACGGGTGGCGGCGACGCCTTCCTCGTAGCACATCAGGGCCGCCTCGCGGTGCAGCGCACCGCGCTCCGCGGTGCTGAGGCCCTCCAGCACGGCCTGCGCGGCCACTGGGTGCCGCAGCCGGATCCCGTCGAGGAGCCCGGCGGATTCCAGCGCGCGGGCGCCCCGGACGACGACGGCCGGCTCCAGGCCGCTGAGGCGCGCGAGATGGACCGGGGCGTGGATGTCGCCGTCGAGTGCGGCAAGCGCCCGGGTGAGGCGCAGCAGGGCAGGCCGTCCGCGGTGCAGACAGCTCAGAAGGGTGTCGCCGTAGGCGTCCCCGACCACCACCGCGGCCGGGTCGGAGATGTAGCGGGAGTCCTCCAGCAGGGCACGGACCAGCAGCGGGTTTCCCCCGCTGACCCGGTGGCACCGCGCGGCGAAGGCCGGGTCCGGGGCAGCGCCCCGGTGTGCCGCGAGCAGGGCCGTGACCCCGTCCGGGGAGAGCTTGCCCAGCGTCAGGCCGCGGTAGTTGGGCTGGCGCAGAAGTTCCGCGTGCAGCTGTGGATGGGCGGGGCGAGACAGCGGGCATTCGGTGAGCGCGAGCACCACACGGGTCTGCCGCAGCCGGCGGATCAGATGGAGCAGCCAGTGCAGCGAGAGGGGGTCGGTGAACTGGACGTCGTCCACGCACAGCAGGACGGGGACGTCCTCCGCCGCTCGGACCACCTCGGCGCACAGCTGGTGCAGGAGGTCGGTGGTTGCGGCGTCGAGCGTGCGCGGCAGGTCGACCGTCTCGTCCGCGACCGCTTCGCACGCACCGTGGAGGCTGTCGAGGAGTACGCCGGCTCCCGGCGGAGCTCCGGCCGTCCGGAGCAGCTGGCGCAGCACGCTGCCCGGCGACCGGCGCTCCGGCCACGAACCCACCGCGTCCAGGACCAGGAAGCCCCGGGCGGCCGCCTCGGTCTTCAGCGCGGTGAGCAGTTCCGTCTTGCCGCAACCCATCGCACCGCCGATCACCGCCGCGCCGCCGCCCCCGCCGTCGACGCAGGTGTGGAGCAGCTCGGTGAGTTCGGACAGTTCGCGGTCGAGTCCGACCAGCCGCATGATCTTTCCTCCCCTTCCTACGCCGAAGAAGAGGTCATGAGTTCCGGCTTCGAGGAATCCGGAGCCCGGGGGACCTCCACGGGTTTGCGATAGACGAGCGACAGCAGCGGGCCGGTCATGGCCGTGGTGACCACGGCCATCACGACCATCAGGGAGTACAGCCCGGTGTCGAGCAGGCCCAGTTGGAGTCCGACTCCGAGGATGACCAGTTCGGTCAGGCCCCGGGTGTTCATCAGCACTCCGAGAGCCGTGGACGGCCGCGCGGGCAGTCCCTGGCTGCGGGCGCCGAGATAGGTCCCGCCGAACTTGCCGGCGATGGCGACGAGCAGGATCACGCCCAGTTCGACGAAGTCGCCGCTGCGCAAGGAGCCTAGGTCCACCTTGAGGCCGGCCACCACGAAGTAGACGGGCAGCAGCAGGGAGGTGACCTGTGCCGTGCGGTCGTGGATCTCGGCCCGCAGGGCCAGGGTCTTCTCCCGGGGCATGATCGTGCCGAACAGGAAGGCGCCGAAGATGAAGTGCATGCCCATCGCCTCGGTCGCCGCCCCCGACACCATGACGCCGATGAAGACCAGGGCGAGGTGCCACGGAGCGAAGGCGACCGCCTTCCCGTCCTTGACGAACACGGCGCGCAGCACCGGCCGCACGACGTACATCATCGCGACGATGTAGGGGAGGGCGAGCATCGCCCGCCAGTGTTCGCCGCCGCCGCCCACCGTCGCCTGGATCCCCGCGAGGGCGCTCCAGGCGACGACGTCCACGGATGCCGCCGTGGCGAGGGCGATCCCGCCGACCGCGGTCTTGCTGATGCCCCGTTCGGTGAGAATCCTGGCCAGCACGGGGAACGCCGTCACCGAGACCGAGAGCCCGATGAACACCACGAACGCGGCGGTGTTGGTGGTCTCGTGGGTGCGCAGCAGGTAGGCGGCGAGCCCGATGCCCAGCAGGAACGGCGCGACGGTGGACCCGAAGATCGCGCCGCCCGTGACCCGGCTCCTGCCCCGCAGGGTGGAGCCCTCCAGTTCCAGACCCACGGCGAACATGAAGAGGGCGACGCCGACATCCGCCATGCCCGTGAGCAGCGGGCGGATGTCGTCGGGAAACAGCAGCTCGGAGATCGCCCCGTTGAAGAGCGTGGGTCCCAGAAGTACACCCGCGACGATCTCGCCGACCACGGCCGGCTGGTTGACGCGAGCCGCGAGATGGCCGAGACCTCGAGCCAGAAAGAGGATCAGCCCGAGATCGATGAAGAGGAGTTGCACCTGGTGACTGCTCATGGGGGAGGCTTTCCGCTCTTCCTTCTCCTGGAGGGAAAGGTCAACTCTTCTCGGCGGCAGGCTCGTTGCTCTGGGTTATGAGGTCGTCGAGCGTGAGAGTGAGCATCGGGTGCTTCCCGCTCAGCCCGGATATCAGCTGCACGAAGTTGGCCGACGGCGTGCGCTCGCGGTCCGGGTCCACCATCTCCGTGGCGAGGCTGTGGTAGAACTCCTTGTACTTCGAGCGGTCGTAGAACCGCTCGACGAAGGTCCGGATCTCGTCGAAGAACGCGCGGTACGCGGTGACGTAGCGTTTGAGGGCCTGCTCCTCGATCTCCGGGTGCTTGATGATCTCGTCGACGATCCGCGCCAGGGTGCTGCCCGCCAACGTCGCCAGCGCGACACCGGTGGAGAAGAGCGGGTCGACGAAGGCGGCGGAGTCGCCGACGCACACCCAGCCGTTGCCGCTGAAGCTCTGGCTGGTGTACGACCAGTCGCGGGCGGTGCGCCAGCCGGCGGCCTGGTTGGAGCTCGCGAGCATCTTCTTGAGCTTGGTGGACTTGTCCACCTCACCCCAGAACAGGTCCTGGAGGGAACGGCCTTCCTTGTTGGCCTCCTCCGACCGGGTCACGTAGCCGACGCTGATGGTGCCCTTGTCGATCGGGATCGCCCAGAACCAGCCCTCGTCGAGTCCCTCGATGAGGATGTTGGTGTACTCGTCGCCGGGAAGCCGCTCGCAGTTGTCGAAGTACGTCCAGACCGCGACGTTGCGCAGCTCCTCGTGCCACGTGACGTCCGCGTACTTGCGGCTGAGCAGACGGGACTGGCCGGACGCGTCGATGACCAGCTTGGCCCGCGCCTCCTTCACGCCCTCCGCGCCCCGCAGGGTGTAGCGGACCCCGGTGACGCGTCCGTCGGTCTCGATGGGCTCCTTGACGGTGGCCTCTTCGATGATGAACGCGCCGAGTTCGCGGGCCCGGTCCAGGATCAGGGAGTCCATGTCGGCGCGCCGGGTGTGATACGCGTACTCGTGGGCGGTCCCCTCGATGAACGAGAAGTTCCACGGCACCTGCGCGTTGCCCCACACGAGCGTGCCGCCGTACTTGCGCTCGAAGCCGCGGGCGTCCATCCGCTCGGTCAGACCGAGCTCCTGCATGGGCCGCATGAAGGCGGGGATGAGTGACTCTCCGACGTGGTAGCGGGGGAACCGGTCACGGTCGAGCACGAGGACGCGGTGTCCGCGCTTCGCGAGCAGCCCTGCGGTCGTGGAGCCGGCCGGCCCGCCACCGATGACGATGACGTCGAATTCTTCAGGTACCCCGAAGAGAGTGGACGACATTAAAGATCCTCTCCTTGCATCAACGAGCGCTGCACCGCTTCGCGCGGGGTGCGCATCGGCATTCATCAGAGTGTGACGTCCGGACCATGAAGGTCTTCTGGAGTATTTCTGTATGCCCTATTCAGAGAGCGGATCCAGAAGCTCCGGCCCGCCGACGGGAAGAAGAGCGGCATGACTCACCGCCCTCCGTCCTGCCCGGCAGGAGCTCTGGAACCCTCCCCACCTGGGCACTCTTGGACATGGAAGGGCTGGGCGAGCATCCGGAATTCATACCCGAAATTCAGCCACTGGCGGAAAGCAGACCAGGGGAACGATGCGCCGGACCAACTTGATTCAACGTTCACTCAAGGCTGTTCACCGGAGTGACCGTCTCGTCCGGAATCACATTTATTTCCTTCCCGGAATTTGCTCCGTCCTCACAAGTGTGGGCCGTCACCACCGCCGGCGTCATCTCCCGTGTTGCTCAGACCGGCGTGGCCAGGACCGGTCGGCGCTCACCCACCGGTCAGGGTGGTCCGAAGGAGGCGCTCGGCAACCGCGAGTCTCCACATGCTGGTAGGGCCCGTCGTTGATGGAGCAGGGGCTCACCGGAGACGCTCAGCCCGTGGCTGTGCAGTGGGTGCTCTGCGGGCAGATTCGCCCGGTTGGCCGCGTAGGCATTCAGGTCCGGCAGGTCCGGAACGGTGACCTGGGCATCCTCGTAGCGGGGTACTCCCCTTCCGGCACGGCCCGCACGCAGCACGATCCGATGAAGCCGGCCCCGCCCGTCATTCTCATTCGGTCCGCCTCATCAGGTCATCAGCATGTGCACGCTCGCGTGATCCCCGACCATCAGCCGGTGCCGTCGTCCGCCGCCGTCGGCAGAGGCCACCTGGGCGGCCCTGCCGATGACGGAGCCGTGCAGGCCTTCGACGTCGCTGATCGACGCGGCTTCAAGGACGATCGAGTAGGACACGCCGGCTCCGCTCAGCACGCAGCCGTCACCGATCGTGGTGTCCGGGCCCACGACGCTGTCCTTGATGACGACACCCCGGCCGATGCTCACCGGGCCGGTGATGCGCGAGTTCGTCACGCTGCTGCCCGCACCGATCTCCACCGCGCCCACGACCAGGCTGGCCGCGTCGATCCGGCCCGCGACCGAGGTGGTGAGGGAACGCAGCAGCTCGCGGTTGCACTCCAGCATGTCGTCGACCGTGCCCATGTCCCGCCAGTAGCCCTCGTAGCGGGAGGCCCGGACCTCGTGACCCCGGTCGATCAGCCACTGGACGGCGTCGGTGATCTCCAGCTCGCCGCGGGCGCTCGGCGCGATGGCCACGACCGCCTCGTGCACCTGGGGGGAGAAGACGTAGACGCCGATGAGCGCCAGATCGCTCACCGGGTGGACGGGCTTCTCCACCACCCGGTTCACACGCCGCCCCTCGTCCAGCTCTGCCACGCCGAAGGCGCGGGGGTCGGTCACCCGCTGGACCGCGAGCTGGGCCCGCGCCCCACCGGCGCGGAAGTCGTCCACGACCCCCGCGATGCCCAGCGGCAGCATGTTGTCGCCGAGGTACATCACGAAGTCCGCGTCCCCCAGGAACTCCCGGGCGATCACCACGCAGTGGGCCAGGCCCCGGGGGGCGTCCTGGTGGAGATAGGTGATCCGCACACCGAGCGCGGCCCCGTCCCCGAGCTTCTCCCCGATGTCGTCGGCGTAGCCCCCCACCACGATGCCCACCTCGGTGATCCCCTGCGCGCGGATGTCCTCCAGGATGTGGACAAGCACCGGCTTGTTGGCGATGGGGATGAGCTGCTTGGGCATCGTGTGGCTGAAGGGTCGCAGCCTGGCTCCGGTGCCGCCGGCCAGGACGAGCGCCTTCACGACTCGGCCCCCGTCGTCGACTCCCGCTTCCCCGCCGGCCGCGCCCCGGGAAGGGCCGGGTCCGACGGCGGCGGTTCGGCCGCCCGGTCGGTGGGCCTGCCGTAGACGAGACGGCGCATCAGCGCGTCCAATGGTCCGCGCAGCCCGGCCCGTTCCAGCGCGACCGCCACGGCGAGCACCGTGAGCCAGACGCAGACGCCGACGACGGCCGCCCCGGTGGCCTCGATACGGTCCCCGACGCCGAAGGCGACACGGGCGAGGACCAGCGCGAGCAGCGCGGACTGCAGCAGGTAGCACGTCAGCGAGCGCCTCCCGACCGCCGCCAGGGCGCCTGCCACGGGCCCCGGCGTCCGGCCCCGGCCCTGAAGCCGGGCGGCGAACAGCCCGAACGCGGCCGCGTAGGCCAGTCCGCCGGCGAATCCGGTGATCACGTGCAGCGCGGTCACCGCGCCCTCGGCGAGGTCGCCCGCCTTCCAGGCACCCGCGCCGATGAGCGCCAGCGGCACGCCGCCCAGCACCGAGACCGACCCGCCGATCAGGACCACACGTCCCAGCAGGGCGCGATGCCGGGCCGGGTCGTCGAGGTAGCGCCTGCGCGCGGCCACCGCGCCGACCAGGATGGCGGTGGGAATCGGCCATGCAAGCAGAATGTGCAACGAGGCGAACGGCGCCTGCCCCAGCCGCTCGACCACCGCGGAACCGTAGTCGTGGGCCCAGACCGTCCCGCGGATCTCCTCGCCGCTCCCGCCCCCCTCGACGGCGATCGCCACCGAGAACAGGGCCGTCAGCACGGTGGCCGCGACGGCGCTGATCACCACGCCCTTGTTCAGCGCCCGGTGGCTCCGGGTGAGGAGCCACCCGAGGGCCAGCGCCGCGACGCCGTAGGGCGCGAGGATGTCGGCCGGGAAGATCAGCACGAAGTGCACGAAGCCGAACAGGAAGAGGAACACCCCGCGCCGGCGCAGCAGTCGGGACGCCGCGGCCGCCGTGGTGCCGGCCGCCCGCTGGCGCATGACCAGCATCGCCATGCCGTAACCGAACAGGGCGGCGAACATCGGGTAGGCCCGGTTGTCGACGAGGTCCAGGCTGAGGAAGGTGATCGTGCGGTCGAGCGCGTCGCCCCCCGTCGGGTGCGTAACCACGCCCGGGTCGCTCGTGGTCACGTACATGGGCGCGTGGGCCAGGGCGATGAGGAGCAGCATGAAACCCCGCGCGATGTCAGGTGCCGCGGAACGCTCCGCGGTGGTCACCCCCCGCCGTGCGGCCGACGGTTTCACCGTGTTGCGCGTCGACATGCGTGCCTCCGTTGGTGATGTCTTCCGGATCCGACCACGGCGGCGGAGCCGCTCCGTGCCGTCCGGCGGTGGTGTCCGGTCACCGGGTCAGCTCCCGGCAGGTGGCGTAGTCGGGGAGCAGACCCGCGGCGCGCGCCTCGGCGAGCGTCGGCGCGGCGAGGTCCCGTTCCGACAGGACGGGGTCGAGGCCGGCGGGAATCGGGAGCCCCAGCTCCGGATCGAGGGCGGAGAGGGCGAGTTCGTTCTCGGCGACGTAGCCGCTCGTGAGCATGTAGGACATGACGGTGTCCTCCTCCAGCGCCACGAACGCGTGCCCCACCCCGACGGGGAAGTACATCGCCCTGAAGCCGACCGGGTCGAGCCGCACCGCGTCCCACGTCCCGAACGTCGGCGAGCCGACGCGGATGTCGACCACGATGTCGAGGGCGGCGCCTTGGGCGCAGTAGACGTACTTCTCGGTGCCGGGCGGTGTCACGGTGAAGTGCACACCCCTCAGGACGCCCCGTCGGGAACGGCTGTGGTTGGTCTGCGCCGTCCGGAAGCGGCGGTGTCCCACGGCCTTCTCGAAGGCCTCCTCCTGGAACGGCGAGACGAAGAGCCCGCGCTCGTCGGGGAAGATCCGCGGAGTGAACTCCACTGCTCCCTCGACGGCGAGTTCACGTATTTCCATGGGTCCTCCTGAGCGGGGTCCACTGACACGGGCGGGGCGGGCGGGGAGCTAGGGCCTTTCGTCTGGATCGTGCCGGACCCCGCGAGCCCGGCATGATCCAAACGAGAGGCCCTAAAGCGCCGCCAGTACCTCGCGCAGCTCGGCGATCACCCGGTCCTGGGTGGCGGGAGACAGCGACGGATACATGGGCAGCGAGAAGATCTGTCCCGCGAGGGACTCGGTCACCGGCAACGCCCCTGCCCGCAGGCCGAGATGGCTGAAGCCGGTCATGGTGTGGACGGGCCACGGGTAGCTGACGTTGAGTTCGATGTCGCGGTCCCGCAGCGCCCGCAGGATCTCGTCCCTCATCGGGTGCCGCACCACGTAGACGTAGTAGACGTGCTCGTTGCCCGGCGCGACGGCCGGCAGCACGAGGCCGGTGCCGGCCAGCCCCTCGGCGTAGCGGTCGGCGATCCTCCGCCGGGCCGCGATGTAACCGTCGAGCCGGGGCAGCTTCCGGCGCAGAATCTCCGCCTGGACCTCGTCGAGCCGGGCGTTGTGCCCCGGCGTCTCGACGACGTAGTAGCGCTCCTCCATGCCGTAGTAGCGCAGCCTGCGCATCCGGCGGGCGGGCTCCTCCTCGCGGAAGAGCGTGGCGCCGCCGTCCCCGTAGGCCCCCAGCACTTTGGTCGGGTAGAAGGAGAAGGCCGCGGCGTCCCCCGTGGTGCCGGCCAGTCGGCCGTCACGGGTGGCGCCGTGCGCCTGGGCGCAGTCCTCCAGCAGGCTCAGGCCGTGGGTCCGGGCCAGTGAGCGCAGCGGCTCCAGGTCCACGCACTGCCCGTAGAGGTGGACCGGCAGCAGGCAGCGCGTCCGGTCGGTCAGCGCCGCCTCCACCTGCGCGGTGTCCATGAGGTACGTGTCGGGGTCGATGTCCACGAAGACCGGGACCGCTCCCAGGGCGTCGATGGCCACGACGGTGGGCGCGGCCGTGTTCGACACGGTCACGACCTCGTCGCCCCGCCCGACGCCGAGCGCCTGGAGCGCGATCTTGATGGCGTTGGTGCCGTTGTCGACGCTGACGCAGTGCGGCATACCGTGGTAGTCGGCGAACTCCCGCTCGAATCCCATCATGCTGCTGCCGAGCACGAGCCGACCGGAGCTGAAGACGGTGTCGACGGCGTCGAGGATCTCCTTCCGCTCCGCCGCGTACTCCTCCAGGTAGCCCCAGACTCTGGTAGTCATGGACACTCCGCTCCTTCCTTCACGCCGAGGAACAGGCCCCGGCCGGACTGCGCGCCGTCGATGTACTCGGTGGTGAACCCCGCCTCGCGCAGGGTCCGTTCGTACAGCTCGCGTGAGAACAGCTGATGGACGTAGGACTCGACGAAGTGCCGGGCGCCACCGGCGTCGGCGACGACGTAGTGCACGTCCATGTGCGAGGCGCCGCCCTCCAGCCGGGTGTGCGACACACGCGAGATGGTGCGGTGGTCGGGCGTGAGGACGTCGGCGGCCACATAGCCGTCGAGGAACGTCTCGGGGAACCACCAGGGTTCGACGACGACCACGCCGCCGGGCCGCAGGTGGCGGGCGAAGCAGCGCAGGGTGCCGGCGAGCTCTTCGGCGCTCTGGTGCGCCACCGCGGCGAACATGCAGACGAGGGCGTCGAAGGTGCGGCCGACATCGAACGCGCGCATGTCCCCCTGGTGCAGGGGGGTGCCGGGCATCCGGTCCCGGGCGACGGACAGCATCGCCTCGGAGATCTCGACACCCTCGACGTGCTGGAAGAGCTCGTCGAAGTAGCGCAGATGTCCCCCGGTCCCGCACGCCACGTCGAGCAGCGAGGAGGCATCGGGCAGCCGCCCGCGGATCTGCTCGGTCACGTACGTGGTCTCGGCCGGGTAATCCTTACCGCGCAAGGTGTACACGTGGTCGTAGATATCGGCGAACTCCGGTCCGTACACGGTGATCCTCTCAGGTCGCACGGTCTTCGGCCAAGGCGGCCACGGTCCGCTCCAGGGCCACGCGCAGCGGGGTGCGAGGCCGCCATCCGGTGACTGACCGGAACGAGGAGGAATCGATGGTGACGCTCCGGAAGTCGGTCGCCGGCGCGCTCTCGGGCGGCGTCACGGAGACCACCGGTACCGGCGGCTTCCCCAGCCGGGCGGCGACCAGTTCGGCCACGGTGCGGCATACGTCACCGAGCGGCTCGCCCCGGCCGGCTCCGAGCAGCCAGTGGCCGCCGGCCAGTTCGTCGGGGTGGTCGAGCGCGGCCTCGAACGCCCGGGCCACGTCGTCGACATGGACCAGGTCCCGCTTGACCGTTCCGTCGTGCCACAGCGTGATCGGCTCGCCGGCCAGGGCGCGGCGGATCATGAAGGACACCACCCCGCGGTCCGCGGCATGCGGCGCAGGGACATGCCCGAACACGGTCGGCAGGCGCAGGCTCACGCCCCGCAGCACCCCGTCCGCTGTGGCCTCCTTCAGCAGCCGCTCGGCCGCCAGTTTGTGGTGGTCGTACACGGTCCCCGGGCGGTCGGGCTCGCTGCCGTCGATGGGGTGCTCGGGGGGCAGGCCGATCTGGGAGGCCGCGCCCGCGTAGAGGACCAGCGGGACGGGCCCCTCGCGTCGCCTGGCGCGCAGGACCTCGCAGAGGTTCTCCATGACGCCGACGTCGACCGCCCGACAGGCCGGGTCGT
The DNA here is from genome assembly GCA_002551355.1 of Streptomyces sp. man185. GTDB lineage: Bacteria > Actinomycetota > Actinomycetes > Streptomycetales > Streptomycetaceae > Streptomyces. The sequence continues at coordinate 42,592 of NTHE01000020.1, read as the reverse complement.
TCTCGGCCGCACGCCAGCCGCCGCTGTGCGTGACGAGGTGGATCACCACGTCCGCGCCGGCCACGGCTTCGGCGACCTCCCCGGCACGGGTGAGGTCCGCGGTGCGCACCTCGACACGGTCCGCCCCCGCGGCGGGGACCGAACTCGTCCGCCGCGCCACCGCCCTGAGCCGGACGGGCCCGTGCGCGAGCGCCGCCGTGACCGCCGATCCGACGAATCCGGACGCTCCGAGCACGGCGACGAGGGGCGGCGCTCCCGGTTCCCACTGCTGCGAGGTCATGTACTCATCGCTCCTTGTCCGGGCCCGGGCCCGGGGCCGGTGCGGCCGGGTCGCCGAGCGCGTGCAGGCAGGCCAGCAGGGACCGGGCCTGCATAGTGACGTAGTGGCTGTGGCGCAGCAGCACGGAGAGCTGGGCCGGTGTCATCCAGCGGAAGTCGGGGTGCTCCGGCCGCTCGTCCGTCTCGATCAGAAGATGCCGGTTACGGGTGTGGAAGAGCCGGCCGCCCTCGTCGGACAGGGTGACGTCGAAGAGGATCCGGTCCGGCCGGGCCGACAGCACCTCGTCGAGGAACAGGGGGCGCGCGGCGTCCGGCAGCAGGTCGTAGTTGCGCTCGGTGCACTGGACGGTGGGACCGAGCTCGACCACGTCCACGAACCCCGGCTCTGCGCGCTGGTGCACCAGAACGTGCAGTTCGCCCTCGAAGCGGGCGGCCAGGAAGGCGACGACACCGATCCCGTGCGCGGCGATCATCGGCTGGGCCCACTCCCCCACCTCCCGGCCGGACGCCCGCACCCGCACGCCGATGACGTCGAAGAACCGGCCGCTCTCGTGGACGATCCCGTCTGCCTCGCGCCGCCATCCGCCGAGCTGCGTGAGGGCCACCTTGTCGGTGCTCACCTGGATCCGGCTACGCGCGGCGGTGATCCAGCTCAGGACCTCGTCGGTCGTGGTGGGGCCGCAGGGCGACCCCGGCCGCGTGACGAGCCGTCCGCCGCCGACCGGCAGACACGCCAGGACGCTGCGCAGGTCCATGCTGATCAGGTCATCGCTCCTCAGCAGGGCACGCACCTCGGCGAGAGGGAGCCAGCGGAATCCGTCGGCCGCCTCGACGTCCTCACGGACCTCGACGATCATGTTGCGGTTGCGCTTGCGCAGGAACCACGACGCCTGTTCGGACTGGCGCACATCGGCGATCGTCCGGTGTGCGGCGGCGTCCTGAAAGTACGTCAAATAGGGGACGGGTTTCCCGCGATGCACGCCGGTGAAATTACTCCGCGTCGCCTGCACGGTGGGGGAAAGCTGAAGTCCGTTGATATTTCCGGGCTCCGCCTTTGCCTGGACCAGGCAGTGCAGAACACCGTCGAAGCGCTTGACGAGAATTCCGAGGATTCCCGTTTCCGGCTGATTTATTATGGGTTGGTCCCAGCGGGGGACAGCGGCTCGCGAATGATGAGTGCGAAGCCCTTCGACCGAGAAGAAGCGGCCGCTGCGATGCGTCAGCGCCGACGCTCCCGGAGCGCAGTTCCACCCCTGCACGGATGCCAACGGGACGCGCTCGACCTGGGTGTAGATGGTTGTGCGGGCGGCCTCGAACCACTGGTGGAAATCTGCCGGAACATTCGGTGTGTCGGCGAGTAATTCCTTCATCGGCAACTCTCGGACTAGGTCGGGCCTGACGCGACACTTTCGCTGGCCACTCATTTTCTCCCAGCCCGCCGCCCGTGGCGTCTCCTAGATTGCTCATAACGTCCGCCGGCGGATCATCAATTCGGGAGTGATCCGGAAGACGTTCCGCGGCGGCCGTCGCCTGCGAAACTCGGACGTGCCGTGCTCCGAGAAGTCAGAAGGGCTCACCGATGAGGTGATGGCAGTGTCCCTCGTACACCCACTCCTCCCACTCGTCCGGGGACCAGCCGCGCTCGGAGACCAGAAGGTGGAAGAGTTCGGGGCCGAGCAGCACGTACGAGATGTCGACGGCACGGTCCACACCGAGACCCTCGCGCAGCGCGCCCTTGCTCTCCAACGACTCCACGAAGCGCCGCTGGACGACCAGCCGCTGGCGCTTGTTGGCCTCCCACAGCTCGGCTCCGTCGCCGCTGGTCGCCGCGGCGTTGCGCAGCACCTCCAGCAGCGGGCCGACCCGTTCGAGGACGACGCGGGTCAGGTGCACCTGGAGTCGCAGTTGGCGGCTCGGGTCCTCCGCCTCCAGCGCCTCGACCACCTGCGGGCGCTCCAAGGTCGGTACGGGATCCTCGTCGCCCGCGATGTGGACGTCGATGAGCTCTTTGAGGATCCGCTGCTTGTTCCCGAACGAGAAGTAGATCGTCTGGACGGCGACCCCTGCCTTGCCGGCGATGGACTCAATGGTCGTCGCGCCGTAACCGTGCTCGACGAAAAGCGCCATCGCGGCCTCCAGCATCCGGTTCCGGGTCTGCTGCGCCTTGAGGCGGCGGCCGGGGTTTTCCTTCGCCATTCTGGATCACTTCCTACTCACTGCTTCGGCGTCTCGGACCACTGGCCGGACCGTCCGAGAACCCGCCGTGTCGGCACCCGTCCACTCCGGCAGACCGAGGGCCGTCCCGTGCTTCCTGATGGATCACGGAACAGCCCTGGGCCAAGTATGACTGCCGCTCCCGGCCGCAGGACACGCGACCGTGTCACACGGGAGTTCGAGGGTGGGAGCACGCTCGCCCGTACCGGCCACGGGGGAGCCGGTACGGGCGAGCGGAGGGGCGTGCCCTTCGGTGCGAAGGAGACGCCCGGTTCAGGAGCGGTCCTCGGGAGAGCCTGATCCGTACCGGCCGGACGCTGTATGGGCCGGTGACCGACGGGCGGCGATCAGCGACCGGATCACCCGGTCGGGGCGGACCACGGCCGGCGGCTCGGCCAGCAGGTGCTGGACGTCGAGCATGACCCGGTGCGCGGGGACCGACACATGGCTGGCCATCATGACCTGCCGCACGTAGCGGTTCATGAAGTCCGTGCCGAAGCCCTTGGCGCCGACCGTCTCGGGATACATGAAGTCGCTGCTCGTGGACATCTGCCACGGGGTGTCGATCACGCGCGACGCCGCCCGGTAGAACCGGCGCGCCATCGCCGGACTGGCCTCACCGTGCCGGTCGAGGCAGCGGGCCAGCTCCACCGCCTCCAGCGTGGCCACGGTCATGCCCTGGCCGTACAGGGGGTTGAAGCTGCAGATCGCGTCGCCGAGCGCCACGTATCCCGCGGGCAGCTTCTTCAGCTTCTCGAACCAGCGCCGTCTGGCCGCCGGATACAGGAAGCGCTCCGCGTTCTCCTCGTCGACGGGCTTGGTCCGGGCGAGCAGATCGGCGACGTGTCGGCCGGGCAGGCCGTCCGCGAAAGCGGCGAAGCCCTCGGGGTCAACCGGCGCGTGGGACCGGTGCCAGCCGCCCAGGGTGACCATCCAGCGGTCCCCCTCCACGGCGAACACCGCGGCGGCGCGCTTGTCGTGCGGCGGCACCGCGGACATCAGGTACAGCAGGGCGTCGCCGTGCAGTTCACCGCCCTGCCGGTGCATCACACGGGTGGTGTATCCGACATCGATCTTGACGGTGGTCGTCTTCGGCGCCGGGCAGTCGAGCTGCTCCAGCCAGCGCTCGCTGCGGTTGGCGCTGCGCCCGGTGGCGTCGACGACGAGGTCGGCGCCGAGCCTGCGACCGTCGTCCAGATCGACCCCCAGCACCCTGCCGGACACGCCGAACAGCCCGTTCACGGCGGTGCGGTCGAGGATCTCGACGTTGGGGAGCGCGGCGACGCGCCGCCGGACCGCGTGCTCCAGGTAGGCGCGGGTGAGGCTGATGCCCAGCTGTCCGCTGGTGAACCGGATCCGCAGCGCGCCCATCTGGTGGAACAGCAGATCCCGCCCCGGATCGAAGGGCACCGCTCCGCCGTCGATCAGTTCGTCGGTGAGGCCGGGGAAAAGCTCGTCCAGCTTCTTGCGCCCGCTGATGAGCAGGGCGTGGGCGTGCGGGCTCTGCGGCACGCCCTTCCGGTCGTCCGGGCCGTCGGGGAGGACGTCCCGGTCGATCACGGTCACCGAGGTGAATCTGCGGGAGAGCGTGCGCGCCGCGACCAGTCCCCCGATCGAGCCTCCGACAATCACTGCGTGTCCGCCGACCACACCCACGTGCCCTCCTCGTAATGACAGCAATTGCGATGCGGACCGCACCGTTGTGCCATTCTTCAGGAGGCCGGCATTCATGTCTTCTCCAAGATTGCTCAACCGGCCGACGCGTGCCTTGGGTCAGGAAGAGAAGAGCTCCGGCAGTTTCGCGCCGATCGTTGCTCGCTCCGCATCGAAGACCTGCGCTTGCGACGGCGATTTGAGAACGAGGTCCACGGTGACCGTGGAACCGGGGGCGACATAGAAAGGTCCGACGCTCTCGACAGCAATAGGCCGCTTTCCGCCGCCGGCCCTTCGCGAAACTGCCTGGAGGTACCAGATGCCCTCGGGGACGAAATCGATATTCCAGTCACCGCTGCCACTCGGGATACGGCGACATCGCGCGGGGCGTTCATGCCGAGTGAGCGGAGGAATGGCCGCGACGAAAACCGGCTCATCGTCCTGCCCATCGCTCCGGTAGACCCGACCCCGGAAAGATCCATAGGCGAAGGGGGCGTCATCCATCTGCCCCGCGGTGAAGTCGATGGCCGTCTGCCCGAGCAGTGCGAGTCGGCGGAACCTCCCGGGTGACACACCGACGCTGTTCGTGAAGCGCGTCGTGAAACTCCCCAAGCTGGAGTAGCCGACCTGTACCGAAATATCGGCTACCCGGTCCGACGTACACAGGAGCTTGCGCTTCGCCACCTCCTGACGCACCGCCGAGAGGAAGCGGGTCGGCGGAAGACCCGTCTCCTTGTGGAACAGCCGGGACATGTGGAACGAACTCAGCCGAGCCATCTCGGCAAGTGCGCACAGGGAAAGGTCCTCATAGTACCGGTCCCGTATGACTTCGACAACGCTCTCAATTTCCGACCGCATCAGGACTCCCCCGCGAGTTGATCGGCGTACCACGATTCCGAGCGGCCTTCTCCCGACCCGAAGCGGACCGAGAGAAACAGATGACCAGGGGACTGTCAAGTAGCCGCCCCACCTCGGGAACTGAGCAACCAGTGCACTTGACTCGTCACCGTAGTCTACATCTAGAGTTCCACATGAGATAGGCACTCTAGAGAGGAACTTGGCATGACGTTTGTCCGGATCACGCGCTTCAAGACCGACCCCGCCAACGACCAGGCGATGATCGAGAAGCGGGCCGTGCTGATCGCCGCCGTCCGGGAGTCGTTCCCCGGGCTCACCGAGGCCCGTCTCGGCCGGCTGGAGGACGGCACCTGGGTCGACCACTGGTACTGGGAAAACGCCGAGCTCATGGGCAAGGCCCTGGCCGCGGCTCCGACGATTCCGGAGGCCGGCGCCGCCTTCTCACTCACGACCGACACGACCGCGGAGTCGGCCGAGATCATCTCCGTGGTGTAGCCGCACGGCCGCACCCCGCCCCTGAGGGCCTCTGTTCGCGCACGGCGCCGGTTTGGGACCGCCGCGTCGCGACGGGGGCCCTTCTTATGCGCCCGGACACCGCCGAGAATACGAAGATCGCTAGGGTCGGCACGCCCGGAGGCAGCTATTCCATTCGGATGATCACTCTCCGGAAAAGTGGAAGATAATCATCCGACCCCCGAAAGCTCCATGCCTCGCCCATGCCCCGCGGATGCCCCGGCGAATGACCCCGCGACGCGCCTCTGAAAAAGATCCTAAATCGCTCCAATACTGCCGAACAGTGCGTTCGGAGTCGTCGACGGAACCGCAAGAACGAAGAAGACAGGGACGCGCAACCTCTGCGAGTCTTCTGCCGAAGGAGTCGACCAACATCGGGCGAGGGACAGGCTCAAAGGAGAATCACCGTGTGGACACAGAGGTGCCACAAGATTCACTTCCCGATATCCCCGACCTGGTAGGTCGCGCGGCGGCGGGACAGTCGATCCTCTTCCTCCGCCGCCGTAGCGCATCCCGGAAAAGCCTGCGATTCACCATCCATTGAACCGCGAGGTCTACGCGCGACACATCCCGTTCTCACGGACGTTCCGCCGGCGAAACACTCACAGGGGGAAGCAGCATGGAGCACGTCATCCAATGCGCAGTGAAGACGATACGAGAAAGGTATTCCGAACCGCTCACGCTCGACGAGTTGGCCCAAGCCGCGATGGTGAGCAAGTTTCACTTCCTGCGCACGTTCCGCCGCATCACCGGCGTCACGCCCGGCCGCTTCCTGAGCGCCGTGCGGCTTCATGAGGCAAAGATCCTCCTGGGCTCCACCTCACTCAACGTCAGCGACATCGGAGCGCAGGTCGGTTACAGCAGCACCGGTAGCTTCACGCGCCGCTTCAGCGAATCCGTGGGCTGCTCCCCCACCCAGTACCGGCACAACTCCCTGGGCGCCGTGCAGCCGACTTCCCGAAGAATCCAGCTCGTAACAGACAGCCCCCGGCCGGACGACGAGGGAACGATCTCCGGCGTCGCCAGAAACCCTTACGGGACCGACTCCAGCATTTACATCGGAGTCTTCGAGAGCCCCATTCTGGAAAGGTCCCCCGCAGCCCGCGCGACGATTGCGCACTCGGGACAGTTCCGCATCACCGGCGTGCCCCGGGGAACCTGGTACGTGCACGCGGTGGCGCAGGAGGCCCCCGGGGTGGGCGCGGCGGTGGCCGGCCCCCCGCTCGCCGGGACGACGGGGCCCGTGGTCGTCGGAGCCGGGGCCGACCCGGTGGTCACGATGACACTCCGCCCGCTCGGCTGGGCGAACCCACCGATACTCTTCGCGCTGCCGGTCGAGTGGCCCGCCCAAGCGTCCTGACGGACGGGCGGGGTACAGGCCCCCCGCGTCACCCGTGACATGGACATGACACATGCAGGCATGAAAAGAGCGGCAGTCGGGCCGTCGCGACCCCCTGAAGGGATCCGTCGGAACCGGCTGCCGCGCACGGCGTGCACCCGCCAGACGGGCGGTCGGGGTGACGGGGGTGGCGCGGGCGGATCCGCCCGCGCCACCCCCGGACCCGCCCGTGCACTCAGAAGCTGTGAGGCCCGAAGCGCCCCCAGGCGACGAAGACGGCCAGGGCAAGCAGCACCACGTTGAGGCCGATGGCCGAGTTCTCCTTGCGGCGGGCGTGGACGACCGCGGCTCCGACCATCGTGACGGCCAGACCGGTGGCGGCGAGCGGCACGAGGATCGTGGCGGTGTCGAGCAGCGCGGGCAGCACAAGCCCGATGGCGGCGAGCACCTCCACCGCTCCGATCGCCTTCACCGCGCCGGAGGAGAAGTCGGCGGCCCACGGCATGCCGCCGTCCGCCAGTTCCTCCTTGGGCTTGGCGACCTTCATCAGGCCGACGAGGGCGAACGCGAAGGCGAGAAGTCCCGCGACGATCCACAGGGTGACGTTCATGACGTGGCTTCCTCTGCTTTCCAGCTGGTGGTCAGGGGGGTGAAGCGCCCCGGCGTCGACAACGCACGGGGAGAAACAGGGAGTCGGTGGGGTGGGGGGATCTTCAGCCTATCGACGTGATAACTGATGGGCATTCATTTACCTTACGGAGAAGGGCAGTTGGCGAGAAAACGGTGGGACCCGCCGACACATGGCGGCCGGTCCCACCGGTGGGCGAACGCCGCGGTCAGCTCGGGGTCCGGGTCGTCGCCGGTCCGGCCGTCACACCTCCCCGTCGATGTGGGCGCGGACGAACGCGAAGGCGCGGTCACCGATCCTGCGCCCCATGTCCCAGGACGCCTCGATGGCCGGCATGAAGTGGACCCCGCCCCAGAATCTGCTGAGTCCGCAGTCGCGCGTCCAGTCGGTCCAGGAGCTCCAGCTCAGCGCCATGTCCTCGGGCGGCGTGACCCCCGGTTCCACCGCCGACGAACCCTTGGACCGCGGAATGCGGATCGTGACGTCGTCGGTGCCGAGGAAGCGCCGCACCGACTGCGCCTCGGCCGCGCACAGGGCGGTCGAACCGGACGGATACTCCGGGTGGTCCGGAGTGTTCAGGTAGCTCCGCCACTGGTCGGCCGGGATTTCGACGGTGCCCCTGCCCGGACCGCCCCATGCGGTCACCGGCTGCTTTCCGTACAGATGGCGGATCGCGGTGGCCGGGCGGACCGTGTCATAGACATTCTTGTTGTACCAGGCGGCGATGCTGGCGTCGAAGGTGGCGGTGTCGGCGACGGCGTGGAGATGAACCCACCCGTCCAGGTCGAGAGCGGCGTTGCCCGACGCGGAGCCGACGGCGGCGCCGAGGCTCGTGAACTTGTCGTCGAACATCTCGCACTTCATCTTCTGCTCGTCCGTCAGGCTCGCCGACATCGCGAGAATGTCGTCGGCCTGCCGCTTGTACGCCCGCCGGTTGTGGTGGTCGCTCGCCGTGGGCCTGGGGGCGCGGAACTCCCGGGGATCGGCGTACGAATAGGGGCGGACCTTCTGGAGCTGCGGCGTCACGAACTGCTGGACCTGGAAGATGCCGTTGCCCTTGGTCACGACGGCCGGCTGCCAGCGGGACGGATCACGGAGCTTGTAGGCGGTGTTCACCGGCTGATATCCGGTGTAGTCCGCGAACGGCTGCCGGTGGTACTCGCGCCCGCCGTGGCCGCCCAGCTGGTTCATGCCGTCGTGCAGACGGCTGCGGAGCACGTTCCTCGCCGCGAGATTGCCTATCCCGACGGGCGTGCGGGTGTTCTCCCGGGCGTCGTCGGGGTCCAGAGCGACCGACGCCATCGCCGTGCGCCAGAGGGTCGAGTACTGCGGCAGGAGAGCCTCGTACATGCGGTACGTGGCGTACATGAGAGCGATGTTTCGGTGCTTGTTGGTCGCCCTCTCGCTCGCCGGACGGCGGCCGAGGTCCGCGTGGATGCCGACAGCGGTCGGGTGGTACGGCGCGATGGCGTCGAACCAGGAGTGCGCCACCAGATTCGAGAAGCGGATGATGAGCGTGGCGTCGCTCGGCATGATCGCTTCCCGCACCGGATCTCCGGACACGGGACCGAAGACCTCCAGCGGCGCGTTGCCCGTGTCGAAGTCGAAGGGTTCACGGACGCCTCCGGCCGCGGCCGCGGCCGGAGGCGCGGCGAGGCCCAGGGAGCCGGTCGCGAGAATACCGACGCCCCCGGCAATTCCGAACAGCACCTGACGCCGTGGAGCCGTTTGTCTGAGTGAATCTTTTCCCTGGTTCATTTGCCCCCCTGAGGTGTGCCATGGCTGTCCATCGCCTTGGTGCGATGACCCTCACAGGCCGGCCTGGGGCTGTCATCTCTTGAATTGCTCAGCGGCGGACCTCGCCGCCGATGTTCCTCGGGTATTTCCGCATCCGAAAAGCCGCACTCCTGCTGCTCCGCGCGAGGTCATTCCTGCCGTTATGCCATTGATCTCCTCACCGGCCCGGGCGCCCCTCTCCCCCCGGAGCCGGGTGGCAGGGGCCGGTGCGGGCCCCGGCTGCCTGTTGACGAGAGGGAGACACTAGAGCCACCATATAGTAATCTCTCCACCCACCGAGGGGAAACCCGCACCCTCCGGTCAAGAGCGCAGATCAGAGCGGTGCGGACGCCTCACGTTCAGGCGTCGGCACCCGCTCCGACGGGGCGGGGCGGCGGCTGCACCACGCCGACGAGATGGACGTAGACCACGGACGAGTTGACGCCGTCCAGCGCCAGCGCCTCGTTCGCGGTGTCGTCGTAGAACCCGCCGAGCCCCACCGAGGACTTGCCCAGCCACGTCGCGACGAGCGCCAGGTTCTGCGCGAGGTGGCCGCTCTCCTGCATGACGAGACGATAGGAGCGCAGGCCGTAGTGGAGTCGTTGGAAGGTCAGGTCCGCCACCGTGAAGATCCACAGCGGGCAGTCGTCGACCTGCAGATTTCCGCCCGCCTTGGGCGGGAAGACCACCCGTGGATCGGTGGCGGGCGCCATGCGCATCAGGTCGGCGCAGATGTCCCGGTCGCCGATCCGTTCCAGTGCGTGGTCCTGCGGGTCGTACAGATAGGTGCCGCGCTCAAGCCCTTCGACGGCGTGGCAGTAGAGCAGGACCCGCAGGGGGTAGCGCGTCCCGCCGCTCGGGTACGGCCGGACCGGGTAGGAGTGGTCGGCCCCGGGCATGGTCTTCCGCGCCGTGACGCCCGCCGAGAAATAGAGCAGCGCGCCGAGTTCGCCGAGCGTTACCGGGCCTCCGTAGTAGCCGTACGCGCTCCGGCGGGCCAGCAGCACCTCCTCGAAGGCCGGGGCGTCCGGGCCGGGCGCCGGCCGTTCCAGCTCGATCCGGGCCAGGGTCGGCGGGAGCTCCTGGCGTCCCTCGGCCGTGGCGCCGGGCATGTCGGGACGCTGGTCCATCAGGCGGGCGCCGAAGTACTTGCCGTACTCGTGGGTGAGTCGGTCGACGGAGGCCGGGGAGTCGTCGAAGTAGGGCTCGCGCGGTCCCGGCGAGAGGAGGTCCATGGACACCAGCCAGGCCGCGTACGCCTCGTCGTGGGCGTCGAGGCCCAACTGGCCGAAGAGCAGCCGGGCGAACGTGCGCAGGACGTCGCCGGGGGCAAGGTCCAGCCCGCCCACCTCCCGCAGCGGCCCCAGCGATGCCAGCAGCGCGCACTGCTGCCCGTACCACGCCCCCGTCGTGGTCGTGGGCCTGGTGGTCTCGGCGCGGGTGGCGGCGTGTCGGCGGCGCCACTCGGCCTCGTTACGGAAGTGGTCCCCCTCGGCACGGCCCCGGGCGTCGGCGACGTCCACCGTGCCGGCCAGGGCGGACGCGTGGCCGCGCAGCCATCCGACGGCCTTGCGCGGCTCGGGCTCCGCGGCCAGGGCCGAGGCGAGCAGCAGCGCGGCCGCGGCGCGCAGCCGCTTCTCCCGCGAGGGTGTGGCCCGGATCGTCTCGACGGCGGTCCGCGCGGCACCCGCGAAGTGCTCCGCGCAGAGCGCGAGCCCACCGGACCCGCCGAAGGGGGCGGCATCGAACGCGAGAGGAAGCTCGGCCATCTCGGGCACCGGGCCGGTTGCGTCGGCGGAGACGGCCGAGCGGACCACTTCGGCGAGGGCGGCCGCGCTCCGGTCGTCCGCGCTCAGGAGGTGCACGCGCAGCTGCCCCCCGTCCGCTCCCGTGCGCTCCGGGATCCAGCTCGCCAGGGCCCCGGCGGCGGTGCGGCCCGCCGCCCAGGGGGCGATCACGGTGGCGAGCAGGCGTTCCGCGAGCTCCTCGTCCTTGTCGAGTGCTATGTGCAGGGAACGCCAGGAAGTCAGCGCATTCCCCGTTCCATCCATTCCGGCCATGGTCGTCATTTCGCCATCCGTCCTCGGTCCACAGATGCGCACACAATTAATCGATCGCGCGTCGGAATTGGTGACGATAGTCGCGCCGATGTCGTGACCACAAGGCCTCCGGACCACCGGAAAGAATAGCAATTTGGGATATTCTCGCGAGAGTTTCTTCATGCAAAACTGCTCGTCAGAGCACGTGGGGGGGGGCGACCTTTCTCCGGGAAAGGCTGCCGCACTGGGACAAGGCCGCCGAAAATTCCGGCGAATGCCCTGGACGAACATCCGGGCCCGATATGCGGCGCACAGGCGCCGGCCGGGCCCGGTCGCGACGAACGTGGCAGAACACACCCTTCCCGGCCCTCCACGAGGGCGGGGAACACCAGCTCGGGGAGAGACGCGGACATGAAGTCGATCAAGGTACTCATCGTCGGCGGGGGGATCGGCGGACTCGCTCTGGCCGTCGCCCTGCGCGAACGGGGAATCAGCTCGGAGGTGTTCGAGCGGGCAGGCGGCTTCGGCAACACCGGCTCGGGCGTCGAACTCACCCCCAACGGCGTCAAGTCGGTGGACCGCATCTGCCCCCGGCTCGGCAAAGCGGTGCGGGACTCGGGATGGTCCAGCGACCGGCACGCCCAGGACATGCCGATCATGTCGTGGGACGGCAAGCTCCTGAAGAGCCGCGAGGTGGGGAACTTCCCCGCGAAATGGGGCGCGCCGATGATCGGCATCCTCCGCGCCGACCTGCACCGCATCCTGGCCGAGGCGGTGAAGCGGCCGGGCGACGCCGCAGTGACGGTCCATCACCGTGCTGCGGTGGTCCAGGCGTCGAGCACCGGTGACACCGCCACGGTGCGCCTGGCCGACGGCCGCACCGCCACCGGCGACCTGGTCGTCGGCGCCGACGGGGTGCGCTCGACCCTGCGGACGATCGTCGCGGGCGACGTGCCGCCGCGCTATCTCGGGTTCACCTCCGTACGTGGCATCTCCAAGCGGCCGGCCCGGCACGGTGACGGCTTCGTCTTCGTCGGGCCCGGGGGACACTTCTTCGCCGAGGCCTGCGACGACACCCGCCTCTTCTGGACGGCCACCGTCAACGCCCCCGAACACAGCTGGCCGGACAAGCCCGTCGAGCAGGCCAAGGCGGACCTGCTGGAACTGTGGGGCGGCTGGTCGGCCCCGCTGGCGGAGACCGTCGGCTCCTGCGCCCTGGAGGACCTGATCGTCACCGACGTCCACGACTGCCCGCCCCTCAAACGCTGGCACACCGGCCGCCTCGTCCTGCTCGGCGACGCCGCGCACCCCATCGGCCCGGTCCTGGGCCAGGGGGCCAACATGGCGCTGGAAGACGTCGCCAGCCTCGCCTGCCTCTTGGCCGAGCACGACGTGCCCGCCGCGCTGCGCCAGTACGGGCGCGTCCGTTCCCGGCGCGCCAACAAGATCGTCCAGCACTCCCGGCTGATCGCCCGGCTGGGGCACACCACCAACCCCCTGGTGGGCCGGGTCCGCGACGCCCTGATCAAGTCGATGAAGCGCCGCGAGGACACCTACCGGGACAAGGAACTCTTCAGCTACAGCCCGTGACGGCCGCCGAGGCCCACCGTGCTTTCCACCGCCATCTCCGGCTCCTACCACCGCAGAGGAAGACCATGACCAACCTCGCCGACTACGTGTTCCACAACGTTCCCGCCCAGCTGACTCCGCTCGAGGAGTTCCTCGACCCCTACACCCGCGGCGAGCTCGCCGAGCTCCAGCCGGCTGCGGGCGGCCACTTCCTCGACATCGGGGCCGGCGGCGGCTCGGTGACGAGGATGCTGTCCGAACTGGCGGGTGAGACCGGTCGCGTCGACGTCATCGACCAGGACACCCATATGGTCCCCGAGGGACCGAACATCTCGGTCCACACCCAGGACCTGAGCACAGGTGAACCGCTCGCCGCCACCGGCCCGTTCGACCTCGTCCACGGCCGGCTGCTGACCCACCACCTGGAGAACCGGGTGGAGTTCGTGCACCGGCTGGCCGATTCCCTGAGGCCGGGGGGCTGGCTGCTGCTGGGCGAGTTCGTCCGCTCGGTCCCCAAGGTGGTGTCCGCGCCGAGCGAGGAGCACGCCGCGGTCTTCCAGCGGGTGCTGGACGGCCTGTACGACGTCATGACGGCCCGTCACACACACGGCGGCTGGGGCCACGAGGTCCACCGCACCATGCTCGACGCGGGCCTCTCCTCCGTACGCACCCGCTGGCACCAGGAGAGCTGGACGGGCGGCGACTACGGCTGCCGGCTGTTCGAGAACAACGTCAGCCAGAAGCGCGACACCATGATCGAGGCCGGTTTCGACGCGGCCGACATCGATCTGTTCCTCAAGGACCTGATGCACAACCCCGCCATGGTGGTGCGCAGCCATGAGTTCGTCTCCATCCGCGGCCGGCGGGTCTGAGGGAGGTCCTGCCATGAGCAGCGGCAACCGCCACATCGTCTTCTTCAACATCCCCGCGCCCGGGCATCTCACGCCCACCCTCGCGGTGGTGGAGGAACTGGTCCGCCGGGGTCACCGGGTGAGCTATCCGGCCACCGAGGCGTTCGCGAAGGAGGTCGCGTCCGCGGGCGCGACCGTCATCCCCTACGAGTCCACCATCGACATGCAGCGCGACTTTCCGCCCGGTACGGACAACTGGCTGGCCAAGGTCCTGCTGGGCGGAGTGCGCGAAGGCATCGCCACCACATCGCTGTTCGACGACCACTTCGCGGACGACCGGCCGGACGCGGTCGTCTACGACGGCTTCGTGCGGTGGATCGGCGAGCTGCTCGGGGAGAAGTGGCAGATCCCCGCGGTGCGGCTCTTCCCGGTCGGGTGTGTCAGCCAGCACGTCACCCCGGCCGCCATCGGCGACGCCGCCTATGCCGAGCTCCGGGGCGAGATGCAGCGGTACGCGGCGATGAACGGGCTCGACCCGGAGGTGGCCTTCCACCAGCTGAAGGGCGACCCCGAAGCGCTCAAGATCGTCTTCTATCCGAGCAGGTTCGGCTACATCGACGCCGAGACCGACGACAAGTTCGTCTTCGTCGGACCCTGCCTGCGCGCGGAGGACCCGGAACAGGCGTGGCAGCCTCCCGCGAGCGGGAAACCCGTCGCGCTGGTCTCCCTGGGCACCAGCTTCAACCAGCAGCCCGAGCTGTTCCGGATGTGCGTCGAGGCCCTCGAGGGGCTGCCCTGGCACGTGGTGATCGCGGTGGGCCCCGGCGTCGACCCGGCCGACCTCGGGCCGCTGCCGGCGGACGTCGAGACGCACACCTGGCTGCCGTTCTCGTCCGTGCTGGAGCACGCCCGGCTCACCATCTGCTCCGGCGGGACCGGGACCGTGATGCAGGCACTGCACGCGGGCACCCCGCTGGTGGTGCTGCCGCAGCTGGCCGCGGCGGACAACCTTGCCCACCAGCTCGCGGACTTCGGCGTCGCGCGCGTGATCGGCCGGGACGAGACGTCCGCGAGCGCGATACGCGCGGCGATCCTGGACATCGAGGCCGACGGCCGCGTTCAGGCCGCGACGCGTGACCTGCGGGAGCACATCCGCGCGTCGGGCGGGGCGGTGCGTGCCGCCGACGAGATCCTGGCCCATGCCGACCGCGGGTTCGTGGTGCGTCCGTAACGGCGCGGGAGGCGTGGGCCCACGGGGGCCCCGCCTCCCGCGCCGTCCGGACCGGACTCAGGAGCCGTCGTAGTCGGGGCCCGAGACCTGCTGGGCGAAGTTGATCAACTCGGTCTCGAAGAGGGCGCCGCTGTCGGTCACCGCCCAGGCCATGTGTCCGAAGACCTCCATCGCGATGATGCCGTAGAGCCGCGCCCAGACCGCGAGGAAGGCGAAGACCACCGGGAGGTCGAGCCCCTCCTGGCCGTCGAGGTAGTCGCGGAACCCGGGCGCGAGCCGGCCCTCGATGAGCTCGACCGACGGGACCCGCAGGGCTCCACGCCGCTCCAGCTCCGCGATCTCGCCGAGGAACGTGACGCCCACGCACGCGGGGGCGTAGTCCGGTTCGTCCGGGTCGGGGCCTCCCTCGATACCCGGCGGGGGTGGGCCGAGCATGAGACCGAACTCCGCGCGGTGCTCCAGCCCCCAGGCACGGAACGCGCGCGCCATCGCGATCAGCCGTTGCAGCGGATCCCCGCTGGGCACGCTGTCGCGCGCCTTCGTGGTGGCCTCTCCCAGCTCCTCGAAGAGATCACTGCGCAAGCCCGCCACCAGCGCGTCCAGGCTCGAGTAGTAGCGGTAGAGGGCCGAGGGGGTCATCCCCATCTCCCGGGAGATGGCACGCAGCGAGACGGCCGCCGGCCCTCCCTTCACCAGGAGCTGCCGGGCGACCTCCTTGATCTCCGCCACGGCGGAAGCCCGCCGCTTCTCACGCCAGTTCGTTGCCATCCGCTTGCCCACTTCATCGGGTCCGACCTGCATCCAGCATTCCACGAGAACGCTCTTGACAGTAGAGTACAGCGCATGCAAAGTGAACGGTGTTCTCGCTTAGGCTCGCTGTTTACCCGATGAAGGTGCGAATGTGAGTACGCAAACCCAGGCGCCCGCCGGTTCCGACCGGCCAGGAGCAGTCACGTCCACGCCCGCGATCGAGATCAGCGGGCTCACCAAGATCTACGGCTCGTCGGACACGCCGTCCGTCGACGACGTCTCCCTGTCGGTCCCGGCCGGCACGGTCTTCGGCTTCCTGGGCCCCAACGGCGCCGGGAAGACGACCACCATCAAGATCCTGTCCGGGCTGCTGGCCGCCACCACAGGGACGACACTGCTGAACGGCTACGACGTCACCCGCCAGAGGTCAGCGGCGATGCAGCAGTTCGGCGCGGTCCTGGAGGGCTCGCGCAACGTCTACTGGACGCTCTCCGCCTGGCAGAACCTGCTGTACTTCGGGCGGCTGAAGGGCATGAGCTCGGCACACGCGGCCGCCCGCGCCGAGGAGCTCCTGAAGGGCCTCGACCTCTGGGAGCGCCGCGACGAGAGCGTCGGCGGCTACTCCCGCGGCATGCAGCAGAAGGTCGCCGTGGCGGCCGCCCTGATCGCCGACCCGCCCATCGTGCTGCTGGACGAGCCGACGATCGGTCTGGACGTCGAGGCGACCCGTACGGTCATGGAGTGGATCCGCACCCTGTCACGGGAGCGCGGCAAGACGGTCCTGCTCACCACGCACCAGATGAACGTGGTCGAGGAGCTGTGCGACCGGGTGGCCGTGATCCGCAAGGGCAAGGTCATCGCCGACATGCCGACCGAGCAGCTGCTGTCCCAGTTCCGCGAGCGGGACGCGTACGAGGTCCGCATCGAGGGCGACCTGCCGGAGCTCTCGCTGCCGCCCGGCTTCACCGCCCGCCGACTCGATGAGGACACGACGATCATCTCGGGCCGCGTGAGGGACCCGCAGGAGGTCTACACCCTCGTCGACCGGCTGCGGGACCGGCGCGCCGTGGTGCAGTCGCTCTCCCAGGTCCAGCCGGACCTGGAGGACGTCTTCATGGGTCTCATCAAGGGGCCCGCCCATGACTAGCACCGCGCCCGCTGCCACCGAACGGTTCGTCCAGCCGGTCCGCACCGACTGGAAGCTGACCCCGCTCACCGCGCTGCGCGTGATGCGCGCGGAGGTCCGCAAGGGACTTCTGTCCCAACTGGCCCACCCTGTGGGCCACATCATCATGCTGGTCATCAGCACGGTGCTCTACCTCGGCATGCAGTACGTGATGGGGCAGGGCACACTCCGCAGAGACCTGATCCCGGAAACCCTCGTCGCCATCAGCGGCTACTGGTTCCTGCACTACGGCAGCCTGGTGATGGTCGCGGACCTCGTCGAGGAGAAGCGCGGCGGCACGTACGCCCAGAGCCACATGTCGCCCGCGCCGCCCTGGGTCTTCATGCTGGGCCGGCTGGTCACCGCGTCGCTGGCGGGTCTCGCGGTGGCCGTGGTCGCCACCGTGGTGCCGATGCTCGTGACCGGCGTGACGATCCCGCTGGAAGCCGCGGCGCTGGTGCCCTACTCCTTGGTCGTCGTCAACGTCCTGGCGTTCACCTTCGTCCTCGCCGCCCTCGCCGTCAGCTCTCCCATGGTCGGGGCCCTCCACTCGCTGTTCACGTCTCTGGTCATCCTGCTGAACGGCTCGATGATGCCGCTCTCGCTCTACCCGGACTGGCTGGCGGTGGTGGCCCGGTTCCTGCCGACCACCCTGGGGGTCGAGGCGACCACGAAGGTGCTCTTCGACGGGATGACGCTCGGCGACATCTGGTCCGACGGGACGCTGCCGTGGCTGCTCGCCTACACCTTCGCGCTCGTCCTCTTCGGAGGATGGCTCTTCTCCCGAAACCACCGCAGAGCTGTGCGTGACGGCCGGCTCGGCCAGTACTGAAATGAGCGGGGACCGACCATGACGACGCTCACTCCGACAGCCGGCCGCACCGGCCCGGCGAACACGGTGGACCGCCCAGGCGCCGCCACCTATCTCAACGGCTTCCGCAACGAAGTGCACAAGGGCCTGCTGAACCTGAAGTCGGGGTGGCGCGAGGTCCTGGTGCAGATGATCACCTTCCCGGTCTTCTTCCTGCTGCTCGTCCTGTTCATGGGACGCGGGCAGCTGCGGGACGAACTGCTCCTGCCGGGCCTCCTCGGGATGGTCTCGCTCACCTTCATCCACGAACAGGTGAACCGGGCCTTCTGGAGCTACCTCGGCGACATGCAGTCGGGCGTGCTGGAACAGACGTACCTCACACCGCTCCCCTCGTGGACGCTCATCCTCGGACGCCAGGTGGCAGCCGTCGTCTCGGCCCTGCCGAGCGCGCTGTCCGTCCTCCTGGTGGGTGTGATCACCATCGAGGCGAGGGGAGGGGACGTGCCCTTCGACGTACAGATCCTGGTGCCTCTGGCATCCATCGTCCTGGGCACCTGCGGACTCGCGCTGATCCTGTGCGGCCTGACGCTGGTCTACAAGCGGATCGAGATCATCACGCAGTTCTCGATGGCCGTGTGGTTCATCGCGGGCGGCACGTTCGTCCCGCTGGACAACATGCCGGACGTGACGGCGTTCCTCAGCCGGCTGCTCGTACCGATCGCCCCCGGCATCGAGGCCATCCGCGACATCTTGGTGGGCGGCCACTCGCTGGCCGGCCTGACCACCGGCTGGGGCCTGTGGTGGGTGATCCTCCAGCCGCTCGTGCTCATCGGGGTCGGCGTGATCCTCTTCGGCCGCCTGGAGCAGGTCGCCAGGCGTCGCGGAACCCTCGGCCGGTACTGACGGACCTTGTTCAGCGCCGGTAGCCAGGCCCTCGGCCGGCGCTGACCGGCCTGGGTGGCTCCGGCTCTGATCCGCCGGAGCCACCCGGGCCCCCAGATCCTCCGGGCCGACGGTTCACGGCGCCCCGGCCCTTCGGCCCCGCCCCTCATCCCCCCGTGGCGGCAAGCCAGCGGCCGACCCGTTCACCGACGGCCCGGAGTCCGCCGTCTGACACGACCGAGTAGTGATCCCCCTCCAGGATCTCCACATCGGTCCGCGGGCACACCGCCCGCCAGCCGGCGCCCGGCCCCTGGAGATCCCCCTGCCTCGTCCTCGCGACGAAGAGCAGTGCGGGCGCCTCGCAGGGGCCGGGACGATACGCCCCCAGCACGGCCAGGTTGTGGGCGTGCGTGCCCGACAGTCTCGCGAAACCCGCACCGTCGATCTCCGGAGGGAGGAGGCCGTGCTTGATCGCCGCCGCCCTGGCCGCACCCGCCGACTCTTCCTCGGCGACGCCGCGCAGCTCGTCCGCGAGGCCGGCCGGCGGACGCCCGCCGGCCAGATCGGCCAAGAACTCGACGTGCCCCTCGGTCGCCGTGCGCGGCGTCCGGCCCTCGGCGACCAGGCTGTCGATCATGAAGACGCGGCAGTCTCGGCCCTCGGCGCTCAACTGCCGGGCGACCTCATAGGCCAGCACCCCGCCCATCGACCAGCCGCCGAGCACATACGGGCCCTCGGGCACCAGTTCCAGCAGCTCCTCGCGGTAGGCCGCGGCCATCGTCTCCAGGTCCGGTGCTCCCGGCTCCTCGGAACCGTCCACGAGCCGGCGGCTCTGGAACGCGAGCACCGGCCCCGGCCAGGTACGGGCCAGCTCGCGGTAGCTGGTGACCGATCCGCCCACCGGGTGGAAAAGGACAAGGTTGGGTCCGGTCTCGTCCGCCCCTCCGCCGGAAGCGCCGTCCGCTCCGCCGACGGAGAGCCGGACGGCGCACGCCACCGGCCGGGCACCGCCATGGACGGCAGCCGCGAACTCCCGCAGCGTCGGGGACTCGAAGATCCGGCCGAACGGGATCTCCGCACCGAACTCCGAGCGGGCCCGATTGACGAGCCGCAGCGCCAGCAGCGAATTGCCGCCCAGGGCGAAGAAGTCGCTGTCCGGACCGACCGGTCCCGCCGCCAGCAGTTCCTCCCAGAGTTCACCGAGCCGGCGGGTCACCTTGTCGTCCGTAGCGACCGCGTCCGGAGCCACGGCGTCAGCCGAGCCGACGGCCGGTGCGGGCCGTTCCGCCGCCACCAGCGCGATGTCGACCTTGCCGTTGGCGGTCAGCGGCAGCCGCTCCACGATCCGCAGGTCCCCCGGGACCATGTAGGACGGCAGGCGTTCCCGCAGGTGCCGGGAGACGTCCTCGGCCCGCGTCGTGAAGCCCTCGGCCGGGACCACCAGGCAGACAAGCCGGGGCCGGCCGTTCGGCGAACCGGCCGTCGTCACGGCGCACTCGCCGACCGAGGGGTGGCTGCGCACCGCGGCCTCCACCTCGCCGGGCTCCACCCGGAAGCCCTGGATCTGGACCTGGCGGTCCTCGCGGCCCAGGAACTCGATGGTCCCGTCGGGCCAGGAGCGCCCCAGGTCGCCCGTCCAGTAGAGGCGTTCGCCCGTGCGCGGGTGCCGGACGAACCGCTCGGCAGTGCGCTCGGGATCCTTCGCGTACCCCTGGGCGACCCCCGCCCCGCCGATGTGGATGCGGCCGCTCGCCCACGGCGGCCTGACCTCCATGGCGTGGTCCAGCACCCGCATGGTCTGGCCGCTGAGCGGTTTCCCGTACGGAATGCTCCGCCAGGCGGGGTCGACGCGGCCGATCTCGAAGATGTTCGACCAGATGGACGCCTCGGTCGCGCCGCCCAGCCCCAGCACCCGGACGCCGTCCCACAGCGTCCGCATCCGGTCCGGCAGCGCGGTGGGGATCCAGTCCCCGCTGAGCAGGAACGCCCGCAGCGGCGGCGGTCGTGTCCCCCGTCGGCCGGCGAAGACTTCGACCAGCATCTCGGCGAGGGCCGGTACGGAGTTCCACACGGTGACACCGTGCGCGAGCGACGCATCGGCCCACCCCTCGGGGTCGGGGTGCTCGCTCGCCCGGGGAAGGACCAGGGCCGCGCCGGCCGCCAGGGTGCCGAAGATGTCCCAGACAGACAGGTCGAAGCTGAGCGAGGAGATGCCGAACACCCGGTCGTCCGAGACCAGCCGCAGCCTCCGGTTGATGTCGGCGACCGTGTTCAGGGCGGCGCCGTGGCCGATCATGACCCCCTTGGGGGCGCCGGTGGAACCCGAGGTGTGGATGACGTACGCGAGTTCGCCGGGATCACGCTCCGGGGTCTCGAGGACCCGGTCGGTGGGCTCCGCCAGGTCGACGTGGAGGACGGGCATTCTCCCGGCGAGGTCCCCCGGCGGCATCCGGTGGGACTGGCAGAGCGCGGCCCGGGCCTCCGTCGCATCGAGCAGCCGGCCGACGCGCTCGGCGGGCAGGGCCGCCGACACGGGGCAGTAGGCGGCGCCGCTGCGCAGGACGCCGAGCACGGCCGCGACCTGCTCCCAGCCCTTGTCCATGACAACGGGTACCACGTCCCCGCGGCCGATGCCGTGGTCGCGCAACCACACCGCGACGGACCTGGAGACCGCTTCGAGTTCGCCGTAGCCGAGCGTGCGGTCCGCCGTCAGGACCGCCGGCCGGGCCGGCTGTTCCACCGCCTGCCGGAGGAAACCGTCCTCCAGCCGTCCGCGCGGGGGTGCATCGGCCGTCGTGTTCAGCGCCTCGACCAGCTTCCGGTGCGCCGCCCCCGGGAGTTCGGGCCGGGTCCTCGCCCCGTCCGGCGACGCGAGCGTCTCCAGCATGGTCCGGTAGGCGTCGAACATCGCGTCGGGGAGCCCGGCGGGGAACGCGTCGTCGAGGATGTCCCACACGCACTCGACGCCTCCGCCGGGAGCGTCCTTGACCTGCTGGTCGATCAGGACCTGGGGGGTGCGCAGGGAGGAGTTCAGCTGCCGGCACACGCCTCTGCCGGTGGCGGGCCGCTCCGCCGGTCCCAACATGCTGTTGAAGACGTAGGGCAGCGCCGCGCGGGAGGTCCAGCCGCGGCGGGCCGCGAGCTCCCGGGTCACCCGGATCGCGCTGACGTCGGAGTGCTCCATGTCCTTCCAGAGCCTGCGCTGGAGACGTGCCGCGCGGACGAAGAAGTCCTCGTCCTCCCGGAGGTCGACCTCCAGGGGCAGGGTGGCGCTGAACTGGCCCACGACGCCTGCCGCCTCGGGGTGCCGGACCACCCAATTGCGGTGCAGGACGTTGAGGCAGAAGGCCGGATCGGCCGCCCAGGCCCCGAGCACCTCGGCGTACACGTGCAGCAGACCGGTCGTCGGGAGCACCCGGTGGGCCCGTAGGGCAGCCCGGAACGCCTGCCACTGCTCACGGCTCAGCAGCACCGAACGCCGTTTCAGGCGGGCGGACTCGATGCTCCCGGTCGGCCGCGCGAGCGGCAGCCGGGGCGCGGCGGGCAGGGAGTCGAGCCGCTCCTCCCAGTAGCGCCACTGCGCACGGTCGGCTTCCGAGTCCGCCTCATCGGCGCGCCCCCGCACGCAGTCGCGGAACGTGCGCTCCGGCGGCGGCGGTTGTGTGTCCGGGTCGCGGTAGAGCTGCCACCACTCGTCCTGGAGCAGGCGGGTGCTCGCCGAGTCCAGGAGCAGGAGGCTCATCGCGAAGTGGACCCTGGTGCGGTGCCGCCGGATCCGGTGGGCGGTGATCTCGAACAGCGGCCAGTCGGTGGGCGCCGGGCCCTCGTCCCGCATCCGTTCCCGGGTGCGGCGGAGTGCGGCCTCCTGCTCCGGCGCGGGCCGTCCCGTGAGATCGACGGCGTGCAGCCGGAACGCGGGGAGCGCGGCGGGGGCCAGGACCCGCTGGACCCCGTCCTCCGTCATCACGGTCCGCAGGGGCTCATGACGGGCGATCAGGAGATCCACGGCGCGGGCCGCCCGCGCCGGGTCGAAGTCCACGATGTCGATCTCGGTGTAGAGGTTCGGCCGGAAGCCGCCGAGCTCCATCAGCGGGCTGGAGCCGACGAGGTACGCCGCCTGGAGGTCCGTCAGCGGGAACTCGGCGTCGGCTGCCGGGGTCCGGAGTCGGGCGGGGGTCGTCTCGTGTGCGGTCACTGTTGCCTCCCGGTGAGTGCGTGGCCCAGCAAAGGCAGTTCGGCGGCGAGCACCGACAGGACCTGCTCGTGGGCTTCCTCGTGCAGATAGAAGTGGCCGCCGTCGAATGTCCGGACCTCGCAGCCCGCGGTCGAGTGCTCTCGCCAGCCCGCCAGTTCGCCGGTCGTGGTGAGGGTGTCGTCGCGGCCGCCGAGGACCAGCACCGGGCAGTCCAGGAGGTGTCGGGGCCGCCACCGGTACGTCTCCGACACGGCGAAGTCCGCTCGTACCATGGGCAGCAGCAGGGACAGAGCGGCCGTGCTGTCGAGGACCTCGGCCGGAGTGCCGTCGAGCTCTCTGAGGTGGGCCACGAGGTCGGGCGCCGGGGCGTCGTGGACCCGCGGCTGGCGGGAGGGCAGGTGCGGGGCGCGGCGGCCGGACACCAGCAGGCGTCCTGGCCCGCGCAGTCCCCGGTCCCGCAGCGTCCGGCTCACCTCGTAGGCGATCAGCGCACCCATGCTGTGCCCGAACCAGGCATACGGCCGGTCCAGCAAGGGTTCCACGGCACGGGCCAGCGCGTCGACGAGTTCCTCGAGCCGGTGGAAGGGGGTCTCGCGGAAGCGGTTCTCGCGGCCGGGCAGCCGGATCGACACGACGTCGACGGCCGGGGCAAGGCGCTCGGCCCACGTCCGGTACAGGGCGGCCCCGCCGCCCGTGTGCGGCAGGCAGAACAGCCGTACGGGAGCCTCCTCGGCGGTTGCCCAACGTACGCACCAGCCGCTCTGCGGACCGCGTTGTCCTCCCGTCCGGAGGGCCGGTGCTACGCGCTCCACGACGCGGCCCTCTCACCCAGCATGATCGCGGTGAGGTTGGTCGGCGCGCTCGGCATCGTCGGCATCACGGAGGCGTCGACGACCCGCAGTCCGCGCACCGCGTGCACCGCGAACCGCTCGTCGACGACCGCCGTCCGGCGGGTGGCCGGGCCCATCACGGCGGTTCCGGCGGGGTGCCAGGACGGGCAGACGAAGCGGGAGACGGAGCGGCGCAGCATGGACGCGTCCTCCACCGTGCGGTCGGTCCAGAGGAAGACCCGCTCCAGCAGCGGCGCGAGGTGGCTGCCCCGGACCATCCGCCACAGCATCCGGACGCCGGCCATCAGGCGGTCGACGTCCCACGGGTCCGCCGCCAGCCCCAGTTCGATGACCGGACGGGCGTCGGGCCCGCCGCCCCGCAGGGTGACGGAGCCACGCGAGCGGGGGGTCAGCAGCGAGGTGTGCAGGGAGAATCCGGTCCGGCCCTTCAGGACGCCCCGCATCACGGGTACGTCGAGGCCGGACACGTTGTTGACCAGGGTCAGGTTCAGGTCCGGTACGCCGCCGTCGCTCGCCACCCGCGCCAGGACCTGGTGCATCGGCTCCCCCGGGAGGAGGCCGTCGGGCGCGGGAAGCCCCCACAGGGCGACTATCGGGTGCTCCATGAGGTTCGCGCCCACGCCGGGCAGGTCGGCCACCGGGCGGATGCCGAGCCGGCGCAGGGCGTCGGCCGGACCCACGCCGGAGCGCAGCAGCACGGTGGGCGTGCCGACGGCCCCGGCCGACAGCGTCACCCGGTCGGCGCCGATGCGTACGGTGCGCCCGTCGGCCACGGCCTCCACGCCGACGGCCCGGTCGCCGTCGAACAGGACCCGGGAGACCTCATGGTGACCGGCCACCGTGAGGTTGCCCCGGTTCCGGGCCGGGTCGAGGTAGGCCTCGGCCGTGGAGATCCGCCGCCCGCCGGACTCGTTGCGCGGAACGGGCCCGGCCCCCGTGGCGCAGTCGGCCGCGTTGAGGTCGGCCACGGTCGGCACACCGAGCTCCCGGCAGGCGTCCAGGAAGCCGACGGACAGAGGTCCGAACGTCTCCGCGGGCTGCCTGCCGATCGGGAGCGGCCCGTCACCGCCGTGCTCGGGGCCCTTGACGTCGCGGTCGGACTCCATCCGGACGAAGTGCGGCAGCACGCGCTCCCACGACCAGTCGGGACCACCGGCGGCCGCCCAGGCGTCGAAGTCGCCGGGTAGACCGCGCAGCGCGAGGGCCCCGTTGACCGCGGAGGAGCCGCCGACGGTCCTGCCCACCACGTACGGGTAGCGGCGGCCGTTCTCTGCCTCCTTGGCGACGTAGGCGCTGTGGTCCCAGTTGGCGCCCGAGAGGACCGGGTTGTCGGGCGAACCGGGGCTCTCGCCGAGGCCGTCCGGGCCCGCCTCCAGAAGCAGGACGCGGCGGCCGGGGTCCTCGGAGAGCCGGCCGGCCAGGGTCGCGCCGGCGGACCCGGCCCCGACGATCACCTCGTCCCAGTGCCGCTCAAGCTCCTTTGTGCCGTGTGCGGTTCCGCTGGCATCGGTTCCAGGCATGGTGTCACTGCTTCCGTGGTCCGGTGAGTCGGCCGGCGAGTTCGGCGATGGTGGGGTGGTCGAAGAGCATCCCGAGGTCGTCCTCGGTGTCCTGATCGAGGCCGATCTCCTGGCGGATCATCGTCAGGATGCGCACCGCGTGCAGCGAATCGCCGCCCAGCTCGAAGAAGTTGTCGTCGACGCCGAAGTCGTCCCGCTCCAGCACCTCCGTCCACATCGCCATCAGCCGGCGCTCCGGTTCGTCGCGCGGCGCGGTCTGCTCCTGCGGCTCCAGCTCGGCCCAGGGGGTCGGCAGGGCGCTCCGGTCGACCTTGCCGTTGGCACTCAGGGGGACGGTGTCGATGAACAGGAAGTGGTGCGGAACCATGTAGCCCGGAAGGAGTTCCTCGACGGCGGCGCGCACGGCCGCAGCGGAAGGGGCGGCCGGACCGTCCCCGTCCCTGGGCACGAGGTGCGCGACGAGTTGGCGCCTGCCGGTCGACGGGTTGCTCTCCACCCCCACCAGGGCGTCGGCGACGCCGGGCGCGGTGCGCAGCGCCGCCTCTGTCTCGCCGAGTTCGATGCGGTAACCGTTCAGCTTCACCTGGAAGTCGGCGCGCCCGAGGAAGTCGATGTCCCCGCCCGGCAGATAGCGGCCGAGGTCTCCGGTGCGGTAGAGCCGTTCGCCGGTCACCGGATGGACGACGAAGCGTTCGGCCGTGAGTTCGGGCGCCGCCCAGTAGCCCCGTGCCACCCCCACTCCGCCGATGCAGATCTCGCCCGTGGTCCACACCGGGCACGGGGCGAGGTTCCGGTCGAGCACGTGCAGCGTCTGGTTGGCCAGCGGCTTGCCGTACGGGATCCGGGTCCATTCCGGCGGTACGTCCCCGATCGGGTGGTGCACGGACCAGATGGACGCCTCGGTGGCCCCGCCCAGGCTGATCACCAGTGCCCCGGGATGCTGCTCCCGTACGGCCGGGGGCAGGGCCACCGGGATCCAGTCGCCGCTGAGCAGGACCAGCCGGAGCTGTGAGTCGTCGCCGCTCTTTCCCGCGCGGGCCTCGGTCCACGCCTGCATCAGCGCGGGCACCGAGTTCCAGACCGTGACGCGGTGGCGGCGCGCCAACGCGTCCCAGTGCAGCGGGTCGTGACCCCGGCCGCGGTCCGGCACGACGACGGTCGCTCCGGCCGCGAGCGTTCCGAACACGTCGTAGACCGAGAGGTCGAAGCTCAGCGCCGACAGGGCGAGCACACGGTCGTCCGGGCCCACCGCGAATCGCTCGTTGACGTCCTGGAGGGTGTTGGCCGCTGCGCCGTGGTCGATCATCACGCCCTTGGGCTGCCCGGTCGATCCGGAGGTGAAGATGACGTAAGCCAGGTCCTCCGGGCGAACGCCGGCCTCGGGGGGCTCGGTGTCCGCCGCCGCCACCTCCGGGTCGGCGGCGGTGA
This sequence comes from Streptomyces sp. man185, assembly GCA_002551355.1. GTDB lineage: Bacteria > Actinomycetota > Actinomycetes > Streptomycetales > Streptomycetaceae > Streptomyces. Next base: position 16,040 of record NTHE01000020.1, on the reverse strand, counting down.
CCAGGTGGACGCCCTCCGGCCAGGCGAGCTCGTCGCGCGCCTCGGGGGACGTCACGACGACGCGCGCCCGGCCCCGCTCCAGCAGCTGGCGCCGCCGGGCGTCCGGCCAGTCGGGGCTGATGGGTAGGTAGGCGCTGCCCGAGAGGGCGACGGCGAGCACGGCGACGACCTGGCCGACGCCCCGGTCGAGCACGACTCCGGTCAACGTGTCGTGCGCGGCGCCCAGTTCGATGAGGCGGTGGGCCAGGCGCGCGGCGTCCTGAAGGACCTGGCGGTAGGTGTGCTCGCCGTCCTCGTCGATCACCGCGACGGCGTCGGGACAGGTACGGGCCCGGGACAGGACGAGTTCGCCGAGGGTACGGGCCGGGACAGGCGCGCCGGTGTCGTTGGCGGCGCGGCGCTCCTCCCGCTGGTGCGCGGGCAGCTCCGGCGCTACGGACGGGTCCGCCCAGGCGGCGGGATCCGAGGCGAGCCGGTCCAGGGTGGCGCGGTACGCGGCGAACATGTCGTCCAGCACCCCGGCGGGGAACAGTTCCTCCACGGCGTCCCAGTTGAACAGCAGGTCGCCCCGCTCCTCGGTCACCTGGTGGTCCAGCCATACCTGGGGCGTCTGGGTGATGGCGTACTTCTCGTCCCCGAAGAACCGGATCCCGTCCGACGGGCCCTCGCCGCCGGTGCCCAGCACCAGCGCGCTGGTGAAGACGACCGGCATCGATGCGCCGGGTCCGCCGCCCTCCTGGCGGGAGCGTTCACGCAGCACCCGGACCCCGCTGAACTCCGGGTGCTCCAGGTCCCGCATGAGCTGCTGCTGGAGCCGGCGCACCCGGGCGCCGAACGCCTCGCCCGGCTGCGCGGAGACCGCGAGGAGCGTCACGGACGTGAAGTCGCCGATGAGTTCACCCATCCGCGGGTGGGACTGGGGGCGATTGAACAGGGTGAGGTCGAGCGTGAAGTCCGGTTCGGCCGACCAGGTACGCAGCACGTCCGCGTAGGCGGCCAGGAGCACGGCGGACGGGGTGACCCCGAACTGCCGGGCGAAGTCCTTGATCGCCGCCCACCGCGTCGCGGGCAGCCGTCCTCCCCGATGGCCGAAGACGGGCCGGCCGATCGTGCCGGGCTGCACGGCAAGCGGCAGAGCCGGCGCGGGCGGCAGTTCGGGAAGCCGGTCGAGCCAGTACTTCTCTGCCGCGCGGTAGCGGGCGCCCCGCTGTGCCTCCGCCTCCGCGAGCACATGGTCACGGTACGAGAGGTCCAGCGGCTCCGGAGACCGGGCGGGGTCCTCGTAGAAGCTGCGCCAGTCCTGGAAGAGCAGGTACATGCTGTAACCGTCGAGAATCAGCGTGTCGAGGCTGATGTGCAGGCGCAGAACGTCGTCGTCGATCCGGGAGGCGCGGATGTCGAACAGCGGCCAGCGGTCCGCAGGAAGGACCTGATGGTCCATCTCCTCCCGCGTGCGCAGGATCTCCTGCTCCTGCTTCTCCGGGACCAGTCCGCGCAGGTCGGCGACGGCGATCCGGAACGCGGGCACCTCGGGCAGAACGCGCTGCATGCCGTCGTGGCCGATGACTGCACGCAGCATGTCGTGGCGGGCGATCACCGCCCGGAGACTGCTCTCCAGCCGGTCCTGGTCCAGCCCCTCGCGTTCGAGTTCGAAGTAGATGTGGGTGGACACTCCGCCGAGTTCGACCGCGGAGCCGCGGCCGACCCAGTAGGCGTGCTGGATATCGGTCAGCGGGAAGGGCTCGTGGCGGTCGGCGGGCCGGGGCACGAGGTCCTCCGGTTCCCGGTTCGTCGCGGCGCCCTGAAGCGTCGCGACGAGTTCGTCGCGCCGGCCCCGCAGCTCGTTCCGCAGCCGCGGTGTCAGCGCGCCTGCCGGGGCCACCACGTCCAGCCGGCCATCGGTCAGGCGCAGCTTGATGCCGCGCTGGTGCAGTTCGCCGAGCAGGTCCTCGATCACCGTGCGTCGTCCTCTCCGTCTCGCGCCGCCTCGTTCACCGGACCGACCGGCCGGGCTGCGGTGTGCCGTCCAGGGCGTCGGCGACGATGTCCACCGACGCGCCGGCGAGCAGTGTGTGATGGGTGCCGGGAACGGTCAGGGTCTCCACGGCGCCGCTGGTCGTCGCGGCCCAGCCCCAGTCGGGGGCGGCCGCGCAGGGGTGGTCGGCGAACTCGCTGACCTGGCCGTCCCGGGCTCGCAGCACGGTGATGTCGGCCGCGAGGGGGGATGCGGTGTAGCGGTCGCAGCCCTCGACCACGGCGCGGAACACCGCGAAGGTGTCGGCCAGTTCCTCCTGGTCGAGCCCGGTGTCGGCGAGACCTCGTCCGCGCAGGGCGTCGAGGGCGTGGCCGAGCCGGACGGGCGCCGGGAGGGTTTCGGGGCCGGCGAGTTCCGCCGCGCCGGGGGCGAGCGGGTCTAAGCCGATGTCGAGGTCCTCCAGAAACCAGAGCAGCAACTGGGTTTCGTCTGCCTGTGCGCGCGGGGCCGAGGGTGCGGGCGAGTCGACGACCGCGAGGCGCTCCACGCGATCGCCACGCGCTTCCAGCAGACGGACGACCTCGGCGGCGATCACCGCGCCCGAGGACCAGCCGCCGATCCGGTACGGCCCCTGCGGCCGGACCTCGCTCAGCGCGGCCACGTAGAGCGCGGCCAGCTCCGGCACACTGGCCACCGGCTCCTGGCCGGTGGCGGGGCCGGGAGCCTGGAACGCGAGGAACGGGCGGTCGCGGGCCTCGGCCAGGGCGCGGTAGCACAGCACGTTGCCGCCCGCCGGGTGAACGAAGAACCAGGGGTTCGCGTCCTGGTCCGAGGACCGCAGCTGGACCAGCGGCGTCCAGTCGCCCGGCCGGGTGTCGAGCCAGTCGGCCAGCCCGGCGACGGAGGAGCGTTCCAGCAGGGTGCCGAGAGGGACGCGCCGTCCCAGTCGCCGCGCGATCTGCCCGATGACCCGCAGTGCGGTGAAGGACTGGCCGCCCAGATCGAAGAAGTCGTCGTGCACGCCGATCGGTTCACGCCCCAGCACGGACTGCCAGATCTCCAGCAGGGCACGCTCGGTGGCGGTCCGGGGTTCGGCGGGGAGCCGGTCACCGAGGGGGTCCGCCGGGCTCAACGCCTCCAGCGCCTTGCGGTCCAGCTTGCCGTTCGAGGTCAGCGGCAGACTGTCGAGCACGGCGACATGGCTCGGCACCATGTAACCGACCAGCCGCTCGGCGAGCGCGGTGCGCACCGCGGCCGGATCCGGCGCGGGAAAGCCGTCCTTGGCAGTCACGAAGGCCGCCAGCTGCTTGCCGGAATCCGTCCCGCGCGCCACGACGGCGGCCTGCCCGATGTACGGAAGGTCCGCCAGGGCGTGTTCGATCTCGCCGGGCTCGACCCGGAACCCCTGGATCTTGACCTGGAAGTCCATCCGGCCGAGGAACTCGATGTCCCCGCCGGGCAGTCGCCGCCCGAGGTCGCCGGTGCGGTACAGCCGCTCGCCGGTGTCCGGGTGGGCCACGAAGGCGGACGCGGTCTTCTCGGCGTCCCCCAGGTAGCCGAGGGCGACACCGGCGCCGCCGATGAAGAGCTGTCCGGTGACCCAATCGGGGACCTCCCGGCCGACGGAGTCCAGGATGTGCCAGCTCTGGTTCGCGAGCGGTTTCCCGTACGGGATGCTCGTCCAGTCCGGGTCGGTCCGGTCCACGGGGTAGCAGATGGACCAGATCGACGCCTCGGTCGCGCCGCCGAGGCTGATCACCCGGGCGTTCGGCGCGACCGCGCGGATCCGGTCCGGGAGTGCGACCGGGATCCAGTCGCCGCTGAGCAGGACCGTGCGCAGTTCGGGGAACTCCAGCCCCCCGCCCTCCGCCTCCTCGACGAAGAGCTGCATGAGGGCGGGTACGGAGTTCCAGACCGTGATCCCCTGCTCCAGGACGGTCCGGGTCCACGCGGCGGGGTCGGGCCGGCCGGCCTCCGCGAGCACCAGGGACGCACCGGCCTCCAGCGCGCCGAAGATGTCGTACACCGACAGGTCGAACCAGAGCGAGGAGAGGCCGAACAGCACGTCGTCCGCGGTGATCCCGAAGCGGCGGTTGATCTCGGCAACGGTGTTGAGCGGCCCCCGGTGATCCAGCATGGCGCCTTTGGGGCGGCCGGTGGAGCCCGAGGTGTAGATGACGTAGGCGAGGTCGCCGGGCTGCCGGGCCGCCGGTATCTCCGTGTGGGCCGCACCGGGCTCCGGCGCGTCGACGGCGAGCACGGGTACGCCGGTGAGCGCGGCGAGCGCGTCCCGCCGGTCGGAGGTGGTGAGGACCGCGGCGGCGTCGGTGTCCTGAAGGACGTACCGGAGCCGGTCCGCCGGCCAGCCCGGGTCGAGCGGCACATAGGCCGCCCCGGCGGTCAGGGCGCCCAGCACCGCCTCGATCTGCGCCCGGCCCGGCGGCGCGGCGACGGCGACCAGGGAACCCGGCGTGACCCCGAGGGAGCGAAGGTCGCGCGCGGACCGCCCGGCGTCCTCGGCGAGTTCGCCGTAACCGACGGTGCGGTCCGCCGTGACCAGGGCCGGCCGGCCGGGCTGTCGCTCGGCCTGCCGGGCCAGTGCGTCGTGCAGCAGTCCCGGCGGCACCGGCCCCGACGGCGCGTTGAGTGCGGCGCGCCGCGCCCTCTGCGCCTCGGGGAGCGGTGCGAACGCCTTCCGTTGCCAGGCCCCGTCGCTCTCGGCGAGCTGGAGCACGATGCTGCGGTAGGCCTCCTCCATGGCGTCGATGAGCCCCGGTGGGAACATGTCCTCGATGACGTCCCAGATGACCCAGAGGCTGCCGTCCCTCAGGTCCCAGAACTCGCAGTCGATGAGCGTCTGCGGAGTCTCCAGCAGGCTGTGCACGAGGCGGTCGGCCGCTCCGACGAACAGGGCGCTGCCGACGGCGTACGGGCAGACGGCCTTGCCCGGGGTGCGGCGGTGCTGGTTGAGCGCCTGGAGCACCTTCACCCCGCTCCAGTACACGTGTTCCACGTCGGAGAGGACCTGCGTCTGGAGACGGCGTACCCGGCCCTCGAAGCTCTCGTCGTGCCGCCAGTCGACCTCCAGCGGGTAGAGCGAGGCGAAGTTGCCGAAGACCTCGCTCATCTGCGGATGCAGCGGCAGCCGGTGGGTGATCATGTTGTTGAGCAGGAAGTGGCGGGACCCGCTCCAGAAGGACAGGACCTCCGCGTGCACCCCGCACAGCACGTTCGTCGTGGTGAGGTTGCGGGCGGCGGCCCTCTCCTTGAGCGCGGTCCAGACGTCGGGCGGGAAGAGCATCTCCCGCCGCACCAGGCGGGAGCGCCGGCGCGGATCGGCGCCGGGCGCGAGAGGAATCTCCGGTGCGGCCGGCCAGTCGGCGATCCGGTCCGTCCAGTACTTCTTCGACGCCTGGCCCAGCGGGGACTCCTCCAGCTCGGCCAGGGCGAGCACGCAGTCCCGGTAGCTGATCTCCAGTTCGGGGGGGTTCTCCCCGGGGTTCTCGTAGCGCCGCAGCACCGCGCTGATGAACCGCAGGGTCGCCGGGGCGTCGCTGAAGAGATTGTTGTTGTTGTAGTGGAGCTTGGCGGCGTCGCCGGGCAGCAGGCTGATCCGCATGTCCACCCAGGGCCACCGGTCGTGCACGGGCTCCTGGCGCTTCATCGCGTCGCGGACCCGTTCGACGTGCTCCTCGGCTCCCGCCTCGTCGAGGTGACGGACGTCGAACACCTCTATCCGCGCGGGTTCCGGGTCGCGGACCGTCTGGAGCCTCAGGTCCTCGCGGACCACAACCAGATTTCGCCGCTGGTAGTCCAGTTCCTGGTTCAGCGCCTTCTCCAGGCGCCCGGGGTCGGCGGCGGCGAGGTCGTACTCCATGTACTGGTGGGGCCGTACGTAGTACTCGAACCCCTCCTTGCCACCCATGATGAACGACAGCTGGAGATCCGACGGGGCGAACGGCTCGTACAGGTTCTCCGCATCGGGTGTGACGACCGGCAGTTCGACGTCCTGCTCCCGGTGGGCGCGGGCGCCGTCGAGCCAGGCGATGAGCTCCTGCTTGTGGCGGCCGAGCCGCTCCCGGAGGTCGCCGGTGAGCGCCCCCTTGGGAGCGGTCACCTCGATCCGGTCGCCCGGGGCAGACCGCAGTCTGACGCCGGCCCGGGCGAGGTCGTCGAGCAGGGCGGGGACCGAACGCGATCCGCTTGCATCCACAGCGGTTTCTCCTTGTCCGCCAGTTGAAGAGTCGTGCGGGATGCCCGTCTCCGGGCGGGGCGAGGGCGTCACGGCGGTCACAGCGTCAGCACCTCGGTCTCCGCGTCGTCCAGGTCGTCGTCGTCACCGGCGAGCACGCTCCGGGTGGTCAGCTGCCGGCAGATCAGCTCGGCGATCTCCTGTGCAGTGCCGCCGCCGAAGAGGAAGTCGGCCGAGACGTCGGCGGAGAAGTCGGCGCGCAGCCGGTTGCGGAGCCTGATCGTGGTCAGCGAGTCGAAGCCGAGCTCGTTGAGGTACTTGTGCCGGAAGGTGGGTCGCATCGCGTCCCGCTCCTTCACAGTCATCGCGAGCAGGCGTACCACCACGTCCAGGAGCAGGCCGAGGGCGGCTTCCCGCGCCTCCTCGGGCCGGGTGAGGAGCAGGGCGGCCAGGTCGGCGGAGTCGTCGGGGGCGGTGCCGGTGCCGTGGTCGGCGAACGTGGGCGAGACGGGCGCCAGGACGTCGGCGAGCAGCGTGTCGGGCAGCCGCCGGGTGTCCGCGGCGGCGTACCGCTGCCAGTCGACAGCCGCCAGGGCGACGTGCGCGGGTCCGTCCGCGGGGACGCGGCCGAAGGCCTCCAGGGCTTCGGCGGTCGGCATGCCCCGGAAGCCGGCCTCGGTGAACCGCTGCACGAGCCCGGCGTCTGCCGCCATGCCCGCATCCGCCCAGGTTCCCCAGCTCACGCTGAGCGCGGGCAGGCCCTGCTGCCGACGACGGACGGCGAGAGCGTCCAGGAACGCATTGGCCATGACGTAACCGGGCTGCCCAGCCAGACCGGTCATCGCGCCGAAGGCCGAGTAGAGGACGAAGAAGTCCAGGTCCAGACCGTGCGTACGGTGGTGGAGGTGCCAGGCGCCCCTGACCTTGGGGTCCATCACCTCGGCGATCCGCTGCCAGTCGGCTCGCTCCAGGACGCTCTCGCCGGTGACTCCGGCCGCGTGCACCACCCCGCGCAGCGGCGGCAGTTCGCTGTGCGCGTACGCCAGGACCCGGTCGACGTCGGCGGGGTCCGCCACGTCGGCGGCCAGCAACTCGACACGCACCCCGCGGGCCCGCAGCGACGCCACCCCGGACGGAACGGCGGCGGGCAGCTCGCGGCCGACCAGCACCAGGCACTCCGCTCCCCTGCCGGCCAGCCAGGAGGCGGTGGCCAGACCGAGACCGCCCAGTCCGCCGGTGATCAGGTATGCGGCGCCGCCACGGACAGGCACCGGGTTCTGCGCGGCGTCCTGGGGCGCCGTGGCCACCGACGCATCGTCCTGACCCTCGTCGCGCAGGCGCGCCTCGAACCAGCGTCCGTCGCGCAACGCGAGATGGCCCGAGCCGCCGATCGCCGCCGCCTGTGCGAGGAGTTCCGCCGGGTCGGGTGCGGGGGCCGCCGGATCGAGGTCGACCTGTACGCAGGTCAGGTCCGGGTACTCCGCGACGACGGACCGGGTGAGGGCGGTGAGGATCGACTGCGCGGGATCGGGGGCTCCGCCGCCGGGGCCCGGGGCGCGGAAGGCGGTCGCGGGTCCGGCCGCTCCGCTGGAGCAGACGATGATCTCGGGGTCGTTGGCGGCGAAGCCCCGCAAGAAGCCGGCGAGCACGGCCGTGGTCCGGCGGGCCAGCCCGTACGCGAGCAGGACGGGCTCGTCGTCCTCGGCGGTTCCGTCACGCCCGGTGGTCGCGTCCGCCGCGGCAGAACCGGCCTCCGCGAGGAGGATCAGCCCGGCGACGGGCGCTCCGGCGGTGTCCCGCGCCGCGTCGAGCACCCGCTGCACCTCGTCCGCGGACGCGGCATCGGCGTGCAGCGCTCCGGAGTCCGGCCGGGGCGCCTCGGCACCCGTGACCACAGCGGTGGCCGCGACGCCGAGGGCGGCCAGCCTTGCGCACCAGTCCACGGTCTCCTCGGGGTCGGCGCCGCAGACGAGCCAGGCACCGGCCCGGTCGCGCCGAGCGGCAGAGGTGCTCCGAAGGTCCGGGCAGGGCTGCCAGCCGAGGGTGTAGCGGTGGGGAGCGGGGGCCGCCGCCGGAGCGAGGGCGGCTCGGGGCGCCGCGCGGAAAAGCAGCCCTTCGACGGTGACGAGGACCTCGCCGCTCTCGGCGCACACCTCCAGGTTCAGGGTGATGTCCCCGGAGGCCGTCGTGGAGAGCCGGTGAGCGCGGCAGACGACCCTGGGCGGCAGCGGGCCGTGGACGTCGATCCGGTCGACGGCGGCGGGGACACGCAGCAGGTCGCCGTCGGCCGTGAAGGCCACCACCAGTTGGAAGCAGGCGTCGAGGACGACGGGGTGCAGCAGATAAGCGTCCCGGTCCCGCGCCGCCTCGTCCGCCACGATCAGCGCGGTCGCCAGGTCGCCGTCGCGCCTGACCTCCCGAAGAGCGCGGTAGGCGGGGCCGTAGTCGAGGCCGATCCGGCGGAAGGAGTCGTAGAGGGGCCCGGTGGGCAGCTCGGTCGTCGGCTCCGCGAACCCGGGTGCGCGCCCGGCAGAGGGGCGGGGCCGCTCGCCGGGGCCGACGCTGCCGACGGTGGCGTGCTCGGTCCAGCCGCCGTCGGTCGCCCGCGCCGCACTGACCCCGGCGGCCCGGCTGAAGCAGCGCACCCGGTGCGTCTGGGCGGTGGCCTCCGCGACGGCCTGCACGGTGAGGGCGGTCCCGTCATCCGAAAAGGGCATGAAGGCGTTGAACGTGACGTCCCGCAGGGTCCAGCCGTCGGGCTCGGGGCGGATCGTCGACCGGGCGGCGGCCAGGGCCCACTCGACCATCGCGCTGCCGGACAGCACGGACGCTCCGGCGACGCGGTGTTCGCGCACGAGCCAGGGCCGGTCGGCCGAGAGCTGCCGGGAGAACCAGCGGTCGCGGGTGCCGGCGACGTCCACTGCGGTGCCGAGCAGCGGATGGCCCGCCGCACGGTCCTCTCCCCCCGTGGGGGGCCTGCGGACCGCGTCGTGATCTCCCTCCAGCCAGTACCGGCGGCCCTGGAAGGGGTAGGTGGGCAGATCCACCTGGGGAGTCGTGGCGTCGCAGCCGAGCAGGGGGCGCGGCACCGCCGCGTTCCCCACGTGGGCCTCGGCGAGGGCGAGGGCGAGGGTGCGCGCCTCAGGCCGGTCTCGCCGCAGCACGGCCGTCAGGGTCGGCTCGGGACCGGCGCCCGTGACGCAGGTCTGGGCCAGGGCGGTCAGCGTCGCGTCGGGGCCGAGTTCGAGGAAGGTGGTGACGCCGTCGGCGAGCAGGCCGGTGACACCGTCCATGAACCGGACGGTGTTCCGTAGCTGGCGGGTCCAGTAGTCCGCGGTGCACAGGTCGTCGCCGGCGGCGGGCCGACCGGTCAGGTTGGAGACGACGGGGATGCGGGGCGGAGCGAAGGAGACCGTCTCGGCCACGGCCCGGAACTCGTCCAGGACGCCGTCCATCATGGCGGAGTGGAAGGCATGGCTCACCCGGAGGCCGTTGGTGCGCCGGCCCTGCGTCTGCCAGTGCGTTGCGACCTTCTCGGCGGTGACGACCTCACCCGAGATCACCACGGAACGGGGCCCGTTGACGGCGGCCACCGCGACATCGCCGTCGAACTCACCGATGCAGCCGCGGATCTCCTGCTCGTCGGCCTCGATCGCGATCATGGTGCCGGAATCGGGAGCTGCCTCCATCAGGCGGGCGCGGGCGGCGACGAGGACGCAGGCGTCGGCCGTCGTCAGGACCCCGGCGGCGTGCGCCGCGCTGATCTCGCCGACCGAATGGCCGATCAGGACGTCGGGGGCGAGGCCCAACGACCGTACGAGCCGGTAGAGAGCGGTTTCCAGGGCGAACAGGGCGGGCTGCGCGTAGCCGGTGCGGTGGAGCAGCTCGGCGTCGCCCGACCCCGGCGAGGCGAACATCAGTTCACGCAGTGGGCGGTCGAGGAGTGCGTCGAAGTGACCGGATATCTCGTCCAGAGCCTCCGCGAATACGGGGTGGGTACGGTACAACTCCGCTCCCATTCCCGGGTGCTGAGCGCCCTGGCCGGAGAACAGGAACGCCGTCCTGCCGCGTCCTGGCGAGGTCAGGACCAGGTTGGGGTCCTGTTCGCCCCGGGCGAGTGCTTCGAGTCCGGTGAGGAGTTCGGCCCGGTCCTCACCGACCACGACCGCCCGATGATCGAACAACGCCCGCGTCGTCACCAACGAACGCCCNGGCGAGTGCTTCGAGTCCGGTGAGGAGTTCGGCCCGGTCCTCACCGACCACGACCGCCCGATGATCGAACAACGCCCGCGTCGTCACCAACGAACGCCCCACCTCGGCCGCCGACACCTCCGGCCGCTCTTCCAGAAACACCCGCAACCGCGCGGCCTGCGCCCGCAACGCCACATCCGAAACAGCGGAAACACACCAGACCACCGGACCGGAAACAGAAACCGACTCCCGCACCACCCCAGAACCCGAAACCACCGAACGCGAAACCGACTCCGGCGCCCCCTCCACAATCACATGCGCATTCGTCCCACTGATCCCGAATGCCGACACCCCCGCACGCCGACGCCTACCCGAAACCGGCCATTCCACCACCTCCCCCGGAACCTCGACACACCCCGAACCCCAATCCACATGCTCCGACAACACACCCGCATACAACGAAGCAGGCACCAAACCCGCCCGCATCCCCATCACCATCTTGATCACACCCGCAAGCCCCGCCGCCGCCTGCGTATGACCAATATTCGACTTCAACGACCCCAACAACAACGGACGACCACGACCCACCCCATAGGTCGCCAACAACGCACCCGCCTCAATCGGATCCCCCAACGCCGTCCCCGTCCCATGCGCCTCCACCACATCAACCTCAAAACCCGAAACCCCCGCATCCCGCAACGCCGCACCGATCACACGCTCCTGCGCCACACCACTCGGCGCAGTCAACCCATTACTCGCCCCATCCTGATTCACCGCAGACCCCGACACCACCGCCAACACCGGATGACCCAAACGCACCGCATCACTCAACCGCTCCAACACCAACGACGCAGCACCCTCACCCCACACCGTCCCATCAGCACCAGCACCGAACGCCTTGCACCGACCATCAACCGCCAACCCACGCTGACGACTGAACTCGACAAACATCCCCGGATGCGGCATCACCGTCGCCCCCACCGCCAACGCCAGATCACACTCACCACGACGCAACGACACACACGCCTGATGCAACGCCACCAACGACGACGAACACGCCGTATCAATCGTCAACGCCGGCCCCTCCAAACCCAACACATAAGCAATACGCCCCGACACCACACTCGACGTATTACCCGTCAACAAAAACCCCTGCACACCACCCCCACCCTCATGCAACAACGGACCATAACCACTATGAATAACCCCCGCAAAAACCCCCGTCCGACTCCCCCTCAAAGACAAAGGATCAATACGCGCCCGCTCCACCGCCTCCCACGAAGTCTCCAACAACAACCGCTGCTGAGGATCCATCGCCACCGCCTCACGCGGCGAAATACCAAAAAACCCCGCATCAAAATCCGCCACACCACGAACAAACCCACCATGACGCCCGCATCCACCCCACCCACAACCAAATCCCACAAACCCTCCGGAGACACCACACCCCCCGGAAAACGACACCCCATACCCACCACAGCCACCGGCTCATGGGTACGTTCTTCGATTTCTTGGAGGCGCTGCTCGGCCTTGTGGAGCTCGACCGTCACGCGCTTAAGATATTCGGCGAGCTTCGCTTCGTTCGTCATGACTGTCCCCCTGGTTTTCCGAACCCGGCCGACGCTGGCGGCCGAGTCGGTTGTCGATGAGTTCGAATATCTCGTCGGGCGTGGCCGACAGAATGGCCTTCGTGAAGTCCCCGCCGGGCTTCTCCAATTTCCGCAGCAGGGCATGAAGGCGTTCGGTGATCGCGTCGCGCGTGCTGGTGTCGTCCGCATCGAACGAGCGGAGAGCCACCTCCAGCGAACCGAGACGCGCCAGCGGGGAGGGGTCCTCGGCGGGATCCGGCCCCGGGGCGAGCAGGTCGAGCACATGTGCCGCGAGCATGGCGGCTGTCGGGTGGTTGAAGACGACCGCGGCGGGCAGGCGAAGGCCGGTCGCCGCGCTGAGCCGGTTGCGCAGTTCGACGGCCGTCAGGGAGTCGAAGCCGAGCTCCTTGAAGGCGCGGCCCGCCTCCACGGCACCGCGGTCGCCGCCGAGGACGGCGGACGCGTGGCCGATGACCAGTTCCAGCAGCAGCGCGTGCTGTTCGGCCTTCGGGAGGGCCGCCAGACGTTCCTTCCACGAGTCGGGGCCGGGTGCGGTCCCGGCCGCGCGACGCCGGGACGGGGTGCGTACGAGGCCGCGCAGCACGGCGGGCAGCGGGCCGCTGTGCGCGAGGTCGCGCAGAGACCGGGTGACGATACGGGCGGGCGCCACGGCCGGCAGCCCGCCGACGAGCGCAGCGTCGAAGAGCGCGAGCGCCTCATCGGTCGGCAGCGCGCCCACCCCGGTGCGTGCGATCCGGGCCAGGTCGGCCGCCGAGAGATGGCTGGTCATCCCGGTGGACTCGGCCCAGTAGCCCCAAGCCAGACTGGTCGCCGGCCGCCCGTGCGCCCGCCGGTGCACGGCGAGACCGTCGAGGAAGGCGTTGGCTGCCGCGTAGTTCCCCTGGCCAGGCGTGCCGATAACACCGGTGACGGATGAGAACAGGACGAACGCCGCCAGGTCGGACCCGGCGGTCTGCTGGTGCAGGTTCCACGCGGCGTCGACTTTGGGGCGGAGCACTCGGTGAACCGCTTCCGGGGTGAGCGCTTGCACGGTGGCGTCCTCGAGGACACCCGCGGTGTGGATGACGGCGGTGAGCGGGTGGTCGGGCGCGACGGAGGCGAGTGCCGCCCGCAGCGCTTCGGGGTCGGCCACGTCGCAGGCGGTCACAGCGACTTCGGCGCCCGCGGCGGCGAGTTCGGCGCGGATCTCCTCGGCTCCTTCGGCCTCCGGCCCCCTGCGGCTCGTCAGGAGCAGATGCCGAACGCCGTACGCGGTGACCAGGTGGCGGGCGACGAGCCGGCCGAGGGTGCCCGTGCCGCCGGTGACGAGCACCGTGCCGTCCGCGTCGAGCGTCCGGAGCGGTTGCCGGTCGGCAGGGGTCTCACGAGTCAGCCTTGGTGTGTGCAGCCGCCCTGCCCGCAGGGCGAGTTGTGGCTCGTCGGTGGTGAGGGCGCGAGGCAGGGCCGACACCGATTCCGGTGCGTCGTCGATGTCGATCAGCGTGAGGCGGCCGGGATGTTCGGCCTGGGCGCTGCGGACCAGGCCCCAGACTGCGGCGGCCGCCGGCGCGGGCACGTCGTCGCCGACGCCGACGGCGACGGCGCCCCGGGTGAGCACGACGAGGTGTGCGTCGTCGGCGTCCTCCCCGGTGAGCCGGTCGTGCAGCAGACCGAGCACGGCCTCCACTGCCCGGTGGGCGTCGTCCGCAGGGCGGCCGGCCGCTGACCCGGCCGGCTCCTGCTGTCCGGCGGTGGGCAGGGCGGGGGCGGCGCATCCGGCCGGGGCGGCCAGGACGACGTCCGGTGTGGGGGCCCCTGCCGGGACCGCCGTGCCCGGATAGGCCCGCACGGTCACCCCGATGCGCGCGAGGCCGGACCCGAGGAAGGCGTCGGTGTCGCCGAGGAGGGCCCACCCGCCGGCATATCCGTCCCTGGGGCAAGGTATTTCGGGCCAGTCCACCCGGAAGAGGCTTCCGGCGTCACCCGTGCCAGGCCGCAGTCCGACGTCATCGGAGGCGTCCGTCAGGGTGACGGCGGTCGCGGTCACGACGGCCCGCCCGGCCGGGTCGGTGAGGGCCAGGGCGTACCGGTCCGCGTCGAGCGCGGTGAGCCGGACCCGGACAGCGGTTGCCTGTGTGGCGTACAGGCACAGCCCGCTCCAGGCGGAGACGGCCATCCGCCGCGGGGCGGGCTCGTCCTCATGGAAGACGGCAGCAAGAGTGCGGGACACCGCGTCCAGCAGTTCGGGATGGATGCCGAAGCCGTCGCCCCCGGTGGACGGGGCCTCCGCGAGGGCGACCTCGGCGTACAGCTCGTCGCCGTGCCGCCACAACGTCCGCACCTCGCACAACGCCTCCGCCGTTCCCGCGGCTTCGGCCTCCTCCTCGAGTACGGCCTGGAGGCCGGCGGGATCGACGGACGCCGCACCGGGCGGGGGCCAGACGCCGTGGAGCGACGGCTCGTCCGCACCGGCGGCATCGGGGTTCTCGGGCACTACGACGGCCCGCACGTGGTGCGTCCACAAGCCGTCCTCGTCCTCCGGCCGGGTGTGAACCAGGACCTCGCGCCTCCCGGACGCGTCCGCGCCTCGCACGGTGACCTGAAGCCGGCACGCCGGTCCGGAGGACAGGGCGAGCGGTGCGAGCACGGTCAGTTCGTCCACCCACGGGCAGGCGACCTGATCACCCACGTGCAGGACGAGTTCGGCGAGCACCGCACCGGAGATGAGACCGGACGCCCGCAGCTGCGCACCGGGGGCGAGTCGCCCGGTGAACACCGACTCCTGGTCCTGGCCGCCCGCGAGCGGAACCGCCGCGCCCAGCAGAGCATGCCCCGCGGGCACCAGCCCGACCGAGGCCAGGTCCGCGGGGCCCGAGGAGCTCTCCAGCCAGAACCGCTCCCGCTGGAAGGCGTACGTGGGCAGGTCCACGGCCCGGGCCTCGAGGCCCGACGCAACGGCGGTCCAGTCGGCGCGGGCGCCGTGGGCGTGGACCTGGGCGACCGAGGTGAGGAAGCGACGCTCGCCCCCGTCGTCACGGCGCAGAGTGCCCGTGACGAGGGCCCGCGCGGCGGGTCCGTCGGCGCCGCCCACCGTGTCCTGGACCGCCATGGTGAGCACCGGGTGCGGGCTGACCTCGACAAAGGTGCGGTGCCCGTCCGCCAGAAGGGCCTGGGTCGCACGCTCGAACTGCACGGTCTGCCGGAGGTTGCGGAACCAGTACGCGGCGTCGAGCGTCGCGGTGTCCAGGGGTTCGCCGGTCACCGTCGAGTAGAACGGAAGGTCCGAACTGCGGGGGGTGATGCCGGCCAGCAGTTCCAGCACCTGATCGCAAAGCACGTCGACGTGCGGGGAGTGCGAAGCGTAGTCGACGGCGATCCGGCGGGCGTCCACCCCGCCCCGCGCACAGACGGCAAGCAGTTCGGCCAGCGCGTCGACGTCGGCGGAGACGGTGGTCGAGGAGGGGCCGTTGACGGTGGCGATGTGCGCCTGGCCGCCGAGCCCGGCAAGCAGGACCTCCACCTCGTGGGCGGGCAACGGAATCGAGACCATGCCGCCGTTGCCGGCGAGCGCGACGATGGCCCGCGAGCGGAGGGCCACCACTCGCGCCGCGTCGTCCAGGCTGAGCGCGCCGGCCACGTGGGCCGCGGCGATCTCGCCCTGGGAGTGCCCGACGACAGCGTCCGGCACGATGCCTGCGGAGCGCCAGAGCTCCGCCAGCGACACCATCACCGCGAACAGCGCGGGCTGCACCACGTCGACACGGTCCAGCCCCGGCGCGTCCGGCGCACCGCGCAGCACGTCGAGGAGCGACCAGTCCGTGTGGGGGGCGAGCGCGTCCGCGCAGGCGGCTATGCGGTTCGCGAACACATCGGAGGACGCCAGCAGTTCGCGGGCCATGCCGGCCCACTGCGACCCCTGACCGGGGAACACGAACACGGTGCCCCCGGCTTCGTCGGCCCGGCCGGAGATCACCTGGGGGGCGGGCTCTCCCGCGGCGAGTGCTTCGAGTCCGGTGAGGAGTTCGGCCCGGTCCTCACCGACCACGACCGCCCGATGATCGAACAACGCCCGCGTCGTCACCAACGAACGCCC
>NTHE01000002.1 GCA_002551355.1 Streptomyces sp. man185 | reverse complement strand
GGTGGGCGCCGGGGCCGGAGCCGGGGCGGGAGCCGCGGGGGCGTTCGCGGGCCCGCCGCCCTGTTCCACGCCCAGGTGCCGGGCCAGCTCGGGCCCGTGCGTGGTGAGGAGATGAGCGGTGAGGGCGCGGATGTCGCGGAACTCGAAGAACAGGGTCTTCGGCAACGAGCCGAGGACGGACTCCAGTTCGTCGGTCATCCGCATCATCATCACCGAGTCGAGCCCCAGGCTCTCGAACGCCGCACCGGCGTCGATGCGGTCGGCCGGCAGCTTGATCACCTCGGAGAGGAGACCCGTGAGGAACGCCGTCGCCCTGGATGCGAGGGTGCTGCTGTCGTTGTGCGTCACTGATGCGTCCCGGCGGCAGAGGAGGTGGGGGAACTCTGGTACGTGCTCTGGTGGGGCGAACTTCGTTGTGGAGCGGGCGAACCGGTGTCCCCGGCTCCCGCGAGGCCCGGTCCGGAAGCGACCATGACCTGGTGGTGCGTCGAGGCGACGACGCGGAGGAAGGCGGCGACCCCGGCCGCCGTTTCGAGCGGGACGACGCCGTAGCGCGAGCGCAGCATCGACCGGACTTCCGGTGTCACGTCCATTCCCCCGTTTTCCCACAGCGGCCAGTTGACGGAGAGGCTGTGCCCGGAGCGTTCGCCGCGGGCCACGAGTTCCTGGCGGTGCCAGGCGTAGGCGTCCATGAAGGCGTTGGCCGTCGCGTAGTCGGCCTGGCCCGCGTTGCCGAGGGCCCCGGTCGTGGACGAGAACGTCACGAAGAAGTCCAGCGGCAGCGCGGACGTCGCCCGGTCCAGGTTCACCACCCCGGACACCTTCGGGGCCAGGACTTCCGCGAAGTCCTTGGCGCTCTTGGTCAGGATGTAGCCGTCGCGGGTCACCCCGGCGGCATGGACGACGCCGTCGATGCGGCCGTGCTCCTCGACCAGGGCGTCCACCACGGTGTCGACCTCGGCCGCGTTCGCGACGTCCAGCTGTGCGTAGTGCGCCGACGCGCCCTGGGACCGCAGTTCCCGCAGGGCCTCCCGCACCCGCGCGTCGGCCGGTGAGCGCCCGGTCAGCACCACCGTGGCACTGCGCGTGTGCGTCGCGATCTCCCGTGCGAAGACCAGGCCCAGCGCCCCGGCCCCGCCGGTCAGGAGGTAGACCCCGCCCTCCCGCCACGGAACGGGCGGGGCGTCGTCGGCCGCGCCGCCGGCGTCCTCGGTCCAGACGGGCACCTCACGCCGCCCGTCGGTGTACCGCACGAGCGTGTCGTCAAGATGCGCGCGGTTCTCGCGCACCCGCTCGGCGGCGCTGGCGTGCGTGTCCGTCTCCTCCAGGAGGATGACCTGGGTCGAGACACCGGGGTTCTCGAGCGTGGCGGTGCGCAGCAGCCCGACGAGCCCGGCCAGCGGGGCGGACGTGGGGCTCCGGCCGATGACCAGCTGGATGCCGGCCCGGCCGGCGGAGGCGCCGCGCAGCACCGAACGCACGTGTTCGAGTGCCTGCAGCCCGTAGGCGGTGTACTGCCGGTCCAGCTCCTTGTCCCCGGAGGTCAGCACGACGGCGTTGTCGGACGCCGGCAGCAGCGCCGCCACCTCCGGCATCTCGACGAGCAGCACGGTGCGCCGCACGCCGTCGTCCGCCGGCAGGGCGTTGTTCACGGGACGCGGCTGCCACCGGGGGTGCAGCAACGCCACCTCGCCGGGCGTCTCCCGGGTACCGCCGACCGGCTCGGCAGGCTCCGGCCGCCGGTCCAGGGCCCGGAAGGACAGGCCGCCGATCCGCACCCGCACGCGGCCCCGGTCGTCGGCCAGGTCCACGTCGAGCTTGTGGAGCGTGGCGTCGCCGGGCTGGTCCTCGCTGGGGCGGACCAGCGCCCACATGGCGGCGGAGCCGCTGTCGAGGACGAGGACGTCGTCGATCGCGAACGGCACGAGTACGGCGTCGTCACGACGTGCCCCCAGGCGGCCGGCCACCCCGACGGACGCCTGCAGCGCCGCGTCGACGAGGCTCGGATGCACGGTGTAGTCGCCCTGTGTGCCGTGGGCCGCGGCAGGCAGGGCGAGCTGCGCCAGCGCCTGGTCCTGCCCGACCCAGATGTGGCGGACGCCCCGGTGCGTGGGGCCGTAGACGATGCCCGCGTCGCCGTACGCCTCGTAGCACTGCTCGGCGGTGAGCTCCGCGCGGTCGCAGGCCTCGCGCAGGGCCCCCAGGTCGAGCACCGTCCGGTCGGCTCCCTCCGCCAGGTAGACGGCGCCTTCGCCGTGCACGACCGGTTCGGCGTCCCCGGCGGCGCTGTAGACCCGGAAGCCGATGTCGCCGTCGGCCTGCGGGTGCAGGCCTATGTGCACTTCCCGCGGCGTGCCGTTCACGCGCAGCGGCTGAGCCAGGACGACGTTCTTGAGCGCCACGGGCGCGGCGGGCTCGGCCCGGGTCCCGCAGGTGATGGAGGTCGCGGCGACGACCATCTCCAACAGGGCCGCGCCCGGCAGGAGTTTCGCGCCGTCGACGACGTGGTCGCGCAGGAAGGGCTCGTGCCCGGAGAAGACCGAGGTGAACCGCTGCTCCGTGAGGTCCGAGGTGTTCTCGTGCACCAGCGGGTGCAGCACGCGCGGCCCACGGGCGTCCACGGCCGGGGCGTCGAACGGGAAGTAGCGCTCGCGGCCGAACGGATAGGCGGGGAGTGCGACGCGTCGCGGTGTCGCGCCGTCGGGGTGGAGGCGCCGCCAGTCGACGGGGACGCCGTTCACCCATAGTTCGAGGAGCTTCTCGTACCTCCCCCTCCCGGCCCAGGTCGTGATCAGGGTGTCGAGGGCGGCGTCCTGGGAGAACAGCGCGGAGACGGCGTTCTCGCCGTTCTCGTTCCTCGCCCCGCCGCGCACGACGTCGTCGACGGGGGTGCCCGCGAGGACGTGGCGGAGCTTCTCGACGAGGTCGGGGACGGAGGTGGCCAGGATGCCCAGGCGCTCCGCCAGCGGCTCGCGGCCGACCTGCAGCGTGTACGCCACGTCCGCCAGGGCGGGCAGGTCCTCGCCGGGGCGCGTCAGCCACGCGGCGAGGTTGTGGACCACGGCGCGCAGTTCGTCCCCGGTGCGCGCCGACAGGGGCACGACGGCGGGGCCGACGGCCGAGGTGGCCCGCTCCCCCGGTACGGGGAGGTACTCGGAGACGATGACGTGGGCGTTGGAGCCGCCCGCGCCGAACGAGGAGATCCCGGCGATGCGCGGGGCCGCGGGGTCGGGCGTCGTCCAGTCGGCGAGTTCGCGCTGGACGCTGAACGGGGTGCCGGCGAAGTCGATGTTCGGGTTCAGTGTCCCGGCGTGCAGGGACGGGGCGAGCTTGCGGTGCCGCAGTTGCAGCAGCACCTTCGTGAGCCCGGCGATGCCGGCGGCGCTCTCCGCATGGCCGATGTTGCTCTTCACCGAACCGATCGCGCAGAACTGGTTGTCCTGGGTGTGCTCGCGGAAGGCCCTCGAAAGACCGGTGATCTCGATCGGGTCGCCGAGCGCCGTCCCCGTGCCGTGGGCCTCCACGTAGCCGATGTCGCGGGCGCCGACGCCCGCCGCCTTCAGTGCGTCGGCGATGGCACCGCCCTGGGCGTGCGGGTTCGGCACGGTGTAACCGTTGGTCTTGCCGCCGTGGTTGAGCGCGGTGCCCTTGATGACGCCGTGGATCCGGTCCCCGTCGGCGAGGGCCTTCGCGAGCGGCTTCAGCAGGACCGCGCCGACCCCCTCCCCGGGGACGTAGCCGTCGCCGCCAGCGCCGAAGCTCTCGCACCGGCCGGAGCTGGAGACGAAGTTGCCCGTGCTCAAGAGCAGGTACTTGTTCGGGTGCAGCGACAGGTTCACCCCGCCCGCGACCGCGACGTCGCAGTCGCCCCACGCGATGCTGCGGCACGCCAGGTGGATCGAGGTCAGCGACGAGGAGCACATGGTGTCCACGCTCATGCTCGGGCCGTGGAAGTCGCAGAAGTACGACACCCGGTTCGCGATGGCCGCGGCGCTCCCGCTGACCGCGACGGGATCGCCGAGCGCCTGGCTCTGCGCACCGTAGAGCTGGTACTCCTCATACATCACCCCGACGAAGACCCCGACCCGGCCGTCCAGCACATTGCCCGCGCGGGTCTTCACCGACTCCCGTACGTACCCGGCGTCTTCGAGGGTCTCGTACACGCACTGGAGGAACAGCCGCTCCTGCGGGTCCATGATCTCCGCCTCGCGCGGCGAGATGTTGAAGAACAGCGGGTCGAAGTCGTAGGCGCCGTCGAGGAACCCGCCCCATTTGCTGTTCGCCTTTCCGGCGGCCTGCCGGTCGGCGTCGAAGTGGCCCTCGTAGGACCACCGTTCGGCGGGTATCTCGGTCACGCAGTCCCTGCCCTCGGCCAGGTTGCGCCAGAACTCGTCGGTGTCGCGCGCCTGCGGGTAGCGGCCCGCCAGGCCGATGATCGCGATGTCGGCGGGACCGGTCGGAGCCGTACCGGCCGCCGCCCCGGCCCTCGGACGCCTGCCCCGGTCCCGCCGGGTGGTCGTCTCCGCGGGGGCGGTGCCGCGAGGGTTCCGCTCCTCCGCCGTGACGGCCCGTGCCGCACCGGCCGGGGTGGGCAGCAGGGCTCGTACCTTCTCCGGGTGGGCGGTCACGAAGTGCCCGGCGAGCGCCTCGATGCTCCGGTACTCGAAGAGCAGGGTCTTCGACAGCGACCCGAAGACCTCCTCCAGGGCCCGGGTGAGGTCCATGGTCATCACGGAGTCGATGCCGTAGTCCTCCAGCGACGCCTCGGGGTCGATCCGTGCGGCCGGGAGGTTGATGACCGACGACAGCAGCTTCGTGAGGTACGCCACCGCCGCGCGCTCGACGCCTTCGGAGCCCGGGTCGTCCACGGCCGGGTCACCGGCGGTCGGGGCGACGGGGGCCGGGGCGACGGGGGCCGCGTCGAGGGGAGTCGGGGCGTCGACGGTCGGGGCGACCTCCTCGATGGGTCCGGTCGGGGCGGGACCCGCCACCGGGGCGGTGGCGGAGCCGGTCTCCGGGGCGCCGATGAGGGACGCGAAGCGCTCGGTGTCGCCCTCCAGGACCATCACCTGGTCCTCGCCCGTGGTCAGCGCCCGGTGCAGGGCGTCGACACCCGTCCGGGTCCGCAGCGGCACCATGCCGAAGTTCTCCCGCATCGCCCGCTCGGTTCCGGCGTCGACCCCCATGCCGCCCTCGGCCCACAGCGGCCAGTTGACCGACAGCGTCCGGCCCCGCCGTTCGCCGCCGGCCACCAGCGCGTTGCGGTGCGCGGCGAAGGCGTCCATGAACGCGTTGGCTGCCGCGTAGTCGGCCTGCCCCACGTTGCCGGACACGCCGGCGACCGACGAGAAGAGCACCAGGAAGTCGAGGTCCACGTCCCGGGTCGCCTCGTCGAGGTTCACCAGACCCGTCACCTTCGGCGCCAGGACGGCGTCGAAGTCGGCCTGCGTCTTCTTCAGGATGAAACCGTCCCGGATCACGCCCGCGCTGTGCAGGACGCCGTCCAGCCGGCCGTAGGCGTCGCGGACCCGGCGCACCAGCTCCGCCACCTGGGCCCCGTCCACCACGTCGACCTGCTCGTACGTCGCTTCCGCGCCCGCCGCGCGCAGTCCCGCGACGACCGCCTCCCGCTCCTCGTCCAGTGCGCCGCGGCCGGTGAGCACGATCCGCGCGCCCCGCACCCGCGCGGCGATGTCTCGGGCGAACAGCACGCCCAGCCCGCCCGCGCCCCCGGTGATCAGGTAGACCGCGTCGTTCCGCCACGCCGGCGCCACCTCACCGCCCGAGGTCGCGCCGGGCAGCTCGCGCCACCGCAGCACCTCCCGGGCGCCGCCCCGGTAGCGCACCACCTCGTCGCCGGTCGCGGCGCGGTCGGCCGCCACCCACGGGGCGACCCGCTCCGGGTCCTCCCACGGTTCCACCAGCACGACCTGGCCCGCGACGCGCGGATTCTCCAGCGCGGCGGTCCGTACGACACCGGCGAGTCCCGACCACACCGACGACTCCCCGTCGGCACCGGCCACGACCTGTACACACACCTCGTCGTGCGAGCGCTCGGCCAGCAGCTGCCGCACCACGTCGAACAGCTTCGACGCGTAGTCCGAGAAACGGCCGTCCAGGCCCGGAGCGTCGGACTCCAGCCGGACGACGCTGGCCCCTCCGCGCGCTTCGAGCGCGTCCGCGACACCGGGCAGTCCGGCGACCACCGTCACCGCGGCGGAGCCGCCCTCGCGCGTGCCGGCCCGGTGCTCGGCGGCGGCCCAGTGCGGTGCGGCGAGGAATGCCGCGCTCCCGTCCGCCTCCCCCGTCCGGCCGGTCCGTCCTGCGGCATAGGCCCGCGAGGACAGACCCTTCAGCCGGACGGCGACCGTCCCGTCGTCGTGGCACAGGTCGATGTCGAGGCGGCGGACCGTGGATTCGTCCTCCTGACGGCCGCTGGAACGCACCCACGCCCACATGGACCGTGCACACTCCCCGGTGATCTCCACCTCGTCGACCGCGAAGGGCAGGTGCGGGGTCCCGCCGGCGTCCGCGGCGATCCCGACGGCGGCTTGCAGGGCCGAGTCCAGCAGGGACGGGTGGAGGCCGTAGTCGTCGAGCGACGCGGTGACGGCGTCGGGCAGCACCAGCCGGGCCACGGCCTGTCCTTCACCCGCCCACAGCCGCTGGATTCCCCGGTGGCCGGGGCCGTAGTCGATGCCGTGCGCCGAGAAGGCCCCGTACACCTGATCGTCGTCCAGCTCCGCGCGCCGGCACTGCGCCCGCAGGCCCGCCAGGTCGAGGGTGGTCCGGGGGGCGCCGCCCTCGGTCGCGGGCGGCACGATCACCACGCCCTCACTGTGGATCACCGGACGGACGTCGGGCTCCGTGCCGGGAGAGCCGTAGATCTCGAAGGCGATGTCGTCCCCGTCGCCCGGGCTCAGGCGCACGTGCACCGCGGTCGGCGTCTCCCCGACGACGACGGGCCGGGTCCAGGCGACGTTGGTGAGGCGGATCGTCCCGTGCGGCTCGCCGTCCAGGGACACCGCCACGGCCGCCCGCACCAGCTCCAGGCACGCCGCCCCGGGGAGCACGCGCCGACCGCCCACCCGGTGGTCGCGGAGGAAGAACTCCTCCCCCGTGAACTCCGAGCTGAACCGCTGGCCGGCCAGGTTCGAGGTGTTCGTGTGCACGAGGGGGTGCAGCCGCGCGCCGCCCGAAGGCGCCGCCCGGCTCTCGTCGAGCGGGGGCCAGTGGCGCTCGCGCTGGAAGGGATAGGCGGGCATGGAGATCCGGCGTCGTGTGCCGGGCGCATGGAGCCTGGCCCAGTCCACGGCCAGTCCGGCGACCCAGAGTTCGAGGAGCTTGCCGTACTTCCTCTTCTCGATCCAGGCGTCCAGCGCCCGCGCCATGTCCTCGTCGACGGCGAACACGCGCAGGCTGTCGTCGCCCCGGCGCTTGGCCTTCGCGCGGTACAGGCCGGGCACGTCCTCGCCCGCGAGGAAGCCCCGGAGCGCCGCGGTGAGTTCGCCGGTGCCCGAGACGACGAGTCCGAGCCGTTCCTCGAACGCGTCCCGGCCGGTCTGCAGAGTGTGGGCGATGTCGGACAGGGGCTCGGCCGCCCCGTCCCGGCCGAGCCAGTCCAGGAGCCGCGCGGCCCGGTCGCGCAGTGCGGCTTCGGTCCGCGCGGACAGCACGATCGCCGCCTCGGCGTCCGGCTCGGCGGGCGGCCGGGGGGCGTGGACGTACTCCTCCACGATGACGTGGGCGTTCGACCCCCCGGCGCCGAACGAGGACACCCCGGCGATCCGCGGCGACTCGGTTCCGTCGGCGTCGCGCGGGCGGGCCCAGTCGGCCAGGGCCCGCTGCACGGTGAAGGGGCTGTTCTCGAAGTCGATGTGCGGGTTCAGCACCTCGGAGTGGAGCGAGGGAGCCAGCTGACCGTGCTTCATCTGGAGCAGCACCTTGGTGAGCCCGGCGATGCCGGCGGCGCTCTCCGCGTGGCCGATGTTGCTCTTGACCGAACCGATCGCACAGAACCGGTCGTTGTCGGAGTGCTCGCGGAACGCGTTCGTCAGACCGGCGATCTCGATCGGGTCGCCCAGCGACGTGCCGGTGCCGTGCGCCTCCACGTACGAGACGTCCCCGGCGTCCACGCCGGCCCGGCTCAGCGCCCGGCCGATCGCCTTGGCCTGGGCCCGGGGGTTGGGCACCGAGTACCCGTTCGTCTTCCCGCCGTGGTTGACCGCCGTGCCGCGGATGACGCCGTAGATCGTGTCTCCGTCCGCCTCCGCCCGCTCCAGCGGCTTGAGCAGGACCGCGCCCACTCCCTCACCGGGGACGTAGCCGTCGCCGTCGGCGCCGAAGCTCTCGCACAGCCCGCGGCTCGACGCCCACTTGCCGCTGCCGAGCATCAGGAACTTGTTGGGGTGCAGCGACAGGTTGACCCCGCCGGCGACCGCCGCCTCGCACTCATCGTTGACGAGGCTCTGGCAGGCCAGGTGCAGCGCCGTGAGCGACGAGGAGCACATCGTGTCCACCGCCATCGAGGGGCCGTGCAGGTCGAAGAAGTACGACACCCGGTTCGCGATGGAGGACGGGTTGCCCGACAGCGCGATGTTGCGGCCGCGCGCCTGCTCCTGGGCCCCGTAGAGCTGGTACTCCTCGTACATGACGCCGGCGAAGACGCCGACGTTGCCGCCGAGCCCGTCGGCGCTGTGGCGGCTCAGATCGGAACGCGTGTACCCGGCGTCCTCGAACGTCTCCTGCACGCACTCCAGGAACAGCCGCTCCTGGGGGTCCATGAACTCCGCCTCGCGCGGGGAGATGTTGAAGAACAGCGCGTCGAAACGGTCCGCCCCCTCCAGGAATCCGCCCCACTTGGCGTACGTCCTGCCGGCCGCGTGCCGGTCCTCGTCGTAGTACCGGCTGTGGTCCCAGCGGTCCGCGGGGATCTCGGTCACGGAGTTCTTGCCGTCGACCAGGTTGCGCCAGAACTCCCGGATGTCCGAGGCTCCCGGATACCGGCCGGCGACGCCCACGACGGCCACGTCGGCACGGCCCTCGGCGCGCGGTCGCGCCGCTTCGCGCGCCCGCGTGAGCGGACGTTTCGCCGACACCACGAGGGGCCGGGCGGCCTCGGCGACGGTCCCGGCGGCACCCGGGGCCGCCGTGTCCCCGGCGTCCTCGGCGGCCGGGACGTCGGTGTGCCCCTGTGCACCGGAGGACCTGGCGGACGACCCACCGAGCAGCGCGGTGAGCCGCTCCTCGTGGGCGTGCGCGAAGTATCCGGCGAGGGCGCGGATGCTCTGGTACTCGAACCACAGGGTCTTGGGCAACGAACCGAAGTCCCGTTCGAGCTTGTTGGTCAGGGTCATGGTCATGATCGAGTCGATGCCGTACACCTCGAAGGCGTCGTCGACGTCGATCCGGTCGACGGAAAGGCGCAGCTCGGCCGCCAGCACCCCGGCCAGGTAGGCGCACACGCGCTCGTCCCAGGTGCCGTCCTGCCGCCCGGCGGCCGCGTCCCGGTCCGGGCCCGGCACGGGGGTCGTGCGCGGAACGGGGGCCGTGCGCGACGTCTCCGCCGGGGCCTGCGGCGCGGGCGCGTCGCCGGTGCCGGCGTTGTAGGCGCGGGTCGAGAATCCGGTGAACCGGCAGGACACCACGCCGTCGTCGTCGCACACGTCGATGTCGAGCTTGCGCACCCCGCTGCCGGGGAGGTCGTCGGCGCTGTAGCGCACCCAGGCCCACATGCCGGCGTCGAACGGCGCAAGGACGTCGACCTCGTCCACCGCGAACGGCAGGAACAGCGCACCGTCCTCGGCGTCGCCGCTCCCGGCGAGCAGCCCCACGGTCGCCTGGAGCGCCGAGTCCATCAGGCCCGGGTGCACGACGAACTCGCCCAGCGAGTCGGCCGCTTCGGCGCTCAGGCGCAGCCTCGCGAGCGCCTGACCCTCGCCGACCGCGATGCTCTCGACCCCTCGGTGACCGGGTCCGTAGTCCAGTCCCAGCGACCGGTACAGGGTGTAGCAGCGTTCGGCGTCCCACCGCGGCCCGTCGCAGGCGGCCCGCACTCCGTCGAGGTCCACCGGCGTCACCGGGGCCGGGGCGCCGGGCACCGCCGCACCCTGGCAGTGCACCACGTCGCCGTCCGCACCGGGGGACGTGGTGACCGTGAAGCCCACCTCTCCGTCGGACTCGACGGCCAGCGTCGTGCGCACCCGCACGGGCTCGTCGGCCACCTTGACGGGGCGTGCCCAGACCACGTTGCGCAGTCCCAGCCCGTCGACGCCGTCCAGCGACGCCTCGACGGCGGCCCGTGCCATCTCCACGTACGCCACGCCGGGCAGCACGCGCTCGCCCTGGACGACGTGGTCCCGCAGGAAGAACTCGTCGCCGGAGAACACCGAGTCGAAGCGCTGCGTCTGAAGGGTGGAGGAGTTCACCTGCGCCAGCGGGTGCACCGCGCCCACGGTCCGCCCGGCGCCGGTGCGCGGGGCCTTGGCGCCCACGTCGCCGACCCAGTAGCGCTCCTTGGCGAACGGGTACGACGGCAGGGACACCCGGCGCACCGCCCCCGCGCGGGGCAGGGTCTCCCAGTCGAACGCCAGCCCCTTGACCCAGAGGTCCATCAGCTTGGCGTACTTGCCCTTGGCGATCCACGCCGCGACGGTCGACGCCATGTCGGCGTCGGCGGTGAGCAGGGCGAGGGTCTCCTTGTGCTGCTTGACGTCGCCCAGGTACAGGCCCTCGACATCGTCCTCGCCCGCCGCGAACGCGGCCAGCCTGGCGTTGAGTTCGGCGACGGAGGCGACGCGCAGCGCGAGCCGGGACCGCATCTCCTCGCGGCCCGCCTGCAGCGTGTAGGCGATGTCGGCGAGGCGCAGGTGCGCGGAGTCCCGGCGGCCGAGACGGTCCACCAGGTCCCCGGCCCGCTCGCGCAGGCGGTCGTGGTCCCTCGCCGAGAGCACGATCACCTGCGGGCCGAGGTCGTCGGGGGCGGCGTGCTCGGGGGCCGCCTCGCGGTACTCCTCCACGATCACGTGGGCGTTGGAGCCTCCGGCGCCGAACGAGGAGACGCCGGCGACGCGGTTGCGCTCGTGCGAGGGCCCGTCGGCCCCGGTGGTGGGGCGCTTCCAGTCGGCCGGCTCCCGCTGGACGCGGAACGGGGTCGCGCCGAAGTCGATCTCGGGGTTCAGCTCCCGCGCGTGCAGGCTGGGGGCGATCTTCCCGTGCCGCAGCTGGAGCACCACCTTGACCAGCCCGGCCACCCCGGCCGCGGCCTCCAGGTGGCCGATGTTGCTCTTCGCCGAACCGATCGCGCAGTACTGGCGGGCGTCGGTGTCCTCGCCGAACGCCCGGGACAGGCCGCCGATCTCGATGGGGTCGCCGAGCGAGGTCCCGGTGCCGTGCGTCTCGACGTAGCCGATGTCGTGCGCCGACACCCCGGCCCGGTCCATGGCCTCGCGCACCGCCTCGGCCTGGGAGGCCGGGTTGGGCACGGTGTAGCCGTGGGTCCTGCCGCCGTGGTTGACGCTGCTGCCGCGCAGCACGGCGTGGATGACGTCGCCGTCGCGGCGCGCGTCCGCCAGCCGTTTGAGCAGTAGGACCGCGACGCCCTCGCCGGGGACGAATCCGGTGCCGCCCGCGCCGAAGCTGCGGCACTTCCCGTCGTCGGAGAGCATCCGCACCCGGGACATGAGGACATAGCTCGCCGGGTGGGCGTAGAGGTTGACGCCGCCCGCGAGGGCCGCGTCGCACTCGCCGCGCCGCAGGTGCTCCATCGCCTCGTGGACGGCGCTCAGCGACGACGAGCACATGGTGTCGATGGCCAGGCTCGGGCCCTTGAGGTCGAGGAAGTACGACACCCGGTTCGCCACGGCAGCGAACGACGTGACGGGGTGGAGGTTCTCGCCCTGCTCCCACAGCCCCGGCCCGTACAGCTCGAAGCCGGTCTTGGACACCCCGGCGAAGACGCCCACCCGCCCCCCGTACAGGTCCTTCAGGCGGCGGCGCGTGTAGCCAGCGTCCTCCAGCGCGTTCCAGGACTCCTGGAGGAACAGGCGCTCCTGGGGGTCCATGCTCATCGCCTCGTGCGGCGAGATCGCGAAGAACAGCGGGTCGAAGTCGGCGAACCCCTCGAGGAAGCCGCCCCACTTGCTGTAGCTCAGGCCGCGCGCGACGGCCTCGTCGCGGTCCGCGTGGAAGAAGTCCTTCAGGTCCCAGCGCTCCGGCGGGACCTCCGAGACGCAGTCGCGCCCCTCGGCAAGGTTCTCCCAGTACTCGTCGAGGTTGCGGGCCCGGGGGAAGCGCCCGCTCACGCCGACGACCGCGATGGCGTCGGCGGCGTCGGGCGTGTCCCGTACGACGGCGTCGGGGGCTTCCCGTACGACGGCGTCGGACGTATCCCGTACGGCGACGGCCGCGGCGGGGGCGCGCTCGGCGGCCGAGGCCACGGGGAGGACCGCGTCGGCGCCGGTCCAGGTGAGGCACCGCTCGCGGTGCTCCGCCACGAAGTGGGCGCCCAGGCTGTCCAGCGAGTTGAACTCGTACAGCAGGGCGGCCGAGAGGCCGGGGAAGACCTCCGCGAGCCTGCGGTTCAGCCGCGTGACGACGATGGAGTCGATCCCGTAGCTCTCCAGGGTCGCGTTCGGGTCGATCTGCGCCGCCCGCAGGCCGGTGACGGCGCCGAGCATCCCCGCGATCCTGTCGACCACCTCTTCGTGCAACCGGGCCTCGTCGACGGCCGCCGCGGGGTCCGGGGCGCCGGTGTGCGCCGGGGTGGGCGGGGTCTCGACGGGCCGGGGGGCCGTGGGCCGGGCGGCTGTGGGCGGGGCGGAGAAGGCGCTGCGGATCCGGGGGCCGTCACCCTCGACGGCCATCACCTGGCTGTGGGTGGACAGGAGGAACTCGTGCAGCACACGGACGCCGCTCTCCGTACGCAGCGGGGCCATCCCCAGGTCCTCGCGGAGCGCGCGCGCCGTCTCCTCGTCGACGGACATGCCGCCCTCGGCCCACAGGGGCCAGTTGACGGAGAGGCTGCGCCCCGAGCGCCGTCCGGCGGCGGCCAGGGCGTCGCGGTGGTGCGCGAAGGCGTCCATGAAGGCGTTGGCGGCCGCGTAGTCCGCCTGGCCGGTGTTGCCGGTGACCGCGGCCCCCGAGGAGAACGTGGCGAAGAAGTCCAGCGCCAGGTCCCGGCCGGCGTGGTCGAGGTTGACCGTCCCGGTCACCTTCGGGGCCAGGACCTCGCGCAGCGCCTGTGCGGTCTTGGTGCGGATCAGACCGTCCCTGGTGACCCCGGCGCTGTGGATGATGCCGTCGATCGAGCCGTGCTCGCGTGCGACCCCGGCCACGAACTCCTCGACGGCGGCCGGGTCCGAGACGTCGAGCCGCACATAGCGCACCCGGGCGTGCGGGCGGCTCAGCGCCTCCAGCGCCCGGGCCCGCTCGCCGTCGAGGGGCGAACGGCCGGTCAGGAAGAGGGTCGCGCTGCGGACCGACCGCAGCAGGTCGTCGGCGAAGATCCGCCCCAGTCCGCCCAGGCCGCCGGTGATGACGTAGGTGCCGCCTTCCTTCCACGGCAGGTCGGTGCGGTCGGGGGCGGGCAGCTCCCGCCAGGCCAGGGCCTGCCGCCGGCCGTCGCGCCAGCGCACCGCCGGCGAGTCCGCGTGCTCCCGGGCCTCCGCGATCCGGTCGGCCACCCGCTCCACGCCCCCGTCATCGTCGACGAGGACCAGCTGCGGCACGATCCTGGGGTTCTCCAGGGCCGCCGTCCGCACCATCGCGAACAGGCCCGACAGGGGCGCGTCGTGGCCTGTCTCCGGGCAGACCAGCTGGACGAGGGTGCGGGGCAGCGCCGGGTCGGCCAGCAGCCCCTTGACCGTGTCGAGCACCTGGCAGGCCGACTCCGTGTACCGCTCCGCGAGTCCGGGCGCCGGGCTCTCCAGGAGGCGGACGTCGGGGGCGTCCCGCCGGGCCCGCAGCGCTTCCGCCGTCCGCCGCTGCCCCGCGAGCAGGACGACGTGCCCGGGTGTCCCGGCGGCGGGGGCGTCGTCGGCCCGCTCCCAGCGCGGCCCGAACCTGACGAGGTCAAGGCCCGCCTCCTCACCCGCCCCTGCCGCCCCGCCGTTCACCGCTGCCTTGAACTGTTCCTTGGAGATGCGGTTCGCCTTGAGGTCCAGCAGCATCTTGAGCAGTGCGTCGTTCACTTGGCCGCCCCTCCGTTTTCCGTCGTGCGCACCGGCATGGTGGTGAACGCCGGGCCGAGCATCTGCGCCGCGGCGGCAAGGTCGAGTGAGCCGTTCAGGTAGTCGTCGAGGACGTCGTCGAGCTGCGGTCGCCGGCCTTCGCCCGACGGTTCCCCGGGGTCGCCGGACCGGTCGGCCGGCGGGTCGCCGACCCAGTACCGCTCCCGGGCGAAGGGATAGGACGGCAGGGACACCGTCTCCACGTCGGCGCCGGCGTGCAGCGACCGCCAGTCGACGTCGAAGCCGTTCACCCACAGGTCGAGCACCTTGGTGTACTGGCCCTGGGCGAGCCAGGCCTCCACGACCCCGCCCAGGCCCTCGTCGGCGGTGAACGCGGCACCGCGGCCGGCCCGGCCGCGGTGCAGGCCCGCGGCGTCCTCCGGCCGGTCGACGAAGTCGCGCAGCCGGTCCGCCAGTTCGTCGAGCGATCCGACGACCACGCCGAGCCGCTCGGGCATGGCCTCACGGCCGACCTGGAGCGTGTACGCGATGTCGGCGAGCGGCGCCGCCTCCCGCTCCGGGCCGGACAGCCGGCGCAGCAGCGCGCCCGCCTGTTCCCGCAGCCGCTCCCCGTCCATCGCGGAGAGCACGATCACGGCCGGTCCGTCGTGCGGGACGCGCGGGGAAGCGGGCGCGTTGGGGCGGTACTCCTCGATGAGTACGTGGGCGTTGGCGCCGCCCGCGCCGAAGGACGAGACACCGGCCCTGCGGGGCGCCTCGCGGGCCACGCCGTCGACGTCGACGACGGGACGCAGCCACTCGGCCCGCTCGCGCTGCACGACGAACGGCGACGACGCGAAGTCGATGTGCGGGTTCACCTCGTCCGCGTGCAGGGTGGGCGCCAGTTCGCCGTGGCGCATCTGGAGGACGACCTTGCACACGCCCGCCACGCCCGCCGCCGCCTCCGCGTGCCCGATGTTGCTCTTGACCGAGCCGATCGCGCAGAACCGGGTGTCCCGGGTGTCGTCGGAGAACGCTCGCTTCAGGCCGTTGATCTCGATGGGGTCCCCCAGCGCGGTACCGGTGCCGTGCGCCTCCACGTAGCTGACCGTGCGCGCGTCGATGCCCGCCTTGTCCAGCGTCCGGCGGATCAGGTTCCCCTGGGCCACCGGGTTGGGCACGGTGTAGCCGTTCGTCGTGCCTCCGTGGTTGACGCTCGTGGCGCGGATGACGGCGTGGATGCGGTCGTTGTCGCGTTCCGCGTCGTCGAGCCGCTTGAGGACGAGCGCGCCGACCCCCTCGCCCGGCACGAACCCGTTGCCGCCGCGCCCGAAGCTGCGGCACTTGCCGTCGTCCGAGAGCATCTGGAGCCGGGAGAGGCCCACGTAGCCGGACGGGTGCAGGTAGAGGTTCACCCCGCCCGTCACGGCCATTTCGCACTCGTCCCTGAGGAGGTGCTCGCACGCTTCGTGCAGCGCGGTGAGCGACGAGGAGCACATGGTGTCGACGGGCATGCTCGGGCCGTTCAGGTTCAGCTTGAACGACACGCGGTTCGCGACCGAGCCGAAGGAGGTGTACGGGGATGTCGTGTCGCCGCGCCGCCACCGTTCGGGGCCGTAGAGGTTGTGCCCGGCCCGGGTGATGCCGACGAAGACCCCGACGCGCCCGCCGTGCTGCTGCTCCAGGCGAGCCCGCGGGTAGCCGGCGTCCTCGAAGGCCTTCCACGACTCCTGGAGGAACAGGCGCTCCTGGGGGTCGACCTCCACCGCCTCGTTGGGCGTCATCGCGAAGAACAGCGGGTCGAACTCGGCGAAACCGTCGAGGAAGCCGCCCCACTTGCTGTAGCTCTTGCCCTCGTCGGCGGCCCGGTCCTTGTCCGGCTCGTAGAAGTCGTCGAGCCCCCACCGGTCCGCGGGGATCTCGGTGATCGAGTCCCTGCCGGACCGCAGGCCGGCCCAGAACTCCTCCAGGGTGTCGGCCTGCGGGAACCGTGCGCTCATGCCGATGATCGCGATGTCACCGCCGCGCGACCGCGGGGCGCGCTCCGGCTGTCGGGGCTCGGCGACGGAAGCGGCCGGGGCGGACTCCGGGGCGGGGGCGGTCCTCTGCCGCGGCTCCTGCGGCTGCGGCTGCGGCTCCGTCTGCGGCGTTACGAGGCCGGCCACCCGGGCGACGTCCTGGGGCCGCTCGGCGACGAAGTGGTCGGCCAGCGCGCCGATGGTGCGGTATTCGAAGAAGAGCGTGCTGCCGACCTCCCCGAAGTCCTTCTGGAGCCCATTGAGCAGTTGGAGGATGAGGATGGAGTCGATGCCGTACGTGGACAGCGGCTCGCCGGTCCTGACGGAGTCCGCCGGGATCATCAGCGTGCGCGCCACCAGGTCCTTGAGATAGCCGGCCGCCGCCGCCTTGAGCGCCTCCGGGTCCACCTCGGTCCGCGGCCGGGGCTCCGGCTCCGCGCCGCCCGGCGGCGGCGCGACGGCCGTCTCGGGGGCGTCGGCCCCAGGGGCCGATGCCCCGGCGGCGGCCTGCTGATCGCCGCCACGGGTCTGCCGGATCACCCCGTCGCTGTGGGCGACGACGACCTGCTGGCCGAGCAGATGCGCGTCGGCGGCGGGGAACTCGACCGCCCCGTACCCCTCCCACTCCAGCACCGACCGCCACATCTCGGGCGACAGGGCGGGGCCGCCCTCGGTCCGCAGCTCCGGGTCGTCGTACAGCCACCAGCCGTCCAGGAGCGCGAACGTGATCAGGCTGAAGGGCGTGTACCCGTCGATCTCGTTGATGACCACCGAGGCCCCGGGCTTCATCAGCGCCTTGGCGTTGCGCAGCGACTCGCGGACGTCCCGGGTGGCGTGCAGCACGTTGGTCGCCACGACGACGTCGTAGGCGCCCTCGGTGAAGCCCTGCTCCGCCACCGGCCTGCCCGCGTCGAACAGCCGGCAGCGCAGGAAGGGGTTGTCCGCGCCGAACTCGCGCGTGCCGTGGATGAGGAAGGCGTTCGACATGTCGGTGTAGCAGTACTCGCCGATGTTCCGCGCGTACGGCTTCAGCCGCCGCATCAGCGTCGCGGTCGTGCCGCCCGTGCCCGCCCCCACTTCGAAGATCCGGACCCGGGCGTCGGGGTCCTCGGCGATCCTGCGCTCGACCAGCTCCACGACGCAGTCGCCGACGACGTCGTTGAAGTGGTCCGCGATCATGTTGTGCTTGTAGATGCCCTCGACGAATTCGAGCGAGGAGCCGGGGAAGATGACCTCGACGGCCGACACCGTGCCCGTCAGGATCTCGGTGAGCACCCGGAAGGTCCGGTCGGCCAGCACGGCCGTGGCCCGCAGCTCCGGGTCGGCGAGCCACCCGCGCTTGCCGCGCTCCCACTCCCGCTCGGCCGCCCGCGCGTCGGACCGGTCGCCGACGGCGGTGAAGGAGCCGTCGCCGGCCTCCTCGATGTGGCCGAAGCGCGTGAGGACGGCGAGGCACTCCCCGACCCACCGGTCGAACCCGGCCTGGATCCCGTTGTCCCGCATGAACGACGCCGCGTCGAAGGTCCGCCTGCCGAACCAGCCGCGCTCCCGCAGGGAGCACCAGATCAGCCTGGCGAGGACCTCGTCCAGCTCCATCGCCTTGGCCTTGGTTCCGGTGCGCACCGCGTGCACCTGCTCGGCGCGCGACGGCAGGGCCGGGGAGAGCGCGGGCCGGCGCGCGACGGGGCCCAGTGCCCGGACCGACTCCCGGCCGTCGAAGGCCTCGAACTTCTCCGGCTTGCGCGTGTTGAGGTGGGCCACCTGCACCAGCTGCGAGGCCAGGAGCCGCTCGACGGTGTCCATCGCGAGGGCCGGGTCGATGTCGGCCAGCCCCTCCTGCTCGTACATCCGCTCCCTGATGTGCGGCGGCACGTCGAGGCCGCTGCCCACGGCGCCCCAGTAGCCCCAGTTGACCACCCGCACGGGGTAGGGGCGCTCGGCGGACAGGCGGTGGGCGAGGGCGTCCTCGACAGCGCTGCCCGCTACGTAACTGCAGTAGCCCATGGCCGGGTTGAGCGAGGAGATCGACGAGAAGAACAGCATGAAGTCCAGGCCGTCGGCGTCGAAGACGTCGGCCGTCCACGCGCTCGCGTCGAGCTTGGCGCTCAGGCCGAGCCGCAGCCGCTCCTCGTCCGTGTTGGGAAGGCTCTGGTCCACGAGGCCGAACACGGAGTGGACCACGCCGTCGACGGCGCCGAAGCGTTCCTTGATCCGCGCGTGGGCGGCGGTGAGCGAGTCGCGGTCGGCGGCGTCGGCCCGGATGTACCAGGGCGCGGGGCCGAGCGCGGCCAGCCGGTCGATCTTGCGCCGGATGCCGTCGTCCGCCTCCCGCCTGCCGATCCACACGACCTGGGCGCCGAAGCGCCGGATCACGTCCTCGCTCCAGAGCTCGCCGAGCCCGCCGGCCCCGCCGAGGACGACGTACACGCCGCCCCTGGTGTACGGGCTGCCGGACGGCGCGGCGAGCGCCGCGGGCGCCAGCCGTCGGCGGAACCACTGCCCGCCGCGCAGCGCGCGGACCGGTTGCGAAGCGGCGCCGAGCAGGGCTGCCACCGGGATCTCGTCGCCCGTGCCGAGGTCGAGCGGGTTCACCCGCCAGTTGGGGAGTTCCTTGCCCATCACGCTCGCCAGCCCCAGCAGGCCCGCGTCGGCGGGGTGGACCCGCTCGCCGGGCAGGACCGGCTGCGTCTGCCGGGTGACGACGGTCCAGGTGAGGTCCGCACCCGCGTGCCCGAGCGCCAGCAGCGCCTTGACGAGGCGGAAGAAGGCGATGATCCCGGCGTCGGCCCGGCGCAGCAGTGCCGGGGCGTCCGCGTCGTCCCCCGTCCCCGAGATCCAGACGAGGTGGCGGATGTCCCCGACGCCGCGCAGCCGCGCCGTCAGCTCCTCGACGCCGAGGGCGGGATCGGCGTCGAGGAAGGCGGGCGCGCCCGACGCGGCGGCGATCCGGGCCCGTTCGGCGGCATGCGCGCCGAACACGACCACGCCGGCCTGCGGGACAGGCTCCGGTGCGGGCGCCTGGTCCCGGACCCACACGGGGGCCAGCGTCAGCTGGTTCCCGTCCTCGGGGAGCGCGGGGCGCATCGCTCGTACGGGCTCCCCGGGCGCAGTGTCCACGGCTGCGGGCTTCGCCGGTACGGGGTGTGCCGCCGCGGAGCCGGCGGGCGCGGGCTCCACTCGCGCGGCCGGCGGCCGGCCGGGGGCCTCGACCGCGTCGGGCAGCCAGTGGCTCCGGCGCTGGAAGGGGTACGTCGGCAGCGGGGTCCGCCGGTGCTCCCCGGCGGCGAACAGCTCCCCGTACTCCAGTTCACAGCCCTGGAGGTAGAGGTCGCGGACGACGGCGAGGTGTTCGGCGCGCTCGCTCTCCGGCGCACCGGCGGCGCACTGCCGGATGCGGGAGTCGCCGCTCCGCTCCTGCTCGGTGTCGCCGCCCCGGCCGCTCTCGGAGAGGTCGGCGACGCGCACGTGCTCCTCAACGCCGGTCGACAGCCACTGCCCCAGCAGCTCCGCCAGCTCGCCCGTGGTCCGCGCGACGCAGGCCAGCCGGACCGCGCAGTGCCGGCGCCCGAGCAGCAGCGTCAGACTGACGTCCCCCAGGTCGGCGTCGGGTTCGGCGCCCAGATGGCTCACCAACTGCTCAGCCTGGATGCGCAGTTGGTCGTGCGAGAAGGCGGAGAGCACGACGAGGTGGGCGGTCGGGCGGCCGCCGGCACGTGTCCGCGCGGGCGCTTCCTGAACCACCATGTGCGCGTTGGTCCCGCTGAACCCGAAGGAGTTCAGCGCCGCGAGCCGGGGCCGGCCGCTCTCGGCGGGCCAGTCCCGGTGGACCGTGTTGACGTAGAACGGGCTCGCGCGGAAGTCGATGTGCGCGTTGCCCTGCTCGAAGTTGAGGGAGCGCGGGATCTCCCGGTGCCGCAGCGCGAGCAGGATCTTGATGAGCCCGGACACGCCCGCCGTCGGCGACGTGTGGCCGATGTTGGTCTTCACCGAGCCGATGGCGCAGAACTCCCGCTTGTCGGTGTAGCCGCGGAACGCCCGGGTCAGCGCCTGGAACTCGATGGGGTCGCCGAGCCGTGTGCCGGTGCCGTGCGCCTCCACGAGAGTGATGTCGGCGGGGTCGACGCCGTACTTGTCGTAGACGGCCCGCTCCAACTGCTCCTGGGACTTGGCGCTCGGCGCGGTGATGCCGTTGGACGTGCCGTCCTGGTTGAGGCCGGAGCCGCGGACCAGGCCGTGGATGTGGTCGCCGTCGGCGAGCGCGTCGCTCAGGCGCTTGAGCACGACGAAGCCGACGCCGTCGCCGGGTACGAAGCCGTCCGCCCGCTCGTCGAAGGTGTGGCAGCGACCGGTCGCGGAGAGCATCCCCGCCCGGTGGGCCTGGAGGTAGTAGTGCGGCGCGCACTGGACGGAGACCCCGCCCGCCAGGGCCATCTGCACCTCGCCCGCGCGCAGCGCCTGGCAGGCCAGGTGCACGGCGACCAGCGAGCCCGAGCACGCCGTGTCGACGGCGATGGCGGGCCCCCGCAGGTCGAGGTGGTACGAGATGCGGGCGGGCATGATCGATTCGGCGTTGCCCCACATGGCCTGGGCCGGAGTCTCCGGGCCGGGCGACGGCAGGTAGTCGACGGGCTGCGTCCCGATGTACACACCGCAGTCGGTGCCCCGCGCCCCGGCCCCGGCGTGGCCCGCGTCCTCCAGCGCCCGCCAGGACTCCTCCAGGGCGATGCGCTGCTGGGGGTCCATGTAGGTCGCCTCGACGCCGGAGATCTGGAAGAACGCCGCGTCGAACAGGTCGATGTCGTTCATCTGCGACGCGTACCGGGGGACGTCCGCGCCGGGCTCGGCGAACCGCGAGATGTCCCAGCGGGTGATCTCGTCGACGAGGCTCTCCCCGGCGGCGAGGTGCTGCCAGAGCCGGTCGACGCTCTCCGCCCGGCCGAACCGCCCGCTCATGCCGACGATCGCGATCGGCTCCAGGTGGGGTTCGGCCCGCCCGGCCCGCACCGCATCGGCGCCGGCCAGGCCCGCCTGCGGCGACACGGACGGCGTGTGTGCCGTGTGTGCGGCGGTGGGCGCGGGCTCCGGGGCCGGTTCGGGGCGCACCAGACGGGCGACCCGGTCCGGGAAGTTCTCGGTGACGTGGGCGGCCAGCCGCTGGACCGAGCTGTGGTCGAACAGGTCGGTGGGCTCCAGCACGCCGCCGAGGACCTCGTTCAGGTCCCGGACCAGCTGGACGCCGACGATGGAGTCCACGCCGTAGTCCGCGAACGAGTCGCCGGCGTGGATCTCGTGCGCCTCCAGTTCCAGCGCGTCCCGGAGCCGCGCCACGATCTCACGCCGTACGTGCGCGTCGAGTTCACGCGCGTCCGGTTCGTGCGCTTCCGGTTCGCGCGCGGCACGGTCGTTCGTGTCGCGGTCGTTCGTGCCACGGCCGTGGGTGTCACCGGCATGGGTGACCCGGTCGTGCGCGCCGCCCGCCTGCGTACCGGCGTCCCGGTCACCGTCGTCCGTCACGGCTGCCGCCGCGCCGGTGCGGGCGACGACGACCTGGTGTCCGGCGTCGTGGACCGCGGCGGCGGGGAAGGCGACCGCGGCGAAGCCCTCGTCGCGCAGCACCGACCGCCAGCGGTCGGGCTCCAGGGCGGGGCAGCCCTCGATCCGCAGCTCGGGGTCCCGGTGGAGCCACCATCCGTCGAGCAGGCCGAAGGTCAGATGAGAGAACAGGGTACGGGCGGACAGCTCGTTCAGCACGAGCGTGCCGTCGTGCCCCAGCAGGGCCCGCGCGTGGCGCACCGCCGCGCGGACGTCGCCGGTGGCGTGCAGGACGTTGGTCGCCAGGACGATGTCGTACGTCCCCTCGGCCAGGCCCTGCCCCGCCGGGCTCCGCTCCACGTCGAAGTGCTCGAAGCGCAGGCAGGAATGCTCGGCGCCGAACTCCCGCTTCCCCGTGCGCAGGAAGTGGGCGGAGACGTCGGTGTAGCAGTACTCGGCGACGGCGTCCCCGTGACGGGCCAGCGCGCCGAGCACCTTCTGCGTGGTGCCGCCCGTGCCCGCGCCGATCTCCAGGACGCGGATCCGCCGGCCCGGGCCGGCGGCGAGCAGGGCGGCCACGCGGTCCGCCACCTGCTCCGCCACGATCTCGTTGAGGGCCTCGGCGCTGTCGCAGCGCCGGTAGACGCCCTCGACCAGGGCCGTCGAGGCGTCGGGGAAGATCACGTCGGTTCCCCTGCTGCGCCCGGTGAGGACGTCGGGGCAGCCGCGGATCGCCTGGTCCATGAGGTTCACGTAGGGGTTGGCGCCCGCGCCGTCCCGGCAGACGGCCGCCCAGCGCCGCCACGCGGTGGCACTGCCCGCCGCCGCCTTCGGGGTCGGCGCGTAGCGCTCCTCGTCCAGCTCCAGGTAGCCGTGCTCGGCCAGGAACCGGAGGCTCTCGTCGAGCCAGCGGCGGTGGGCACGGCCCGGCCCGAGGCCGTCCCGCAGGGCCGGGACGGAGCCGCTGCCCTCGGCGGTCATGCCGATCTCCCCCAACTGCGCCACCAGCAGCCCGCACAGGAGGTCGTCGTCGAACCCCCGGCCGCTCCCTGAGTCCGCGATCACCCGCCGCAGCCGGGCGTCGCCCACGGCTTCCTCGGCGATGCCCGGGCGCGGGGCACCGGGGTCCGTTCCGTCCCCGGCCGCTTCGGCGCTCTCCGCGTCCGGCCGGGCTGCGTCGGTGGGCCAGCAGTGCCTCTTGGCGAACGGGTACCCGGGCAGCGACACGGGGGACGGGCGCCGGCCGCCGAACAGCTCCCGCCAGTCCAGGTCGTACCCCTGGCAGTAGAGGTCGGCGACGGCGCGCAGCGCTTCCGTGCACGCCTGCCTCTCGCCGCGCAGCCGATGCGCCTCGCGCACCCGGCGGTTGCCGGACTCCAGCAGGTCGGCCCTCGGGACGAAGTCCTTGGCCACGCTGCCGTCGACGACGCCCGGCGCCGTCGGGTCCTCCAGCCGGCCGCGGAGGAGCCGCGCGGCCTCGTCCGTGTCACGCGCCACCACGGCGCACCGGTGGCGGAAGTGGGTACGGCCGTCGAGCAGCGTCGCGCTGATCTCGCGGGGGCCGTGACCGCCGGCGCCGGCGTCGAGGAAGTCCGCCACGTCGGCGACCCGCCGCCGCAGCGCCTCCGGGTCCTTCGCCGACACGGCGAAGAGGTGGGCCGACGCTGTCGGGTCGGGCTCGGTTGCGGGCGTCACGAGGCTCTCCACCACCATGTGTGCGTTGGTTCCGCTCATTCCGAAGGCGCTCAGGGCCGCGACGCGCTCGCGTCCCGCCGTGCGCGGCCAGGCTCTGTTCGCCCGGTTCACGAAGAACGGGCTGTCCTGCCAGTCGATGTACGTGCTCTGCCGCTCGCAGTGCAGGCTGGCGGGGATGGTCTCGTGACGCATGGCCTGGAGGATCCCGATCAGGCTGACCAGCCCGGACGCCGCGAGTGTGTGGCCGACGTTGGGTTTCGTCGAGGTCAGCGCGCAGTATCCGCGCCGGTCGGTGAGAGCGGTGAAGGCGTCGTTGAGCGCGTTGACCTCCACCGGGTCTCCGAGCCGGGTGCCCGTGCCGTGGGCGACCAGGTAGTCGATCTCCTCCGGGTGGATGTCGTACTTCTCGTAGGTCGACCGCAGGAGTTCCACCTGTGCGGCCCCGTTGGGCGCGGTGATGCCGTTGGACCTGCCGTCGTAGTTGATCCCTCCGGCGCGGATGACCCCGTGGATCCGGTCCCCGTCCGCGACGGCCGCCGACAGCCTCTTCAGCACGACGACCGCGACGGCCTCACCGGCCACCATGCCGTTGGCCCGCTCGTCGAAGGCGTAGCAGACGCCGTCCTCGGACAGCATCCCCGCCTGCCCCATGTCGGTGAGCTGCCGGGGCGTGGTGATCAGGCTGACGCCCGCGGCGAGTGCCGTGTCGCACTCGCCCTCGCGGATGCTCAGGCACGCCTGGTGGGCGGCGACCAGTCCGGACGAGCAGGCGGTGTTGACCGCGAGGACCGGACCCGTGAAGTCGAGGAAGTGGGCGAGCCGTGCGGCCAGTACACCGTCGTGGTTGGCGGTGATGCTGCCCGTGCTCTCGGCCAGGCTCTCGTAGTCCCCGTGCTCGACTCCCACGAACATGCCGACCTTGCCCGGCGAACCGGGCTTCCACGCCGCGTCCTCCAGCGCCCGCCACGACTCCTGGAGGAGCAGCCGCTGACGTGGGTCCAGGGCCCGTGCCTCCTTGGGCGATATCCCGAAGAACAGCGGGTCGAACTCCTCCGGCCCCGAAAGCTGTCCGCAGCGGAAGGCCGCTGACGGGCTGTCCGCCGCCTCGCCCCACAGCGCGAGGCGCTCAGCACTGACCGGGCCGACGACATCGCGGCCCTCGGAGAGGACGGACCACAGCTCGTCGACGTCGTCCGCGCCGGGGAAGCGCCCGCTCATGCCGATGACGGCCACGGCTTCCTCGCCACCGGCGGACCGCGGCTGCCGCGCGGGGGCCGCCGGAGCGGCGGGGGCCGTCGGGACCCCGCCCTGCCGGTCGGGCACGACGGTAACGTCGGCGGGCTCGGCCGCCGGCGGCGCCCCCGCCGTCCCGTACAGCGCCTCAAGGGCGTCCCCGTGGGCGCCGGCGAGGTGGTTCCGGAGCTTCCCGAGCGTGGGGTGGCTGAAGAAGACCGACGGCGTGATCCCGACGCCGAGGTGCTTGCCGATGCCGGTGGCCAGTTCCACGAGGCTCACGGAGTCGAAACCGTAGTCGGAGAGGTTGTCGTCCTCGTGGATCCGGTCGGGCGAGACCTTGACGACCTGGCGGACGATGTCCCGCAGGTCCTGGTCCAGCCGCTCCTCGGCGCTTCTGCCCGAGGGTTCCGGACGCGCCGCCGGGGTCACGGCGGAGGGGGCGGCGACGGAGACGGCTGCGGGCTCCGGCCGCGGAAGCAGGCCGAGGAAGCGGTGCACCCGGGCCGGCTCGCCAACCACGACCATGTGCTGCACGGCGTCCTGCGCCAGCAGGGTCTCGAACAGCCGCAGTCCGTCCGCCGTCTCCAGGAAGTCCTGTCCGCT
The DNA here is from genome assembly GCA_002551355.1 of Streptomyces sp. man185. Lineage (GTDB taxonomy): Bacteria > Actinomycetota > Actinomycetes > Streptomycetales > Streptomycetaceae > Streptomyces. The sequence continues at coordinate 209,433 of NTHE01000002.1, read as the reverse complement.
GGAGCGCAGGTACAGGGCGCCGGCGTCGTCGTCGAGGCCCATGCCGCCGTCGCGCCACAGCGGCCAGTTGACGACCACGGTCTTGCCTGAGACCTCGCCCGCCGCTCCCCGTTCGCCGCGGTGGACGGCGTAGGCCGTCTGGAACCGGTTGCCGAACGCGTAGTCGCAGGAGCCGAAGTCGCCGATCACCGCGGAGGTGGAGGAGAAGTAGCAGACGAAGTCGAGGACTTCGCCGGCCAGCGCCTCGTCGAGCGCGAGCGTGCCCGCGACCTTGGCGGCCGTCGTCCGCCCGAAGGCGGCCACGCTCTTGTCGAGCACGCTGCCCGCGCCCTCGACGCCCGCGGCGTGGATGACGCCGTGCACGGCTCCGAACCTCTCGCGCGCCTGCGCCAGGACGCGCTTCATGTCGCCCGCGTCGCAGACGTCGGCCTGGGCGTACAGGACCTTGTCCGTGCCGAGTTCGCGCAGCTTCCGCCGGCTCCGCGCGTCGGGCGCGGAGCGCCCGGTCAGCACGACGGCGGCTCCGTAGGCGCGGGTGAGGTGCCCGGCCACGAGCAGCCCGAGGCCGCCGAGGCCGCCGGTGACGAGGTAGGTCCCGCCGCGCTTCAGGACACTCGGGGCCTCGGCCGGCTCGGTGGGCCGTACGCGGCTGACGTGGCGCACTCCGTCCCGGTACAGGGCGCTGGACGCGGTCTCCTGAGTCCCTTCGGCGGCCAGCAGTCCGGCCCAGTCCGCGAGTGCGGCGGGCCGCAGCGGGGCGGTGGCGTCGTGGAGCACGACCGTCAGCGCCGTCTGCGGCAGGACGAGCCCCAGCGAGCGTTCGAAGCCGATGGCCGCTTCGAGATGAGCTCGCTCGACGCCGTCGCGGTACTCGCCGGCGAGGACGAACCGCCGTGCGGCGATCCCGGTCCCGGCCAGCGCCCGGAGAGCGAGCACGACCTCGCCCACGTCGTCGGCCCGCGCGCCCGGCGCCAGCCTCCACAGGTCCCAGACGGCGTCGATGCCGCCGTGGCTCGCGGCGACGGCCTCGAACGCGGCCGCGTAGTCGTCCACCTCCACTGCCCGGATCTCGTACGCGTCCGGGGCGACCCGGCGGTAGGCGGCGCCCCGCCCGACGAAGGCGACGCGGGCCTCCGGGTCGATCCCGCGGACCGCACGCGCTACCTCGGCCCGCTGGTCCGCGCCGTCGCACAGGCAGAGGATGCTGCCGAGCCGCCGCGCCTGGCCCTCCGGCAGGGGTTCGGGCTCCCAGCCCTCGGTGAAGACGAGGGGGCGCACGCGCTCATCCTCCGCGAGCACGCCCGCCGGGCGGGGTCCGGCGTGCTCTCCCCCGGTGAGCGGCTGGCCGTCGAACGGGAAATAGCGTTCGCGGGCGAAGGGGTAGGACGGCAGACCGATGCGGCGCGGCGTGCGGCCGCCGTCGTAAAGGACGTTCCAGTCGACCGCCACGCCGTTGGCCCACAGCTCCAGGAGCTTGTCGTACTTCCCCTTGCCCGCCCAGTTCGCGACCATCGTGCTCAGGTCGTCGTCGGCGGCCAGCAGCGTCCGCACGCCGTTGTCGCTCCTGGTCGAACCGCGCACCGGCGCACCGGCCGCGTCGTCCGCTCCGTCCGGGGCCAGGAAGGCGCGCAGCGCCGCCACCAGGTCCGGCACGGACGCGGCGAGGACGCCCAGGCGCTCCTCCATCGCCTCCCGCCCGACCTGCAGCGTGTAGGCCACGTCGGCCAGCTCGACGGCCGCGTTCCGGGGCATCTCCAGCCACTCCAGCAGGTTCTCGGCCAGGGCCCGCAGCCCGGCCCCGGTCCGCGCCGACAACGGCACCACCGCACCGATGGCGGGGTCGAGCGGGTAGGCCTCCTGGCGGCCGTCCGGCACGTACTCCGCGATGACGACGTGGGCGTTCGAGCCGCCCGCGCCGAAGGACGAGACACCGGCGACGCGCGGCGCCCCCGTCGCGCTGCCGCCGCCGGACTGCCGGGGCCCGGTCCAGTCGGCCAGTTCACGCTGGACCACGAACGGGGTCTCGGCGAAGTCGATGTGCGGGTTCGGCGTCGCGGCGTGCAGGGAGGGTGCGAGCTTGCCGTGCCGCAGCTGCAGCAGCACCTTGGTGATGCCCGCGATGCCCGAGGCGCTCTCGGCGTGGCCGATGTTGCTCTTGACCGAACCGATCGCGCAGAACTGCCGGTCGGCCGTGTGGTCGCGGAAGGCGTTCACCAGGCCGGTGATCTCGATCGGGTCGCCCAGGGCGGTCCCGGTGCCGTGCGCCTCGATATAGCTCACCTCGCGGGCGCCGACCCCGGCGCTCTCCAGGGCGCGGCCGATCACCTCGGACTGCGCCTTCGGGCTGGGCACCGTGTAACCCCCGGCCCCACCGCCGTGGTTGACGGCGGTCCCCTTGATGACACCGTGGATCCGGTCCCCGTCGGCGACGGCCTGCGCGAGCGGCTTCAGCAGGATCGCGCCGACGCCCTCGCCGGGAACGTAGCCGTCGCCGCCCGCCCCGAAGCTCCGGCACCGGCCGTCGGTGGAGGCGAACTTGCCCTGGCTGAGCAGCAGGTACTTGTTCGGGTGCAGCGAGAGGTTGACGCCGCCGGCGACAGCCGCGTCGCACTCGCCGGACCGGATGCTCTGGCAGGCGAGGTGGACGGCCGTCAGCGAGGAGGAGCACATCGTGTCGATGCTCATGCTCGGTCCGTGGAAGCCGCAGACGTGCGAGACCCGGTTGGCGATGGAGGCCGGACTGCCCGCCACCGCCGACGCGCCGCCCAGGAGCTGGTTCTGGGCGCCGTAGAGCTGGTACTCCGCGTACATCACCCCGGCGAACACGCCGACCCGCCCGCCGAGCACGTTGCCGGTCCGGCCGCTCGGGCCGCCCCGCGTGTACCCGGCGTCTTCCAGGGTCTCGTACACGCACTGGAGGAACAGCCGCTCCTGCGGGTCCATGATCTCCGCCTCGCGCGGCGAGATGGTGAAGAACAGCGGGTCGAAGTCGTAGGCGCCGTCGAGGAACCCGCCCCACTTGCTGTAGGCCTTCCCCGGCGCGTCCTTGCCCGGGTCGAAGAACTGCCCGTGGTCCCAGCGCGCTGCCGGGATCTCGGTGACGCTGTCCCGGCCCGCCGCGAGGTTGTCCCAGAACTCCGCCACGTCGCGCGCCTGGGGGTACCGGCCCGCGAGGCCGACGATCGCGATGTCCGTCCGCCCCGCCGGAGCGGCCCGGTCGGCGGCTCCCCGCGCGGGGAGCGTCGCGGAGACGGGCGCGGAGACCCGCCACGCGGGCCGCCGCTCGGCGGCGCTCGTCGTGGAGGCCGCGCCGGCCGCTCCACCGGCACCGCTCCTCTCCCCCGGGGAGAGGAGGTCGCGCATGTGCTCCGGGCGGGCTTCGAGGAAGTGCTCGGCGAGCGCCCTGATGGTGCGGTGCTCGAAGAACAGGGTTTTCGGCAGCGGTCCGAAGACCTCCTCCAGGGCCCGCGTCATGTCCATGGTCATCACGGAGTCGACGCCGTAGTCGTCGAGGGTCGCCTCCGCGTCGATCCTGGCCGGAGGCAGGTCGATCACCGACGACAGCTGCTTCTTGAAATACGCCTCGGCGCGCCCGGTCAGGGCTTGTCGGGTCTCCGCCCGCTCCGCCCCGCTCGCCGTGCTCGTAGCCGCCGGTGCCGGTGCCTGCTCCGGTGCCGTTGTCTGCCGGTTCTCCTTGCGCGATGGCGCGGTGGTGGCCCCGGCCTCGGGCGCGGCCAGCAGGGTGTGCCTCATCCGGGCCCGGTCGCCTTCGAGTACGAGGACCTGGTCGTCCGGCGCGGCCAGCGCCCGGTACAGGGCCCGCACGCCGGTCTCCTCGCGCAGTGGCACCAGGCCGAACTGCGCCCGCAGCCACCGCTCGACACCGGCGTCCACGTTCATCCCGCCGTCGGCCCACAGCGGCCAGTCGACCGACACCGTACGCCCCCGCCGCGCCCCCTGTGCCACGAGCCCGTTCCGGTACGCGGCGAAGGCGTCCATGAAGGCGTTGGCGGCCGCGTAGTCGGCCTGGCCCACGTTGCCGAACACACCGGTGAAGGACGAGAAGAGGACGAGGAAGTCCAGGTCGGCATCGCGCGTCGCGGCGTCCAGGTTCACCAGGCCCGAGACCTTCGGCGCGAGCACGGCGGTGAAGTCCTCGGCCGACTTCTTCAGGATGAAGCCGTCCCTGAGCACCCCGGCGGAGTGCAGGACGCCGTCCACCCCGCCGTACGTCCGGCGCGTCCACTCCACGAGCGCGGCGACGTCCTCCGCGACGCCGACGTCCGCCTGCCGGTAGTCCGCCTCGGCGCCCAGCCGCCGCAGCTCCTGCAGGAGTTCGTCCTTGTCCGCGTCCCGCGCGGCACGCCCGGTGAGCACCAGCCGGGGCCGGTCCGTCTTCGTGGCGATGTCCCGCGCGAACAGGGCGCCCAGCCCGCCGGCGCCGCCGGTGATCAGGTAGACGCCGCCGTCCTTCCACGGCAGCGGCGCATCGGGAACGCCCTCGAACTCGCGCCACCGCAGCACCTCGCGCACACCTGACCGGTACCGGACCGCCGCGTCCCCCGGCGCGGCCCGGTCGGCGTCCACCAGCCGGGCGGCACGCTCCGGTCCGTCCTGCGGGTCGACCAGGACCAACTGGCCCGCGACCCGGGGGTTCTCCAGCTGAGCCGTCCTGAGGATGCCCGCCAGGCCCGTCCACAGCCAGGCGTCCGCGTCGGCCGGGACGACCAGCTGGACGCGCACGGCGTGGTGCGTCCGTTCGCCGAGCAGCTCCTTGACCCTCGTGAAGACCTGTCGTGCGTAGTCGCTGTAGCGCCCGTCGACACTCGACTCCGGGGAGTCCAGGAGCACGACCCGCCCGGCTCCGCTCGACCGCAGCACCCGCGCCACGTCGGGGAGGCCGATGAGCAGGGCCAGTGCGGCGGGCGTGTCCTCCGCCTCGTCCGCGTCCCCCGTCCGGTCATCGGCGACCCACTGCGGCGCGGCGAGCAGCTCGCCCGTGGGCTGCTCCGCCGGGAGCGCCCGCAGCGAGACCCCCCTGAGCCGGACGCACACCTTCCCCGTGTCGTCGCAGAGGTCGATGTCGAGGCGGCGGACCGCGGCTTCGGCGGGGGCCTCCGGGCCGGTGCCGCGCACCCATGCCCACATCGACGCGGCGCACGCGCCGAGCAGCTGGACCTCGTCCACGGCGAACGGCAGGAACAGTTCGCGCCGCGCCTCCTCCCCCGGGACCAGTCCGACACAGGCCTGGAGCGCGGAGTCCAGCAGGGCGGGGTGGAGTCCGTAGCTCCGCAGGGTCGTGCCCACGGCTTCGGGCAGCCTCAGCCGGGCGACCGCCCGGCGGTCGCCGGTCCACAGCCGCTCGACGCCCCGGTGGCCGGGCCCGTAGGCGATGCCCTGCGCCCGGAACCACTCGTACATCTGGTCGGCGTCCACCGCGGCGGTACCGCACTCCGCGCGCAGACGCTCGATGTCCAGCTCGGCGTCCGCGGGGGCGGCGGACTCCGACGGCACCCGCACCACGCCCCCGCCGTGGACCACGGGGTCCCCGCCGGAGGGGAGGCCGACGATCTCGAACCCGATCTCGTCCGCTCCCCGGGGCGCCAGGCGCACCTCGACCGTCAAGGGCCCTTCGCCCACCGTCACCGGGCGCGCCCAGACGACGTCGGCGATGGTCAGCGCCCCGTGCGGCTCGTCCAGCGACGCCTCGGCGGCGGCCCGGACCAGTTCGAGGCAGGCCGCGGCGGAGAGCACGCGCTCGCCGTGCACCCGGTGGTCGGCCAGGAAGAACTCGTCCCCGGTGAACACGGAGGTGAACCGCTGCCCGGTCAGGCTGGAGGTGTTCGTGTGCACGAGCGGGTGGAGCTGTGCCATCGTCCCCGACGACGGCGCGGCCTCCGTGCTCATGGAGGGCCAGTAGCGCTCGCGCTGGAAGGGGTAGGCCGGCATCGGGATGCGCCGCGGCTCGCCCCGGCGGGGGAGCTTGTCCCAGTCGACCGCCACGCCCGTGACCCACAGCTTGAGCAGCTTGTCGAACTTGCCCTTCTCCGCCCACGCGCCCAGCGTCCTGGCCATGTCGTCGTCCACGGCGAACAGGTGGAGCACGTCGTCCCGGCGCCGTTCGACCGTGCCCCGGTGCAGGCCGCTGACGTCGCCCCCGCCGAGGAAGGCCGTCAACCGGGCGGCGAGGTCCGCGGTCGTGTCCACGACGAGTCCGAGGCGCTCCTCGAACGCGTCCCGGCCCGTCCGCAGGGTGTGCGCGACGTCCGCGAGTGATGCCTCCGCGCCCTCTTCGGCGAGCCACCGGACCAGCTGCCCGGCCTGCTCCCGCAGGGCGTCCGGGGTCCGTGCGGAGAGCACGACGGCCTCGGGGCACTCCTGCGGTTGCCGGGACGCCGGGGCTCCGACGTACTCCTCCACGATCAGGTGGGCGTTGGAGCCGCCCGCACCGAAGGAGGAGACGCCGGCGACGCGTGGCAGCTCCGTGCCGTCGGCCGACAGCGGGCGCTGCCACTCGGTCAGCCCGCGCTGTACGAAGAAGGGGCTGTTCTCGAAGTCGATGTGCGGGTTCAGCACCTCGGAGTGGAGCGAGGGAGCCAGCTGACCGTGCTTCATCTGGAGCAGCACCTTGGTGAGGCCCGAGATGCCGGCGGCGCTCTCCGCGTGGCCGATGTTGCTCTTGACCGAACCGATCNCCGTGCTTCATCTGGAGCAGCACCTTGGTGAGGCCCGAGATGCCGGCGGCGCTCTCCGCGTGGCCGATGTTGCTCTTGACCGAACCGATCGCACAGAACTGGTCGTCGTCGGAGTACTCGCGGAACGCCCTGGTCAGACCGGCGACCTCGATCGGGTCGCCGAGCGATGTGCCGGTGCCGTGCGCCTCGACGTAGCTCACCGACCGGGCGTCCACGCCCGCTTCCCGCAGCGCCCTGCCGATGACATCGCGCTGGGCGCGGGGGTTGGGGACGGAGTAGCCGTTGGTCTTGCCGCCGTGGTTGACGGCCGCGCCCCGGATCACGCCGTAGATCGTGTCGCCGTCCGCCTCGGCCTTCGCCAGCGGTTTCAGCAGCACGGCGCCGACGCCCTCGCCGGGCACGTAGCCGTCCCCGCCCTCGCCGAAGCTCTCGCACTGCCCCTTGCTCGACAGGTACTTGCCGTTCGCGAGCATCAGGTACTTGTTGGGGTGCACGGAGAGGTTCACGCCGCCGGCGACGGCCAGCTCGCAGCCGCTCGTCAGCAGGCTCTGGCACGCCAGCTGGATCGCCGTGAGCGACGAGGAGCACATCGTGTCGACGGCCATGCTCGGCCCGTGCAGATCGAAGAAGTACGAGACGCGGTTCGCGATCGACGAGGCGCTGCCCGCCAGCGTGAGGTTGCGGCCCCTGGCCTGCTCCTGCGCCGCGTAGAGCTGGTACTCCTCATACATCACCCCCACGAACACGCCGACATGGCCGCCGGGGCCGCCCTCGCGGCCCAGTGCGGCCCGGGTGTAGCCCGCGTCCTCGAACGTCTCCTGCACGCACTCCAGGAACAGCCGCTCCTGGGGGTCCATGTACTGCGCCTCGCGCGGCGAGATGTTGAAGAACAGCGGGTCGAAGCGGTCCGCCCCGTCCAGAAAGCCGCCCCACTTCGAGTACGTACGGTCGGCGGCGTTGACGTCCGGGTCGAAGAACCGGCCGTGGTCCCACCTCTCGCGCGGCACCTCGGTGACGGAGTCCCGGCCCTCGGCCAGGTTCCGCCAGAACTCCCGTACGTTCCGCGCCTGCGGGTAGCGCCCCGCCAGGCCGATGACGGCGATGTCGAGGGAGCCTCCGGCGGCCTCGGGGCGGGGGCGCGCCACGCGCCGGGTCACCTGCGCGAAGCGCCGCCGGGAGGCCGCGGCCGGACGGCGGGAGGCGGTGGCGTCGTCGGCCGCGTCCCTTCCCGCGTCCGCGTCCGTTTCGGGGGAGCCGGTTGCCGGTGTCGGCGCGTCGGCGCGGAGCAGCTTCCCCAGCTCGTCCTCGTGCGCCTCCAGGAAGTAGTCCGTCAGGGCGCGGATGCTCTGGTACTCGAAGAACAGGGTCTTGGGCAGCGAGCCGAAGACCTGCTCCAGCCTGGTGGTCAGGGCCATCGTCATGACGGAGTCGATGCCGTAGACCTCGAACGCGTCCTCGGCGTCGATCCGGTCCTCGGCCATCCCGAGCTCCGACGCCAGCAGCCCGACGAGGTAACGGGAGGTCCGGTCGGCGAGCCCGTCCCCGTCCGCGGCCGGTGCGGCGGGCGTCGTGCCCCGCGGCTCGGGGGCTGCCCGGCCGGGCAGCTCCGGGCGGGAGGACCGCGCGGCCGCGTCATCGGTCTCGTACGGCCGGGCGGAGAACCCCTTGAAGCGGCAGGCCACGGTGCCCGATCCGTCGCACAGGTCGATGTCGAGCTTGCGCACCCGGCTCCCGGGCCGGTCGTCGGCGCTGCGGCGCACCCAGGCCCACATCACCTCGTGGCACGGTCCGAAGACCTGCAGCTCGTCGAGCGCGAACGGGATGCGGGCCGCCTCCTCCGGGCCCAGGCCGATGGCGGCCTGCAACGCCGAGTCCAGCAGGCTCGGATGCAGCGCGAAGGCGTCGAGCGAGCCGTGCGCCTCGGCGGGCAGCCGCAGCCGGGCGAGCGCCATACCGTCCCCGGTCCACACGCTCTCGATCCCGCGGTGCGCCGGCCCGTACGCCAGACCGAGCCGCTGGTACGCCCGGTAGCAGTGGGCCGCGTCCAGCCGCGTCTGCCCGCAGGCGGCGCGCAGCCCCGCCAGGTCCACCGGGCCGACGGGCGACGGCTCGCCCGGCGACACGACACCCTGGCTGTGCACGACGGGCTCCGCCTCGTCGCCGGCCTCCTCCGGGAGGCCGGTGACCTCGAACGCGATCGCGCCGTCCGCCGCGGCGTACAGCTCCGTGCGGACCCGGACGGGCCGCTCACCGGCCTTGACCGGGCGCGCCCACACCACGTTGCGCAGCGTCAGCCCGGCGGGGCGGTCCTCGAGGGACGCCGCGACCGCCGCCCGCGCCATCTCCAGGTACGCCACGCCCGGCAGCAGGCGGTCGCCCTTGACGACGTGGTCCCGCAGGAAGAACTCCTCGCCGGAGAACACCGAGTCGAACCGCTGGGCCTCAAGCGTGGAGGTGTTGGCGTGCAGCAGCGGGTGCAGCCGGGCGCCGCCCTGCCCGGCGACCGCCGGGTGCGCGGCGGTGACCCAGTGCGGCTCGACCGCGAAGGGGTAGGTGGGCAGGGGGACACGGCGGGGCGTCGCGGTGCGGGCGAGCAGCTTCCAGTCCACACCGAAGCCGTCCGTCCAGAGGTCCGTCAGCTCGCCGTGGTCGCCGCGCTCCAGCCAGTGCCGCACCGTCCGCTGCCGCTGTTCGTCGGCCTCGAACTCCGCGAGCGCTTCGCGGGTCCGCCGCGCGGCTCCCCGGCGTACCCCGGGGACGTCCTGGGCTCCGTCGAGGAACGCCCCCAGCTTGTCGTGCAGTTCGGCCCGGCTCTCCACCAGCAGAGCGAGCCGCTCCTCCATGGCCTCCCTGCCGACCTGGAGCGTGTACGCGATGTCTCCCAGCCTGGCGTTCCGGCCCGCCTCCGGGAGCCAGCGCAGCAGGTCGCGCGCCTTCTCCCGCAGGCGCTCGGCGTTCTTCGCCGACAGCAGGACCAGCTCCGGCGCCGGGTCGGACGCCGGTCGGCGGTCCGGCTCGGCGTACTCCTCGATCACCACGCCGGCGATGGCGCCGTGCGCGCCGAAGGAGGAGACGGTCGCGATGCGGGGCACGTGTGCGGTCTCCCCCGCGACGGTCCGCGTGGGCCGCTGCCACGGCTCCAGCTCCTGCTGCACGCGCACCGGCGATTCGGCGAACTCGATGAAGGGATTCAGCCGCCGGGCGTGCAGCGAGGGCGCGATCATCCCGTGCCGCATCTGCAGGACCACCTTGGTGATGCCCGCGATGCCCGCCGCGGCCTCCAGGTGGCCGATGTTCGACTTGACCGAGCCGATCGAGCAGAAGCCCGTCCGGTCGGTGTCCTCGCGGAACGCGCGGGTCAGTCCGGCGATCTCGATCGGGTCGCCCAGCGAGGTACCCGTCCCGTGCGCCTCGACGTAGCTGACGTCGTCCGCCGAGATCCCCGCGTCCCGCAACGTGGCCACCAGCAGGTCGGCCTGCGCCGCCGGGTTGGGCACGGTGGTGCCGTTGGTCCTTCCACCGTGCCGGGTCGCCACGCCCCGGATGACGGCGTGGACGTGGTCGCCGTCCGCGATCGCCCGGTCCAGCGACTTCAGCAGGAGGCAGCCCACCCCCTCGCCGGGGACGTAGCCGGTGCCGCCCTCGCCGAAGGAGCGGCAACGGCCGTCGGCGGAGAGGAAGTTCAGCTGGCTGAGCGCCACGTACTTGTTCGGGTGCAGCGACAGGTTCACGCCGGCCGCGAAGGCCGTCGACGTCTCGCCGCTGCGGATGCTCTCGCAGGCCATGGCGACCGCGTACAGCGAGGAGGCGCACGCCGTGTCGACGGTGAGACTCGGCCCGTGGAGGTCGAGGAAGTACGAGACGAGGTTGGCGGCCTCCGCGCGGTCGGAGACGTCCTGGCCGCTGTAGAGCTGGTACTCGTTCCAGGTCATGCCGAGGTACACGCCGACCTTGCCGGCCCCGTCGGGATCGAGGTTCTGCCGGGTGTATCCGGCGTCCTCCATGGCGGCCCAGGCCGACTGGAGGACGAGCCGGGTCTGCGGGTCCATCGCGGCGGCCCGCTTGGGCGGGATGCCGAAGAACATCGTGTCGAAGTTCTCGGCCCCGTCGATGAAGCCGCCCCACTTGCCGACCGTCCTGCCGGGCTTGGTCTCGGGGTCGTAGTAGGCGTCCTTGTCCCACCGGTGCGGGGGGACCTCCTCGACGCAGTCCTCGCCGTCGCGCAGCACGTCCCAGAAGCTGTCCAGGTCGGCGGCGTGCGGGTAGCGGCCGCTGATCCCGATGACGGCGACGTCTCGGGAGCGTCCCGGCCCGCCCGGCGCCTCGACGCGCGCGGTCGCCCGGGCCCGGGCGACGGTGGCCGCCCGGGCGGACCCGGTCTCGGGGACGGTCGGGGCGGCGGGGCCCGGCGAAGGGGCGGTGCGGCCGGCGCCGAGCAGGGCGGTCAACCGTTCCGGGTGTTCGCGCACGAAGTATCCGGCCAGGTCGCGGATGGTGCGGTACTCGAAGAAGAGGGTGCCGGGGACGGAGTCGAAGTCCTTGCCCAACAACCGCAGGAGTTCCAGGATCTGGATCGACTCGATGCCGTACTCGCCCAGTTCGGCGGCGGCGTCGACGCGCTCCGGCTTGATCTTGAAGACCTGGGAGACGGTGCCCTTGAGGTAGCCGACGGCACCGGTCAACAGGTCGGGCGCGGCCGCCTGGGCGCCGACGCGCTCCGGCTCCCGGTCGTGCCGGGCGGCTGGCTCCACCGGCTCCCGATCGGCGACACGCAGGACCCGTTCGATCTTCTCCCGGCTGCCCCCGGCCACCACGACCTGCGTCTCGTCCGAGGCCAGGATCGCCATCAGTGCCCGGATGCCCTCGGCCGTCCCGAGGCCGCGCAGCCCGGAGTGGTCGAAGTAGAGGGCCTTGGCGGTGGCGTCCTGCTCGATGTCCCCGAGCATTCCGCCCTCGTCCCAGTAGGGCCAGTCGATCGAGACGGTACGGCCGCTGCGCTCGCCCCCGGCCCGCAGCGCCTCGCGGCGGTGGGCGTAGGCGTCGAGGAAGCGGTTGGCGGCGGCGTAGCCGCCCTGCCCGAAGTCGCCGAGGTGGGCGGCGATCGACGAGAACAGGACGAAGAAGTCCAGGGGCTCCTCGCGCGTCAGCTCGTCCAGGTGGACGGTGCCGTGCACCTTGGGCGCCAGAACCCCGTCGAAGTCGCCCTTGGACGCGGTCAGTACGTCGACGCCGCTCATGACGCCCGCGCCGTGGAAGACCCCGTCCAGCCGGCCGAACCGCGCCCGGGCCGCGTCGATCGCGGCGCGCAGCGCGTCGCGGTCGGCGACGTCGCAGGGCAGGTAGGCGACCTGTGCGCCTGCCGCCTCCAGCGCGTCGATCCGCTCCCGCAGGTCCGCGTCGGGCTCCCGGCGGCCGAGCAGGACGAGCCGCGCCCGGCACTGCTCGGCGAGATACGCGCCGAGGTGCCCGCCGAGTCTGCCCGCTCCGCCCGTGATGAGGTAGACGCCGTTCTCCTTGAGCGGCAGTCCGGACGGGACCGCGTCCGCGCCGCCGGTCCAGCGCCGCAGCACCCGCGTCGAACGGCGGCCGTCGGCCCGCCGGGCCTCCTGGCCGCGTGCCGACGTCTCCCCGGTGAGGCGGAGTTCGTCCAGCACCCCGGCCACCACGGACTCGGCGTCCGGCGCCCCGTCGAACTGGAGGGTGTTCATCCGGATCAGGTGGTTCACCGGGGTCATGGCGCGCGCGAACCCCGAGAGCGACTGGGCGGACGCGCCGGCCGGCCGGCGCCCGTCCGGCAGGACGGACAGGTGCTGGATCTCGTGATCGAGTCCGGTGCGGTGTGCCGCCCGGAAGAAGTGGAGCAGGCTCTCCAGCTCCTCCGTACGCTCCCCGCCGTCCGAGGAGAGGGGCCAGAGGTTGACGACGGCGAGCGGGGTGCGTCCGGGCAGGCCGACCGTGCTCAGCAGCCGGTCGAAGTCCGCCTGGCTGCGCCGGTCGACGACGTAGTGGTCGGCCGCGTGCGCCGCGAACGACGTACCGGACCGGACCTGGATCACAGTTCCCGGGTGACGCCGGCGGAAGTGCGCGAGGCGGGCCGGGTCGTCGTCGAGGACGAGGAGGGCCGTCCCGGCGTCCGATGGTGCGGTGGTGTCCGCCCCGGGATCCGGCTCCGTGTCCGCCGCCACCCAGCGCGGCACGTAGAAGTGCAGGTCCTCGCCCTCCTGGTCCCGGCCACCCTGGTCCCGGCCCCCGTGGTCCGCACCGCGCGGCAGCGACGCCTCGGGCTCGCGCCGCCCCTCGGCCCAGAACTCCTCACGGGCGAAGGGATACGTGGGCAGGGAGATGATCTGTGGCACCCGGTCGCCGAAGAGAGGGGCCCACTCCAGGTCGTAGCCCTGGCGGTACAGGTCGGCCAGCGCGCGCAGGGTGTCCTGGTGCTTGTCCGGGCCGGTGGCCGCGTCGCCCGCACGCGCGACCAGCTGACCGGCGTACTCGGCGAGCGCGGCCTGCGGCGCGAAGTCCCTGGGGCGTACGCCGCCGAACGTCCGGGGGTCGTCCTGCCCGTCGCGTATCCGGCGGAGTAGCCGTACGGCTTCCTCGGGCGCCGCGGCGAGCAGTGCGCGGCGGTGTGCGAAGTGGTGCCTGCCCAGCAGGAGCGTGGCGCTGATCCGGGCCAGGCCCGCCTCTTCCCGGCCCCTGTTCTCCAGGAAGGCCAGGAGTTCGGCGGCCTTGTCCGTCAGCGCCTCGGCGGTCTTGGCCGAGAGCACGAGGAGGTGGGTCCGCTCCGGGTGACCGCTCTCCGCCACCCGCGGCGCGTCGTACCCCTCGACGACGACATGGGCGTTGGTGCCGCTGATCCCGAAGGAACTGACCGCGCCCAGCCGCTTCCCGCCCGGCCCGCTCTTCCAGGGGCGGGTCTCCTTGTTGACGTAGAAAGGGCTGTTCGCCCAGTCGATGTAGTCGCTGTCCTGTTCGCAGTGCAGGCTCGCGGGCAGGGTCTCGTGCCGCAGCGACTGCACCAGGCTGATCAGGCTCACCACGCCGGACGCGGCCAGGGTGTGACCGATGTTGCTCTTGACCGAGGTCAGCGCGCAGTACTGCTTCTTGTCGGTGTACGGACCGAAGGCGTCGGCGAGGGCGTTCACCTCGATGGGGTCGCCGAGACGGGTGCCGGTGCCGTGCGCCACCATGTGCCCGATCTCGCCCGGGTCGATGCCGAACCGCTCGTACACGGAGCGCAGCAGGGCGGACTGGGCGGTCCTGCTGGGCGCGGTGATGCCGTTCGTACGGCCGTCGTAGTTGATGGCGCTGCCCTTGATGACGGCGTGGATCCGGTCCCCGTCCGCGAGCGCCCCGGACAGGCGTTTCAGCACCACGACGGCGACGGCTTCGCCCACGACCATGCCGTTGGCGCGCCGGTCGAAGGGGCGGCAGACGCTGTCGGCGGACAGCATTCCGGCGCGGTCGGCGTGCTGGAAGAACTGGGAGGTCGCGAGGATGTTGACGCCCGCGGCGAGCGCGGTGTCGCACTCGCGGGTGCGCAGGCTCGCGCATGCCTGGTGCACGGCGGCCAGTCCGGCGGAGCACGCCGTGTTGATCGCGATGACCGGCCCGGAGAAGTTCAGGAAGTAGCCGAGGCGCGATGCCAGGACGCCGTCGTGGGCGGAGGTGAGGGTCTCGCCGCCGTCGACGACCTGCTGGTAGTCACCCTGTTCGGCGCCGACGAACATGCCCATCGTGTTGTCGCGCAGCTGCCCCGCGCCGTAGCCCGCGTCCTCCAGGGCGCGCCACGACTCCTGGAGCAGCAGTCGCTGCCGGGGGTCCATGGCCTCGGCCTCGCTGGGGACGATCTCGAAGAAGAGCGGGTCGAACTCGGCCGCGCCGGGCAGCCATCCGCCGGCCGGCGGACGGTCGCCGTCCACCCCGGCCCAGCCCCGGCTCCGTTCCGCCGGCAGGGGGCCGATCACGTCGCGGCCGCTCGCGACGACGTCCCAGAGGTCGTCGGCGGTCCGTGCCCGGGGGAAGCGTCCGCTCAGACCGATGATGGCGATGTCGTCGTCGGCGGAAGGCGAAGGCACGGCCGGGGCGGTTAGGGGCTCCGGCCGTGGCGCGGAGGTGGTGGCCCGTAGCGCGGGAGGAACGTCGGCCGTACCCGCGCGGGTCCGCGCGTCGGTGGTCCGCGCGACGGCTTCGCCGTGGTCCTTGACCAGGTGGTCCTGGATCATGCCCAGGGTGAAGTGCGTGTAGAGGTCCGCCGGCGTGAGGTCGATGCCGTAGTACTCGCTCAGCTCGGCGGCCAGCCGGGTGTTGCCGACCGAGTCGAACCCCAGGTCGGAGAGGTTGTCGGCCGGCTGGATGCCGTCCGGCGGGAGCTTCAGGACGCCGGAGGCGATGCGGCGGAGGTCGGCCCGGACCAGGTCCGCGGTTTCCGGCAGGTCGCTCCGCGCCGGGGCGGGGTCCTCGGCCGGGGTTTCGGACTCGGTGTCGGCCGTGATCCAGTACCGCTGCTCGTCGAACGGGTACGTGGGCAGCCGAAGCTTACGGGTGCGGTCCCCGGCGAAGAGGTCGTGGGCGCGGAGGTCGCCCCCGTCCGCGTAGGCCCCGGCCAGCTCGGAGAGACGTTGTACGTACTCGGGTGCGGGGAGCTCGGCTCCGAGGTGGAAGCCGTCTGGTTCGGGACCGGGTGCCGTGGCGTCCGTGCTCCGGTCCGCGCCGAGGTTGTGGAAGCCGTCGGCGCCATGGCCCTCGCGCGCGAAGTGGTCCAGGGCGGTGCGTAGTTCGTCGACGTCGCGTACGACGAAGGCCGCTCGGATGCCGAAGTGCTCCCGTCCCAGCAGCAGAGTGGCGCTGAGGTCCAGGAGGGCGACGCCGTCCGGGCCGGCGTCCGCCCGGCCGAGCCAGTCCGCGAGCGCGCCGGCCCGGCGGCGCAGCGCCGTCCCGGTCCGGGCGGACAGGCAGAGGAGATGGGCGGGGCGGGGACGCGACGTGACCGGCTCGGCGGGCGGCGCCTCTTCCAGGATCACGTGCGCGTTCGTCCCGCCGAAGCCGAACGAGCTGACCCCGGCACGGCGCGGGAGCGGCTCCCCCGTCTCCGAGCGCGGCCTCTCCCACTCCCGAGGGGAGTCCGCGATGTAGAAGGGGGTCCGGTCCAGGGTGATGGCGGGATTGAGCTTCGTGAAGTCCGGCAGGCCGGGTATCTTCCCGTGTTTCATCGAGAGCAGGACCTTGATGACGCCTGCGATGCCCGCGGCGGGTTCGAGGTGGCCGATGTTCGGTTTGACGGAGCCGAGTCCGCAGTAGTTGTACGGTCCGGGGTCCTCATCGCCGCCCCGGGCCCTGCTGAACCCCTCCACCAGTCCGCGGACCTCGATCGGGTCGCCCGTCGGTGTACCGGTGCCGTGCGCTTCGACGTACCGGACCGTCTCCGGCGGGACACCTGCCTCGGCCAGTGCCTTCGAGACGACCCCCGCCTGCGCGTCGGCGCTGGGATAGGTGAGGCTGCGGGTCCGTCCGCCGTGGCTGACGGCGCTGCCCCTGATGACGCCGTGGATGCTGTCGCCGTCGCGGAGGGCGTCCGCGAGCGGCTTGAGCAGCACCAGGCCGCCGCCCTCGCCGCGCACGTACCCGTCGGCACGTTCGTCGAACGTCTTGCAGGAGCCGGTCGGGGAGAGCATGCCGACCTTGGAGAAGGAGACGGTCCGCTCGGGCGTCAGCACCAGGCTGACCCCGCCCGCGATCGCGACGCCGCACTCCTTCTGCCGCAGGGCCCGCACCGCCAGGTGCAGGGCGTCCAGCGATGCGGAGGACGCGGTGTCGACGGTCACGCTGGGGCCGGTGAAGTCGAAGAAGTGGGACACGCGGTTGGCGATGACGGCGCCGGCCGTGCCGGTGGCGTGGTGCGCCGCCGGTTCGCGCGCCTCCGCTTCCTGAAGTCCCTTGTAGTCCAGGTTGAAGGCGCCCACGAAGACCCCGACGTCGCTGCCGGCCAGCTCGGCCGGGCGCACGGCGGCGTCCTCCAGGCAGGACCAGACGAGCTGGAGCATGATCCGCTGCTGCGGGTCCATGCTCTCCGCCTCCAGCGGGGAGACCCGGAAGAACGCGGCGTCGAAGCCCGCCACGTCGGTCAGGAAGGCGCCCCACCTGCTGGTCCCGGGACCTTCGGTGCCGGCGTACTTCCTCCAGTCCCAACGGCTGCCCGGCACTTCGCCGATGTGCGAGCGACCGCTCTCCAAAGTGGCCCAGAATTGACGGTAGTCGTCAGCTCCGGGAAGCCGACAGGCCATGCCAATGATGGCAATGTCGTAGCTATGCACAGAGACGCCCTCTTTCAAACCCCCGACATCCCGATCACATCAAGCCACCCTCGTCGGGGCGCGTTGATCAGGAAAGGACTCAAAATTCGTGTAGCGGTCCAGCAGCGGATCAGGACGGCAGTTCAACCACGTGCCGGGTGGGCTCCGTTGCCCACCGGAATCCGGTGGATCATGCTCTCAAGCGTGCATCTCTCGCTAAGCCGAGCCTCGTTCACCTTGAGCCTCGAGGCGAGCGGCCGCATTACCGGCCAGTGAACGGCACGGGCACCGCGGACGAACTCATCGGCGGCACGGCAGGGTTGCCGGACGGGCCTCGGTCGTTCCACGGACATGCCTTCATCAATCCCCCTACTACGTACACCCGTTCGGTCAAATGGGTAGTCGCACGATACCGCACAGCAATTGCGCTTCAAGGGAGTTGAAGAAAACTTGATCAACCTTGACACGGACGGCACCGGCCGCCCAAGGTCGTGGGGGACGCCCCGGGGAACCGGTGATCGCGACGCCGCGGGCGGCGGTCGCCGAAGGGACCCGAAAGGGGCGGACCTGCGCACTCAGGCACCCGCACCGTCCCGTACGTCGCAGCCGACTCGGCAGCGGAAAAGCATGGTTGACCGGCCGGGGGCTCACGGGGATGATCGAGCGCCTGGGCACGGTCGCCGCCGGGAACCGATATTCACCTGAGGGGTTTCAGACGTGACAGAGGCTGTTTCCTTCCCGCAGGATCGATCCTGCCCCTACCAGCCGCCCACCGGCTACCGGCCGTTGCTCGAAGAGGGCCCCATCTCCCGCGTCCGGCTATACGACGGCCGCGAGGCGTGGGTGGTGACCGGGCACGCCGAGACACGGCAGCTGTTGACCGACGAGCGCCTGTCGGCGGTCCGTGAGAACCCCGCCTTCCCGGTGACCTCGCCGCGCTTCGCGGCCATCCCCCTCGAACAGCGCCGCACTCCGCTGCTCGGCGCCGACGGCCCCGAACAGCACGCCCAACGCCGCATGCTGCTTCCGAGGTTCACCAATCAGCGCGTCGCCGACCTGCGCCCGCAGATCCAGCAGCTCGTGGACGGCCTGCTGGACGACATGGTCGAAGAGGGCCGGACCGCCGACCTGGTCTCCCAGTTCGCACTCCCGCTGTCGTCCAGCGTGATCTGCACGCTGCTCGGCGTCCCGTACTCCGACCGGGAATTCTTCGAGAAACAGTCCTCGCTCCTGCTGCGCGCCACGACGGGCGAGGAGGCCGCCGGCGCGGCCATCCAACTCATGACGTACATGGGCGAACTGATCACGCGTAAGGAGAGCGACCCGGGCGACGACCTGCTGGACACCCTGGTCGACCACATGCGCGCGGGGGAGCTGGAGCGCCAGGACGCGGTGAGCCTGGCGATCTTCATGCTGATCGCCGGCCATGAGTCGACCGCCAGCATGATCACGCTGAGCACCCTGACGCTGCTGGAGCACCCCGAGCAGCTCGACGCGCTCCGGGCGGACGACTCGCTGTTCCCGAACGCCGTCAGCGAACTCCTGCGTTTCCTCTCCATCGTGGAGGGCCTGGCCCGGGTGGCCACCAAGGAGATCGAGATAGCCGGTGTGGTCATCCGCCCCGACGACGCGGTGTTCTTCGCGACGTCGCTGGTCAACCGGGACTCTTCGGTGTACCCGGCCCCCGACGAGCTGGATCTGACACGCTCGGCGCGCCACCACATCAGTTTCGGCCACGGCATCCACCTGTGCCTCGGCCACAATCTCGCGCGCGTCGAGATGGAGATCGCGCTGCGGGCCCTGTTCGCCCGGCTGCCCGGTCTGCACCTGGCCGACCCCGTCGACCGGATCCCGTTCGCGCCGGGCGACACGATCCAGGGGCCGCTCTCCCTCCCGATCGCCTGGTGAGGCGGCCGGCCACCCGGGTGTGCTCCACCATGACCAGGCAAGACCCACACTGGAGGGGCTAGTGAGAGACGAAGTCGTGACCCGCGCGACCACCCGGGTGGTCGCGGTGGACGGGCTGACGAAGCCGGTCGCGGTGATCACCCTGGACAACGGGCTCGACCCCACCAAACCGAATACTTTCGGCCGCGAGGGGCTCCTCAGCATCGACGCCGCCCTCGACGCGGCGCTCGCCGCGGACCCGGCGGCGATCGCGGTGACCGGCAAGCCCTTCTGCTTCTCCGTCGGCGCGGATCTGGCCGCCGTCGGGATGGACCGCGCGACCACGCTGGCCGTCGGCAAGCTCGGGCACGACACGTTCCGCCGCTTCACCGACTCCGCGATCCCGACCTTCGCGTTCGTCAACGGGGTGGCGATCGGCGGCGGGCTGGAGCTCGCGCTCTCCTGCCAGTACCGGACGGTGGCGTCCGACGTCCCCGCCATCGGCTTCCCCGAGTGCGCCCTCG
Source organism: Streptomyces sp. man185 (assembly GCA_002551355.1). Taxonomy (GTDB): domain Bacteria; phylum Actinomycetota; class Actinomycetes; order Streptomycetales; family Streptomycetaceae; genus Streptomyces. The sequence goes on along the minus strand of NTHE01000002.1, from coordinate 190,035 downwards.
GACTGTTCCAGGGCTGGGGCGGCACCCAGTTGCTGCCGAATCTGATCGGTCCGGACCGCGCGGTCACCGTGATCATCGAGAACGCGTTCGACAACAAGATGCTCCAGCCGGCGGAGGCCGTCGAACTGGGCGTCGCCGACGTGCTGGTGGACTCCGCCGACTTCCTCGACGCGTCGCTGCGCTGGGTCGCCGGCGTGGTCAAGGGCGAGACCGAGGTGTCCCGCCCCACGTTCGACCGCGGCGCGGGCTGGGACGCCGCGATCGCCCGGGCGCGCGCGCTCGTCGAAGCCAGAACCCATGGCGCGTCGCCGGGGCCGGAACAGGCCGTGCGTCTGCTGGACTTCGCCCGCCACAACGACCTGGACCGCGGCTACCCGGCCGAGTCCGAGGCCATGGCCGACGTACTGACGGGCGACGAATCACGGGCCAGTCTCTACGCGTTCAGCCAGGTGCAGTGGCGTGCGGCCCAGCAGCCGGGCCTACCCGACGAATCGACCGCGCGCCCGGTGGGGAGCGTCGGGATCGCCGGCACGGGCCCCGCGGCGACCCGGCTGGCCCTGCTGTTCGCGCAGCGGCTGGACGTCCCGGTCCGGCTGAGCGACGCCGACCCCGCCCGCGTGGACGAAGCCGTGGCCCGGCTGCGCACCGAGGTCGACGCGCTGCTCGGCGCCGGACAGCTGGCACCGGACGCGGCCGACCGCGTCAAGGAGCTGGTCTCGGGATCGACGGACCGGGCGGCGCTCCGGGAGGCCGGCTTCGTCGTCGAGGCACTCGAAGGGGACCTGTCCGAGAAGCAGCGGGTGTTCGCGGAGATCGAGGAGCACGTTCCGGCGGGATGCGTGCTGGCGACCGCCACGCCCTGCGCGTCGGTCGCGGAGGCCGCGATCAAACTGCGGCGTCCGGAGCGGGTGGTGGGCCTCCGCTTCGCCGCCCCGGAGGCCGCCATGCCGCTGCTGGAGGTCGTCCGCGCGGACGGGACCGACGATGTCACGTTCGCCACGGCGTTCGCGCTGGGGAAGGCCCTGGGCAAGACCTGCGTAGCGGTCTCGGACACGCCGGCGTTCGTGGTCGACCGGGTACTCGCCCGCTTCCTGGGCGAGATCGTCGCGGCCCTGGACGAGGGCACCCCGTTCGAGCGGGTGGACCGGGCGTTCCACCCGCTGGGGCTGCCGACGGCGCCGCTGGACCTGCTGGGGCTCATCGGCCCCGCGACCGCCCTGCGCGTCGCCGGAATCCTGCATGCGGCGTTCCCCGACCGGTTCACGGTGAGCGGGAACCTGCGGCGGCTCGTCGAAGCGGGGAAGACCTCCGTACGGCTCCGGGACGCCGGCGGCGGCACGACCCTCGACCCCGAGGTCGCGGCGCTGTGGCGGGCGGGTTCCGCACCGTCCACCGAGGACGGGCTGCTGAACCGTACGTTGGAGGCGCTCGCCGACGAGATCCGGCGGATGCTGGACGAGGGCGTGGTGGCAGAACCGCAGGACGTCGACCTGTGCCTGATCCTCGGCGTCGGCTGGCCGTTCTGGCTCGGCGGGATCACGCCGTACCTCGACCGGACCGGCGCGTCGGAGCGGGTGACGGGCCGGCGGTTCCTGCCGCCGGGCGTGGCCGACGCCCCCGAGGAGTAGGGGCCCGGGCGGGGCCCCGTCCGGCGGGGGCGAAAGCGCCGTCCGGGACCCTGGCCCGGTGCCGCCCCGGCGGCCGGCTCGCCGCCGGCCGCCGGGGCGGTCCCGCAACGACGCCCGATGGCTACCCGGCCCCGGACCCCAGCTCGGCGCGCCGCTCCAGCGGCTCCCACCAGTGCTGGTTCTCGCGGTACCAGGCGACCGTCTCGGCGAGCCCCGAGGCGAAGTCCTTGCGCGGCCGGTAGCCCAGCTCCCGGGAGATCTTGGTGCAGTCCACCGAGTAGCGCCGGTCGTGGCCCTTGCGGTCGGCGACGTACTCGACCGACTCCCAGCCGGCCCCGCAGGCCTCCAGCAGCAGGGAGGTCAGCTCCTTGTTGGTGAGTTCGGTGCCACCGCCGATGTTGTAGACCTCCCCAGGACGGCCCTTCGTGCGGACCAGCTCGATGCCCTGGACGTGGTCGTCGATGTGCAGCCAGTCCCGGACGTTGAGCCCGTCCCCGTACAGCGGGACCGTGCGGCCCCGCATCAGCCGGGTGATGAACAGCGGGATCAGCTTCTCGGGGAAGTGGTGGTGGCCGTAGTTGTTGGAGCAACGGGTCACCCGGACATCGAGCCCGTGGGTGCGGTGGTAGGAGAGGGCGATCAGGTCGGCGGCCGCCTTCGAGGCCGCGTAGGGCGAGTTGGGCGCCAGCGGGTCGGTCTCGGGCCAGGAGCCGTGCGGGAGGGACCCGTACACCTCGTCGGTGGAGATGTGCACGAAGGCGCCCCGCCCGGCGTGGTGCCGCAGCGCCGCGTCCAGCAGGACCTGTGTCCCGCCGACGTTCGTCCGGACGAACTCGGCGGCGCCCAGGATCGACCGGTCCACGTGCGACTCCGCGGCGAAGTGCACGATCTGGTCGTGCTCGGCCACCAGCCGGTCCACGGCCTCGGGGTCGCAGATGTCGCCCTGGACGAAGGCGAATCCGGGGTGGTCGCGTACCGGATCGAGATTGGCCGGATTGCCGGCGTAGGTCAGCTTGTCGAGGACGGTGACCCGTACTCCGGCGGGCCCCCGCGGGCCGAGCAGGGTGCGGACGTAGTGGGAACCGATGAAGCCTGCGCCGCCAGTGACGAGGATCCTGGTGTCCGTCATGAGGAGATCCGCACCTTGCTGTGGTCCCCGAGCACGAGGCGGTGTGCCGCCGGTACGCCGGTGGCGGGCGTGACCTCGACGGCCCGCCCGATCAGGGAGCTCTCGATGCGGCGCACGCCCTGGATCGTGGCTCCGGCCAGGACGATGGAGAACTCTATCTCGCTGGACTCTATGCGGCAGTCGGACGCGATCGAGGTGGACGGTCCGACGTAGGAGCCGACGATCCTGGTGTCGGCGCCGATCACGACGGGCCCCACGATCCGCGAGCCCCGGATCTCCGCGCCCGCTTCGATGGTGACCTCTCCGATGATCTCGCTGGCCTCGTCCACGAATCCCTCGACGCGTCCCTTGACCCCTTCGAGGACCGCCCGGTTGACCTCCAGCATGTCGATGACGTTTCCGGTGTCCTTCCAGTAGCCGGAGATGGTCGTGGAGCGGACGTCGCGTCCGTGGTCGATGAGCCACTGAAGGGCGTCGGTTATCTCCAGCTCGCCGCGCGCGGACGGCTCGATCCCCTGCACCGCCTCGTGCACGGCCGGAGTGAACAGCAGGACGCCGACCACGGCGAGATCGCTGCGCGGGGCGGCCGGCTTCTCCTCCAGGGCCACCACCCGGCCCGAGACGTCGAGTTCGGCGACGCCGAAAGCGGAGGGGTCGGACACTTTGGTGAGGAGGATCTGCGCGTCGGGGCGGGTGCCGCGGAAATCGTCCACGAGATCCGCGATGCCGCCGACGATGAAGTTGTCGCCGAGATACATGACGAAGTCCTCGTCCCCGAGGAAATCCCGGGCGATCAGTACGGCATGGGACAATCCGAGAGGTGCCGACTGCTGGATGTAGGTGATATCGAGCCCAAAGGCGGAGCCGTCTCCGACCGCCTGTCTGATCTCGGAAGCCGTTTCACCGACGATCATGCCGACTTCGGTGATGCCCGCCTCCGCGATGGCCTCCAACCCGTAGAACAGCACGGGCTTGTTGGCTACGGGAACGAGCTGCTTGGCGTAGGAGTGGGTGATGGGCCGCAGGCGGGTTCCGGCCCCGCCGGACAGTACGAGAGCCTTCATATCGGCCAAGTCTAGGCCGCGGGACGCGGCTGTCGCCCGTATTCCGCAACGAGGTCCATTCGTTGATTTCGTCACCGGGTGCATTCCTGTCGGATCAGCTTGCCGGATCGCGGTCCTCTGCAGATGCCGGGCGCGGATGAGGGCGCGACGAAGCGCGGCGGCGGGACCGGTTCGAGCGGCTCGTCCGGGTCTCGGAGAACCATGGGTCGCGGACCGTGGAGAGGGATGTCCCGGCAGCACCGCGCGGTCCCGCGCGGCACGAGGCGGCTGGTGGCGATCTGCCGTCGCCTCGGGGCGCTGACGCCGAAGGGTGCGTACCCGTCGCGGGAGCCGACAGGGTTCTTGACCGTCTCGCGGTGCCTTCGCGACCGGCTTCCGAGGTGACGGAGCGCTGGTCGGACAGGGTGTGACCGGGCTGCCGCCCCCTCCGGCCCGGCCTCAAGAGCCGTTGATTCCTGAGCACTTGTGAGCGGAGTCAGAACATCTCTGTGCGATCGGTGCGCATATTTTTCCGGGATTCACCCACCCGGAAGCGCGTACTACGGCATAGGATCATGCCGCGCACCCCTGGGGCCTCTTCCGCCCCACCAGCACCACTCCCCCCACCAGCACACCCTCACCGAGCCCCTCACCGGCACCCCCACAACCCGTTAACAGGTATCCGCGTGTCCCCGATACTCGAGCCCGGTTCCGGCGACGGAGCCGCGCAGTGAAAATCAATCGTCGCCTCGTACTCCTCGTCAGCGCACCGCTCACCGTGGCCGTCGCCTTCTCGGTCCTGGCCCTCGCCCCGGCGACCAACCAGGCGCTCCAGGCCGACCGATTAACCTCGATGGTCGAAGTAGCCGCTGAAGCAAGCGAGTTGACCTACCGGTTGCAGCGTGAGCGGGCGGCGGCCACCGCCCTGGTCTCCGAACAGGGAGACGCGGAGACGTTCCGGTCACGTGCGAACGAGACGGACCGGAGCATCGCCGGATTCCGCAGCCGGACCGAGCAGCTCTCCGCGGTACCCGGCAGCGCCGAGGACGCACTGGAGCGGATCGAGCGCTTCGTCGAGGAGATGCCCGGGCTGCGCGCCCAGGTTCGCTCGGGGAGCAGCACCGTCTCCGCTCTCGCCTTCGGCTACCGGATCGTGATCGCCGACCTCAACAGCTATCGCGACGGCATCGCGCAGGCGGACGGCGTGGACGCCGACATCGCGGACCGGATCCGCGCCGCGGCCGCCCTGTCCGAGGCCGCCGAGCACACGGCCCAGCAGCAGGTCACCGTGGCGAGGGCGCAGGCCGCGGGCGGGTTCACCACCGCCTCGCAGCGGACCTTCGACGCCGGCCGGATGGGCTACACCGAGTCGATCGGCGCCATGTTCGACCTCGGTCCCGGCGCATGGCGGACCTGGCTGGAGCGCACCCTCTCCGGCGCGAAGGCCCTGGAGGCCCGGCGCCTCGAGGACGAGATCGGGCGCACGGGCGCCGGCAGGGACATCACGGTCACGCCGCAGGAGTGGCACAAGGCGGCCAACGACCGTCAGGAGCTGCTGCGTTCGGTGGAGAAGCGGGTCGACGCGGCCGTTCTCGCCCAGGTCTCCGACGCACGCACCACTCTCATCTGGACGGCCGGCGCGGAGGTCGCGCTGGTGGTGCTGACCCTGGTCGGCGTCGTCGTGTTCGCGATCCGCCTGGGGCGCGTCATGATCCGGCGGCTGCGCGATCTGCGCAACGCCGCGCACGAGGTCGCCCACGCCGGGCTGCCCGCCGTGATGAGCGAGCTGTCCCAGCCCGGCGCGCTGCGCGGCGCGACGCCCGAGGATGTGGCCCGGCGCACCGGCGATCCGGTCCGGACCACGGGCGAGGACGAGATCGGCGAGGTCGGTGAGGCGTTCAACGCCGTCCACCACGAGGCCGTCCGCCTGGCCGCGCAACAGGCGCATGTGCACGATCAGTTGGCCGAAACACTGGTCGGTGTCGCGCGCCGGGGCGCCCGGTTGACCGCGGTCATGGTGTCCGAGCTGGACACGGTGCAGCGCGACGAGGCCGACCCGGTACGGATGAAGGCCCTCTTCGCTCTCGACCATCTCGCCGTCCGCATGGAGCGCAACACCAACAACCTTCTGGTGCTGGGCGGTTACGGAAACGCCCGGGTGCGCTCGGCCGATGTGGGGTGCTCCACCGTCATCGTGGCCGCCGCGCAGCAGATCGAGCGGTTCGAGCGCGTCTCGCTCGGCGTGATCGAGTCGGGGATCGGCATCACCGCCCGCGCCGTGCACGACGTGGCGCACATCCTGGCGGAGCTGCTCGACAACGCCACCCGGTACTCGCCCCCGGACAAGCAGGTCGGGGTCGCCGTCTGGCGGCTGTGGGACCGGGCCGTCGTACAGATCGTCGACGAGGGCGTGGGCATCACGGCGGAGCGCCGCGCGGTCCACAACGCCGCGCTGCTCGAACCGCAGGCGGGCATCGGCGACGTACGGTCCATGGGACTGCACGTGGTGGCACGGCTCGCCGCACGCCACGGCATCGTCGTCGAGCTGCGCGACTCCTCAGGACCCGGCACCATCGCCGAGGTCACGCTGCCCGCGAACGTGCTGGCCCTGGACTTCGAGGAGGCGAAGGGGGCGCCGCAGCGCGAGCCTGGCAACGATGTCGGCTACGAGGCGCCCCGGCCGATCACACCACCGGGGCCGCAGGGCCGCAGGCAGTCGGCCGGAGCGGTGGTGCGGCCCGACCGCCACGGCACCCCGGTCGGCGCGGGCGTCGGTACGGGGGTGAGCGCGAACGGCAGGGACGACGGCGCGGGCGTCGGTACGGGCATGGGTCCGGGCGTCGGCGCCGCCGCTCCGGCAGGCGGCGACCGGGAAACCCCGCCCGGCCACGACGGGCCCCGCGAGGGCGGGCCGGGCGGCGGCACGCGTGAGCGGGGGCAACGCCCCGCGGCCGCAACACATCCCGGGCACGACGAGCCGGCGTCCCGTGCCGCGGGAGTCAGTTCCGCGGGTCTGCCCCTGCGGCAGCGCAGAGCGCCTCAGCAGTGGCCCGCCGCGGGCAGACGGGACGGCGCGGAACAGCGCCCCGGCGCGGGTGCGCCGCGGCCGTCGCCCCGCCGCCGGGACTCCCGGCAGGTCTCCGACGTACTGGCGGCCTACGCCCAGGGGATCAACAGGAGCACGAACCACCGGGGGCGTTCCGCCCCGGACGACCACACCGAACGGACCGAGAAATGACCACCTCCTCCGACCTGAGCTGGATCCTGAGCGATTTCGCCGGGCGTCTCCCGGAAGTCACCCGGGCGATAGCCGTGTCCGTGGACGGACTCGCGCTGGCGTACGCGGGCGTGGAACGCGACGATGCCGAGCGGCTGGCCGCCATCGCGTCCGGCGTCGTCAACCTGTTCTCCGCAGCGGCCCAGTTGACCGACACCGACCCGGTGGAGCACAGCCTCACCGCGATGGAGGGCGGCTACATGTTCTCGATGGCGGTCTCCAGCGGCGCCTCGCTGCTCGTCACCACCACGAGGGACGCGGACATCGGCGAGGTCAGCTACATGATGTCCGAACTGATCAACCAGGTAGGCGACTCGCTGTCTCCCCAGGTCCGCGATCCGAGCCTCCAGCCCCCTCGTTGACGGCCCTTCCGGACCCAACGACCCCCGGAACCATCGCACTCCCTCCCCGACCACCACTCCCCCCGATGAGAGCCCTCATGTCCCCCTTCGCCCTGTCCACTCCCCGCCGCCGCAGAGTCCGCTTCCGCCCGGCCGGAGCCGCCGCCCTCGCCCTCGGCCTGGCCGCCGTCACCGGTTGCAGCGGCGACAGCGGCGCCGACGACGACACCGTGAAGGTCGGACTGGTGGCGTCCCTGTCGGGCACCTACGAGCCGGTCGGCACGGAGCTGCGGGACGGCTTCAAGCTGTATCTGGACACCCACGGCAACAAGCTGGGCGGCCGCAAGGTCGAGCTGATCGTGGCGGACGAGGGCGACGGCCCGCCGACCGCCGTGCCTGCCGCCACCAAGCTGGTCAAGAAGGACAAGGTCGACGTGTTGACAGGTCTCGTCGGCGGCGGCTCGGTGAACGCGGTGCTGCCCCTGACCCAGCAGGCCAAGATCCCCTTCCTGGGGTCGAACGCCCGGCCGCCGGTCAAGGACATCGAGTACGTGTGGACCACGAGCTTCCTGTCCGACGAACCGGGCAGGGCCATCGCCCCGTACATCAAGGAGAAGGTCGACGGGCCGGTCTACGCGATCGGCCCCGACTACCAGGGCGGTCACGACGAACTGCGCGGCTTCACGGACGAGTTCAAGCGGATCAAGGGGAAGCTCGCCAACCCGGACGGCGAGACCACCTGGACGCCGTTCCCGAAGACGACCAACTTCATGCCGTACTTCGCGGAGATAGCCAAGACCGACGCCAAGGCGGTGTACTGCTTCTACGCCGGCAAGGCCGCGATCGACTTCGCCAAGCAGTACGCCCAGTCGGACATCGCCGATCTGCCGCTGTACACGGCCTTCGTGACCGAGGGCAGCGTGCTGCAGGCGCAGGGACCGGCGGCGAAGGACATCTACTCCGTCCTGAACTACGCGGCCGACCTGGACAACGAGGCGAACCGCACGTTCGCCGCCGACTGGACGGCCGAGCACGACACGCAGCCCACCACCTACGCGATGGCCTCGTACGACGCGGCCGCCGTGCTGGACAAGGCGATCGCCGACGCGGCGAAGGACGGCGAGGTGACGTCGCAGACCATCAACAAGGCCATCGCGGGTCTCGGCCAGATCGACAGCCCGCGCGGCGCCTGGGAGTTCGGCGACAAGGCCCACTCGCCGGTGCAGAGCTGGTACCTGCGCCAGGTGCGACCGGACGGCGCGAAGTTGGCCAACGTCATGGTCCAGGACCTGGCCACGCTCGGCAGCTGACATGGAGCTCCTGGATGCCCACCTCGTACCGGCGGTGGACGGAGTGGCCTTCGGGCTGCTGCTGTTCGTGGTCGCCGCCGGTCTGAGCCTCGCCTTCGGCACGGCGGGTGTGCTGAATCTGTCCCACGGCACGCTGTACGCGATCGGCGCCTACACGGGGGCCGAGCTGAGCGACGGGACCTGGGGCGGTCTCGCCCTCGGCCTGGCCGCCGGAACGGCGGCGGCGTGCGTGGCCGGGGCGGCGCTGTCCGCCGCGACGGCCCCGCTCGCGCGGCGGGGGCATCTGGCGCAGGCGCTGCTGACGTTCGGGCTCGCCCTGATCGGCGGTGATCTGCTCATCCAGTTCTTCGGGGCGGACGAACTCCCCGTACGCGTACCCGAGGCGCTCGACTCCTCGGTGACGCTGCTGGGGCACCGCTACCCGGCATACCGGCTCTGCTTCATCGTGATGGCCGTGCTGCTCGCGGGGTTCGGGACCTGGGTGCTGACCCGGACCCGGATGGGCGCGGCGGTACGGGCCGCCGCCGACGATCCGCAGATGCTCGCGGCCACCGGTCACAGCCCCCGGGCGGTGCACACCGGCGTCCTCGCGGCGGCGGGTGCGCTGGCCGGTGCGGCCGGTGTGCTCGGGGCGCCGATCATCGGCCCCGGGCCCGGTACCTCCGAGAACGTGCTGATGCTGTCCCTCGTGGTGGTCGTGCTCGGCGGGCTGCGCTCGCTGTGGGCGACCTTCTTCGCGGCGGTCGCCGTGGGCGAGGTGCAGACGCTGGGCGTCTCGGTGGCACCCGAGCTGGCCCCGTATCTGCTCTTCGCCGCGATGGCGGCGGTGCTGGTGCTGCGCTCCCGCTTCGCGGAACCTGCGTCGACGCACGGCCCCGAGGGCACTGCCCCGGACCCGGTCGCCCGGCTGCGAGGCCGCCTCGTCGCCGGGCTGCGGCGACGACCGCTGCCCGCCTGGACCAGCAGGCTGCCGGGTGGACCCGCGTGGCGACAGGCGGCCCCGCTGCTCGTCCTGCTCGCGGTGCTGATCGCCCTGCCCGCCCTGCTCGACGCGTACAGCATCTCGCTGGCCGGCTCCGCCCTGGCGCTCGGGCTGCTCGCGGTCAGCGTCACGATCCTCACCGGCTACGCCGGGCTGCCCACCCTCGGGCAGACCGCGCCGTTCGCCGTGGGCGCGTACGCCACCGCGAATCTCGCGGACGCCGGGTGGACCGCGGGCCCGTTCCAGATCGTCCTCTCGGCGCTCGCCGCCGCCGTCTTCTCCGCGGTGGTGGGACCCGCGGTGATCCGGGCCCGCGGCACGACCGTGCTGATGATCACGCTCGCGATCGGCGAACTGACCGGAGCGGTCGTCAACCAGCTCAAGTCCGTCACCGGCGGCGCGGACGGCCTCGTCGGGTTCCCGGCCACGCAGGCGCTGTGGGGCGGGGAGGGGATGCTGGAGGAGAGCGAGCTGTACACCTACGCGCTCGTCGTCGCCGCCGTCGCCGTGGCCCTCACCCTGCTCGTCCTGCGCTCTCCGGCGGGAAAGCTGCTGACCGGCACCCGGGGCGCCGAGGCGCGAATGCGCGCCTCCGGGCACCCGGTGGGGCGGTACCTGTTGGTGGCCCACATCTGCGCGGGCGCGCTGGCCGGCGTGGGCGGTTCGCTGATGGTGACCGTCCAGCAGTACCTCTCCCCCGCCGACGTCGGGTTCGAGATCGCCGCGTTCGCGCTGCTGGCTGTGGTCATCGGCGGTACGACGTCGGTGATCGGCGCGCTGCTGGGCGCGGGGCTCATCGTCGCCACCCGGGACTGGGTAGCCGGTTCCTGGCCCGGCCACGGGCCGCTGCTGCTGGGCGTGCTGTTCGTCGCGACGGTGTACGTGCTGCCGCGCGGCCTCGCTGGTCTGCGGGGCGGCGGATCCGGCGGCGGGAGCGGGCCGCCGTCCGACACCTCCGGGTCCGAGGACCGGTCCCCGTCCGCGCCCGCCGTGCCCCCCGCCGGGAAGGTCTCCCCATGACACCCCCACCGACCGCACCGACCGCGTCGGCCCCTCCGGTCCTCGCCCTCGACCGGGTCACCCGCAGCTACGGCACGCTGACCGCCGTCGACGAGGTGAGTCTGCGGCTCCCCGCGGGCGCCCGGCACGCCGTCATCGGACCCAACGGAGCGGGCAAGACGACCCTGCTCAACCTGATCGCGGGCACCGACAGGACCGACCAGGGCACGATCGCCCTGGACGGCGCCGACATCACCCGGACGCCCACGGCGAAGCGGAGCCGTCTCGGCATCGCCCGCAGCTTCCAACAGCCGTTGGCCATAGCTGAGTTGTCTGTGCTGGACAACGTCGTCCTGGCGGGCTGGCCGCACCATCCACAGCGTCGCGGCGCCTGGCGCAGACCGTCCCGCTACCGGCTGCACAAGGAGTCCGCGGGCCGTCATCTGGAGACGGTCGGCCTCGCGGACCTGGCCCACCGGCCGGCCTCCACGCTCTCGCACGGGCAGCGCCGCATGCTCGACCTCGCCGCCGCCCTGTCGGGAAACCCCCGGCTGCTGCTCCTGGACGAGCCGGCGGCCGGGCTGACCGACGCCGACATCGGCCGACTGCTCGGTGTCATCGGAGCCCTGCCGTCGAGCGTCGCGGTCGTCCTGGTCGAGCACCATGTCGAGGTGGTCGCCGAACTCGCAACCTCCGTGACCGTGTTGACGGCGGGAAAAGTGCTCGTCGAGGGACCGACCCAGGAGGTGCTGGCACATCCCGAGGTCCGCGAGGCGTACCACGGCACGGGCCCGTCGGCGAGCCCGGACGGCGCCCCGGACCAGGGGATCCCGACCGTCTGCCCGTCCCCGACCGACGCGAGAGGATGACCGACGCCCGATGCTCGAACTCACCGGCCTGACCGCGGGTTACCACGGCGGGACCGTTCTTCACGGCCTCGACCTGTCGGTGCCCGCCGGTACGGTCCACGCCGTCGTCGGCCACAACGGCGCAGGCAAGACGACCCTCGTCCACACCGTCACCGGGCTGGTGCGACCGAGCGCCGGAACCGTACGCCTGGACGGCCGCGAGGTGACCGGGCAGCCGGCGCACCGGATCGCCCGGGCCGGGATCGGGCTCGTACCGCAGGGTCGCCGGGTGTTCGCCGGGCTCACCGTCGACGAGCACCTGCGGCTGTCCCACCGTCCCCCGCGCCGCGGCGACACGACGCGCCCCAGCGTGTGGACCCCCGCGCGCGTCCTGGAGCTGCTGCCCCGGCTGGGCGAGCGGCGGGGCAACCGGGGTTCGGACCTGTCGGGCGGCGAACAGCAGATGCTGGCGCTGGCCCGCGCGCTGCTCGGCTCACCGCGGGTGCTGCTGCTCGACGAGCCGACGGAGGGCCTCGCGCCCGTACTCGTACGGCAGGTGCACGAGTTGGTGACCACGCTGGCCGCCGAGGGCCTCGCCGTCCTGCTGGTGTCCCCCAGCCCCGCCCAGGCCGTCGAGTGCGCCGGGGCGCTCACCGTCCTCACCTCGGGGCGGATGACGCTGCGCCTGGACGGGGAGGACGCCCGCGCCGACGCCACCGCCCTGCACGCCGCACTGGAACTGACGGCGGCGAGGACGGGCGCCTGAGGCGCGGGGGCTTCGGGGAGGGGGTCCGCTTTCGAAGCCCCCCGCGCCTACCGGCCCTTCATGCTGTGGCCGCCGAAGCCGCTGCGCCGGTCGGATCCGCTGTTCTGTTCCTGCCACCACGCGTCGAACGCGGCCTGATCCATGGTGTGCCAGTCGGGTGTGTTCTCGACCTGCGCGTCACCCATCCGGCGGGCGAGCGCGACCATGGCGGCTCCCACGGGTCCGCGCCGGGCGTCGTAATCCGCCAGGACCTCTTTCCAGCTGTCCCCGGCCACCCAGGCGGCCTCCAGCGCGGTGGCGTCCTGGAGCGCCTTCACGCTGCCGCCGCCGATGTGCGGCCGGGCGACGCTGGCGGCGTCACCGACGAGCGCCATCCGGCCGGAGGTGTAGTACGGCACCTCCAGGTCGTAGATGGGCTGGATGAAGGTGGTGTCGGCGGGGGTGCGGAGCACGCGGGCCGCCCAGTACGGCGGGAAGTGCTCGGCGACCAGGGCGCGCAGGTGCGCGGTGAGCTCGGAGTTGAGCCGGCCCGGCGGCAGGGAGGTGGGGATCCGCAGGTCCGGGTGGAGGCCGTCGGTCCGCGGGGGCGCGGTGTAGAAAACCCAGTTGAGCCGGTGGCCGCCCGCACCGTCCGGGATGCGGTAGATCATGCAGTGGCCGCCGGGGAAGACGATGTTGTGCGCGTCCCGGCCGTCCGCCGGGAGGTCCGCGACGTCCGGCGAGGTGCCGCGCCAGCCGACGTATCCGGCGTACGCGGCTTCCGCGCCGGGGAACATGGCCTCGCGGACGACGGAGCGGTATCCGTCGGCGCCGATGACGACGTCGAAGTGCTCCCGGTGCCCGTCCGCGAGCCGCAGCGTCACGCCGTCGGCGTCCGGTTCGACGCCGGTGACCACGGCCCCGGACCGGTAGGACACCCCTTCGGGCACCCGGCGGCGCAGTTCGCTCCACAACGAGCCCCAGCTGTAGGCGCGGAAGGGGAACGGCTGCTCGCCGACGACCCGCCCGTGGTCGGCCGCACCGTCGCGCACACTCCACACCCGCCGGGTCAGCGGCGCCCAGGGCATCTCCGGGGCGACGTACCCGGCGTCCCGCAGCTCGTCGTACCGGTCGCTGTGGAGGGCGATGCCCACGCCTCTGTCGCGGAGTCGGGCGTCGGCACGTTCCAGAACGGTGATCCGCTCGGCCCCGCCTCGCGACGCGGCCAGGGCCGCGGCACATCCCGCTATGCTGCCGCCGACCACGGCGACGCTTCCTCCACGCATGACTGGCACTCCACTCACTCGGTTTTCCGGGGCTCCGGCCGCCGGTCGGAACGCTGGTGTCGCGACGGCACGGCCGGGCGTAAGTCGCCCTGAGTCAGCGACTGTTGAACAAGCCGTGACCTGAGGTCAGGGCCCGCACGGGATCCTATCGGGGCCGCGGAACACCGGCCGGAGTCCCTGAGACGGCCCCGATGCCCCCGGCCGCCGATGAGCACTCCCCTCAGCCGCCCAGGACCCATCTGGTCGCCGCGACCGCCCCGAGGATCAGCGGCGGCGCCAGCCACCAGGGGCCCATCGCGCGCCGCACCGTGGGAGGGGCGAGGGTGAGGAGCAGGCCGAGCGCGCTGGCGGCGACAGCGAGGAAGCACATCAACGCGATCGCGCCGTAGGCGTCCTGGTCCCAGCTCCCGGAGGGGCGGGTGATCAGCGCCGTATAGCAACAGAAGGCGGCGATCGCATAGAGGATCACCAGCGGCACCGCCATGACGCGCCGCAGGCAGCCGCTGTAGGAGGTCTCGTCCGGGCTGCCGCCGAGGCGACCCGGCAGATTCTCCGGCGAGACAGGGCTCAGCCCCCAGGGGGCGTCGGCCTGCTCACGGATCGTGTCGACCACGTCGTCCGCGTACCCCGGCTGACCCGCGATCTCCTGCCACGCGATACCCGCGACCATGTCCGGGGGCAGGCCGGAGTTCTTCGCCGCGGCTTCGATGATCTGCTTGTTCGCCGTGATCCACTCCTTCTTGTCCTGGTCCGAGGACGGCGGACTCCAGTAGCCGTCCTTCGCCTGGGGCAGTTCGGCGAGCCTGGATCTCACGTCACGAAGCGTCGGGGGCACGGTGCAGCAGGAATCGTAGCGGGGTGACCTCGGCTGCACCCCGTCGATCGTCGCGCTTGATCGAGAACCCAGGCCCTCGGGCAGCGCCTGCTCCGATCGGCCCCGCCCGCGCTGCGCGCCCGCACGGCCGCCCTTACTGTCTGTGCTGACGTCGTCGCGCAGGGAGCCGGTCGTCGCCGTGGCCCGCACCGGTGGGCGCGCGGCCCGCCCCCGTACAGGAGGAGCCCATGCCGGAGCTGTTCATCGATGGCCGGTGGACCGCCGCCGCCGAGGGGCGGACGCGGGAGATCCGCTGTCCGGCCGACGGCACGCCGGTGGCCACCGTCGACGAGGGCGGGGTCCAGGACGCCGACGCCGCCGTCGCCGCGGCCCGGAGGGCCTTCGACGAGGGGCCGTGGCCGGGGACGCCCGCCGCCGAGCGGGGGCGGCTGCTGCTGCGGGTCGCGGAGCTGCTGGAGCGGGACAAGGACGTCTTCGCGCGGGCCGAGTCGCTGGACACCGGCAAGCGGCTGGTCGAGAGCGCGTACGACATGGACGACATCGCGAACTGTTTCCGGTACTTCGGCGAGCTCGTCGCGGCCGGGGACGGGGGCCGCGTCGTCGACACCGGGCTCGCGGACGTCGACAGCCGGGTGGTGCACGAACCCGTCGGCGTCTGCACGCTCATCACGCCGTGGAACTATCCGCTGCTCCAGACCGCCTGGAAGGTCGCCCCGGCGCTCGGGGCCGGCAACACCTTCGTCCTCAAGCCGAGCGAGCTGACCCCGCACACCGCCGTCCTGCTCATGCGGTTGCTGGACGAGGCCGGGCTGCCCGCCGGGGTCGCCAATCTGGTGCTCGGGGCCGGGGCTGTGGTGGGCGCACCGCTGACCGAGGATCCGCGGGTGGACATGGTGTCGTTCACCGGGGGGCTCGTCACCGGGCGGCGCATCATGGCGGCCGCCGCGCCCACCGTGAAGAAGGTCGCCCTGGAGCTGGGGGGCAAGAATCCCAACATCGTCTTCGCCGACGCCGACTTCGACACCGCCGTCGACTACGCGCTGATGGCGATCTTCCTGCACTCGGGACAGGTCTGCTCCGCCGGGGCGCGGCTCCTCGTGCAGGACGAGCTGCACGACCGGTTCACCGACGAGCTGGTGGCGCGGGCGGGCCGGATCAAGCTCGGCGGACCGTTCGACGAGGACGCCCGCAGCGGTCCGCTGATCTCCGCCGCGCACCGCGACAAGGTCGAGGCGTACGTGGCGGAGGGCATCGCCGAGGGCGCGGTGCTGCGCTGCGGGGGTGCGCGGCCCGACGATCCGGCGCTGGCGGGCGGCTACTACTACCCGCCCACCGTGCTCGACGAGTGCGCCACCTCGATGTCCGTGGTGCAGGACGAGTCGTTCGGTCCGGTGCTCACCGTCGAGCGGTTCCGGGACGAGGACGACGCGGTCCGGCTGGCCAACGACACCGTGTACGGCCTGGCGGGGGCCGTCTGGACGCAGGACGGCGGGCGCGCCCACCGGGTGGCCTCGCGGCTGCGGGCGGGCACCGTGTGGATCAACGACTTCCACCCCTACGTACCGCAGGCGGAGTGGGGCGGCATGAAGCAGTCCGGCTTCGGCCGCGAGCTGGGTCCGGCCGGGCTCGCCGAGTACCAGGAGGCCAAGCACATCTGGCGCAATGTCGCCGCGGTTCCCCAGAGGTGGTTCGAATGAGCCGCCCGAAGGACGCGGAGGGCCGCGCGGCGGAGGGCCGGCAGGACGACGACGCCCTCGGCGAGCTGGGCTACAAGCCCGAACTCAAGCGCACCCTCGGCAACTTCCACACCTTCGCCGCCGGGATCAGCTACATCTCGATCCTGACCGGCACCTTCCAGCTGTTCTACTTCGGCGTCAGCTTCGGCGGTCCCGCCTACTGGTGGTCCTGGCCGATGGTCTTCTGCGGGCAGCTGATGGTGGCCCTGTGCTTCTGCGAGCTGGCCGCCCGCTATCCGGTGGCCGGTTCGATCTACAACTGGGCCAAGAAGATGGGCGGTCCGCACATCGGCTGGCTCGGCGGCTGGATGATGATGACGGCCACCATGGTCACCCTGTCGGCCGTGGCGCTGGCCTACCAGATCACGCTGCCGCAGATCGACGACTGGTTCCAGTTCGTGGGCGACGGGAGCGGCAAGAACGACCAGGCGGCCAACGCCGTGCTGCTCGGCTCCGTACTGATCCTGTTCTCCACGCTGGTCAACGCGTTCGGCGTCAAGCTCATGGCCCGGATCAATTCCGCGGGCGTCTTCATCGAGCTGATCGCCGCCGTCGCCCTGATCATCTTCCTGGCCGCGCACATCACCCGGGGCCCCAGCACCGCGCTGACGGAGACGTACGGGCTGGGCAGCGGCCAGTCGCTGGGCTACTTCGGGGCGTTCCTCACCGCGTCACTGGCCTCCGCCTACGTGATGTACGGCTTCGACACCGCGTCCTCGCTCGGCGAGGAGTCGCACAACCCGGGCCGCAACGCGCCTCGCGCCATCCTGCGGGCGCTCATCGCCTCCTTCCTGATCGGCGCGTTCATCCTGCTCTTCGCGCTGCTCTCGGTGCCGGACCTGAAGGCCGAGGAGCTCTCCACCGGCGGACTCCAGTACGTGGTGCTGGCGACGCTGGGCGACACGATCGGGGAGATCTTCCTCTGGGCGGTGGTCGTCGCGATCACGGTCTGCGTGCTGGCCGTGCAGGCGGCCGGGATCCGGCTGATGTTCGCCATGGCGCGGGACAACAACCTGCCCGCCGGATCGAAGCTGGCGAAGGTCAGTCCCCGGTTCAAGACACCCGTGGTACCCGCCGTGCTGATCGGAGTGGTGGGCGTCGTCATCCTGGTCGTGAACATCAACCAGCCGCAGATCTTCTCGGTGATCACCAGCATCGCGATCATCATGATCTACGTGGCCTATCTGCTGGTCACCGTGCCCATGCTGCTGCGGCGGCTGCGCGGCGACTGGCAGCCGCGCGAGGGCGCGTTCTCGCTGGGCCGCTGGGGGCTGCCCATCAACGTGCTCGCGGTGCTCTGGGGCACGGCCATGTCGCTCAACCTGGCCTGGCCGCGCGCCGAGGTGTACAACGCGACCGGCCCGCAGCACTGGTATCTGCGCTGGGGCGCGTTCCTGTTCATCGGCGTCGTCGCGCTCGGCGGCTTCGCCTACTACTGGTTCGTCCAGCGGCACCGTACGGGAGTGCTCGCCGAGCACCGGTTCGAGGGCGCGGAGCCCGCCGACCCCACCACCCCCGCCGGCCCCACCGCTCCCCCGCCGGCCGCCTGAATCCTGGAGACCCCGATGCCCGAAGAGAGCTCTGTGCCCACGTTCGACTACGTCGTGGTCGGCGGCGGCACGGCCGGCGCCGTCATCGCCGCCCGGCTCACCGAGGACCCCGACGTCACCGTCTGCGTACTGGAGGCGGGCCCCTCGGACGTCGGGGACGACAGCGTCCTGCGGCTGGACCGGTGGATGGCGCTGCTGGAGTCCGGTTACGACTGGGACTATCCGGTGGAGCCGCAGGAGCGGGGCAACAGCTTCATGCGGCACGCCCGCGCCAAGGTGCTCGGCGGCTGCTCCTCGCACAACTCCTGCATCGCCTTCTGGGCCCCGGCAGAGGACCTCGACGAGTGGGGCGCGCTGGGCTGTACGGGGTGGAGCGCGGCCGACTGCTTCCCGCTCTACCGGCGGCTCGAGACCAACGACGCGCCCGGCGACCACCACGGCCGCTCCGGTCCGGTCACCATCCGCACCGTGCCGCCGCGCGACCCGTGCGGTACGGCGCTGCTGGAGGCGTGCGCGGCGGCGGGCATCCCCACCGTCCCGTTCAACACGGGCTCCACCGTACTGCGGGGCGCGCACTGGTTCCAGATCAACGCCCGCGAGGACGGGACCCGTTCCTCGGCCTCGGTGTCGTATCTGCACCCGGTGCTGGGGAAGCGGCCCAACCTGGAGGTGCGGACGGGGCTCCAGGCGAAGCGGCTGCTGTTCGAGGGCGAGCGGTGCACCGGGGTGGAGTACCTGGAGCCCGACACCGTGCACAGCGGTGCGGTGCACGCCCGGCGCGAGGTGATCGTCTCCTGCGGGGCGATCGACTCCCCCAAGCTGCTGATGCTGTCCGGCATCGGCCCGGCCGGGCATCTTCGGGAGACCGGGGTGGACGTGCGGGTGGACTCCCCCGGCGTCGGCTCGCACCTCCAGGACCACCCGGAGGGCGTGATCATGTGGGAGGCGAAGCGGCCCATGGTCTCCGCCTCCACCCAGTGGTGGGAGATCGGGATCTTCGCGGACACCGAGGAGGGGCTGGACCGGCCGGACCTGATGTTCCACTACGGGTCGGTGCCCTTCGACCTGAACACCTACCGGCGCGGCTACCCGACCTCGGACAACGCGTTCTGCCTGACCCCGAACGTCACCCGCGCCCGCTCCCGGGGCACCGTACGGCTGCGGACCCGGGACTTCCGGGACAAGCCCCGGGTCGATCCGCGCTACTTCACCGACGAGCACGACGTGCGGGTGATGACGTACGGGCTGCGGCTGGCGCGGGAGATCGTCGCGCAGTCCCCGATGGCCGGGTGGGCGGGCGCGGAGCTGGCTCCGGGGCCCGGCGCGACCACGGACGCGGAGCTGTTCGACTACATCCGCGAGACGCACAACACCGTCTACCACCCGGCCGGAACCGTACGCATGGGCCCGGCGGACGACCCGGACTCGCCGCTCGACCCCCGGCTGCGGGTGAAGGGCGTCACGGGGCTGCGGGTGGCCGACGCGTCCGTCATGCCGCTCCTGCCGACGGTCAATCCGTGCATCACCACGATGATGATCGGCGAGAAGTGCGCCGATCTGATCAAGGAAGGCTGAGCTCCGGCCTGCCGCCTCCCGACCGTTCGCACAAGTATTCGCACACCTGCTCGAATAGCGTTAGGCTCTCCCCATGGCCGTACACCTGCAAAGCTCGCTTTTCGACCAGGAGGCCGAGGTCGGCACCCGCCCCCTGAGCGGTCTGCGGCGTACCGATCTCGGCCACGGGGCCTGGATCGACGTGCTGCCGCAGTGGCTCCGGGGTGCGGACACGCTGTTCGAGACGCTGGTGCGCGACGTCGCCTGGCGGGCCGAGCAGCGCGTCATGTACGAGCGCGTGGTGGCGGTCCCCCGGCTGCTGGCCTTCTTCGGCCGCCGCGACCCCCTGCCCCACCCCGCCCTGGAGGCCGCCCGCACCGAGCTCGGCGAGCACTACGCGGCCGAACTGGGCGAACCGTTCACCACGGCGGGGCTGTGCTTCTACCGCGACGGCCGGGACGGGGTCGCCTGGCACGGGGACACGACCGGCCGGGGCAGCACCGAGGACACGATGGTCGCGATCCTCTCGCTGGGAGCTCCCCGGCACCTCGCGCTGCGGCCGCGCCGCCCGGGTCCCGCCCCCGTCCGCAGGACGCTCGGCCACGGCGACCTGATCGTCATGGGCGGCAGTTGCCAGCGCACCTGGGAGCACGCGATCCCCAAGACCGCCCGGGCCGTCGGGCCGCGCGTCAGCGTGCAGTTCCGGCCCGACGGAGTGCGCTGACCCCGGCGTCCCCGGCGCACCGCGGTTGTGCGGGTCCCGGGCAGGGCCGATTCTGAAGGTAATGAACCGGGCCGGTGTCGCGCCGTGAGCGCGGCGAACACGGCGGAGAGCGCCGATTTCCGTGGCCCCCTGGACATCACCAGGGCGGCCACGGTGGTCCTGGACGCCGAGAGCACGGTCGTCGGCTGGAGTCCCGCGGCAGCCGAGCTCCTCGGCTACAGCCCGGCCGACGTCCTGGGGCGGCCGCTGAGCGCGTTCCTGTCGGTGCACCCGGTCGGTGACGCTCCCCCGGCCGAAGCATCCGGAGACACCGCTGCCGACATCGGCCCGCCGTCCCTCGTCGGCAACGAGATCCATGTGGCACGCACCCGGGACGGCCGTGAGCTGCTGGTGGCGACGGCGACGTGCCCGCTGCCGGGCGGGGCCGCGGGCAACGGCACAGGTGCTCCGGACCGGATCCTGGTGGCGGCCGAGGTGAGTGAGCTGCGGCACTGGGAATCGCGGCTCGCCCTGCTCCAGGGGCTGGCCACCCAGTCACCCGTCGGACTGGCGATCTACGACACCGACCTGCGGCTGACCTGGAGCAACACGGCATACGAACGGGAGATCGGGCAGCCGCTGGCCACGTTCCGGGGCAAACGCGCCGACGAGCTGTACTCCGGGGGCTCCTTCGTGACCCCGGGCTATCCGCAGACGCTCGACGGCGTCATGCAGCAGGTGCTCGACACCGGCGAACCGATTCTCGACCTGCACTTCCGGGGGCAGCAGCCCAGCGACCCGGGGCGGGACCACCTGTGGTCCTGCGCCTACTACCGGCTGGAGGACGCCCACGGGCACGTGTTCGGCGTGTGCGAGGACGCGTTCGACATCACCGACCGCTACCGGGTCCAGGAGCGGCTGACCCTCCTCGTCGAGGCCGGCCGCAGGATCGGCACGGTCCTGGACGTGGCCACCACCGCCGAGGAGATCGCCGAGGTGGCCGTGCCGGACTTCGCCGCGACCGTACGGGTCGACGTCACGCGGGCCGCGGTGACCGGGGAGACGGCGGCGGTGGGCAGCCCGGCGGACATGTCGCTGCTGCGGGTCGCGGAACGGTCGGAGCCGGGACCCGCGGCGCCGGATCCCGGCCTCCTGGATTCCGGACCGCCGGAGCCCGCCTCCCCGGATCCCGCAGCTCCGGATCGCGCAGCTCCGGATCGCGCAGCTCCGAATCCCGCCGCCCCGGACCTCGCAGCTCCGGCCCCCGTCGCCCCGGACCCTGCCGCTCCGGATCCCGCCACCCCGGAGACGGACCCGCGTACGGCGCGGGGCTCCGCCGGCACCGGCGACGACCGGGATCCGTATCCGCCGGTCGTCTATCCGCCCGGATCCCCGCAGAACCGCAGCCTGTCCTCGGGCGGACTCGTGCTCGACGAGGGCACCCTGGTCGTCCCGCTGCGGGCCGGGGGCGGCATCCTCGGGCTCGTCACCTTCGACCGGGGCGTCCGCCCCGACGCCTCGGGCCGCACGCCCGCCCCCGACCGGGCGACCACGTTCGACAACGGCGAGGTCGCCCTGGCAGACGAGCTGGCGGCACGGGCCGCGGTCTGCATCGACAACGCGCGCCGCTACACCCGCGAGCGCACCGCGTCCCTCGCCCTCCAGCGGCAGTTGCTCCCCCACCATCTGCCGCCGCAGTCCGCGGTCAGCATCGCCTACCGCTATCTGCCCGCCGACGATGTGACCGGCGTCGGCGGGGACTGGTTCGACGTGATCCCGCTGTCCGGGACCCGGGTCGGCCTCGTGGTGGGGGACGTGGTCGGGCACGGCCTCCAGGCGGCCGCCACCATGGGGCGGCTGCGCACCTCCGTGCGGGCCTTCGCCCAGCTCGACATGGCCCCCGACGAGCTGCTGACCCGGCTCGACGACCTGGTGGGGCAGCCCGCGGAGGACCGTCCCGACGCGTACGGCGGGGCCGTCGAGACGTACGACGTGACCACCGGGGCGACCTGCCTGTACGCGGTCTACGACCCGGTCTCCCGGCGGTGCGTCATGGCTCGCGCCGGGCATCTGCCCCCGGCGATCGTCGACCCCGGCGGCCGGGTGTCCTTCCCGGACCTGCCCGCCGGGCCGCCGCTGGGCCTGGGCGGGCTGCCGTTCGAGTCGATGGAGTTCGACCTGCCGGTGGGCAGCCTGCTGGCGCTGTTCACGGACGGCCTGGTCGAGGCCCGGGACCACGACATCGGCCACGGCCTCGACACGCTGGGCCGGGTGCTCCGCGACCGCTCCGCGTCCCTGGAGGAGCTGTGCGACCGGGCGGTGTCCGAGCTGGTGCCCGGCGGCACGAGCGCCGACGACACGGCCCTGCTCCTGGTCCGCACCCGCGAGCTCGACGCGGAGCGGGTCGCCGACTGGGAGCTGACCGCCGAGGCGGTGTCGGTGGGCCGCGCCCGTGAGCTGGCCACGGGACAACTGGAGGCCTGGGGGCTGGAAGAGCTGGTGTTCGCGACCCAGCTGGTCGTCAGCGAGCTGGTCACCAACGCGGTCCGGTACGCGGGCGGGCCGCTGGGTCTGCGCCTCATCCGGGACCGCACGCTCGTGTGCGAGGTCGCGGACACCGGACACACCTCCCCGCATCTGCGGCACAGCGCCGAGGACGACGAGGGCGGGCGCGGCCTGTTCATCGTGGCGCAGCTCGTGCAGCGGTGGGGCACGCGGTACACCCCGACCGGGAAGACCATCTGGACCGAGCAGGCCCTGCCGCCGGCCGGAGACGGCTGACCCGACTCCGCTCGGGCCGTGCCACTTTGTTGACAACCCAACAGATTTGGACTTAGGTATGCCTTACCTAAGTCGACTGGGTGTCCGTGGTTCTGGTTACCGATGCCGAGAAAGGTGCTCATCCCGTGAGTGCTGTTCCCTCCACCCGTACCGTCGCCCGCACGGGCCTCGCCGCGTTCGCCGCCGCAGTGCTGGCCGTGGCCTTCGCCTCCCCCGCCGCCGCCGCGACCGGCACCCGCACGGTCACCGACGGGGGTACGACCTACAACCTGTCGCTCTCCGCGCCCGACAGCGCGGCCGCCTCGGGCGCCAACATCACCGTCACCGGAAGCGGCTACAACACCGGCCAGGGCGTCTACGTGAGCCTGTGCGTGGTGGACGGGGCCCAGGGCGCCAACAAGCCCTCGCCGTGTCTCGGCGGCCAGGACGAGTCCGGCACCACCGGCGCCTCGCACTGGGTCTCCGGCCTGGGCGGCGGCCTGCCCAACACCTCGCCCTTCGGCGCGGGCGGCACCTTCAGCGTCCCGATACACGTCAAGGCCGACCTCGGCGGCGGCAACGTCTGCGGCGACACCGTCGAGTGCGCCATCGTGACCCGCGCCGACCACACCGACACCAGCGACCGCAAGTACGACGTCCACGCTCCGATCGACTTCGTGTAACGCGGAACGACTTCTCCCGCCCTTCGCCCGGTCCCGGCCGCTCGTGCCGGGGCCGGGCTCCCACGCGTCCTGACGAGGAATGACATGACATCCACTCCGGGCACCGATCCCGGCGCCCCGCCGAGCGGCCGCGGCAGACCGATCCGCCGCGCGGGCACGGCCGCCGTCGCCGCCCTGCTGCTCACGGCGATCCCCACCGGCGCGGCGGTCAGCGCCGACGCCGGGACCCCGAAGAC
The DNA here is from genome assembly GCA_002551355.1 of Streptomyces sp. man185. Classification (GTDB taxonomy): domain Bacteria; phylum Actinomycetota; class Actinomycetes; order Streptomycetales; family Streptomycetaceae; genus Streptomyces. Next base: position 166,390 of record NTHE01000002.1, on the reverse strand, counting down.
GGCCACCGGCCCGCAGGGACAGAAGCTCACCGTCTCGGCCACCACCGGTCTCGACCCGGACGGGCAGAAGGTCCGGGTCACCGGCGAGGGGTACGGCCTCACCACCGGCGTCTACGTCGCCCTGTGCAAGGACAACGGGGACAACCGGGTGCCCTCCCCCTGCCTCGGCGGGGCGGACATGAGCGGCGGTTCGAAGACCTCGCAGTGGATCGTGCCCCCGGGCGACCCGTACGCGGGCGACCTCGCCCAGGCCTTCGGACCCGGCGGCGCCTTCGACGTGGAGATCGAGATCACAAAGGAGGGCGACGGCCTCGACTGCGCCGAGGTGTCCTGTTCCGTCGTCACCCGCGCCGACCACCGCGCCGCGGGCAACCGTACGCAGGACGTCCGCATGCCCGTCGCCTTCGCCGGCCAGGGGCCCGGCGAACCGGGCGGCGGGGGTGTCGACGTGCCCGCGGGGACCGTCTCCTACAAAGCCGCCGCGGACTTCACCTCGGCCGGCAAGCCGCTGGACCTGCTGCTGCACCCCGACTCGAAGAAGCTGTACGTCGGCGCGGACAACCTCCCCGACACGGCCGACGTCGACGAGCGCGGGCTGCACGTACTGAACCCCGAGGACGGGAAGTCCGAGAGCTGGATCAGCCAGGCCCCCGGCTCCACCGGTGCGCTGCGGGCCTCGGCGGCCACCCGCATCTCCGGGCCGTTGCCGGGCGACGGCGTCGTCTACAACTACCCGCTGCGGGGCGTCGGCAGCGCCAAAGCGGGCGACGAGGCGGCCTCCGGCGTCTGGCTCGCCGGGTCCACGATCACCGACATCGCCCCCGGCACCACCCCTGGTACGGTCCTGGTCGCCCAGGGCGCGACATTCTCCGAGATCGACCGGGCCACCGGCACGGCGACCCGGACGCTCACCCTGCCGGGCGGCACCCAGTTCGCCGCCGACCCCGAGCGGGGCGCGCTCTGGTACACCGACTTCGCGGCCGGGAAGCTGCACCGGGTGGACCTCGCGTCGTTCGCCGTCACCGGCTCCTTCGACCTGCCCGGCGCGGCGGGCACGGCCGGATTCACCGAGACGGACCCGGCCACCGGCGCGGTGTGGGTCGGGGTCGGCCGGTCCGTGCTGGTCTTCGACGCCGCGGGCAAGCTGCTCAAGACGCTCGTCGGCAAGGACCTGGCCCGCGACGCCGCCTTCGACACCGCGACGGGCCGGGCCTACGTCGTCCGGCAGGACGGCGGGGACCTTTCCGACCCGGCCAACGACAACAACGGGACGCTGACCGTGTACGACAGCGAGGACTTGGCCGTGGCCGCGAAGGAGCTGTCGCTGCCCGGCAACCACTCCCAGGCCGGGGCGGCCTCGCTCGCCGTCGAACCGGGCGGCGCCACCGTCTTCGTCACCAGCCCTGCCGAGGGGAAGATCACCGAACTGGTCCGGCAGACCTCGCCCCTGGTGACCCGCGCGCCCACCGACCTCACGGCGAGGGACGGCGAGGAGGGCTCCCTCATCGCCGAAGCGGAGGGAACCCCGGAGCCCACCGTCCGCTGGCAGGTCAGCACCGACGGCTCGCAGACCTGGAAGGACGTCGAGGGCGCGACCGGGCCGGCCCTCACGTTCACCGTGCGGAGGGCGCAGGACGGCTACCGCTACCGCGCCGAGTTCCGCAACGACGTCGGCACGACCCGCACCGCCGCCGTGACGCTCACCGTCACCCCGGCCGCCGGCGGCGGGGACACCGGCGGCGACGGCGACACCTCGAACGGCACCGACGGCTCCGACAGCACCGGAAGTGACGGTTCGACAGGTGACGACAACGGTACGCAGTCGGCCGGCGGCTCCACGGGCAAGGCCGAAGGCTCCACCGGTACGTCCGGGGACGCCGGTTCCACGGTCGGCGGTGGCCTCGGCGGCGGCGCCGGAACCGCCGCCACGTCCGGCGGCGGCAGCCTGGCCGCCACCGGGGCCACTGTGATGTCGGTAACTCTCGCGGCAGCGACGCTCGTTGGCGCCGGGGTGCTCGTCCACCGGCGCGCCAGGAGGCGCACGGAGGGCGCACTCTGACGCCGTAGCGGCCCTCCCCGCCCCTCGAGGGCGGGGAGGGAACGCGTGAACCCTCTGGCCGGGCACACCGCCCGCCAGGGGGTTCACGCGTCCTTGCCGGGACACAGCGGAGTGGGAACCTCCACGAGCCGCCCCTCGGCGCCGCCGATCACAAGCGCTTACTCGCCCACCGCTCCATCAATCTCCGTACCCACCAGGCGACATCGGACGGTTCCGGCAGATCGGAGGTCTCCGAACCAAGCCGCCTGAACTTCACGAGAACTCCAGCGAAATGGCACGTGTGTGGATATCGTGCACCGAGCGAGGGCGCATCCGTCAGTCCATGGGATCGACGGATGCGTCCCGTTTATGGGGGTGCAACTGTGGCTGGGGGGCTCATGGGGCATGTCGAAATACCCGATACCGACCTATCCGGACCGGTGGGGCTCCGGGGCGCGCCGCGCCCTCGCACCGCCGCCTCCCGGAATCGCACGGCGGCCCTGGAACAGCTGTGGAGGGAACCTACGGCTCAGCGCGATCCGGCCGGCCGGGCTCCGGTCCGGCGGAAGCCCGCGTCCGGCCCGACCCTCGTGGCGCTGACCGATCTGCTGGGTCTGGCCGGTCCGGCCTGGCTGCTGCTGCGCGCGGGCGACCAGCCCCGCCCGGTGGCGGCCGCCGCGGTGGCGGGTCTGCTGTGGGCCGGGCTGCGCGGTGTCCGCGGGCGCTACACCGACCGGCTGCGGACCGAGCCGGGCGGCGCGCTCGGCACGAGCGGCGGGGGCGGCGCGGTCGGCGACTGGCTCGTCCTCATCGGCTTGCTGGCCGTGCTGCACACGGCGGCGGGCAGCCCGGTGGACCCGGCCACGGCCGTGGTGGCCGTCGCGCCGGGGCTGCTGATCGCCACGGCGGTGTCGGGGCTGCGGCGGCGGGGCCACCGGGTCCGCAGGGTGTTGCTGGTGGGCGAGGCTTCGGGGGTGGGCCGCGCGGCCGAGCTGCTCAACTCCCGTACAGACCACGGCTACGCACTGGTTGCCGCCATCCCGGTGGGCGCCGGCCGGCTGGAGCTGGACGGGGTGCAGGTGCCGGGACACCTCGCGTCCTGCCCGGCCGACGACGATGTGTCGACCGTGCTCGGCGGGGTCTACGCCCACGCGGCGGACCTGGTGCTGGTGGCTCCCGGGCCCCAGCTGACCGGCGACCGGCTGCGACGCCTCGGCTGGGGGCTGCACGACGGTGGCGTCGCCCTGTCCGTGCTCTCGGAGCTGTCCGGTGTGGCGGCCGAGCGGGTGCGTCCCGTCACCGCCGCCGGGCTCACCCTGCTGCACATCGCGCCGCCGCTGCGCGGGGGCCCCCAGGCGGCGGTCAAGAACGCGCTGGACCGTACGGGCGCCCTGTTCGGACTGCTGGCCCTGGCACCGCTGTTACTGACAGTCGCGCTGAGCGTCCGGCTGTCCTCACGGGGTCCGGTCTTCCACCGGCAGATCCGGCAGGGGCAGCACAACCAGCCGTTCACCATGTGGAAGTTCCGCACGATGGTGGCGGACGCGGAGCATCTCAAGGCGCGGCTGAGCGCGGCCAACGAGGTCGACGGCCCGCTGTTCAAGATGCGCAGCGATCCTCGGGTCACGCCGGTCGGCCGGATGCTGCGGCGCACGTCGATCGACGAACTCCCGCAGCTGGTCAATGTGTTGCTGGGCCACATGTCTTTGGTGGGTCCGCGGCCGCCGCTGCCGGAGGAGGCGTCGCGCTACGACGAGCGGGAGCACCGCCGGCTCACCGTGAAACCGGGCCTCACGGGCCTGTGGCAGGTGAGCGGCCGCTCCGACCTGAGCTGGCACGAAACCGTCTCGCTCGATCTCTGGTACGTGGACAACTGGTCGGTCGCCGCCGACATGGGACTCCTCGCCCGCACCGTGCGCGCCGTCACCGACGGCCGCGGGGCGTACTGAGAGCGGCGGGCGGGCGGATGCGAGGAGCACCACCGGTGCGCCGCCGCGAGACCTCTCACGGCGGCGAACGGTCACTGTTCGGGCGGGAGTTGTCCGAGCCACCAGGCGTAGGTACGGGCGATGCCGTCACGCAGCGGGATCTTCGGCGTGAAGCCGAGGGCGTTCAGGCGGGTGACGTCGAGCAGCTTGCGGGGGGTCCCGTCGGGCTTGGAGGTGTCCCAGCGGATGCTTCCCTGGTAGCCCGTCACCTCCCTGATGGTTTCAGCGAGTTCGCGGATCGTGAGGTCCTCGCCGCAGCCGATGTTGACGGGTTCGTCACCGTCGTAGGCCTCCAGCAGGCTCACGCAGGCGGCGGCGAGGTCGTCGACGTGGAGGAACTCGCGCCGCGGGGAGCCGGATCCCCACAGGGTCACCTCGGGGGCGCCGTCGCTGCGCGCCTCGTGGAAGCGGCGGATCAGCGCGGGCAGGACGTGCGAGGTCTCCAGGTCGAAGTTGTCGCCGGGCCCGTAGAGATTGGTGGGCATGGCGCTGATGTAGGAGGCGCCGTACTGCCGCCGGTAGGACTGGGTCTGGACGATCCCGGCGATCTTGGCGAGGGCGTACGCCTCGTTGGTGGGCTCCAGCTCACCGGTGAGCAGCGACTCCTCACGGATCGGCTGGGGGGCGAGCCGGGGGTAGATGCACGACGAGCCGAGGAAGAGCAGCCGCTGCGTCCCGGCCGCGTGCGCACCGGCGATCACGCTGAGCTGGATGCGCAGGTTGTCCTCCAGGAACTGCACCGGGTACGTGCTGTTGGCCATGATTCCGCCCACCTTGGCGGCGGCCAGCACCACGGCGTCCGGGCGGACCTCCTTCAGATACGTCTCGGTCCGCGTGGCGTCGCGCAGGTCGAGAAGGTCACGGCCGCGGGTGAGCACCTCGTGGCCGTCGTCGGCGAGGCGGCGGGCCACCGCCGAGCCGACCAGGCCGCGGTGTCCCGCGACGAATATGCGGGAGCCGGGGCGCAGTAGAGGACGGGCGGATTCCTGGGACGGGACGGGGAGTTCGGTCGTCATGGCTCGGATTGTGCCAGCAGAAAAGGGACCGCGGTGACACTTTGCCGCAGAACGGTCCAATTCCGGAATATCGGTGAACATCGCCTCCGCGGCGATCAGCAGAGAAGGGGGAATCGTGGCGAAGACCGCGCTCATCACCGGAGTGACAGGCCAGGACGGTTCGTATCTGGCCGAGTTGTTGCTCGGCAAGGGATACACGGTGCACGGGCTCATACGCCGCTCCTCGAGCTTCAACACCGAGCGGATCGACCACATATACCAGGGCCCCGAGGAGCCGGAGCGTTCCTTCGTCCTGCATCACGCGGACCTGTCCGACGGTGTGGCGCTGGTGAACCTGCTGCGCGACATCCAGCCGGACGAGGTCTACAACCTGGGCGCGCAGTCGCATGTGCGGGTGTCCTTCGACGCCCCGCTCTACACCGGTGACGTCACCGGGCTCGGCACCGTCCGGCTGCTGGAGGCGGTCCGGGCCAGCGGCATCCACACCCGGATCTACCAGGCCTCGTCCTCCGAGATGTTCGGCGCCACCCCGCCCCCGCAGAACGAGAAGACCTCGTTCCACCCGCGCAGCCCGTACAGCGTGGCGAAGGTCTACTCGTACTGGGCGACGGTCAACTACCGTGAGGCGTACGGCATGTTCGCCGTGAACGGGATCCTGTTCAACCACGAGTCGCCGCGCCGGGGCGAGACCTTCGTGACCCGGAAGATCACCCGGGGCGTGGCCCGGATCAAGGCCGGGCTCCAGGACCGGCTGCACCTGGGCAATCTGGACGCGGTCCGGGACTGGGGGTACGCGCCGGAGTACGTGGACGCCATGTGGCGGATGCTCCAGTGCGACGCCCCCGACGACTTCGTGATCGCCACCGGCGAGGGCGTCAGCGTCCGGCAGTTCCTGGAGTTCTCCTTCGAGCACGCGGGCCTCGACTGGCGCGAGCACGTGCGCTACGACCCGAAGTACGAACGCCCCAGCGAGGTCGACGCGTTGATCGGCGACGCCTCCAAGGCCGAGGAGCTGCTGGGCTGGAAGCCCGAGGTGAAGTCCCGCGAGCTGGCCCGGATCATGGTCGACGCCGACATCCGCCGACTCGAGGACCAGCTGTCCGGGGCCGCCGTCCGGGTGGACCGGTGAACGGGCGGGGCCGCCGTCCCGGCGGGCCGGTGGACGGGCGTCCCCGTCACGTGCACCGCTCCCCCGGCAGCCGGGCCGGCCTGCTCCGCCGCCGGCCCGCCGTCCCCTTACCGCACCGACAGGACCGTGTGACCGCCGACGCCCGGACCGGGCCGGCGGCCACCCATGACTCCCGGCCGGCGCTCGCCGCGCCCGTGCCCGGGACGATCACCGGCGCTACCGCCGATCTCCACCGACCGCTCGCTGGAGCTCGACGCGCCGGCCACGGGCGGGGCCTCGGCCCCGCCTACCCACTCGCCACGACCCTCGGCGGGACGCACCGTCCCCGCTCCCGGTCGGGCGAGGCAGGATCCGCGGCCTTTCGGCCGCAGCTCGAATCTCACCTTCGGAGCTGAATGATGAACGGAAGTACGGGGCAGAGAACCGGAGGACGCGGCCGTGTGCGGGCCGCTTCCGCCGCTCTCGGCCTGCTGGCCGGAGCCCTGACCGCCACCACGGTCGGGGCCTCCCCGGCGGCGGCGCTGACACCACCGGTCGCCATCACCGCGGACGACCTCACCACCTGGCAGACCAACGGCATCGTCTGGTCGATGGCCGCCGGCGACGGCGTCGTCTACGCGGGCGGCACCTTCTCCACCCTGCGGCCCCCCACCGCAGCCCCCGGAACGAGCGAACAGCCCGCGGTGAACTTCGCCGCCTTCGACGCGGCGACCGGGGCGCCCACCGACTGCTCGCTGTCCTTCACCATCTCCTCGGGGACCGCGACCGTACGGGCTCTCGCCCTCTCCCCGGACGGCGAAACCCTCTACGCGGGAGGCCAGTTCGGCGCGGTGAACGGTGTCGGCGTGAGCAACATCGCGGCGATCGACACCGAGAGCTGCGCGGTCCGCAACAGCTTCAAGATCGGAGTCTCGGCGACCGTGCGGGGGCTCGCCGTCACTGACGACACGGTCTATCTGGCGGGCGACTTCACCACGGTCGGCGGGCAGACCAGGAACCACTTCGCCGCCGTCACGACCGGAGCCTCCCTGCTGCCCTTCACGGCCAACGCCGACGAGGTCGCACGGGCCGTCGAGGTGACTCCGGACGGGCAGAACGTGCTGCTCGGCGGGGACTTCTTCCGGATCAACGGCACGAACACCCACGCGCTGGCCGTCATCAACGCCACCACCGGCCAACTCACCAAGTCCTACCCGGGGTTCATCCACAACAACTCCACGGTCCAGGACATCACCACGGATGCCACCGGCTTCTACACCGGCAACGAGGGCACCGGCGGCGGCGTGTTCGACGGACGCATCGCTTTGAGCCTCGGCAACTTCGAGCAGCGCTGGCGGGACACCTGCCTCGGCGCGACCCAGTCCGTGCTGGTGCACTCCGGGGTGCTGTACAGCGGCAGCCACGCCCACGACTGCGCCAGCATGGGCGCGTTCCCGGACCAGCCGCGCAAGCACCTGCTGGCCCAGTCGGTCGACGACCCGAAGCTGCTGCCCTGGTTCCCGGACACCAACGACGGGATCGGGGAACCGGTCGGACCCCGCGTGATGACCCAGACGAGCAGCGGCGGGCGCCACTACCTCTGGGTGGGCGGCGAGTTCACCACCGTCAACACCAAGCCGCAGCAGGGTCTGACCCGGTTCGCGGACGGCCCGGACACAGGCGCGCCCTGGGTGCCCAACGTCAGCCTGTCCACGCTCACCCCCGGGCGGATCGACGTGAACTGGCAGACCAGCTTCGACACCGACGACGGTGAGCTGACCTACCGGATCTACAAGGACGGCTCCAACACCCCGATCCACACCACGACCGGCTACTCGGTCTTCTGGGACCGGCCGCAGCTGACCTGGACGGACACCGACGTCACCCCGGGCGAGACCCATTCGTACCGGATCACCGCGAGCGACGGCGGCAACACCAGCGCCAAGTCCCCGGCGCAGTCCGCCACCGTGGCGAGCACGACGGAGGCGTACCCGGCCCGGGTCAGGTCCGACGGGGCGAGCCTCTACTGGCGCTACGACGAGGGCACCTCCACGTTCGCGCACGACAGCAGCGGCAACCTGAACAACGGCTTCCTGCGCAACGGCCCCGCCTACCGGCAGACCCCGGCGGCGGTCGCCGGGCCCTCGACGGCGATCGGGTTCAACGGGACCGACGAGTACGCCTACAGCAACCGGCAGCACGCCCAGCCGGCCCGGTTCACCGTCGAGACCTGGATCAAGACCACCACGACCCGGGGCGGGAAGATCGTCGGCTTCGGCAATCTGACCCAGCAGAACAGCACCCGCCACGACAAGCACATCTACATGCGCAACGACGGGCGCCTCGTGTTCGGCGTCCAGAGCGGCGGGGCCCGCACCGTCGCCACCTCGGGGGCGTACAACGACGGCCAGTGGCACCACGTCGTCGCCACCCAGGGCCCGCTGGGGCAGGGCATGTCGCTGTACGTCGACGGGCAGCTGCGCGCGTCGAACATCCTGGTCTCCGGCAACGAGAGCTCCCCGGGCCACTGGCGGGTCGGCGGGGACAACCTGTCCGGCTGGCCGAACCGTCCGACCAGCAATTTCTTCGAAGGGCAGATCGACGAGACCGCCATCTACCCGACCGCGCTGAACTCTTCCACGATCAGCGCGCACTACGCCCTGAGGAACAGCTGATCTCATGAGGAATCCGTTCCTGGCCTGCGCCGCCGCCGTCCTGACGGCGGCGGCGCTGGCCGCCTGCGGCTCGTCCGCGGACGGGAACGACCCGGAGGCCGCGGGCGCCCAGCGCCCCGCGGCCTCCGGGCCCGCCGTCCCCGGCCCGTCCGCCGGCACACCCACCGAGAAACCGCATGAGCCCAAGGAGGCGGAGGAGACTTCGCGCGCCGACCCGTCCGATCCCGCCGCCACGGGCCCCAGGACACCGCCCGACGAGATCGCCCCGGCCACCGGGACCTTCACGAAGAAGCAGAAGGAGTACCTGGCCGACCGGGTGCCCAAGGGCATGGACCCGGCCGCCGTGCTCGAGACCGGCCAGGAGACCTGCGACAAGCTCCGCTATCTGGTCAGGGCCGACCGGGACACCGCCGTCGGCGCCATCGCCACGGACGAGATCCCGGACGCCGCGGACGCCGTCGCCGGGCTCTGCCCCCAGCACCAGGACCTGGTGGACGAGGCGGCGTACGCCTACCCGGACGGCGCCCACACCGGGAAGAAGCTCCGGCCGGGCGTGTACCGCTCGGCCTCGCCCACCGCTGACTGCTCCTGGCAGATCACCGGGGCCGGGGGCAAGGAGCTGAGCCGGGGCTCTTCCGGCACCGGGAAGTCCCGGAAGATCACCATCCCCGATTCCGCTCGCACATTCACCTCCACAGGCTGCTACGCCTGGCTGCCCGAAGGAGCCAAGGGATGACCGCAGGTACGCCGAAACTCCCGATAGCCGTGGCGATCCCCACGAAGAACGAGGGGCTGAACATCGCGGAGGCGGTGAAATCGGTGCTCGGCCACTTCGAGGCCGTCGTCGTGGTGGACTCCCACAGCACCGACGACACCGTCAAGATCGCCGAGGAGTGCGGGGCCGAGGTGGTCACGTACACCTGGGACGGGGGCCACCCGCGCAAGAAGCAGTGGTGCCTGGAGAACGTCCGCACCGATCTGGACTGGATCCTGCTCCTGGACGGCGACGAGCGGCTCAGCCCCGGGCTGCTGGCCGAGCTGCGGGAGACCTTCCGGAACCCGGCGGCGCCGAAGCCTGCGGCGTACGACATCCCGCTCGGCTACTGGTTCTCCGGGAAGCGGCTGCGGCACGGATACACCATCCGCAAAAGGTCGTTGACCGACCGCACCCGCTCCTTCTACCCCGAGGTCGGGGACCTGGACGCCCCGGGCATCGGGGAGGTCGAGGGGCACTACCAGCCGGTCGCGGCGACGGTGGGAACACTCACCCACCCCATCGAGCACCAGGACCTCGACCCGGTGACCGCCTGGTTCGAGCGGCACAACCGCTACTCGGACTGGGAGGCCTGGCTGGAGCACCACCCCCAGGTGAAGGAGCAGGTGCGCCAGGTCAAGTCCCGACAGGGGCAGTTGTTCCACAAGGCACCGTTCAAGCCGGTGGTGTCCTTCGCCTACATGTACCTCTACCGGCGGGGCTTCCTGGACGGCCGGGCGGGCTTCGACTTCGCCCTGGCGATGAGCTTCTACCGCTGGCAGATCGCACTCAAGTCCCGTGAGATGCCGCTACGTTGACAGGCCCGCCGGTCACCCTCGCCTCCGGCGGACCACGTCCTCGTAGGTCCGCCGGAGGGTGGCGGTGACGGCCTCGATGGTGAACTGCTCGTTCACCAGCTCCCAGGCGGCCTTGCCCGCCTGCTCGGCTGCCTCCGGCTCCAGCAGCTCCAGGATCGCGTCGGCGACCCTGCGGGCGTTGGCCGCGTCCTCGCCGACCCGGCTGTCGATGACCCGGCCCGAGCCCGCCGCCGCCACATCGGGGGCCTGTCCACAGGTGCGGGTGATGACGACCGGGGTGCCGACCGACATCGCCTCCAGCACCGAGACCGGGAACGGCTCCTCGATCGCGGGCAGCACATACACATCGGCCTCACGGTCGGCGGCCAGGACCTCGTCGTGCTCCAACGGCCCCACATGGTCGAGCGATGCGGCCACCCCCAGCTTCCGGGCCAGCGCGAGCGTGCCGGACAGCGCGCCGGTGTCGGGCCCGGCCAGCACGAAGCGGGCGTCCGGGTGGCGGGCGAGGACGTGCGGCATCGCGGCGACGAAGTCCTCGGGCCGCTTGCGCTCCTGGATCCGGGCCAGGTACAGCACGGTGGGCGGGCGGCCGGGTTCACGAGCGGGCTTGCGCTCCTGCGGGCGTACCCCGTTGACCAGCCGTACGGTGCGGGTGAGCGGGACGGGGGCGGCGACGGCGTTCACGTCGAGCCGCTCCATCTCGGTCAGGTGCAGGACGGCGTCCGCCTCCCGCAGCACCTTGCGGACCCCGAGGAGGTCGGTGAGCTGGGCGACCTTCTTCTCGGTGGGGTCGATCATGCCGTGGGTCTGGACGACCAGCGGCGTACGGGTCGCGAGCGCGAGGAGCGCCGCGGGCAGGGTCACCAGGTCCCGCATCAGATGGACGTGGACGAGGTCGGCGCCGCGCATCATGCGCCGGGCGGTGCGCAGCAGCCCGGCGGAGGTGATGCCGCTGACCTCGAACATCGGCAGGAGGTGCCGCGCTTGGAAGAGGTGGACCGGAACCCCCTCCACCCGGCTGGGCAGTTCGCCGTCGGGGAAGCCGTCGCCGAGGGCCATGACGCGGGCGTCGTCGCCGTGCGCCCGCTGGACCTTGGAGAGGTTGAACGCCACCCGGGTCGGACCGCCGAAGGCGTGATCCGGGGTGTGGAGCGTGACAACGTGCAGGATTTTCACCAGAGTTCCCCTCGACTATGGCCACATGTTCACAGCGTAGTCATCGGCCCCCCTCAAGTGGGCTGATTCGTTAGAGTGTTCAGCGGTTCACTGATCCCGGGGGGGCGCATGACGTCGGTGCACACGTCGGCGCCAACGCCGGCCCGGGGGCCCGTCTCCGACGTGCCCGAGCGGCCGATCGTCTGGTCGATGCTGTCGCGGGCCGTGTCCGTACCGCTCATCCTGGGCCTGGTCTGCTTCCTGCCCGCGGTGATCGCCGCCCAGCCCGGCTCCGGGGTGCGGGACACCGCGTACTGGCTCCAGTTGGTGCTGACCTGCTACGCGGGAGCCCGGCTGGCGACCATGATCCTCTCCACCCGGCGTCGGCTGCTCCAGGGCGTCTTCTGGATGTTCGTGTACATCGCGATGGGCGTGGCGCCGTTCGCCCAGGTGGTGATCGGGCAGACGCCGACACCGATGGTGGGGCCGCGCCAGGACCTCGTCACCGCCATCGCGATGGTCCTGGTGGGGTGTGCCGCCTACGACCTGGGAGCGCTGCTGGCCTCCCGGCGCCCGCTGCGCCGCCGTACCCCCTCCGCGCGGGCCTCGGGCGGCGGGCCCGCCGTGGCGCACCCGCTGCGGCTGCGGCTGCTGGTGCTGCTGGCGTTCGCGGCGAGCGCGTTCTACGTGCTGAAGCTGGGCGGGCCCGCGGTCTTCTTCTCCAGTCGTCAGGAGATCAACGAGACGGTCGCGGCGAGCGGCGTCGCCGCGGAGGGTTCCAACGTGGGCTCGGCGTTCGTCAAGGGCTTCGGCCAGGTCCCGGCGCTGCTGGCGCTGCTCTTCTACACCCGCCGGCTGGCGACCTCCTACCGGGCCCGGCGCAGACCCTCGACGGTGCTGGTGTGGGTGGCGCTGTCGGGGCTGAACCTCCTGGTGAACAATCCGATCTCCAACGCTCGTTACTGGTTCCTGACGGTGGTGGTGGCGTTCGTGTTCGCCGCGTTCCCGAGCAGCGCGGCGGTCTACCGGACGGTGCTGACGACGGGAGTGGTGGGGGCGCTGGTGCTGTTCCCGTACGCGGACAAATTCCGGTACGAGGAGGGAGGGCAGCGGGCCGTGCAGTCGGCATCGGTCTTCGATCCGCTGGTGACCAAGGACTACGACCAGATGGTGATGTTCGCCAACACCATCTCGTGGGTCGACACCCGCGGCCACACCTACGGCCGCCAGCTGACGGGCTCCGCGCTGTTCTTCGTGCCGCGCGCGGTGTGGAGCGGGAAGCCGGAGGACACCGGGGTCCGGGTCGGGCAGTGGATGGGACTGCGGATGACCAACCTCTCGGCCCCGATGTGGACCGAGTTCTGGGTCGACTTCGGCGCGACCGGCATGATGGGCGGCCTCGCGCTGATCGGCTACGCGTCGGCCCGCACCGACCGCCGCTACGCCCTGGCCGTCACCCGGGCGGGGCCCGGCCCCGCAAGTGTGCTGGCCATCGCCGCGCCGCTGATCGCCGGATACACCTTCATCCTGCTGCGCGGCCCGCTCCTCCAGGCGGCGGGGAAGCTGGCCATCGCCGCGCTGTGCCTGCTGGCGATAGCCACGTTCAGGGAGCGGCGGAGAGAGCGCCGGCGCTGACGCCCCCGTCGGCGGCCCGGGTACGGCGGCGCAGCCGGGCCACCCTGACCCACGTGGCGACCGCCTTGCAGAGCGATCCCAGGAACAGTCCCCAGGCGGCGCCCTGGACGCCCCCGACGACGTAACCGCCCGCGAGGAAGGCCACGGCGGTGAGCGAGAAGACGACCTGGATGGAGAGCGTGGTGCGCGGGTCGAGCATGCGCAGGGCGAGCAGCCCGCAGGTGCCGACGGCCATCGCCGCGTACTGGCTGCCGGTGGCGGGCAGCAGGGCGGCGGCCGTGGGCCAGGTGTCGCCGAGCAGTTCGCGTCCGGCGCGCTCGGGCAGCAGGGCGAGCACGGTGGCCCAGAGCGCGGCGGTCGCCGCGAGGACGGCGGCGAGCGCGGCGGTGGCCCGGATCCGGCGGCGCTCGTCGCCGATGCGGCCGAGCAGCGGGGGGCCGAAGGACGTGGCGGAGGTGTAGAGCACGTTGAGCGGCCCGAACAGGGTGGTCGCCCCGCGCAGCGCCCCGACCAGGAGGGGGTTGCCGACCGCGCCGAGGCCGAGGACGGACAGTTGGCCGGTCGCGTTGCCCACGCCGAACTCGACGGTGAAGCGCTGCCCGAGGTGGCCGCGCCGCAGCAGCGGGCGCAGCCGCAGCGGGGGTCCGGCGGTGGCGCGGTGGAGGAGGGCGGCGGACAGCAGGAGCGCGGGCAGGGCGGACAGGCCCCAGACGGCGATCAGGCGCGCCGGGGTCGCCCCGTAGTCCTGTACGGAGAGCGCCCCGAGCACACAGCCGAGCCGCAACAGGTCCCCGGTCAGGGCGAGATGGGGCTGTTGGAGGGTGGAGAAGGCATACCGTACGGCGTCCTGCCCCAGCACCACCGGCAGGACGAGGCCCAGCACCAGCAGGGCGCGGGCGGTGTCGCCGGGGAGGAGGACGCAGACGGCCGCGAGCAGCGCGCCGAGCACGGCGGCGGCGAGGACCGTGAAGGTCACGGCGGACCGGCAGGCGCCCCGGGTCTCCTCCCCCGGGCCGCGCTTGAGGACGAGGGGCTGCCCGGTGTACGCCCCCGAGACGCCGAGGAGCACGGTGAAGACCAGGTAGACCGCGGAGAAGCGGGCGAAGTCGGCGAGCGTGGAGAGCCGGGCGGCGGCAAGGAGCACCAGGATGTTGGTGAGCGCCGCCACGCCCTGGTCAGCGACCGAACAGAGGACGGCGGTGCGGGCTCTCACCGGCGGGCGGCCGGCAGGGTGAAGGAGCGCAGGCCGAGGGTCTCGGTGGGATCGCCGGTGATCTCGGGAGCGTCCGGCTCGGCGGTGGAGGTGGGCCCGCCGCCACCGCCCCGGCGTCGGGTCGGCCTCGCCCGTCGATCGGCGCGGCGCAGCCGCCCCCGGGCCGGGTGGAGCAGGGCGCCGAGGACGGAGCCGCCGGAGGCGCCGATGATCTCGCGGATGCGTTCCAGGTCGCTGCGGTGCACCTCGCGCGGGTCGCAGACGATCATGACGCCCTCCACCCGGTCGACGAGGGCGACCGCGTCCGCGTAGGAGAGGACGGGCGGGGCGAGGACGATGACGACGTTGCCGCTCCGGTCGGCCTCGGCGACGATGCGGCCGACGGGCGGGGAGGTCAGGGCGCGCGGGACGTTGTCGACGGTGGTCCCGGGGATCAGCGCGAAGGCCCCGGAGCCGGGCACGTCCACATTGGTGCGGCCGCCGTTGGGCCAGCTGCCGTCGCCCTCCTCGGCGGCCCAGCGGGGCGGGCGCACCTCATGGCCGGCGGAGCCCAGGTCGAGGGCGAGGGAGGGGGTGCGCAGGTCGGCCTCGACGAGCAGGACGTCGCGGCCCATCTCGGCGAAGGCGGCGGCCAGGTTGGCGGCAGCGGCGGCGGCTGCCGTGCTGTCGCCGCGCGGGGCGGTGACCAGCAGGCGGCGGCTCTCGGCGAACGACGGGTCGTAGGCGAGCCGGAAAGCGACGGCTCGGTACTCCTCCGCCAGCCGGGAGCTTCCCCCGCCGATGGCGAGCAGACTGCCCGCGGCGCGTTCCCGGGGCAGGGTGCCGAGCAGGGGTGCGCCGAGCGAGTGGACGAGCTCGCGGGTGGAGCGTACGGCCGGGTCGAAGACGAGGCGCACCCAGGAGAGCAGCAGCCCCAGCGCGAGGCCGACGACGCCGCCGAGCCCGAGGAGCAGGGGCAGTCCCGGACCGGTGGGCGCGGTGGGGGCGACGGGCTTCTTGTTGAGGTAGCCGGGGGTGGTGTCCAGGGCCCCCAGCTCGGAGATCTTCCTGCTCAGCTCGGAGATGGAGACGATGATGTTGGCGCGGGCGCTGGTGACGTCGTCGGCCGCTCCGACTCCGGCCTGTTCCTCCAGCTGGTCGCGTTTCTCCTCCAGCGGCTTCAGCTGGGCGCGGTAGCCGCCCGCCATGTTCTCGATGCTCTCCTCGGTGCGTGCCTTGCGGTGGGCCAGATAGGCCTCGGCGAGGGCTTCGGCGCGGGCCCGGGACTGTTCGGGGGTGGCGCCGGTGTAGGAGAACCGCAGAGTGAGGGTGTTGGGCGGGTTGGTGACCTGGAGTCCGGCGAGGAGCTTGCGGGCGGTGACGTCGTCACCCTCCTTCAGGAGGGTGCCCGCCGCCAGGGTGCCCACGGTGTCGCTGATCGCGGTCTGGCGTTCGGAGCCGATGTTGATGCCCTTGTCGGCGGTGGATCCAGCGGCGAAGGGGTCGGAGATCGCGGAGCGGACGAGCACCTCGCCGGTGGCGGTGTAGGTGTCCTCGCCGCCGAGCGCGAGGTAGCCGCCGCCGAGCAGGCCGACGACGACGCCGACGGCCAGCAGCGATCGGTAGCGCAGGAGTTGGCGGAACTGATCGCGCAGGAGGGCCGGCTCGTCGTGGTCGTCCGGGGCGCGGTGCTGTGGCGTCATCGGCGGGGGCTCCCTTGCGCGTCCGGCAGGACCTCGGCGAGCAGGTCGTCGAAGCGGGCGAGGCCCGCCTCGCGGCTCAGATGGCGGGCCACGTAGCGCGGTCCCTCGGCGCCGAGCGCATCGGCGGCGGCCGGGTCGGCGGTCAGTTTCCGCAACGCTTCGAGGAGGGCGGGCGGGTCCTCGGGAGCGACGAGGACTCCGGCGCCCGAGCGGCGGACCTCGTCGGCCGTGCCGCCCTCGTCGGCGACGGAGGCGATCACGGGACGTGAGGAGGTGAAGTAGGAGGTGAGCTTGGAGGGGACGCTCATGTCGAGGACCGAGGCGCGCTGGGTGACCGCGAGGGCGTCGGCGGCGGCGAGGACGTCGGTGAACTCCCCGGCCTCCGCGGGCTCCAGGAACTCCACGTTGGCCAGCCCCTCGGCGCGGGCGCGCAGGGCGTCGCGCTGGTTGCCGTCGCCCATCAGGACGACGCGGGCGTCGGGGGCGAGGCGGGCGGTGTCGATGAGCACCTCCAGACCCTGCTTGAGGCCCATGTTGCCGGAGTGCAGGAGGACCGGGGTGCCCTCGGGCCAGCCGAGACGTGCCCGGGTCGCGGCCCGGTCGGCGGTGGGCCCTTGCACATGGGTCCAGTTGGGAACGAGGCGGATGCGGCCGGGGTCCACCCCGAGGGCGGTGACGCCGGGGACGAAGCTCTCGTGGATGACACCGACGAGGGCGGCCCCGCGCAGCGCGTACCGCTCCGCGGCCGCCGCGACGGCGGCGGCCCGGCCCCCGCCCCGGATGCCGCTCTGCGCGGCGGCGGCGCCCATCAGGTCTTGGACGACGGGGAGATACGGCACGCGGTGGCGTCGGGCGAGGCGCGCTCCGATGACCCCGCCGGCGAGACTGGGCATCTGGGAGATCACGACGTCGGGGCGGCCGGGCGGCGGTGCGACCAGTCCGGTGGCGAGCACGCTGGCCTCGAACGCGGCACGCCTCAGAGCAGTCTGACGAGGTGGCACATAGTGTCTGCGTCGGTGCACGCCGACGCCGCCGCGTATCTCCACCGTCCGCCACACGCCCCGGTAGCTCTCCTCCAGTCGCCAGGAGGGATAGTGCGGCATGCCGGTGAGCGCCCGGACACGGGCGCCGGACGCGGCCCAGTGCTCCGCCAGTTGAGCGGCGTAGGGGCCTATGCCCGTGAGTTCCGGAGCGTAGTTGGTCGAAACCACCAGAATCCGGCGGCCCCGGATCGGACCGGGCCTTGCAGCATCGGACATCGGACGATCGCCTTCCCCCCACGACAGCCGCTGCCCCCACCGAGGAACAGCCCCCATCCAGCTTATCCGTTCACGGCTTGCACAAGTGTTCTTCACAGTAAGGTCGTTGGAACATCACCGGATCACGTTCACCGTGGGGGGAGAGATACGGATGGTGCAGCACAGGGTGGGTTACGCACCCGGGGTGTACGACCTGTTCCACGTCGGGCACCTCAACATCCTTCGGCACGCCCGCAGTCAGTGCGACTACCTGGTCGCGGGGGTCGTGTCGGACGAGATGGCCGCGCTCGCCAAGGGCCATACGCCGATGATCCCGCTCCGCGAACGACTGGAGATCGTCCGCAGCGTGCGCTTCGTGGACGCCGCGTTCGTGGAGACCGTGCCGGACAAGGTCGAGACCTGGCAGCAGGTCCGGTTCGACGTGATCTTCAAGGGCGACGACTGGCGGGGCACGGAGAAGGGGATGAAGCTGGAGCGCGACTTCGCCGAAGTGGGCGTGGAGGTCGTCTACTTCCCGTACACCGTGCACACGTCCAGCACCCAGTTGCGCCGGGCGCTGGACGTGCTCGTCAGCCGGCCCGGAGCGCTTTCAGCTCCCTGAACCACTTGGCGAGGAAGGCTGCCAGGAACAGCGTGTGCACGACCGCCAGCACGGCGTACCCGGCGCGGAAGGCCCCGGGTGCGCCGAGCAGCAGGAACACCAGGCAGAACACCCCGTAGTCGGCGGGCAGCAGGGCCACGGCCCGCACCCGGGACACGGGCGCCGCCTGCGCCGCCGCCCACGACGGCCCCCGAGCACTCGCCGCCGTCCTGCCGAGGTGTTCGCGCAGCAGCCCCGCGCAGAAGGTCACCACGGCGGCCAGCTGAAAGCCCAGCGGCAGCAACAGCCAAGCTTCCGAGGGAAGTTCGCCGAATCGGTAGAAGGAGATCAGGACCGCGGCGTGGACGAGCAGCAGCTTCCCGCAGTCCACGACGTGGTCCAGCCATTCCCCGTCGGGACCGCCGCGGCCGGTGAGCCGGGCGAGCTGCCCGTCGGCGGAGTCGAAGGCGAAGCCGACCGCCAGGGCCGCCCAGACCAGGACGGCGAGCGTCCAGGACGGCTCGACGAGCGCGACCGAGGCCACCGCGCCATAGGTGAACAGTGCACTGGTCAAAGTCACTTGATTGGGCGTCATGCCCGCCCGGTAGGCCCCGGCCGCGAGCACGCGGCCGGCCGGCCGGTTCACGTACCGCGAGTAGAGCGAGACGCCCTTGGCGCTCTTCTGTGCGCCGCGCAATTCGCGCAGCACCGTGCCCGTGCTTCCCATACGCCCCCCAGCGTCCGGCATTGCCCGCATCATGGCACGCGGGCCCGGGGCCGTGGGGTGTTTGGCCGGGACGGGGCGGGAGAACCCGATCACTTCCCGTCGGTGAGCTGCTCGTCGAGTTCGTCGAAGAGCAGCTCGGCATGGTCGACCTGGCCGGTGCGGTACGCGGAGCGGGCCACCAGGTGCGAGGCGACCGGGCCGGTGAGCATCTGGAAGAAGGCGATGAGGCCGAGGGTGGCGAGGTCCATACCGCTGCGCAGCCGCAGTGCGACCCCGGCCAGCACCAGGATCATCCCGAGGGTCTGCGGCTTGGTCGCGGCGTGGCTGCGGGAGAGGACGTCGGGCAGCCGGATCATGCCGATCACCCCGAGCAGGCAGATCGCGGCGCCGAGGAGGAGCAGGACGGCGCCGGCCGTGTCGACGATCTGGAGCCAGACGTTCACCGCGGGTCCTCCTGGGCGTCGCCGGGGTGCGCGGGGCTCGGCGGGTTGCGGGGCCGGTCGCGTACGGCGATGAAACGGGCGATGCCCACCGAGCCGGTGAAGCCGAGGAAGGCCAGCACGAGCATGATCGGGAAGTAGAACGGGTCCCGGGCGAAGGCGGACTTGGCGGCGAGACCGGCGATGATCAGGGCGGCGCAGACGTCCAGCGAGATCGCCCGGTCCAGCATGGAGGGGCCGCGCCAGATCCGGGCCAGCAGCAGGGCCCCGGCGATGAGGATCAGGACGACGGCTGTGGTCAGCAGGACGTGGTCGACCTGTTCGGGTGCGGTCACGGTGCGGGCCTCCCGGCGGCGAGCTGGGGCGGTGGCGGGGGTTCGGCGACCCGGGCGATCTCGTCGGGGGTGCCGAAGGCCCGTACGGTCAGTTCTTCCACGCGCCACACCTGACGCCGGGCGGCTTCGAGCTCCTCGGGCCGGTCGGCGTCCAGGACGTGCAGGAAGACGGTGGCGGTGGCCCGGCGCACCTCGATGATGGAGCCGCCGGGGACATTGGACACGGCGACGGCGGTGGCGGCGAGCATCAGGTCGCTGCGGCAGCGCAGGGGGACGCCGATGACGGCGGCCCGGTGCGGCAGACCGAAGAAGATCTGCCGGGTGACCTTCACCCCCGAGGTGTACATGTCGTGGAAGAGATAGCAGGCCAGGCACACGATGCCCCAGAGGTGGAGCCGCAGTCCGAGGTCGACCCGGGGCAGCGGGAAGGCGAGGCAGACGACGACCGAGACGGCCAGGCCGGTCAGGACGTTGGCCCAGGTGAGGGTCGACCAGAGCAGGACCCAGATGACGGTGAGCCAGGCGATCAGCGGCAGGTCGATCACCCGTCGGCGACGGGTGCCGAACTCGCAGCTCAGCGGCGGAAGATCGGCGTTGCGGAACGAGAAGCGCAGGACGCGTTTCACCGGCCCAGCACCTCCTGGATGTAGGGGGCCCGCTGGAGGAGTTCGGCGGCCGTGCGGTCGGTGTAGGCGGTGAACGGGCCGGCGAAGACGGTGAAGGCGAGGCCGATGGCGATGGTGGCGGCGGTGGCCGCGACCATGGGGTGGGGCAGCCGGCTGGTGGTGGTGACGGCCCGTCCGTGCAGGGTCGCGGCGACGGCCTGACCGGCGGGCGGGGGCGTGGAATCGACGCCCTCGTCGCCGGTGCCGGGGATGCGGTCGGGTCCCGCGTCGCTGTCGTCGTCGCTGTCGTCGCCGGACTCCAGGACGGTGCCGGCGGCGGCCAGGCCGGGCGGGGCCGCTCGCCAGAAGGCGAGGTTCCAGACCTTGGCGACCACGTACAGCGTGAGCAGGCTGGTGGCTGCCGAGCCGGCGACCAGGACCCAGGCCCAGCCGCCGCCGTCGGCGACGCCCGCGCGCATCAGCCCGAGCTTGCCGATGAAGCCGGACAGCGGGGGGATCCCGGCGAGGTTCATCGCGGGGACGAAGAAGAGCAGGGCGAGCATCGGGGCTGCCCGGGCGAGGCCGCCGAGCCGGGTCAGCTCCGTGGTGCCGCCCCGGCGTTCGATGAGCCCGGCGACGAGGAACAGCGTCGTCTGGACGGTGATGTGGTGGGCGACGTACACGATGGCCCCGCCGTACGCCTCGCGGGTGGCGAGGCCGATCCCGAAGACCATGTAGCCGATGTGGCTGATCAGGGTGAAGGAGAGCAGCCGCTTGAGGTCGGTCTGGGCGACCGCGCCGAGGATGCCGATGACCATCGAGGCCAGTGCGATCGCCATCAGCAGGTCCCCGATGCGGTTGCCGGGAAAGAGCAGGGTCTCGGTGCGCAGCATGCAGTAGACGCCGACTTTGGTGAGCAGTCCGGCGAAGACGGCGGTCACGGGGGCCGGGGCGGTCGGGTAGGAGTCGGGGAGCCAGGCGGCGAGCGGGAAGACGGCGGCCTTGATCGCGAAGACGGTCAGCAGCAGCGCCTGGATCAGGGTCTGTACGCCGATGGGGAGTTCGGCCAGCCGCACGGCGAGCTGGCCGAAGTTCGCGGTGCCGGTGGCCGCGTAGGTCATGGCGATGGCCGTGAGGAAGAGCATCGAGGAGAACAGCGAGATGATCACGTAGGTGGAGCCCGCCCTCATACGGGGTCCGGTGCCGCCGAGGGTGAGCAGGACGAAGCTGGCTACCAGCATGATCTCGAAGCCGACATAGAGGTTGACGAGGTCGCCCGCGAGGAAGGTGCAGGAGACCCCGGCGACGAGGATCAGATAGGCGGGGTGGAAGACGGCGAGCGGGGTCTCCTTGTCCCGGTCGGTCATGCCCTGGCCGAGGGAGTAGACGAGCACGCAGAGCGTGATGGCCGAGGAGACCGTGAGCATCAGCCCGGACAGCCGGTCGGCGACCAGCGTGATGCCGAGCGGCGGGGCGAAGTCGCCGAGGTGGACGGAGAGAGGGCCCTGCCGGTCGGCGGCGACCATGAGGATCACCGAGAGCGCCGTCACGGCGGCGAGCACGGCGACGCTGATGAAGCGCT
This sequence comes from Streptomyces sp. man185, assembly GCA_002551355.1. Classification (GTDB taxonomy): domain Bacteria; phylum Actinomycetota; class Actinomycetes; order Streptomycetales; family Streptomycetaceae; genus Streptomyces. The sequence continues at coordinate 144,780 of NTHE01000002.1, read as the reverse complement.
GGAAGCGACCCAGGCGGGTGCCGAAGGCGAGGCTGAGACCGGTGGCGCACAGGGGCAGCAGCACCGGCAGCGGGACGAGCGCGTTCATCCGTCGGCTCCTCGGTCGCGGGGGTAGCGGTCGTCCGCCTTGGCGTCGCCGTCGCGGGCATAGTCCTCCGGATCCGCGCCCAGCACGTCGTTCCAGAGGTTGCCGGAGGCGTCGCGGCCCCGGGCCTGGCGGGCGCGGTCGGCGTGGAGCCTGTCGCGGAGCCGACGGCGCTCCTCCCTGTAGCGCTCGCGCTCCTCTGCGGTGGGTTCGGCTCCCGACCGGAACTGCTCACGCAACTGGGCACGTTCGCTGAGGACTTCGGCGCGCAGCACGATGCGGCGGTCCTCCAGGTCGTCGTGGACCTCGTCGGTGCCGGTGATCTGGTGGCTGCGGTAGGCCATGGCCAGCAGGAACGCGGTGGTGGCGAGGGTGATGACGATGGCGGTCAGCGCGATGGCCTGGGGCAGCGGGTCGGTGACCCGGCTCAGGGAGACCCCGTAGAGCAGGGGTGCTGCGCCGGCCCGGCCGGTCGAGGAGAGGACCAGCAGGTTGATGCCGTTGCCGAGGATGACGGCGCCGAGCAGGATGCGGGTCAGCGGGCGGGTGAGCATGAGGATGCCGCCGACGGCGCAGAGCACGACGGCGGTGGCGATGAGCGAGGCGCTGACGATCACCGTTGGGGCCCTCCCGCCGCGGGTCCGCCTTCGGGGGTGAGGACGCCCGCCGCCCGTTCGATCTGCCGGTCGACCTTGGCGCCGAGGGCCCGCACGATGTCCAGGACGACCCCGAGTACGAGCAGGTAGACGCCGAAGTCGAAGAGGACCGACGTGCTCAGGTGGTACTTGCCGAAGACCGGCAGATGGCCGTAGTACGTGAAGGCGTGCAGGACGGTGCCTTCCAGGAGCCCGATGAGGCCCACTCCGGTGGAGATCAACAGTCCGAGGCCGGTGAAGAGTCCGGGTTGCAGGGGGGCCGCCTCGGCGAGTTCGAAGCGGCCGCCCGCCAGGTAGCGGGTGATCAGGGCGACCCCGGCGACGAGTCCGGCGACGAACCCGCCGCCGGGCAGGGACTCGGCGCAGAACAGCAGATAGACCGAGAGCACCAGGATCGGGTGGAACAGCAGCCGGGCCACCACTTCGAAGACGATCGAGCGGTGTTCGGGGGCGAGGGTGGCCCCGGCGGCCAGCCAGCTGCGTTCGGGGGCCACGTCGTCGCCCTGCGGCAGCCGGGAGGAGTGGCGGGCGGACAGCGACCAGGCGGTGCGGCCCTGCAACTCCCCCTGGGCCATGGAGCCCTCGCTGCGGCGGTGCAGATAGATGAGGCTGGTGACGCCGATCGCGGCGGCGGCGAGCACGGCGGACTCCCCCATCGTGTCCCAGGCGCGCAGGTCGACGAGGATCGTCGCCACGACGTCCTTGAGCCCGTGGTCGGCGACTTCCTGGACCATGGCGGTGCCGGCCGGTTCGGCGGTGCGCGCGGCGGCGGCGACCCACATCCCGACGCCTACGGTGGCAGCCGCCGCGAGCGCCACGGGGATCCGGGCGGCGCGCCGCCAGGTGCTCACGGTCTCCTGGAAGTGGACGGGCATCCGGCGCAGCACCAGCACGAAGACGATCATCGCGACGGTCTCGACGCAGAACTGGGTGAGCGCCAGGTCGGGCGCTCCCTGGACGACGAAGAGCAGCGCGGTGCCGTAGCCGGTCAGACCCGCCAGGACCACGGCCTTCATGCGCCGCCGCACCGTCAGGCACAGCAGGGCGGCGGCACAGGTCAGGGCGGCGACGGCGCCCTGGAGCGGGTTGTCCCAGAGCCGGGGGCGCACGGCCCCGTCCCAGGGGGTGTCGACCATGAGGACGGCGAGCTGTCCGCCGAGCATGACGAGCAGCGTGGTGGCGAGGTAGACGGAGAGGGAGCCGCGCTGGATGAAGCCGGTGACCTGGAGGGCGAGACGTTCCTGCCCGAGCAGCAGATGGCCGAAGACGCTGTCGGCGGTGGGCCAGGCGATCCGCCGGGAGAGCCGGGTGACGTGTGCGCGGCCGAGGAAGAGCACGGTGCCCGCCGCCCAGGCGACGGCCGACAGGAGCAGGGCGAGGCCGAATCCGTGCCAGAGGGCGAGGTGGTACGGGTCCGGGACGGCCGGGAACATGTCGGCGTACGCGTTCGGCAGCCGGTCGGTCCAGCTGACGGCGGGGCCGAGGACCAGTCCGAGCACGGCGAGCAGGGCGGGCGGGGCAAGGAAGGCCGGGCCCACGCGGTGGACGGGGGTGTCGGGGACGCCGGGCTTGCGGAGGAACGCGCCCCAGAAGAACCGCAGGGTGTAGGCGGTGGTCAGCGCGGAGCCCGCGACCACGACGACCAGCGCCCACCGGTCGGCGGTGGATCCGTGCAGCAGCGCCGCGAAGGCCGCCTCCTTCGCGGCGAAGCCGAGCAGGGGCGGCAGGGCGGCCATGGAGGCGGCGGAGAGCGCCGCGACCCCGGCGACGTACGGCAGCGAACGTCCGACACCGGAGAGTTTCCGCAGGTCACGGGTGCCGGCCGCGTGGTCGACGATGCCGGTGACGAGGAACAGCGGGGCCTTGAAGAGGGCGTGGGCGAGGATCATGGCGAAGGCGGCGAGCGCGGCGTCGTGGTTGCCGGTCCCGGCGAGCAGGGTGAGGAAGCCGAGCTGGCTGACGGTCCCGTAGGCGAGGACGAGCTTGAGGTCGTTCAGGCGCAGTGCCCGCCAGCCGCCGAGCAGCATGGTCGCGCCGCCGAGGACGAGGACGACGGGTTTCCAGACGGGGACGTCGGCGAAGGCGGGGGCGAGCCGGGCGACCAGGTAGACCCCGGCCTTGACCATCGCGGCGGCGTGCAGGTAGGCGCTGACGGGGGTGGGGGCGGCCATGGCGTTCGGCAGCCACATGGAGAACGGCCAGATCGCGGACTTCGACAGGGCCCCGCACAGGACGAGGACGACCGCGACGGACACGGCGAGGGTCGCCTCGGGCGGGTCGGCGACGATCGCGGAGATTTGGTAGGTGCCGGCGGCCTGACCGATGATCAGGAAGCCGACGAGCATGGCGAGCCCGCCGAGCGTGGTGACGACGAGGGCCTGGAGGGCGGAGCGGCGGCTGTGCCGGTGTTCGCTGCCGTGGCCGATCAGCAGGTAGGAGAAGACCGTGGTCAGCTCCCAGAACACATAGAGCGTGATCAGGTCATCGGCGAGGACGAGGGCGAGCATCGCGCCGGCGAAGGCGAGGAGGTTCCCGGCGAAGCGCCCCAGTTGCGGGGTGTCGTCGGTGAAGTAGGAGGCGCAGTAGAGCAGGACGAGCGCGCCGACCCCGGCGGCGAGCAACACCATCAGCTCGGCCAGCGCGTCCAGCCGCAGGTCGAGGGCGACGTCGTAGTCCGGGATCCACTGCCAGGTCCAGGTGTCCGCGCCGCCGGACGCGGCGGTGTTCCAGCGGGTGAAGGCCCAGACGGTGGCGGCCGCCGGGGGCAGCGCCAGCACGACGAAGGCCCGCCGGCCGAGCCGGTGCACCAGCGGGCCCGCGCAGGCCGCCAGCGCGAAGTGAGCAACGATGAGCGCGATCACAGCGGAGCGTCCGGGTCGGGCGGCGGGCCATCCGAAATAAAGGGCACTAAATACAGATATATCCCCCGGAGCGATTCACCCGTCCGGCGCGCCGCGCGCCTACCGGCCCGCTGCGTTCGGGGCCGTGGGGCGCCGCCGCCTCAGCCGTGTCCGGCGCAGGGGCCGCTGTGGTCGCAGTACGGGGTGTTGCCGGTGGCGCCGCAGCCGCAGAGCATCACCCGGGTCTCGTGGCGGGGGCCGTACGGGGTGGCGACTTCGAGGTCCCCGCGCAGGTGCAGCACGCCGTCGGCGTGGAGCGACACATGGGTGGGGACGTCGGGGACCTCGTCGGGCATGCCGTCGGTGCGGTGGTACTGGAGGGCGCCGCTCGGGCAGCGGTGGATGACGTCGGCGACCTCGTCGGCGGGGGCGTTGCCGGGCTGGACCCAGGGGCGGCGGCCGACGTCGAAGACGGCGGGGAGCCCGCGCACGCACTCGGCGGCGTGCAGGCAGCGGTGGGCGTCGAAGCCGACGACGATGCCCTCGCCGTCGTAGGACTTGGCGGCGGGGCGCGGGGGCGGGCGGCTGGTCACCTCTGGATCTCCCGGGTCGGCTCGGCATCCGGACCCCTTCAGGCTCGCCCCGGCTCCGTCCCGCCGCTACTCGGGCGGGGCGGCGGGAGGCGAGGATGCCCCGGGAGCACCGGTCCACGCCCCCGGGCCGGAACCCGTCCGTTCACGGGCCGCAGCCGCGTCTCGCGGCAGGACCGCGACTGCGCCTCACGGCAGGACCGCGACCCCGTCGATCTCGACCATCGCCTGCTCGTCCCAGAGCCGGGCCACCCCGATGACGGCCATCGCCGGGTAGTCGCGCCCCGCGAGCCTGCGCCAGATCCGGCCCAGCTCGGGGGCGTGGGAGCGGTAGTCGGCGACGTCGGTGGCGTAGACGGTGACCCGGGCGAGGTCGGCGGGGGCGCCGCCGGCCGCGTGGAGTGCGGTGAGCAGATTGCCCAGCGCCAGGGCGAACTGCTCGGGCAGGGTGGCCCCGACGACCTTGCCCGCCGGGTCGAGCGCGGTCTGCCCGGCGAGGAAGACCAGGTGCCCGCCGGTGGCGACGACGGCGTGGCTGAAGCCGGTGGGCGGGGAGAGTTCGGCCGGGTTGATCCGGTGGGACGGACTCATGCGGGCGGCTCCTGGGTCGGGGACGCGGATTCCGTGGACTGCACGGAATGCGCGGGCTCCTGGGTGGCGGGAGGCTCGGCGAATGGCTCGGGTCGCCGCGCGGCGTTCGCGTACAGCTCCTTGGCGATGATCGTGCGCTGCACCTCGCTCGCGCCCTCGTAGATCCGCGGCGCGCGGACCTCCCGGTAGAGGTGTTCGAGCAGATGCCCCCGGCGCAGGGCGCGGGCGCCGTGCAACTGGACGGCGGCGTCGACGACGTACTGCGCGGTCTCGGTGGCGTACAGCTTGGCCATCGCCGCGCGGCGCGGCACCCCGCTCTCCCCCGCGTCGTACGCCGCTGCCGCCGCGTACACCAACAGGCGGGCGGCCTCGGTGCGGGTGGCCATCTCGGCGACCTGGTGCGAGACGGCCTGGAGGTCGCTCAGCGGGCCGCCGAACGCGGTGCGGTGGGAGGTGTGCTCCAGCGTCGCGTCGAGGGCGGCGCGGGCCATCCCGACGGCGAAGGCGCCGACGCTGGGCCGGAAGAGGTTGAGGGTGTTCATCGCGACCCGGAAGCCCCGGTCGGGCTCGCCGAGCACGTCGTCGGCGGTGACCGGTACGCCGTCGAACTCCAGGGTGCCGATGGGGTGCGGGGAGAGCATGTCGAGGGCGGAACCGGTGAGCCCGGCGCGGTCGGACGGGACCAGGAACGCGGTGATGCCCCGGGATCCCGCACCGGGGGTAGTCCGGGCGAAGACGACGGCGAAATCGGCCTCGGGGGCGTTGGAGATCCAGCACTTCTCGCCGGTGAGCGCCCAGCCGTCCCGGGTGTGCTCGGCGGCCAGGCTCAGGGCCGCCGCGTCGGAGCCCGCCCCCGGCTCGCTCAGCGCGAACGCGGCGACGGCCCGCCCGGCCCGCACCTCGGGGAGCCAGCGTTCGCGGTGGGCGGGGGTGCCCGCCTGGACGATGGGGGTGGCGCCGAGGCCCTGGAGGGCGAGTGCGGTCTCGGCCTCCGTACAGCCCCGCGCCAGCGACTCGCGCAGCAGGCACAGGTCCAGCGCCCCGGAGCCCAGCATCCGGGCGAGGAGTCCCAGCTCGCCGAGGGCCGCCAGCAGAGGCCGGTTGACGCGCCCGGGCTCCCCCTTCTCCGCCAACGGGCGCAGCTCCCGTTCGGCGAGGGTGCGCAGCTCCTCGCACCAGGCGGTTTGTTCCGGTTCGAGGGAGAATGCCGTCATGGCGGCGCCTCTCTTGTCGCGTCTCTGCCGTATCGCGTCTCTGTCTTGGCGCGCCACTGGCTCTTACCGCGTCACTGGTCCTGCTGCGTCACTGTCTTATCGCGGACCGTTGACTACCGTCACCCAAACGATACGCTCCAGAGGCGACAAGGGGGCGATCCTTGATGGAGCCGAATTCCTCGCCGAACACGCCCGCAGCCGCCGCCGACGCGTCCGTACGCGTCCGCGGCGCGCATCACGAGCCGTCCGGGCGTGCCACCGGCGCCCACGCCGACACCTTCGCGCGCGACCATCTCCCGCCACCCGAGCAGCGGCCGGAACTCCTCATGGACGCCCCGGCGCCGCACTACCCCGACCGACTGAACTGCGGACACGAACTGCTGGACCGCACGGTCGAGGAGCGGGGCGCCGACCGCCCCGCGCTGCGCTCCGGCGATGGCGGCGTCTGGAGCTACGGCGAGCTGCGGGAGACCGTCGACCGCATCGCCCACGTGCTGACCCAGGATCTGGGCGTCGTTCCGGGCAACCGGGTGCTGCTGCGCGGGCCGACCACGCCCTGGCTGGCCGCCTGCTGGCTCGCCGTCATGAAGGCGGGCGCGGTCGCCGTCACCGTACTGGCGCAGGCGCGCGCGACGGAGCTGGCCACCATCTGCTCGCTGGCGCGGATCCGCCACGCCCTGTGCGACGCCCGGTCCGCGGGGGACCTGGCGAAGGCGGACGTGGCCGGGCTGCGGATCACCCTGTTCGGCGGGGACGGGCCGGGCGACCTCACCCGGCTGGCCGAGCGCCCGGCCGGTCCGTACCGGGCGGTGGACACGGCCGCCGACGAGGTCGCACTCATCGCGTTCACCTCGGGGACCACGGGTCGCCCCAAGGGCTGTATGCACCTCCACCGGGACCTCCTGGCCATCGCCGACACCTTCTCCCGGCACGTACTGCGCCCCTCGGCCGACGACGTGTTCGCGGGCAGCCCGCCGCTGGGCTTCACGTTCGGCCTGGGCGGGCTGCTGGTCTTCCCGCTGCGGGCCGGGGCCTCGACGCTGCTGCTGGAGCAGGCGGGCCCCCAGCACCTGCTGCCCGCCCTGGTCCGGCACCGGGTCTCGGTCCTGTTCACCGCGCCGACGGCCTATCGCACGATGCTCGGGCAGCTGGACGGCCACGACCTGTCGGCGCTGCGGCGCTGTGTGTCGGCCGGGGAGAACCTCCCCGAGGCGACCTGGCAGGCCTGGTACGAGGCGACGGGGCTGCGCATCATCAACGGCATCGGGGCCACCGAACTGCTGCACATCTTCATCTCCGCGGCCGACGACGCGATCCGGCCGGGCCTGACCGGAGTGCCCGTGCCGGGGTGGCAGGCCCGGGTGGTGGACGAGCACGGGCACGAGCTGCCCGACGGCGAGGCGGGCCTGCTCGCCGTGCGCGGCCCGGTCGGCTGCCGCTATCTCGCCGACCCCCGGCAGACGGAGTACGTCCGGCACGGCTGGAACATCACCGGCGACACCTTCGTCCGCGAGCCGGACGGCTACTTCCGTTACGTGGCCCGCGCCGACGACATGATCATCTCCTCCGGGTACAACATCGCGGGCCCCGAGGTGGAGGACGCCCTGCTGCACCACCCGGAGGTCGCGGAGGCGGCCGTGGTGGGCCGGGCGGACGAGCTTCGCGGCGAGGTCGTGGTGGCGCACGTGGTGCTGCGCGAGGGCTCGGAGCAGACGGCGGACTCGCTGCGCGCCCACATGAAGGCGAGCCTGGCCCCGCACAAGTGCCCGCGCGTCTTCGTCTTCCACGCCTCGCTCCCCCGCACCGCGACCGGCAAACTCCAGCGGTTCCTGCTCCGGGAAGACACCCCCTAGAGTGATCACGTGGCCGAGTTGCGCACCCCCCGCTCCCTGATCATCACGCTCTACGGCGCGTACGGCCGTCCGGCGGACGGCGCGCCGTTCGCGGTGTCGGAGCTGATCCGCCTGCTGCACGCCGTGGGAGTCGACGCCCCCTCCGTACGCTCCTGCGTCTCACGGCTCAAGCGGCGCGGGCTGCTGGTGGCCGCCCGGGCCGGGGACGGCTCGGCGGGGTACGCGCTGTCGCCGGACGCCCGGCAACTGCTGGACGACGGGGACCGGCGGATCTACCGGCGGGCCGGCCCGCGGCTCGCCGACGGCTGGGTCCTCGCGGTGTTCACCGTGCCCGAGGCGGAGCGCAGCAAGCGCCATCTGCTGCGCTCCCGGCTGGCCCGCCTCGGCTTCGGCACAGCCGCGCCCGGGGTGTGGATCGCGCCGGCCGGGCTGTACGAGGAGACCCGGCACACCCTGGAACGGCTCGAACTCGCCCCGTACGTCGACCTGTTCCGCGGCGAACACCTCGGCTTCGCCGCCACCCGCGAGGCGGTGGCCCGCTGGTGGGACCTGGACACGGTGGCGCGCCTGCACCACGACTTCCTGGAGCTGCACGAGCCGGTGCTGCGCGACTGGGAGTCTTCCGGGGACACCGGCGAAGGACCCCGCCCGCAGACCGCCTACCGGGACTATCTGCTGGCGCTGGACTCGTGGCGGCAACTCCCTTACGCGGACCCGGGTCTCCCGCCGGAGCTGCTGCCCGGGGACTGGCCGGGCGGCCGGTCGGCGGAGGTGTTCGGCCGGCTGCACGAGCGGCTGCGGGACGCCGGGGAGCGGTTCGTGCGGGGGTGATGCCCGTACGACGGGGAAATCGGGTGCCCCGTGGCCCGGGCCACGGGCAGGATGAGGCATGACCTGGACCTTCACCGACGACGTCGACGTGTTCCTCGCAGCGGCCGGCCCGTCGCTCGCCGCGCGGCCGGTCGAGCACACGGTTGCGCTGACGGTCACCGAGCGGCTGAGGCGTTCCGGCGCGCATCACTACGGTGCGGGCGATCCGGTGCTCGGCTGGTGGCGCGGGGCGGGCGGAACGGTGGCGGGGACCCTGGTGCGCGCTCCGCCCCATGTGGCGCTGCTGACGGCCGTGCCCGCGGAGGCGGTGGGGCCGCTGGTGGCGGCCCTGCGGGCGGGGCCGGACCTCGACGGCGTCAACGCGGACCGGGACACCGCGGCGCTGCTGGCCGCCGGGCTGCCGGGTTACCGGACCGTGCAGGAGCAGCGGCTGTACCGGCTGGGATCGCTGCGGCCGCCCTCCCCCGCGCCGGACGGCCGAGCCAGGGCGGCGACGCGGGCGGACCGGTCGCTGCTGGTGGCATGGGTCAACGGACTCGCGGACGCGACCGGGCAGTCCAAGTCCTCGGCCGCGTGGCTGGTGGACGAGGGCACGGAACGCGGGGCGCTCACCCTTTGGGAGAGCGGCGGGGTCCCGGTGTCCCTGGCGGGGCGCACCCGGATGCTGGCCGGCACGGTGCGGATCACGTTGGTCTACACCCCGCCGGAGTTTCGCGGCCGGGGGTACGCGGCCGCCGCGACGGCCGAGGCCTCCCGGGCGGCCTTGGAGGCGGGCGCGGCGGAGGTACTGCTCTTCACGGACCTCGCCAACCCGACGAGCAACGGCGTCTATCTGCGCATCGGTTACGAGCCGGTGGCGGACCGGGTACAGATGGGGAAGGTCGCGTGACGGCGCAGCCCGGGACGCCCGAGCCGCTGTGGCTGGTCGTCGCGAACGTCGTGCGGTGGCGGCGGTACGGGGACGGCGGGCAGGAGCTGCGACCGGGGACCAAGGCGTACCGGGGCGGGGCGAAGGTGTACGTCGTCGACACCTACCCGGGCATGGGGCACGAGCAGGTGACCACCATCGGGCGGGCCCGCACCGGCCGCTGGATCAACGTCGACACGGGCTCGCGCCATCTGCACACCTTCCGGGCCAAGCAGGTGCACGCACCGGCCGTGCTGCGGCGGGCCGAAGCGATCGCGGTGCGTCCACAGTCCCCGGGGGAGGCCGAGGAGCTGGCCGGCCTGCTGGAGCGGCTCGCCGCCCGGTACCGCGAGACCCACCACGGCGCGCCGCACCCAACGCCGTGCCTCTGCCATACGTGCCTGGTCAGCCAAGCGTGAGCCGGGGTTTCGGGGCGTCCGTGCGGCCGGTGGGCGGGGTGCGGCTGCCCGCGCCGTACGGGAGGGGCCAGGGCGCGCCGGGTCCGGTGTAGCCCTGTTCGGCCGCCGCGTGGAGGGTCCAGTGCGGGTCGTGCAGGTGGGGGCGGGCCAGGGCGCAGAGGTCGGCGCGGCCCGCCAGGAGCAGGGAGTTGACGTCGTCCCAGGAGGAGATCGCGCCGACCGCGATGACGGGGACGTCCACGGTGTTGCGGATCCGGTCGGCGTACGGGGTCTGGTAGGAGCGGCCGAACTCGGGGCGCTCCTCGGGGACGACCTGGCCGGTGGAGACGTCGATGGCATCCGCCCCGTGCTCGGCGAAGGCGCGGGCGATCGTGACGGCGTCCTCGGCGTCGGTGCCGCCCTCGGCCCAGTCGGTGGCGGAGATCCGCACGGTCATCGGCCGTTCCTCCGGCCACACTTCGCGTACGGCGTCGAAGACTTCCAGGGGGAAGCGGAGCCGCCCGGCCAGTGATCCGCCGTAGGCGTCGGTGCGGCGGTTGGTGAGCGGGGAGAGGAAGCCGGAGAGCAAATAGCCATGGGCGCAGTGCAGTTCGAGGAGGTCGAAGCCGCTGTGCGCGGCGCGCCGGGCGGCCTCCACGAACTGCTCGCGTACGGCGTCCAGTCCGGCCCGGTCCAGCTCGGCGGGGACCTGGCTGACGCCGGGCTCGTACGGGAGCGGGGAGGCGGCTGTCAGCGGCCAGTTGCCGCTGTCCAGGGGCTGGTCGATGCCCTCCCACATCAGTTTCGTGGAGCCCTTGCGGCCGGAGTGGCCGAGTTGCACCCCGATGGCCGCGCCGGGGGCGGAGGTGTGGACGAAGTCGGTGATCCTCCGCCAGGCGGTGGCCTGTTCGTCGTTCCACAGGCCCGTGCAGCCGGGGGTGATACGGCCTTCGGGGCTGACGCAGACCATCTCGGTCATGGTGAGTCCGGCGCCGCCGAGCGCGCGGGCCCCGAGGTGGACGAGATGGAAGTCGCCGGGGAGCCCGTCGGTGGCGGAGTACATGTCCATGGGTGAGACGACGACGCGGTTGCGCAGTTCGAGGCCGCGCAGGCGCAGCGGGGTGAACATCGGCGGGGTGCCGGGCGGGCAGCCGAACTCCTCCTCGACGGCGGCGGTGAACGAGGCGTCGCGCAGCCGGAGGTTGTCGTGGGTGACCCGGCGGCTGCGGGTGAGCAGGTTGAACGCGAAGCGGCGTGGCGGCTGGTCGACGTAGGTGGCCAGTTCCTCGAACCAGCGGAGGCTGGCCGCCGCGGCGCGCTGGGTGGAGGCGACGACCGGGCGGCGCTCGGCCTCGTACGCGGCCAGCGCCGTCGGCAGGTCGGGCTGCTCCTCGATACAGGCGGCCAGCGCCAGGGCGTCCTCGACGGCGAGCTTGGTGCCGGAGCCGATGGAGAAGTGGGCGGTGTGGGCGGCGTCGCCGATGAGCACGGTGTTGCCGTGCGACCAGAGGGAGTTGGTGACGGTGCGGAAGGCGAGCCAGGAGGACCGGTTGCCGTGCAGGGGTCGGCCGTCCAGGGCCTCGGTGAAGAACTTGGCGCAGCGGGTGGTGGATTCGGCCGCGTCACAGGTGTCGAGCCCGGCGGCGCGCCACACCTCCTCGCGCATCTCGACGATGACGGTGGAGACGTCCGCCGCGTAGGGATAGCCGTGCAACTGCATGACGCCGTAGGGGGTTTCGGCGATATCGAAACGGAAGGCGTCGAGCGCGAAGTCGGCGGCGAGCCAGATGTAGCGGTTGCGGTGTTCGGTGACGCTCGGGCCGAAGGCGTCGGCGTGCGCGGCGCGGGTGGCGCTGTGCACCCCGTCGGCGGCGATGACCAGATCGTGCTGGGCGGCCAGCTCGGCGGCGGGCGGGGCCGGGGCGCGGAAGCGGAGGTCGACGCCGAGGCCGGCGCAGCGCTCGTGCAGGATCTCCAGGAGCCGGCGGCGGCCGAGGGCGGCGAAGCCGTGTCCGCCGGAGGTGTGGGTGCGGCCGCGGTGGGCGATGTCGATGGTGTCCCAGCGGACGAACTCGGCTCTCAGCGCGCGGTACACCTCGGGGTCGGCGTGTTCGATGCCGCCGAGGGTCTCGTCGGAGAGGACGACGCCGAAGCCGAAGGTGTCGTCGGGGGCGTTGCGCTCGAAGACGGTGACCTCGCGGTCCGGGTCGAGGCGCTTGAGGAGCGCCGCGGCGTAGAGCCCGCCGGGGCCGCCGCCGATGACCGCGATGCGCCGTACGGGGGCGGTGCCGCGCGCCACGGCTATCGCCCCTGCCACTTCGGCGGGCGCTTCTCGGTGAAGGCGGCGTGGAACTCGGCGTAGTCCTCGCCGTGCATCAGGAGGGCCTGGGTGTTTGCGTCCAGCTCGACGGAGGCGGCCAGCGGCATGTCCAGTTCGGCGGTGAGCAGGGCCTTGGTCTGGGCGAGGGCGAGGGCGGGGCCGTCGGCGAGGCGGCGGGCCAGCTCGGTGGCGCGCTCGTCGGCCCTCCCCTCCTCGGCCAGTTCGCTGATCAGGCCGATCCGCTCCGCCTCGGGGGCGCGGACGGCGTCCCCGAGCATCAGGAGCCGGGTGGCGTGGCCGAGGCCGACGACCCGGGGCAGCAGGTAGGCCGCGCCCATGTCGCCGCCGGAGAGGCCGACCCGGGTGAAGAGGAAGGCGAAGCGGGCAGACGGGTCGGCGACCCGGAAGTCCGAGGCGAGGGCCAGCACGGCTCCGGCGCCCGCCGCGACGCCGTGGACGGCGGCGACGACGGGGAAGGGGCACTCCCGCAGGGCCCGGACGACCTGTCCGGTCATCCGGTTGAAGTCGAGGAGCTGTGCGGTGTCCATGGCCAGGGTGGCGCCGATGATCTCGTCGACGTCGCCGCCGGAGCAGAAGCCGCGCCCCTCACCGGCGAGGACGAGGGCGCGGACGGAGCGTTCCCGGGAGAGCTCGGCGAGGAGGTCGCGCAGATCGGCGTAGGCGCCGAAGGTGAGCGCGTTGAGTTTCTCGGGGCGGGAGAATGTGATGGTGGCCACACCGTCGTCCCGGGTCAGCCGGAGATGACGCCAGTCCTCGGTGCTCGGGGCCGAGCTGGGAAACGGGCTCATGGAGGGGTCCCCTTCAGCGATCGGGCTGGTGCCGGCCGTGCGCGGGTCGCGTTCCGCCTCCGAAGTTATCACTCATGCGTGACCGCCGTCACGAGGTCGCAATACAGCATCCATGAGACCGTTGTGGCGAAAGTCCCCTTTGCTCCGGCCGACCGCCCCTATGGCTGGGCCGGAGCGGTTCGTAAAGTTGAAACCAGGAAGTCTCGACACGAGTACGACGTGAACCCCAGAAGTCGAGACCTCCCGCTTCGAGGATGACCCGCTCCCGAACGGAAACCCTGCCGTGCCGCCCGATGTCCCCGTCCCCGCTTCCTGGCGCATCGCCCTGCCGCACTCCACCGCGGCCGTGCCGATCGCCCGCGCTCTCATCCGTACGGCGCTGTCGGACATCGACGCCCCGGCCGACAGCGACACCGCCGAGCTGCTGACCGCCGAACTGGTGGCCAACGCGGTCGAGCACACCCTGGGCGGCGAGCCCATCGAGCTGGTCGTGGAGCTGCTGCCCACCGGCTGCCAGGTCGAGGTGCACGACCGCGACCCCGCCCCGCCGGGCGACCTGTCCCGGCCGCAGCCGGGCTGTGAGGTCGATCCCTGGCAGGAGCACGGCCGCGGCCTGCTGCTCATCCGGACCCTCAGCTCCGCGTGCGGTCACCGCACCACGGAGCACGGCAAGGCCGTCTGGTTCACGCTTCCGGCGATACCGGCGCAGCCGGGTCCGTCCCCGGGGAGCTGACCAGCCGGGAGCGCTTGCGCCCGTAGGCGACGTACAGCAGGGAGCCGACGACCAGGAAGACCGCGAACTGGACCCAGGTCGTCCAGCCGGTCCCGTACATCAGATACAGGCAGCACAAGACGCCCAGCAGCGGGCTCACCGGGTAGAGCGGGACCCGGAAGGTCCGCTTCAACCCGGGGTGGCTGCGGCGGAGCACCACCACCGCGAGATTGACGGCGACCATCGTGGCGAGCGTGCCGATGGTCGTCAGGTTCACGACCACGTCGAGCGGGACGAAGGCGGCCGGGACCGCGAAGACGCAGGCGACGATCCAGGTGTTGGCGACCGGGGTGTGGGTCGTGGGCGAGACCCGTTCGAACACGCGCGGGACGAGTCCGTCGCGGGACATCGACATCAGGATGCGGGTCTGCCCGTACATCACGGCGAGCACCACCGAGGCGATGGCGACGACCGCGCCGAAGGCGACGATGCCGCCGCCGACCGTGGAGTCGGTGACCTGGTTGACGGCGATGGAGAGGGCCGCGCTCTCCTCGGCGACGGCGTCCGAGCCGATCGCGCCGATGGCCGAGAGCGCCACCGCGCAGTAGAGCAGGGTGACGACGCCGATGCAGATCAGGATGGCGAGGGGGATGTTCCGCCGGGGGTTCTTGACCTCTTCGCCCGCGGTGGTGATGGCGTCGAAGCCGATGTAGGAGAAGAACGCCAGCGAGGCGCCCGCGGTGATACCGGCGGGCCCGTGGATGGCGAACGGCATGAGGTTGTCGTCCTGGAACGCGCTGAACGCCACGGCGCAGAACGCGACGAGGATGCCGATCTTGAGGACCGCCATGGCGGCGGTGGCGGTGGCGCTCTCCCGGACGCCGCGCACCAGCAGGGTGGCGGCCATGGCGATCACGACGATCGCGGGCAGGTTGATCACACCGCCGTCGCCGGGCCCGGAGGACAGGGCGGCGGGCAGTTCCCAGCCGAACAGGCTGTTCAGCAGCTCGTTGACGTACTGGCTCCAGCCCACCGCGACGGCGGAGACCGAGACGCCGTACTCCAGCAGCAGGCACCAGCCGACGAGGAAGGCGGTGCGCTCGCCGAGTGCCGCGTACGCGAAGGAGTACGAGCTTCCGGAGACCGGGATGGCGCTGCCCAGCTCGGCGAAGGACAGGGCGGTGAAGATGCAGGTGATCGCCGCGAGGACGAACGAGATCACGACGGCGGGGCCCGCCTCGGCGACGCTGTCGGACAGCCCGACGAAGATGCCGGTGCCGACGATCGCGCCGACCCCGAAGCAGACGAGCTGGAAGAGGCCCATCGTGCGTTTGAGGCCGTGGCCCTCCAGGTCGCCGCCGGATTCGGCGATGAGCTGATCGGGGCTCTTGCGGCGCAGGTCCCGGTTGGGGAGGCCGGGGCGCTTCGGGGTGCCGGATCGCGGCAGACCGGTGCTCATGCGGGACGTTCTCATCTCTGGTGGTGCAGTGGGGGGACGGTCCCCGTGCGCCGGCGCGCGGCGGCACAGGTATGGGGTTCGCCCCCGTGAGGGGTCTCCCCCGGGTCCGAACCCCACCAAGAGCCGACATCGTAGCCACCACCGCGCATGTTCACCCAATCGGGTGTATGAGCATGCGAACCCCTGCCCCGTATGCGTACGGGACCCCCGGCTGCCCGGGCATCCGTGGGGGCGGGCTACTTCCCGGCCATCGTCGCCACCAGCACGGCCTTGATCGTGTGCATCCGGTTCTCCGCCTGGTCGAAGACGACCGAGTGCGCGGACTCGAAGACCTCGTCGCTGACCTCCAGCTCGGTCAGCCCGTACCTGGCGTGGATGTCACGGCCGACCTGGGTGCCGAGGTCGTGGAAGGCGGGCAGGCAGTGCAGGAACTTCACGTCCGGGTTGCCGGTGGCCCGCAGGACGTCCATGGTCACCGCGTAGGGGCCGAGGGCCGCGATGCGCTCGGCCCACACCTCCTTGGGCTCGCCCATGGAGACCCAGACGTCGGTGGCGACGAAGTCGGCGCCCGAGACGCCCTCGGCCACATCACCGGTGAGGGTGATCGTCGCGCCGCTGACCTCGGCGAGCTTCCGTGCCCGCGCCACGACCGCCTCGTCCGGCCGGTACGCCTCGGGGGCGACGATCCGGACGTCCAGGCCGAGCAGGGCTCCGGTGATCAGGTAGGAGTTGCCCATGTTGAAGCGGGCGTCGCCGAGGTAGGCGAAGGCCGTCCCCGCGAGGGCCCCCCCGCGGCACTCGGTCATGGTGAGCACGTCGGCCAGCATCTGGGTGGGGTGCCAGTCGTCGGTGAGCCCGTTGAAGACCGGCACTCCGCCGTAAGCGGCCAGCTCCTCGACGGCCTGCTGGCTGTCGCCCCGGTACTCGATCCCGTCGAACATCCGGCCGAGGACCCGGGCGGTGTCCTTCACGGACTCCTTGTGGCCCATCTGGGAGCCCGACGGGTCGAGGTAGGTGGTGAAGGCGCCCTGGTCGGCGGCGGCGACCTCGAACGCGCAGCGCGTCCGGGTCGAGGTCTTCTCGAAGATCAGCGCGATGTTCTTCCCGCGCAGCCGCTGGACCTCGACCCCGGCCCTCTTGTTCGCCTTGAGCTCGGCGGCCAGCTCGACCAGGCCGAGAAACTCCTCGGAGGTGAAGTCCAGCTCCTTGAGGAAGTGGCGGCCGGTGAGGTCTGTGGCCATGATGACTGCTCCTGGGTCGGGCGGGGATCGGCGCACTGCGCGCGGCAGAACTGGAAGTCTATACGATTGACCGCATCCCTATACAGGTCCTGGTGTTCCCGGTCCGCCGGCCTCTCATGCCACGGGGTCCCGCTCCACCGGGCAGCTCATGCAGCGCGGCCCGCCCCGTCCCCGGCCCAGCTCGCTGCCCCGGATCTCGATCACCTCGATGCCCTGCTTGCGCAGATAGGTGTTGGTCGTGGCGTTGCGCTCGTACGCGACGACGACGCCGGGCTCGACCGCGAGCACGTTGCAGCCGTCGTCCCACTGCTCGCGCTCGGCGGCGTGCACGTCCTGGGTGGCGGTGAGTACCCGGATCGAGTCGAGGCCGAGGGCGGCGGCGATGGCACGGTGCATGTGCTCGGGCGGATGGTCGGTGACCTTGAGCTCGCGGGGACCGCTGCCGGGCTCGATGGTGTACGAACGGAGCATGCCGAGACCGGCGTACTGGGTGAAGGTGTCGCCGTCGACCATCGTCATCACCGTGTCCAGGTGCATGAACGCGCGGGCCTTGGGCATGTCGAGCGCCACGATCGTGCGCGCCGAACCGGCGTCGAAGAGGCCCCGGGCCAGCATCTCCACCGCCTGCGGCGTGGTGCGCTCGCTCATCCCGATCAGGACCGCCCCCCGCCCGATGACCAGGACGTCACCGCCCTCGATCGTGGAGGGGTAGTCGTCCTGCCCCTCCGACCAGTGGTGGAAGACGCCCGCCTCCGGGCCGGTGAAGAGCGGATGGTGCCGGTAGATCGCCTCGAAGTGGACGGTCTCGCGCTGCCGGGCGGGCCAGCGCATCGCGTTGATGGAGACCCCGTCGTAGATCCAGGCCGAGGTGTCCCGGGTGAAGAGGTGGTTGGGCAGCGGGCCGAGGAGGAAGTCGTCCAGGTCCATCACATGGAAGCGGACGGAGGTCGGCTCGCTGTTCCGCTCCAGGAACTCCCGCTTGGTCATGCCGCCGACCAGCGCCTCCGCGAGCTCCTGCGAGGACAACTCCTCGAAGGCGGCCCGCAGATGCTCGGTGGCGAGCGGCCCGTACTCCTTCTCGTCGAAGACCCGGTCCAGCACGAGGCGCCGGGCGACCGGGATGTCGAGGGACTCGCGCAGAAGGTCGCCGAAAAGGTGCACGGCGACGCCCCGGTCGCGCAGCACGTCGGCGAACCCGTCGTGCTCCTCCCGGGCGCGGCGCACCCACAGGACGTCGTCGAACAGGAGCGCGTCCTTGTTCCTGGGGGTGAGCCGCTTCAGCTCCAGATCGGGGCGGTGCAATATGACGCGGCGCAGCCGCCCGGCTTCGGAGTCGACATGGAATCCCATGCCTTCATCCTCACCGCGCGGAGCACCGTTCACCCGGCGAACCGCTCATCGGTTCGTTCAGAGCCGGGGGTCCACCGGCTCCGACTCCAGGGCCAGGACGGCGAACACCGCCTCGTGGACCCGCCACAGCGGCTCGCCCTCCGCCAGCCGGTCCAGCGCCTCCAGGCCGAGCGCGTACTCCCGCAGCGCCAGCGAGCGCTTGTGGCCGAGGAACCGGGAGCGCAGGCGCTCCAGATTCTCCGGGCGGGTGTACTCGGGGCCGTAGATGATGCGGAGATACTCCCGCCCGCGCACCTTGATGCCGGGCTGGACCAGGCGGTCCTTGGCGTCCCGGACGAGGGCACCGAGCGGCTTGACGACCATGCCCTCGCCGCCGCGCCCGGTCATCTCCAGCCACCAGTCGACGCCCGCGCGGACCGAGGCCTCGTCGCCGGTGTCGACGACGAGCCGGCGGGTGATCTGGAGCAGCCCGGTCGGATCGTGCTCCACGAGCCGGTCCAGCCAGCCGAGCTGCTCGTCGTGCGGGACGGCGGCCAGGGAGCGGCCCTGGACGGCGAGGATCTGGAACGGGGCCAGGCGCACCCCGTCCAGGCCCTCGGTGGGCCAGCAGTAGCGCCGGTACGCCTCGGTGAACGCGGCGGCGTCCTGGGCGCGGGCCCGCTGGTCTCCGGCGAGGCCCGCCACCTCGACGCCCCGGGCGACCGCCTGCTCCAGGGCGGCGACGGCCGGCGGGAAGACGGCGCCGGAGGCCGCGCCGACGGCGGCGTACTGCGAGCGCAGCAGCCCGCCCGCCTTCAGCGACCACGGCATCAGCTCGGCGTCCAGGAGCACCCAGTCGGTGTCCCACTCCGCCCAGAGCCCGGCGGCGGTGACCGCGGCGCGGAGCCGGTCCAGCACCGCTTCGGTCATGGCCGTGTCGTCCAGGAAGGGGCGTCCGGTACGGGTGTACAAGGCGCCGGTGGGCCCCGCCGTGCCGAACCGCGCGGTCGCCGCCTCGGCGTCCCTGCAGACCAGGGCGACGGCCCGGGAGCCCATGTGCTTCTCCTCGCACACGACCCGCTCGACGCCGTCCGCGCGGTACTGCGCGAAGGCCTCGGCCGGGTGCTCCAGGAAGCCGTCCTCGCGGGAGGTGGCGGTGGGGGCCATGGTGGGCGGGAGGTAGGCGAGGAGCTGCGGGTCGACGGCGAACCGGCTCATGACTTCGAGCGCGGCGGCGGCGTTCTCCTCGCGCACGGCGACGCGGCCCAGGTGCCGGGTCTCCACGACCCGGCGGCCCTGGACGTCGGCGATGTCCAGCGGCCGGCCCTCCCTGCCCCCGGGCGCCTCGGTGGCCAGTGGCCTGGCGGGCTCGTACCAGACCTTCTCGGCGGGTACGTCGACGAGTTCGCGCTCCGGCCAGCGCAGCGCGGTCATCTTCCCGCCGAAGACGGCCCCGGTGTCCAGGCAGATGGTGTTGTTGATCCAGGAAGTGGTGGGGACGGGGGTGTGGCCGTAGACCACGGTGGCGCGGCCCCGGTACTCCTCGGCCCACGGATAGCGCACGGGCAGGCCGAACTCGTCGGTCTCCCCGGTCGTGTCCCCGTACAACGCGTGCGCGCGGACCCGGCCGGAGGTGCGGCCGTGGTACTTCTCGGGCAGCCCGGCGTGGCAGACCACCAGGTTGCCGCCGTCCAGCACGTAGTGGCTGACCAACCCGTCGATGAACTCCCGCACCTGCTGCCGGA
Organism: Streptomyces sp. man185; assembly: GCA_002551355.1. Lineage (GTDB taxonomy): Bacteria > Actinomycetota > Actinomycetes > Streptomycetales > Streptomycetaceae > Streptomyces. Next base: position 125,200 of record NTHE01000002.1, on the reverse strand, counting down.
ACTCGGGGTGCTCGGCGTCCTCGCGCTCCAACTGCTCGACGGTCTCGGCCAGTCCGTGCGTGAGCTGGACCTTGCGGCCCGCGAGATAGCGGCCGAGCTTGTTCTCGTGGTTGCCGGGGACGCACAGGGCGTCGCCCGCCGCCACCATGGACATCACGCGACGCAGCACGCCAGGGCTGTCGGGGCCCCGGTCGACGAGGTCGCCGACGAAGACGGCGGTACGCCCTTCGGGGTGGGCACCGCCCACGTAACCGAGCTTGCCGAGCAGGGTGTCCAGCTCGGAGCGGCAGCCGTGGATGTCCCCGATGATGTCGAACGGGCCGGTGAGGTGGCGCAGGTCGTTGTAGCGGCGCTCCAGGACCACTTCGGCGCGCTCGGCCTCCTCCTCGGTGCGCAGGACGTGCACCTTGCGGAAGCCCTCGCGCTCCAGGCCGCGCAGCGAGCGCCGCAGCTCGCGGCGGTGGCGCTGGATGACATGGCGTGGCATGGAGGCGCGGTCCGGGCGGGTCGCGTTACGGGCGGCGCAGACCTCCTCGGGGAGGTCGAGGACGATGGCGATGGGCAGCACGTCGTGCTTCCGGGCGAGCTGGACGAGCTGCTTGCGGCTCTCGGACTGGACGCTGGTGGCGTCGACGACGGTGAGCCGCCCGGCCTCCAGGCGCTTGCCGGCGATGTAGTGCAGCACGTCGAAGGCGTCGCGGCTGGCGCTCTGGTCGTTCTCGTCGTCGGCGACCAGGCCCCGGCAGACGTCCGAGGAGACGATCTCGGTCGGCTTGAAGTGCTTGCGGGCGAAGGTGGACTTGCCCGATCCGCTGGCCCCGATGAGGACGACGAGGGAGAGGTCGGTCACCGGCAGCTTGCGGGCGGGGCTCGTGGCGGCGGTGGCGGCGGTCTCCGCGCCGGTGGTGCTGTTGGTGCCGTGGTCGCTGTTCATGCGGCTTCCGCCTCCTTCGTCTCGGTCTTCCCGGCGGTTTCCGTCGTCCGGGTGAACACGGCCAGCTGGGTCGGCGGCCCCACCTCGGGGTCCTCCGGTCCGACCGGCACGTACCGGACGGTGTATCCGTGCCGTTCGGCGACCTGTTCGGCCCAGTCCCGGAATTCGGCCCGGGTCCACTCGAAGCGGTGGTCCCCGTGCCGGACGTGCCCGGCCGGGAGGGTCTCCCAGCGGACGTTGTACTCGACGTTCGGCGTGGTCACGAGCACCGTCCCGGGTCGTGCGGCACCGAACACCGCGTACTCCAGGGCGGGCAGCCGGGGCAGGTCCAGGTGCTCGATCACCTCGCTGAGCACGGCGGCGTCGTACCCCGCCAGCCGCTTGTCGGTGTAGGTCAGCGACCCCTGCCGCAGGGTGACCCGGTCGGCCTGGCGCTCCCCCATCCGGTCCAGCTTCAGCCGCCGCGAGGCGATGGTCAGGGCGCGCATCGAGACGTCGACGCCCACGATCTCGGTGAAGCGCACGTCCTTGAGGAGCGCCTGCACCAACTGGCCCTGACCGCAGCCGAGGTCGAGCACCCGGCTCGCCCCGGCGGCGCGCAGCGCGTCGAGGATCGCGGTGCGCCGGTGCTCGGCGAGCGGGACCGGCTTCTCCTCGGTGTCGGTGCTCTCATCCACCGCGTTGTCGACGCTGTCCACGTCGAGGTCGTCCGACTCGGCGAGCCGGACCAGCTCCAGGGCCTGGTCGGCCTGGCGGGTGAGCCCCCAGCGGTGGGACAGATAGCGCCGGGTGATCAGCGGACGCTCGGGGTGATCAGCCAGCCAGCCCTCCCCGGCCCGCAGCAGCTTGTCCACCTCGTCGGGCGCGACCCAGTAGTGCTTGGCGTCGTCGAGCACCGGGAGCAGGACGTAGAGCTGCCGCAGCGCCTCGGCGAGCCGCAACTCGCCCTCCAGCACCAGGCGTACGTAGCGCGAGTCGCCCCACGCGGGAAACTTCTCGTCCAGCGGTACGGCCGTGACCTCGACCCGCTCCCAGCCGAGCGGCGCGAACAGCCTGTGCACCAGCTCGACGCCGCCCCGGGCGGGCAGGGCGGGCACCTCGATCCGCAGCGGCAGCGAGCTCGTCGCCCGCTCGGGCATGGCCCGGCAGACCCCGCCGAGCGCGGACTTGAACACGGCGGCGATGGCGACCGACAACAGCGAGGACGCCGCGTAGGGGCGGTCGTTGACGTACTGCGCGAGCGCCGCGTCGGGCGCGCCTCCCCGGCCCTTGCCCTTGCCCCGCCGCACCAGCGCCACCGGATCCACCTCCAGCAGGAGTGCGGCCGTGCAGCGCTCGGCGGACGCCTCGGGGTAGAAGACGTGCGCGGTGCCGTGCGAGGTGGAGAACGTCTGCGCCCGGTCGGGATGCTTGTGCAGCAGGAAGCCCAGATCCGTGGCGGGACGCTCGTGGGTGCCGGTCGTACCGATTGTCAGGAACACCTGTCCGAGTATGATCCTCACCCCCTGCCCCCACCAGGTATTTTTCGCCCGCCGCCTACGCCTCCAGCCGCCTGGCCAGCTCCGTGATCCCGTCCGGTCCCACCCGGCAGCAGCCCCCGACGAGCCGGGCCCCGGCCCGCGTCCAGGCCCGCACCCGCCCCGGGTCGAAGGTGCTGCACCCGGTCCACCCCCGCGCCCCTGCGTCCCAGCCCTCCCCGCTGTTCGGGTAGACCACGGCGGGCCTGCCGGTGACCGCCACTGCCCGCTCGACGGCCTCCTGCGTCTCCTCCGGATCACAGCAGTTGACCCCGACCGCGACGAGAGACTCCCGCCCGGCCGCCACCGCGAAGGCCTCCTCCAACGGCTGGCCGGCCCGGGTCCGGCCGCCCGCCACGCTGTACGAGAGCCAGTACGGCAGTCCGCTCTCCTCGGCCACCCGGACCAGGGCCTCCGCCTCGTCCAGGTCCGGGACCGTCTCCAGCGCCAGGACGTCGGGCCCGGCAGCGGCCAGGGCCGCCACCCGGGGGCGGTGGAAACGCTCCAGCTCCCGGACGCTCAGCCCGTAGCGCCCCCGGTACTCGCTGCCGTCCGCGAGCATCGCCCCGTACGGTCCGACGGACGCGGCGACCCAGGTCCGCCGCCCGGGGCCCGCCCGGCGCGCCGCGTCGGCGGCGCGCCGGGCCAGCTCCACGCTGCGGGCGAGCAGGGCCTCGGTCCCGGCCCGGTCGAGCCCGTACCGCCCGAACCCTTCGAACGTGGCCTGATAGCTGGCCGTGATGAGCACCCGCGCCCCCGCTCGGAGGTAGGCGAGGTGGGCGGCCTCGATCTGTTCCGGCGCGTCGGCCAGCAGCCGGGCCGACCACAGCGCGTCGGACAGGTCGCAGCCCTGCGCCTCCAGTTGGTTGGAGAGTCCGCCGTCCAGCAGGACGGGCCCGGCGTCCAGCGCGTCGGCGAGCGTGCTGCCGGTGCTCACGGCCATCTACGCCTCCTCAGGTCAGGTCAGGTCAGGTCAGGTCAGGTCAGGTCAGGTCAGCTGGGACTGGATCTGCGAGGAGATCAGTTCCAGATGGTCGAGGTCGTCCAGGTCGAGGATCTGGAGGTAGACCCTCGACGAGCCGATCGCCCCGTAGCGGCCGATCTTGTCGACCACCTCGGCGGGCGAACCCGCCAGACCGTTCGCCTTGAGCTCCTCCACATCCCGGCCGATGGCCGCCGCGCGCCGGGCGACCTCGGCGTCGTCCTTGCCCGTGCAGACGATCAGCGCGTTGGAGTACACGAGGTCGTCGGGCGAGCGCCCGTGCGCCTGAGCGGCGGCCCGGACCCGGCCGAACTGCTTCTCGCTGTCCTCCAGCGAGGCGAACGGGATGTTGAACTCGTCGGCGTACTGCGCGGCGAGCCGCGGGGTGCGCGTCGCCCCATGGCCGCCGATCAGAACGGGCACCTTGGCCTGGGCGGGCTTGGGCAGCGCGGGCGAGTCGGTGAGCTGGTAGTAGGTCCCGTCATAGCTGAAGGTCTTGCCGACCTCGGTCGCCCACAGACCGGTGACGATCGCGAGCTGCTCCTCCAGGCGACCGAACTTCTCCTTCGGGAACGGGATGCCGTAGGCCTTGTGCTCCTCCTCGAACCATCCTGCGCCCAGGCCCAGTTCGACCCGGCCGCCGGACATCTGGTCGACCTGGGCCACCTGGATGGCCAGGACTCCCGGAAGCCGGAAGGTGCCGGCCGTCATCAGCGTGCCGAGCCGGATCCGCCGGGTCTCGCGCGCCAGTCCGGCCAGGGTGATCCAGGCGTCCGTCGGGCCGGGCAGACCGTCGCCGGAGCCCATGCGGAGATAGTGGTCGGAGCGGTAGAAGGCGTCGAAGCCCAGGTCCTCGGTGGCCTTGGCGACGGTGAGCAAGGTGTCATAGTCGGCCCCCTGCTGGGGCTCGGTGAAGATGCGAAGATCCATGCCTCCATCCTGCCCCTCCGGCGCCCGGTCCTCCGCACCATCCCGGCCGGTCTCCCCGCATCTCCCCCGTCGCGCCGCGTGTGCCTCCGCTCACCCCACGGGGCCGCCGTCTCCCCCTCGGGGTCCGCCGTCCTTGCTCAGGGCGCCGCCGATGGTGCGGGGCCGCGTATGCCGCCGTACGGGCCGTCGCGCTCCCTCTCCCGCTCAGCCAGCCGTCTCAGCATCCCGTGCACGCGGTCCAGTGATTCGTCCGCCGCGTCCATGGCCTCGATGCACTGCCAGTACAGCCCGTCCTCCCCCGTGTCGCAGGCCACCCCGACCAGCGCGATCCCGGCCTCGCCGAGCAGCAGCGCGAGCCCGGCCAGGGTCGGGCGCACATCGGCGATCCCGGACAGCTGGGCCGCCCTGGCGCCGCCGGAGAGCACCGTCGGGTGGTCCAGTGCCGCGCATCCGGCGCCGATCTCCCCCAGCGCCCGCGCCTCGCTCCGCAATTCCACCGGCCCGCACAGCGCCAGCCGGCTGCCGACCGCCCGGGCGAGCGCCTGGGCCTGCCAGGCCTCCGCCATGACATCCAGCGCGCCCCGGCTGCCCGCCAGAGCCCGCCGCCCCACCTCGATCAGTCGCTCCGCTTCCATCTGTCTCCCCCGTCCGTACGAAAACCCGCTCACCTCATTCATTACCCACAGTGAGGTAGACAGCACCGTAAGGCCAGAGGAAATCGGAAATCTGTGGACACGAAGTCGAATGTGGATATCTCGATCACTCCGAAGAGTGACGATCGCGGGGTTCGGGAGCGCTCGGCAGAGGGAAGCGTTTCTCGTTCCGCTCCAACTTCGCCACCAGTGCCGCCGTCGGGTCGATGCCCAACACCTCGCAGAACTGCAGGAGATAGGCGAGCACGTCCGCCACCTCGTCGGCGACCCGGTGGGCGGATTCGGGGTTCTCCATGATCCCGGCCGACTGCTCGGGCGTCAGCCACTGGAAGATCTCCAGGAGTTCGGAGGCCTCTACGCTGAGCGCGGCCGCCAGGTTCTTCGGGGTGTGGTATTGCCCCCAGTCCCGTGCCGCCGCGAACGCGGCCAGCCGACGCTGGAGTTCTGGCATATCGATGTCTGTCACGGCCTCAGGTCTATCACCGGCCACCGACAGCGGAGGGGCTCGCGGGAGGCGGCCCCGAAGGAGGCGGCCGGGGGCGGCGGTCCGAGCCGGCTGCCGCCCCGACTGCCGCTTCCTACGACTGCGCGAGGCCCGCGGGCGTGACCCCCTCGACCTCCATGCCGACCGGCGCGAGCAGGAAGACATTGCGGTCGACGCGGTGCATGCCGCTGCCCAGGCCGAAGACCACACCGCTGCTGAAGTCGAGAATCCGCTTCGCTACGTCCGTTTCCGCCGCCGTCAGGTCGAGCAGCACCGGCACCTGGGCGACGAGATACTCCGCGACCTCGCGGGCGTCCGCGAAGACCTGCACCCGCAGCACGACGAGGCGGCGCTGTTCGGCGGCGCGCTCGTCCGGGACGGTGCGGTGGTCGATCCGGGACGGCCACTCGTCGCGGCCGCGCAGCGGTACGACCTGGGCGAGCCCCTCCCACTGTTCGTCGGTGGCGTCATATCTGTCATACCTGTCGTACCTGCTCACAGGGCCACCCCGTCGTCGAGCCGGTCGGATGGGCACCGGCTGCACTCACTGTTCATCGGGCAATCCTCTCGCCCCTCACCCGTTCGGCGTACCAACGACACGGCGAAGTCTCCGTCCGTGTCGCATCCGGTACCCGACAGACATCGGTTCATGACGGACACGCCCCATCGCCCGGCCGCCCCGCCGGACCGTCAGACCGTGACGACCTGGACCCCCGCCTCACCGAACCGGTCCCTCGCCTCCGCCGCGATGTTGGAGTCGGTGACCAGGACGTCGACGAGGCCCAGGTCGCAGACCCGCGCGAAGGCCCGCTTGCCGATCTTCGAGGAGTCAGCCGCGACCACCACCCGCTGGGCCCGTTCCGCGAGCAGCCGGTTGACGCTGGCCTCGCCCTCGTGATGGACGTACGCGCCGCGCTCGATGTCGATGGCGTTCACTCCGAGGACGGCGACGTCGAGCGTGATCTCGTTCATCACGCCGACGGCGAGCGGGCCCGTCAGTTCGTACGACTGGGGCCTCGCGACCCCGCCCGTCACGACCATCTTGATCTGCGGGCGGATCGCCAGCTCGCTCGCGATGTTGAGGGCGTTGGTCACCACCGTCAGCGTCGGCTGCCCGCCCGCCACCGTCGTCTCCCCCACGATGTCCGGCCGTACCGCGAGCGCCCTGGCCACTTCGGTCACGGTCGTCCCGCCGGTCAGGCCGACCACCTCGCCGACGGCGACGAGGCCCGACACCGCGCGCCCGATGGCCTGCTTCTCCGGCGCGTGACGGCCCGTCTTGTAGCGGAGCGCCAGTTCGTAGGAGACGCCGTGCGCGACCGCGCCGCCCCGGGTGCGGGTGAGCAGGTGCTGTTCGGCCAGTTGGTCCAGGTCGCGGCGGATGGTGGCAGCCGAGACGTCGAGCGTCGCCGCCGCCTCCTCGACGTCCACCCTGCCGTGCTTGCCGACCAGTTCCAGCAGCGCGTCCCAACGGGCGTCCCTGGACAAGAGCGTCTCCTCACCGTCCGGCGCGGGCACCGCGTTTCGCGGGAACGCGGTCGCCGGTGTCCGGACCGCCGCAAGCGTCGCACAAGGGCCCCCGACCGCCCGCCACCCACCTGCACCTTGCTTGTTTTTGCTCGATAACTGCATGTAACGTGCAGAATTCTACATGCGGGCTCATCAGCCCCGCTCAGCCCCGTTCCCGTGGTCCACCTCGTTCCCGTGGAGTGCAGACGTGTCGTATGCCGAGACCGAGACAGCCAGTCAGCCCGCATGCTGGCGGCGCGCCGCCGCCCTGGCCGGTGGCCCCGAGGCCGCCGTCCTGCCCGCCCCGGGCGAGCGGATCGCGGTCGTGGGCTGCGGCACCTCCTTCTACATGGCGCAGGCCTACGCCGGGCTCCGCGAGGGCTCCGGCCAGGGCGAGTCGGACGCCTTCGCCGCCTCCGAGTTCCCCTTCGGGCGCGGCTACGACCGGGTCGTCGCGCTGACCCGCTCGGGGACCACGACCGAGGTGCTGGAGCTGCTGGCCCGGCTGCGCGGCACCACGCGCACGGTGGCCGTCACGGCGGATCCGCGGACTCCGGTCAGGGCGGCGGCCGACGATCTCGTCGTCCTGGACTTCGCCGACGAACGGTCCGTCGTCCAGACGCGTTTCGCCACGACCGCCCTCACTCTCCTTCGGGCCCACCTCGGGCTGCACTCCGAGACGGCGGTCGCGGACGCGGAGACCGCGCTCGCCGAGCCGCTGGCCGACGAGCTGCTGCGGAGCACCCAGTTCTCCTTCCTCGGCCGGGGGTGGACGGTCGGTCTGGCCCACGAGGCGGCGCTGAAGATGAAGGAGGCGTCGCTGTCCTGGACGGAGTCCTATCCCGCGATGGAGTACCGCCACGGCCCCATCAGCATCTCCACCACGGGCACCACGAGCTGGATGTTCGGCGAGGCGCCCGAGGGGCTGCCGGAGCAGGTGCGCGCGACGGGCGCCCAGTGGGTGAACGACTCCCTCGACCCGCTGGCCGATCTCGTCCGCGTACAGCGCCTCGCCCTCGCCCGTGCGGCCGCACAGGGGATCGACCCGGATCTGCCGCGTCATCTGAGCCGCTCGGTGGTTCTCGACGGGGCCCGGGACAAGGTCTGAGCGACGATGGAGGCATGCACCTGACCCTGTCGGCAGCCCAGCGACTGTCGGCAGCCTCCGAGCCGCAAGGAGGCATCGCCGGCTGGGCCGCCGGGCTGGTCGAGACGTTCGGCGGGCCAGGCGCGGGTGCGGCCATCGCGCTGGAGAACGTGTTCCCGCCGCTGCCGAGCGAGGTCATCCTGCCGCTGACCGGGTTCGCCGCATCGCAGGGCGTGCTCAGCATCGCCTCGGCGCTGTTCTGGACGACGCTCGGGTCGGTCGTGGGGGCGGTCGTCCTGTACGGGATCGGGGCCGTGTTCGGCCGGGAGCGGATGCACGCCTGGTGGGCGAAGCTGCCGCTGGTCAAGGCCTCCGACCTGGTACGGACGGAGGCGTGGTTCGCCCGGCACGGCACCAAGGCGGTTCTGCTGGGCCGGATGGTGCCGGTGTTCCGGAGCCTGATCTCGGTGCCCGCGGGTGTGGAGCGCATGCCGCTGCAGGTGTTCGTCGCGCTCACGACGGCGGGCAGCCTGGCGTGGAACACCGTGCTGGTGATGGCCGGATACTGGCTCGGCGACCAGTGGGACGTCGTCGGGGCGTACGTCGGCGTCGTGTCCAGAGTCGTGCTGGCGCTGGCCGTTGTCGCCCTGGTCGGCTACGTCACGATGCGTGTCCGGGGCCGCAGGCGCGAGAAGCCCTGACGGCACGGGTCCGCGCGGCACGGCACAGCCGGACGGGCGCGACCCGGCACGCACCGTTCAGCGCCGCGCCGCCCGCCGGAACCAGCCGCCGGCCCGACCGACGGGACACCCCCCCCCGGGGGGGGGTGCCTTGCGCAGGACCGCTCAGGACTCCTCGAAGTAGGCGTCCAGGACCTTGTCGAGCTCGGCCGGCCAGCCCTTCAGCTGGCTGCGGCTCTCCGCCTCGACCTCGGCGTTGAACCAGCGGCGGGTCGACAGGTGGACGGTCACCGTGAACCTGCGGCCGAAGCGGGCCGGGGTGGTCTCCACCGCACCGATCTCGTCCCACCCGAACTCGGCCTCCTGGTCGTCCAGCCGGAACCGGACGCCTTCCCGGGCCACCCGGATCGAACCGCGCCGGTCGCCGACCTCGAAGACGGGGCCCTTCTCGGTCTCCGCATCCGCATCGTCGTCGACCGCCGCGGCGTCCTTTGCCGCTTCCGTTTCCTGACCGGCGTCGCCGTCCTCGGCCCCTGGTTCGAGCGCGTCGTCGCGGATCTCCTCCACCTCCGGACCGGCCTCCGCTTCCGCTTCCGGTTCGGGCTTCCGGGTACCGGCGGGCGCCGCCAGTCCGGGCAGGGGGATGAACGCCGGGTCGGTGCCTGCGGCGAACTCGGGCTTCTTGTTGGAATCTATGCTCTGCTCCACGGCGGGCAGTATGGTCGACGAACCTGTACGTGACCAGTCGTCACCGCTCCGGCGCCGCTCCCGGCCCCCGCCCCGCAGGTGAACTCCCTTCCACGGAACGGTCGAAGCCCTGCCCGGCGCCGCCAGATCAAGGAGGCTCACCTAAGGTCCTTTCCGGCTCCCCCTCGACCCTCGGCGCGGCTGACGGAACAGCGCGCGCCGGACCATGTCCCGGGCGAGAAAAGCGTGCGCAAGCTGTTCGCGGAGCTGCGGGGCGACGGAGCCCGGCCGGCTCTCCCCGACGGGGGCTGACCGGGCCTCAGAGCACGCCTTTGCGCCACTCCCGTACCAGCAGATAGCCGAGGTACGCGCCGCCGATCGCCATGGTGTAGATCCCGACCGGCAGGTCGTCGAAGAGCGCCAGCTGCTGGGAGCAGAGGTCCGCGAGCACCAGCAGCAGACCGCCGGTCAGGGCGGAGAGCAGCAGGTGCGGACCGGAGCCGCGGGTGAGGCGCCTGGCGATCTGGGGTGCGGTCAGGGCGATGAAGGCGATCGGTCCGGAGACGCTGACGGCTGCGGCGGAGAGGGCGATGGCCAGGACCACGGCGAGCGTCTTGGCCTTCTTCGGCTCCGATCCGAGTCCTTCGGCGATGTCGTCGCCCATCTCGCCGATGTCGAGCCGCCGGGAGATCAGGGCGGTCAGCGGGGCGGTGGCGAGCAGGATCAGCCACACGGTGGTGGCGTCGGTCCAGGACCGGGCGGTCAGGCTGCCGTTGACGTAGGCGGTGAGGACGGAGGCCTTGTCACGTTCCAGGGCGTAGACGACGTACTGGGTGACGGCCGCGCCCATCGCGGCGACCCCGATGCCGGCGATGACGAGCCGGGCGGGGTTGCGGAAGCCGGTGCCGGTGGAGACGTACACGAGGGCCATCGCGAGGATGGCGCCGATGAGCGCGCCGACGGGGACGGGAACCGTGTCGGGGAACATCAGCGCGCAGATCGCGGCTCCCGCGCCCGCCCCGGCGGAGAGGCCGATGACGTCCGGGCTGCCGAGCGGGTTGCGGGTGACGGACTGGAACAGCGCGCCGGACAGGCCGAGCGCCGCGCCGACCCCGATGGCGACGGTGACGCGCGGGCCGCGCAGCCGGTTGAAGACGAACCGGTCCTTGCCCTCGGCGTCCCCGACGAGCGCGGCGGGCAGGTCGGCGAGGTCGATGCCGAGGCGTCCCCAGGCCAGCGTCGCGACGGCGGCCGCGAGGAGGAGGACGAAGAGCCCGACGCCGACGAACACGGAGGCGCGGCGCATGGGTATCGCCACGGTGCGGCCGATGGTCAGGTAGCCCCGGGGAGCCTTGGCGGCGGGCGCGATGCGGTCGGTGACGGTCATGAGGTGCCCCTCATCCTGCGTACGGCGATGAGCAGCGCAGGTGCGCCGATGAAGGCGGTGACGACGCCGACCATGAGTTCGGTGGGGCGCATGACGACCCGGCCCACCACGTCCGCGAGGAGCAGGAGGGTGGGGCCGAGCAGGGCGGAGAAGAGGATCTGGGCGCGGAAGTCGACACCGACCAGGGCCCGTACGACGTGCGGGACGGCGAGGCCGACGAAGGCGATCGGGCCGACGGCGGCCGTCGCGGCGGCACTGAGCAGGGTGGCGGCGAGCAGTCCGCCGCCCCGGGTGCGCCCGGGGTGCGAGCCGATGGCGACGGCGGTGGCGTCGCCGAGGGCCAGGGCGTTGAGGCCGGGCCCGAGGGCGAGGGCGAGCAGGAAACCGGCGGCGGCGAAGGGCAGGACGGACCAGAGGACGTCGAAGTCCCGGCCGCCGAGCGCTCCGACGACCCAGTAGCGGTAGCGGTCGAAGACCTGCGGTTTGCTCAGGGTCACCGCCTGGATGAACGCCATCAGTACGGCGGTGAGCACCGCGCCGGCGAGCACCAGGCGCACCACGCTCGTCCCCGTACCGGCGGAGCCGATGACATGGACGAGGACGCCGGCGACCAGCGCTCCGGGCAGCGCCCACCACATGGTGTCGGTGGCGCCGGAGGCCCCGAGCCAGGCGGTCGCGGCGACGATGCTCGCGGAGGCGCCGGCATTGATGCCGAGGAGCCCCGGCTCCGCCAGCGGGTTGCGCGAGACGCCCTGCATGAGGGTGCCCGCGACCGCGAGGCAGAGTCCGGCGAGGACGCCGAGGACCGTCCGGGGATAGCGGCTCTCGATGATGACGGTGATGTTGGGGTCGGCGCTGCCCCGCAGGACGTCGACGACATCACCGAACGAGGTGCTGCGGCTGCCGAACATGACGCTCGCACAGAGCGCGACGGCCAGCGCGGCCAGGCCGAGGAGCAGGAGGAAAGCCGTCCGAGCGGCGCCGGTACGGGAGGTACCGGCGCCGCTCGGCGGTGCGACCGTGGTGGTTGCCATGAGAGTGGAGTGTGCCTGGTGGCCCTGGTCCTTCGGATACCCGGCCGGGGGTTACTTGCCGGCGGTCTTGACGGCCTTGTCGATGAGCGGCAGGTAGCGCTCGATCGTCCAGGGCACGGTCAGCGGGTTGATGATCGAGGAGGCGGTGACGAAGGAGTTGTCGTCGCTCGCGACGACGGCGCCCTTCTTGATCGCGGGGATCGCGCCGTACAGCTTCTGGCCCTCGATCTCCTTGCGGTTCTTCTCGTCCGTGTAGAACGTGAAGACGAGGTCGCTGTCCTTGAGCTTCTCGGCGTTCTCCAGGCCGATGAGGGCCGAGTCGGTGCCGGGGGTCTCCTTGAAGCCGTTGACGACCGGGTCGACCGTCAGGCCGAGCGAGGAGACCATCTTGACGCGCTGCTCCTCGGGCTTGAAGACGCCGAGGGTGCCGGGGCCGGAGTTGTAGATGTAGGAGAAGGTGACGTCCTTGTAGTTCGGCCGGGTGGCCGCGGCGTCGGCGAGCTGCTTCTCGATCTTCGTCTTGAGGCCGTTCGTGTCCTCGGTCCGGCCCAGCGCCTTGCCGATGATGTCGATCTGCTGGTCCCAGTCGGTGCTCCACGCCTGGTCCGGGTAGGCGACCGTGGGGGCGATGTCCTTGAGGACGTCGTACTGCTTCTGCGTGATGCCCGACCAGGGGGCGAGGATGACGTCCGGCTCCAGCTCGGTGATCGCCTCGAAGTCGATCTCCTCACCGCCCGTGAACTGCTTGGGCAGCTCGTCGCCGGACTTCTTGACGGCTTCGTTGATCCACGGGAGGTAGCCGGACTTGTCGCTGCCCCAGGGGTAGCTCTCGATGCCGACCGGGGTCTGCCCGAGGGCTATCGCGGTCTCGGCGGAGCCCTGGCCGAGGGTGACGATGCGCTCGGGCTTCTCCTCGATCTTCGCGGTGCCGAGCGAGCTCTTGATCGAGACGGGGAAGGCGCCGCCGCTCTTCGCCGAGTCCTTCGACCCGTCCTTCTCGTCGCCGTCACTGTCCGAGGAGCAGCCGACCAGGGCGACGGCGAGGGCGACGGTGGTGGCCGTGGCGGCGAGAGTGTGGCGGCGCACGCGGGTGAAGCCGAGCATGGAGGGTCCTCAGGTTGGCCGAGCGAGTGAAGGTTAGGCAAGCCTAAGCCAGAGGTGTCAGCGGCTCAAACACGCCCCCTCCCGCACTACTGGGCCCAGGCGCCGCACTCCGGGACCGCCGCTCCGGCCGGAGCGCCGGTCCGGGAGGGGGCGAGAAGCGGTGCCTCACCACCATCGTAAAACATTCAATCTTGTTTGAGATGATTGACCAACAGATGAATAATTCATACCGTCGAGCCTCGTGCGGCACTTCGGCGCATCACCACGGGGACGGAGTGAGATGTCTGTACTGCCCCCCGGAGCATGGTCGTTGTGTACTGACGGCATGACGGCACCACCCCTTCAGGAGGAGTCCGCTTCCGGGGTACCCATGGCCCGTGGGCCGACGGCGGACCGGGCCCCGCGTCCGACTCTTCCCGACGCGGTGACGACCGAGGACGGTCACACTCTCCCGGTGGCCGAAGCGGTTGGCGGGGGCCTTGGGGACGTACAGGCGGGACACGCGAACCCGTGCGCTGATCGTTATGGAGGCCGCCCGCGCCAGGCCGTTCGCCGCTGAACTCCCGTATGTCGTGAACGGCTCCACCCACCTGATCGGCCCGACGCCCTCGCACCACCGCCCGGTCCCAGCCGGCGATCCCGTCGAAGGGCAGCCGCGGGCCGCCGGGGACGAGCGGCTCCTCCGCCGCGCCCGGGGCGCGTTCGGTGCCGGTGCCGGTGCCGGTGGTCATGCGCCCCACACTCCAGTGCGACGGGGCCGGAGCCGTCGCCCCGCCGTGGACGACAGCCCACCTGCCGACCGCGCGATAAACGTCGCAACAAAATCATCTGCGAGTAAACAATCTTGGGTGGTAAGTAGGCGACGGCCACAGGCCCTAGGCTGGAGGCGAGAAAACGTTCTGGCGACGGACAATCTCGACACACCGGATAGCTCGCCGTCCCGGGTCGCAGGAGGAGCAGTCATGACCGCCACACCGCCTTCCCGTCTCACCTCGCCCAGCCGCGAGCCGGAGGCCGGCGACCGCGACCGGTACTTCTCCCGGCTGGCGCAGGAGCGCCCCGACATCGCGATGTGCCGGGCGACGACGCTGGTGGCCCGCACGATCGACGAGGAGCTGTCCGGGCACCGTATGACCGTGGCGCAGCACCTCGTGCTGAAGATGCTCGACGACGTGGGCCCGTGTTCCCAGCAGGAGTTGAGCGAGCAGCTGCGCATCGACCGGAGCGTGATGGTCGGCTGCATCGACGGACTGGAGGACTCCGGTCTCGTACGGCGCGAGCGCCACCCCCGGGACCGCCGGGCCTATGCGGTGACGCCGACCCCGGAGGCGGGGCCGGCACTGGCGGAGGCGGAAGGCGGGGTGCCGCGCCTGCTGGACCGGGCCTTCGGCGCTCTGACGGCCGCCGAGCGGCGGACCCTGACCCGGCTGGTGGGCAAGATCCTCGACGTGAACTGAGGCCCGCTCGGGCGCGCGGCGCGTCGACGCCGGTTACCCGGTGGAGCGGGGCGGGCGCCGGTCAGTGCCCGTGATCGGCGAACTCCTCGCCCTCGGGCACGGACTCCCCGGGCTTCGCCCCGCCCGCGTACACGGTGAAGGCGGCCGTCCGGACCTTCCCCTCGTGCCGGAAGTCGAGGAAGAGGCGGTAGGCCCCCTTGCTCGGGGCCGTCGCGGTGAAGGAGACCTCCGGCCCGGGCTCCGTCCGCCCGTCGCCCGGCTCGCCGTTCGGGTGGACGTGGAGGTACGCCAGATCCCCGGCGCGCAGCGCGACGAGGTGGCCGTAGGCACCGAGATAGGGCTGCAGGTCGGTGACCGGCTCTCCGTCCTTCTCGACTTCCAGCTTGAGCTCGCTGCCCGCCCCTGGGCGCAGCGCCCCGTCGAGCGTCACCTCGTACCCGTCGGCGGTCACCGTCCGCTCGGCATCCGGCAGCGCCCCGGGGCGCGCGTCGCCCGAGACGGCGAGGTCCGCGCCCAGGGTGACGCCCTCGGCGTTCTTCACGTCCGGGGTGAAGTCGGCGAAGACCCGGTAGCCCCCGGCCTCGGGAAGCTCGACGGGGGTGGACCAGGTGCCGTCGGCGGCCCGCTCGGGGTGCAGGTGCCGGTAGGTGGTGAGGTCGCTCGACGCCACGATCAGGTGCAGCTCCTTGCCGTGCTCGCGGCGGAACGCGGTCACGTTGCGGGAGGTGTCCTCGTCCACGACGGCGAAGCGCAGCTCGGCGGTCTCGCCCGCCTCGACGCGCGGGGTGTCGAGGTCGAGGAAAAAGCCTCCCTGGGAGACCTGAAGGCCGCCGGGAAGCCCCGAGGCCTCCCCGCCCCCCTTCTCTTTCCCCTCCTTCTCCCCCGCGGGATGCTCCTTCGCGCCGTGCCCTTCCTGCTGGGACGACCCCTCCGCCGAGACGGCGGGAGCCATGGCGCCGCCCACCGCGTACGCCGAGCCGAAGGCCGCCGTGAGCCCCGCGGCGAAGGCCGAGATCTTGAGACCGGTATGCATGACCCACTCCCTCGTCGAGGTCGCCGGGTCGCGACCACTCACTTCGAGGATACCCCCCAGGGGTATCAAGTCAACCAGGAGGCGATCTTGAGGAAGGGACAAAGTGGCCGCGTGGCGGACGGGACGCCCCCGGTCTGCCCCGCGGGAATCCGGAGTCCGGGGATCCCGCGGCCATAAGCTCCCGGCTGATGGACAGCGATCTCGCCGCCGAAGAGAACGCAGTGCGGCCCGGCACCCTCCGACAGGGCTCGACGTCGCGCGTCAGGCCCCGAACAAGCCCCTCGGCGCACGGGAACAAGCCGCAGAAAGGCCGTCACTGCCGGCGCCGATGCAGGTCATGCCACTGATCGAGCCTTCGGGGCGGGGTGAGGCCCTCCCTTGCTTCTCGACGCGTGCGGTTCGCACGGAACACGCCTTCGCCGCACGAAGCACTGAAGGCAACTGGGGGGGTGTGGCGACCGGAAAGGAGAATCTCGGACTCCGGGTCGTCAGCGGTCAGCCCGCCTGCGCCTCGAAGCCGGCGTCCTGGCAGTACTGCACGACGAGCCCCTGCGCCTCCCCGTCACCGCCCTTCATCGCCGCCACAGTCGCCTCCCCCAGGGTTCGCCCTCCCCCGACCGCTTCGTCCCGGAGTGGCTCCATCGCGCGGACGGCATCATCGACGACGGCCCCGACCTCATCGAACCCCTCCGGATCGACCGTCTCCTCGTCCACGGCGTCCCGCGTCTTCTGCCATGCCCCCAACTCCGTGCAGTAGCGCTCGCGCTGCTCGGTCAGCCGCTGTTCGCTCCTGCCGTCCGACGAGGAACATCCCGCCGTCACCGCGACCAGAGTGAATACCGGGACGATCGCCCTGACCCATCGCACCTGTTGCTCCCGCCTGGCCGAAACCCCGCACGAAACCGCTTACCCACAACTCCGGAGCAGGATAGCCACGTTGGGCCCCTCGCCCGACGGCGGCCCCGCGGCGTCCGTGCGATGCGCCGCCGCGCTCCTGTGCGGGCTGCGATGAGGGTTCGAGCCGCACCCCGCTTCCTCGAGGACGTCGCCGCCCGCACCTCGTTCGGGCCCCGCCACCCGGGGTGGAGAGCGGCTCAGCGGCCCGTACGGGCGATCTCCAGCACGACGGAGCGGAAGTAGGCATATCGGGCGCGGCGGCGAGGAAGGCGAGGTGGTCGGCCGGGTTCGCTGTCGCGCCGGGCAGCCGGGGCCGGGCATGCGGAGTCCGACGCTCGCACGTCATGAGCCGCAGGTGTAGTTGGTCATCCCACTTGAACTCTCACCTGGAACTCCCAGATTGACCTCGCACATGGCTATCTCACCTGGCTCTGACAAGACCCGCTGGCACATCCATGATCATCAGCTGACCCGGCGGCTCCAACGGCGCTGAATCGTTTGGGTGTTGAACGCCCACATGACTACGGTTCAGGGCATGAAGACGACCGCCGATGCCGAGCAGGGCATGCAGAGGAACCAGGCGTCCGGACGGGACACCCGAGCGGCGATCCTGACCCGCGCGATCCGGGCCAACGTGCCGCTGCGCAAGACCTTCGTCCAGGCGAACAGGGGGGCGAAGAGCCGCCCGGGGCCCCTGAGCGGCTTCGTGACGGGCAGGGACCTGCGGGGACTCAGGGCCTACCTGATGATCGTGGCCGCGTGCAGCAACGGGGACAACGGCTGGTCGACCACCCACGACAGCGCCGTGTGGGCGCGGCTGATGGACATCCACGAGACCGCGAGCCCGCAGTCCGCGCGAACCGGCGCCTGGCGGGCGCTGCGCCGGCTGAAGGAGCGCAACCTGATCGAGTGCAGCCGCGTCGGAACCATGATCAAGGTGACGCTGCTGCGCGAGGACGGCACCGGGAAGGCCTACGACCGGCCCAAGGGCGACACCGAGGAGAACCGGTTCCTTCAGATCCCCACCACGTTCTGGACGCAGGGCCGCGACGAGTTGCTGAGCCTGCCCGGCCTGGCCCTGTTCCTCGTGGTCGCCCGCGAGAAGCACTGGGCGACCTTCCCCGCGGAATGGGCGCCCGAGTGGTACGGCTGGTCCCCCGACACTCACGAGCGCGGTCTGAAGCAACTCGTCGAGCTCGAGTACGTCCAGGCCCGGGCCTTCCGGAAGAAGGCCCCCCTCGCCCCCCTGGGCTTCACCATCGCCCAGCAGTACCAGCGCGCCCTCATCACCCGGCCGCGCAGGGCACCGAAGAAGACCACCGCCCCCACCCTCGGATGACCCGCGGACCCGGGAGCGCGTTCGGCTCCGCCCAGCTCAACACCGTGTCGGACCACTTCATCGATCCGGCCGTCCGTCGACGGCTGCGCCCGCCCATCTGCCCCAGGGGGACACTATGACCACCACTCCGAACCCGCAGCCCCAGCCCCAGCCCCAGCCCCAGCCCCAGCCCCACGGTGCCTCCGCTCCGGTGCCCGGCCCGCCGGCCACTGCCGACCGGGCGGAATGGGTGCTGCCGGTGATCGTGATCGGAGCGGTGGTCGTCCTGATGGCGTGCGCGTTCGGCGCGTTTCTCGTCCACGCCTACCCGGCACTCAAGGAGCCGCTCACGATGGCCCTGAGCATCGCCACGCTGGCCGGGCTGCTCGTCGCCACAGTGGGGCTGCTGCACCGCCGACGATGAACGTCGGTGCTCCCTGGAGCGAGTCGGCCGGGCGGTGTGGTGTCGGTCTTCGCCGATGACGACGGGTACAGAGCTGCTCGGGGCCGGCGGTTCGACACCGGCACTCCGCGCCTCCCGCCCGGGCGGGGCCCGGAGGTCGCGTGGGGGCGATCGGGGTTCAGCGCCCGTACGGAGCCCGTACCGGCAGCGGAGGTTGTCGGTACGGGCTCCGCCGTCCGCGACGTCAGACGCCCTCGCCGCCCAGCGCCGCCAGAGTGCGCAGCAGGGTGTCCGTCTGCTCGTCCATCGGGAAGAACGACTCCACCGCGAGTTCCGAGAGGGTCACGTCGGCGGGGGCGCCGAAGGTGGCGATCGTGCTGAAGAACGCCATGTCGCCGAGCGGCGTACGGATGCGCAGCGGGACGACTATGCCGGTCGGGTCCACCGGTCCGGGGTCGGCATCCAGGCCCGGCGGGGCCGGGTAGGCGGAGACCTCCTCGTAGAGCTCCCGCAGGTCGTCGTGGCCGGTGGTGTCGACCTGGTGCCGCAGCCGGCCGAGCGCGTGGGCACGGACCTGGGCGAAGTTCAGGCACTGGGAGGCGAGCCCCTCCGGGTGGAGGATCAGCCGCATCACGTTGCCGCCCGACTCGGTCAGGTGTGGCGGCACGGTGCCGAGCAGGAGGGACATCGCATCGTTGCGGTCGACGATGTTCCAGATCCGGTCGATCGCGGCGGCCGGGTACGGCTCGTGGCCGGCCAGCATCGCCCTGACAGCCGAGCGGACCATGGCCATCCGGTCGCTGTCGAGCGGCGACTCCCGGTAGGCGGGGGCGTAACCGGCCGCCAGCAGCAGGCCGTTGCGGTCCCGCAGCGGGATGTCGAGGTGCTCGGCGAGCCGGAGGACCATCTCCCGGCTCGGCCGGGCGCGGCCCGTCTCCACACAGGAGAGGTGCCGGGTCGATGAGTCCGCCCGCAGGGCCAGGTCGAGCTGGCTGAGCTTGCGGCGACGGCGCCACTCACGGAGCAACAGGCCTACGCGAGGCGGGTCTTGGGTCTCCATGATCCCACCGTATCCGTGAATCCCCGCCGAGGCGTTCTTGACCTGGGAGGTCATGGAGTCCCGGACCCTCCGCGTGGCACGGTGTCACCGATCCGCCGACCGAAGGAGATCCCGCATGACGTACACCCTCGCCCCGTCCGCAGCGGTGGCCCCCGCACCCGACGCCGCCCGGTTTCTCCGTCTGGTGCTGCGCGTCGACAGCGTGAGTACCGGCGTGATGGGCCTCGTGCTGGTCGCGGCCGCCGCGCCGCTCGGCTCCGCGACCGGGATGCCGGTGGCCTTCGCCGTCGCGTTCGGGATCTTCCAGCTCGGTGGAGCGGGCTGTCTCGCTCTGATCGCGGGCTATCCGGTGATCCCGACGGCCCTGGCCAGAACCGTCGTCGCGGTGAACGCCCTGTGCGCGGTCGGGTGTGTGGTGACGGCCTTCGCCGGGTTCGTGCCGCTCAACGGGTTCGGGGTGGTGTTCCTGCTGATCGGCGCGCTGATCGTGGCGGTCTACACCGCGCTCCAGTACACGGGGCTGCGACAGATGACCGCGGCGACGGGCTGAGCGCGCCTCGCCGGCCTCGTCGTGCGGCCCGGTAGGCGACGACCGTACGCGCACCGCGCGGCGTGGCGTCGCGGGAGCCGCCCCCGCCCTCCCTAGCGTGGCGGAGGCGGGACCTCCGACGGCAGGACTGACGCACCTCATGGCACCACGCACCCACTGGCTCTTCGGGGACCAGCTCGGCCCCCACTTCCTGGACCCCCACCACGGCGGCCCGGACGCCCACGCTCCTCTCCTGATGATCGAGGCCCGGTCCGTGCTGCGCCGGCGCCGCTTCCACCGGGCCAAGGCCCACCTGGTCCTCTCCGCGATGCGGCACCGGGCGGCCGAACTGGGCGACCGGGTCAGCTACGTACAGGCCGGGACCTACGCGGAGGGACTGGCGGAGGCGGGTTTCGGCGGCGGGGGCGACCCTCTGACGGTCTGCCACCCGACCTCCCGTGCCGCGCTGGACTTCGTGACCGCGCGGGACGGGATCGACGTCCTGCCGGCCCGGGGCTTCCTGGTGCCACGGGAGGAATTCGGCGCGTGGGCGAAGGAGCACGGGGGCGACCACCTGCGGGTGGAGGGCTTCTACCGGTGGATCCGCCGCCGGCACGAGCTGCTCATGGACGGCGACGAGCCGGCCGGCGGAACGTGGAACCTCGACCACGACAACCGCGAGCCGCCGCCCCGGGGTCGCCCGACCCTGGACGCCCCCGCGCCCTACCGTCCGCACGAGGACGAGATCGACGACGAGGTGCGCCGCGATCTCGACCGCTGGGAGCGTGACGGCGAGGTCGCCTTCGTCGGGCGCGACGGCCCCCGCCGCTTCCCCGTCACCCGGCGGGAGGCACTGGCAGCACTCCGGCGCTTCGTCTCCCACCGCCTCGGCGACTTCGGCCGGTACGAGGACGCGATGCTCGCGGCCGACCCCGTGATGAGCCACAGCCTGCTGTCCGTCCCCCTCAACCTGGGGCTCCTGGACCCCGCCGAGTGCGTCGACCGGGCCGAGAAGGCATGGCGCGCGGGCGAGGCGCCGCTCAACAGCGTCGAGGGCTTCGTGCGGCAGATCGCCGGCTGGCGGGAGTACGTGTGGCAGCTGTACTGGCACTTCGGTGAGGAGTACCGGGAGCGCAACGCCCTGCGCCATAGCGCGCCGCTGCCCGACTGGTTCCTCGACCTGGACGCCGACGCCGTCACCGCGAACTGCCTGTCCACCGTGCTGGCTCAGGTCCGCGACACCGGCTGGACCCATCACATCCCGCGGCTGATGGTGCTGGGCAGCCGGGCGCTCCAGGACGGCTGGGACCCGGCCGCCGTGACCGACTGGTTCCACCGGTGCTTCGTGGACGGCTACGACTGGGTGATGCTGCCCAATGTCGTCGGCATGTCGCAGTACGCCGACGGCGGCCGGATGACGACCAAGCCGTACACCTCCGGTGGCGCCTACATCAAGAAGATGAGCGACCTCTGCGGGCCGTGCTCCTACCGCCCGACCGACCGCACCGGCGAGCACGCCTGCCCGTACACGGCGGGCTACTGGGCCTTCCTGCACCGCCACCGGACCGCCCTGAGCGCCAACCACCGGATGGCCAGGGCGGTCAAGGGCCTGGACCGGCTGAAGGACCTCGACGGGCTCCTCGACGAGGTCGCGGAGCGCGGCGACCGGGCGCCCTGAGGAGGGTCTCTCAGTCCCCGGCGAAGTCGTCCGGAGCGGACCGGGCGAGGTCGGCGAGGGTGGAGAGAGTCCGGGAGAGCACCTCCCGGGTGGGTGACGCCAGGCCGATGCGGATCGCGTGCGGGCCCCGGTGGCGGCCGACGGAGAACGCCGCGGCCGGGGTCACCGCGATGGAGTGCCGCGCGGCGGCCGCGACGAAGGTGTCGGAGCGCCAGGGGGCGGGCAGCTCCCACCAGAGGTGGTACGAGGACGGGTCGCTGCGGGTGCGGAACTCGCCGAGGTGCCGGTGCGCGATCTCCTGCCGCACCTCGGCCTCCCGCTGTTTGGCCCGTACGAGGGTGGCGACGACACCGTCCTGCTGCCACCGGACCATCGCCTCCAGGGGAAAGCGCATGGGCGTCCACCCTCCGGAACGCACGGCCGCCGCGACCCGCCCCCCGAGCGCGGCGGGGGCGACGGCGAACCCCAGGGAGAGTCCCGGGGAGAGCCGTTTGGAGAGGCTGTCGACGAGGACGGTGTGCTCGGGGGCCCGCGAGGCGAGGGACGGCAGGTCATTCCGGAGGAAGGCCCAGACGGCGTCCTCGATCGCGTGGATCCCTGATGTCAGCAGCACGTCGGCCAGGCGGTCGAGCCGCCGCGCGGGCATGGTGAGGGACAGCGGGTTGTGGAGGACCGGTTGTACGTAGACGGCGTGCAGCGGTTCGGCGCGGTGCGCTTCCTCCACCGCCTCCGGGATCAGCCCGTCCTCGTCCGTGGCCAGGGGCACCAGGGTGACGCCGAGCCGGGCGGCGATGGCCTTCAGTACCGGATAGGTGAACTCCTCGACGCCGAGCCGGGCGCCCGGCCGGGTCAGTGCGGCGACGGCGGCGGAGATGGCCTGCCGGCCGTTCCCGGCGAACAGGACGCGTTCCGGATCGGGCCGCCCGCCGCCCCGTACGAGGAGATCGGCGGCTGCCTCGCGGGCGGCGGGAGTGCCGGCGGGCCCCACCGGGCGGAGCACCGACTCCAGGTCGTCGGAGCGCACCAGCTTCTCCAGGCCGGCGGCGAGCAGCCCGGCCTGTTCGGGGACGACGGGGTGGTTGAGCTCCAGGTCGACCCGGCCGGCGGCGGGCTCGGAGAGGGCCGGTGCGGGGGCGGGAGCTCCGGGCGCGGCCGTGACGAACGTGCCGCGGCCGACGTGGCCGACGGTGAGGCCCCGGCGGGCCAGCTCCTGGTAGACGCGGGAGGCGGTGGAGTCGGCGATCGCGTGGAGCCGGGCGAACTCCCGCTGCGGAGGCAGGCGTTCCCCCGGCCCGAGCCGACCGGTCGCGATCTCTTCCGCCACGGTGTCGGCGACGGACCGGAAATCCTTCATGGGCTTCCCCCTCCCCTGGTGAACAGACGGAACGGCATCGAAGCACAACATTGCACCGAGTGCAATGTCCTCTATTGAACCGACTCGAAAGGCGAACCTAGACTCCGATTGCACCGAGAAAGGCGGTCGGTGTGCAGGGGCCGGGCTGTCCGGCTCCGGGTGAACAGAGCGGCGGACGGACATGGTTGAGCTGAGCGGGGTGCTGGGGGTCGGAATGATCGCCCTGGGAATGGTGCTCACCCCGGGGCCGAACATGATCTATCTCGTCTCCCGGAGCATCACCCAGGGGCGACGCGCGGGGGTGGTGTCCCTCGGCGGCGTGGCCGTGGGTTTCCTGGTCTATCTGCTGGCCACGAATCTCGGCCTGTCGGTGGTCTTCCTCGCGGTGCCCGAGCTGTACGTGGCCGTGAAACTGGCCGGCGCCGCCTACCTGGCCTATCTGGCCTGGTCCGCCCTCAGGCCCGGCGGCGTCTCCGTCTTCGCCCCCAAGGACTTGCCACGCGACTCCCCGCGCAGGCTGTTCACGATGGGCCTGATGACGAATCTGCTCAACCCGAAGATCGCCATCATGTATCTCTCCCTCATCCCGCAGTTCATCAGCCTGGAGGCGGGAAACGTCCTCCTGCAGGGCTTCGTGCTGGGCTCCGTCCAGATCGCGGTGGCCCTCACCGTCAACCTGGGCATCGTCCTGGCGGCGGGAGCCATCGCCGTCTTCCTCGCCCGGCGCCCTTCCTGGCTCCGCGCCCAGCGCTATGTGATGGGCACCGCCCTGGGCCTGCTCGCGGTGTCGGTGGCGACGGACACCTCGGCGCCGGCGACCTCGGGCTGAACGGCCGGCGGGGTCAGAGCATGATGAGCAGGCGCGTATCGGCCTTGAGCTTCCTGTTCACCGAGCGGCTCTGGACGTAGACCTCCAGCTTGGGGTTGTTGCCCGCCTTCACGGAGACGGTCCCGCGGACCCCGGAGCCGAACAGGAGGTTGCGCGCCGCCTCGCCCGTGTAGGCGCGGTCGGTGTCCTTCTCGACCACGATGACTTCCTTGTCGGGCTGCACCTGGACCCGGGTGCCCAGCTGGTAGTAGCAGGAGCCGCGCTCGTAGGTGACGCCCGGGTGCGAGTCGACGAAGGCGCGGATCTCCATCTCCTTGTCGACCTTCAGCAGCCGGTACTTGTCGGCCGCGACCGGTTCGAGGGTTGCCCGCACGTCGTCCACGGATATGTCCTGGCCGACGGCGAACAGGTTCTTCGTGCCGCGCACGCCCTGTTCTCGGCCGCGCAGGAAGCTGGTGGCGGCGGCGCGCACGGTGCCGATCGCGTCCTCGACGCCCTTCTGGGAGTCCGCGTCCCAGATCGCGATGTTGCCCGCCGGGAAGCCGTAGTTCTGGGCGGTGCGCTTGGCCAGGGAGTTCGGCACGAGAATCGCGGAAGTCCAGTGCCCCGGGAGCCCGTTCATCTTCGCGGTGATCCGGTCGAGCCACGGGCCGAGGATGGTCATGTCGCCGTCGTGCCGCCGGTCGCCGCCGGAGGCGTTCTCCTCGCCGTCCGTCACCACGATCTGGAGGAAGCTGTGCTCGCCGTACTCCTCCCAGATGTGGCCCAGGTCGTCCAGGGACTTCAGTGAGGCCTCGATGAGGGCCGTGGCGCCGTTGTTGACCTTGTACAGCCCGCGCATGGACGGCAGGTGCTTCACATCCATGTCCCAGACCAGGTTCTCCACCCGGTGGTCGAAGGAGTAGAGGCTGATCCGGGTCTCGTGGCCGAGGCTGTCGGACTCGGCCTTCAGTCCCGCCACGAACTCGTCCACGACACGGATCAGCTGACCCTGGTGCTGGTACATGGAACCGGAGGCGTCCACGACCAGAGCGACGTGATTCACCTTGTGCTGGATCCTGTTGGCGGACATGGCTGTGCCCCTTCTCCGGTGTTCCCCGAGTCCCCCGGTGCGTTCCCCGAGCGATGTTTCGACTGTATGGGGAGGCACTGACAGTGGAGCCCGGCCCGGCCGCCGCAGGCCCGGCGCACCGCGGGGCCGGGGTCCGCGTCACGTCGCGCGGGCCCCGGCAGAGGGATGTGAAGCGTCCGGTCAGTAGGCGGTCGTGACGGTGGCTCCGCCGAACGAGGCGGCCGCGTGCAGGCTGATGTAGTGGGTGCCGGGCGGCGGGTCGGTGACGGTCAGGGCGTGGGAGTTTCCGGGACCGGTCGCACGGCTGGTGTGGGAGGCGGTGGTGGCCCAGCCGGTGCCGCTGTAGTAGAGGTCCGCGTCGCCGGTGCCGCCACTGACGGTGATCTTCAGCTGCGCGGTGCCGGCCGGGATGTACAGGTAGTGGTAGGCGTAGTTGCCGGTGGTGGCGGAAAGATTGCTGCGGCGGCAGTTCTCGCCCAAGGCACGGGTGTCGGGGTCGGTGCACTCGACGACGGCGCCGCCGTCACCGCAGTCACCGGCCGCGCAGCCCGCCAGCCAGGTGCGGAAGTCACTGTCGTAGCGGGTGCCGACGGTGCTGGTGAGGTAGGTCCGGGCGGCGGCCCACTGTCCGGTGCGGTAGTGGCCGAGCACCGTTTCCATGTCGGCGGGGTGCTTCTCCAGCATGTAGCGCACGGCGAGGTAGCCCCAGCGGTACACCCGGGTGGTGTCGTGGCCGTAGTCGGTGCCGAACAGGGTGCTCAGGGCGTAGGTGCCCTTGCCCGCCTCGGTCATCGCCGCGGTGTAGGGCTCGCCTCGGTAGTGGTAGGAGATGTACTCCGCGAAGCCTTCGACCCACCAGATGGTGGGGGTGGTCATGCCCGCGGCGAAGTCTCCGTACATGGTGAATCGGCCGTCGAGGTAGTGGGTGTACTCGTGGTTGAGGTTCCAGATGTGGAAGTCCGGCCGCAGCCACTCGGCCTCGTAGGCGATGAAGCGGGGCTGGTTGCCCACGACGGAGGGGTCGCCCTCCAGGTACATGCCGCCGTTGTTGGTGTCGATTCCGTACATCGCGCCGGCGTACGTCTGGTAGTCGGCGCTGGAGTCGTAGGCGATCACCTCGATGGTGGTGTTGTTGTCGTCGGCGACCGGGCCGTTGTCCCGGGCGATCCGGTGGAAGTAGGCGTCCTGCTCGATGAGGCTGGTACAGCTGGCTTTCAGCTCGGCGGTCGTCATCTGCTGGGCGAGGATGCGGATGCTGGGGCTACAGGTGTGGCGGACCGGCAGGACCTCGCGCTTGAGGCGTTCCTGTAGGTCGCAGACGCCGTAGGCCGAGCAGTTCGCCCGGTCGTAGTAGTCGGCCATCTCCGCTATGCCCACCCAGAGCGGGGCGGTGGGACCGGTGATCGAGCTCCGGCCGAGCAGGTCGGTGGCCAGGGGCCGGGCCTTGCCCCGCAGGCTCGGGTACTGGAGGAATCGGCCCAGCTCCCGACCCGCGTTGGAGGTCAGGTAGGACCGGTCGCCGCCCAGCAGGGAGAGGTGGTCGGCGGCGAAGCGGTGCAGGGAGTCGATGAGGCTCGGGTCCGACTCGACGGCGCTGACGAACTCCGGGACCTGGTGGCCCCGGAAGGTGACCGTGTACACGTTGTTGACGGCGGCGAGCATCCGCGAGAGGGCGTTCCAGGAGGAGTCGTAGTCGGCCAGCAGCCGCTTGACGACGTCCAGGTAGCGAGCGTTCTCCTGGGCGCTGTCGATCAGGACGACCGCCTCGGAGAGCGTCTCACCGTTCTCGTCGGTGACGTCGTGCGACCGGGGGCTCGCGAAGAATCCGTCGAGGCCCGAGCGGACGGCGGTGCGCAGGGCGCTGCCGTACGGTCCGACGACATCCGGGTTGTACCACTGCACGTAGTACCCGGCGCGGAGGTAGAGCACGAGCTGCGGGGTGCCGGTGCTCCCGTCGCCCGGGTAGTAGACGGAGTTGTCGCGCAGCGCGTACGCGACCGAGGCCATCTGGGCTTCGCGGAAAGCCAGTCGGGCGTTGTCGCCCGTCAGGCCGAACAGCGTGTTCACGCACTCGGTGGTGGACTCCTTGATATGCCGCACCAGTTCGCCGCCGGTACGGCCGGTGAAGTCGGCCGGGTCGCACGCGGCGGCCGCCTTCGCCGGGGAGTTCTCGCCCGCGTATCGCCGCTTCGGGGCGTCGTGGTGGCCGTAGGCCTCCTTGAGGGGGGACTTGTCGGCGCTCAGCGGGGGGAGTTGGGACGCCTTGAGCCGGCCCTTGAGCCGGTGACCGGCGTCCGGGGCGGGGGACTGCTGCGCCTGCGGCGCGGGGTGGGCCGACCCGGCGGGGCGGGACGGCGGCGAAGCGATCGATGCCGTGGCGGCCGAAGGGGGGTTCGACTGTGCCTGGGCCGGCTGCGCGAGCAGCGCGACGCCCATCGCCCCGGCCAGAGCCAGGGGCAGAACGGCACCCACGCCTCGGCGGACGCTTGTGGTTCTCACGTTGTTTCCTCCCATGAGGGATCGGGGCACGCGCATGCGTGACCGATGGGATGAACAGGGCGTGGGGCGGGGGGTGTTGTACAGCCGTGCTGTCGGCCGGGGTCAGGGGGTAGACACCCGGCACGATTTGACATGCTCACGCCCTGTGCCATGTACCATTGCACAGGTCACACAGCACCGGGAAGGCATACGACCGGATCCGCTTGTCGGCGGGCGAGGCAGGGAGGAGGGCGGGGCGGGCGGGGAAGCGCGCCGGCCCTGCCCCCAACTGCGCTGACCAGCAGGGACGACGCGCTGCGCAACGTGACATTGTAGAGTGCGGTCCCCTATCGCTGGAGGGAACGCATGGGCGAGCTGAAGTCCCGCAAACTCATCTCGGTGCAGGAGCATCTGCGCGACCAGGTGGCCAACGCCCTGCGAGCCGGGCTGATAGCGGGGGAACTTGAGCCCGGCGTGATCTACTCGGCGCCCACTCTGGCCGCGGAGTACGGCGTCTCGGCCACACCCGTGCGCGAGGCCATGCTGGATCTGGCCCGCGAAGGCCTGGTCGAGGCGGTGCGCAACAAGGGGTTCCGGGTCACCGAGCTCTCCGAGCGGGACCTGGACGAGTACACCGAGATCCGCGCGCTCATCGAGATCCCCGTCATCGGCCGCGTGACCCGCACCGCCTCCCGCGAGCAGTTGGAGGCGTTGCGCCCGGTGGCCGAGGAGATCGTGGCCGCCGCGCAGCGGGGCGACCTGATCGGCTACCTGGAGTCGGACCGCCGCTTCCACCTCGACCTGCTCGCCCTCGCGGGGAACGCGCGCCTCGTCGAGACGGTGGCCGACCTGCGGGGGCGCTCCCGGCTGTACGGACTCACCGACCTGTCCCAGGAGGGGTCGTTGGTGGGTTCGGCGCAGGAGCACACCGCGCTCCTGGACATCATGATCGCGGGGGACGCGGAGGGGGCCGAGGAGCACATGCGCCACCATCTCGCGCATGTGCGGACCCTGTGGGCGGCCCGGAAGCGGGAGGCCGAACGCGTCGCCCCGTCCCGCAGGCTCGGCGCTCGCTGACCCCGACGCCCGCTGCACAGGCGGCTGTTCCCCTCGGAGCGGTGTGCGGTCAGACGGTGAATCCCGTCGGATACGGGTCCGTCGGATCGAGCAGGTACTGCGCGGTCCCGGTGATCCAGGCGCGACCGGTGACGGAGGGCAGGACCGCGGGCCGGCCGCCGACCGTGCTCTCCCCCAGGATCCGGCCGGTGAAGCGGGAGCCGATGAAGGACTCGTTGACGAAGTCCTGGCCGGCCTTCAGCAGTCCCCGTGCGTGGAGTTGGGCCATCCGGGCACTGGTTCCCGTCCCGCAGGGCGAGCGGTCGAACCATCCGGGGTGGATCGCCATGGCGTGCCGCGAGTGCTCGGCGGTGGAGCCGGGCGCCTCCAGGTAGACGTGGTGGCAGACGCCGATCGCGGGATCCTCCGGATGGGCCACCGGGTTCTGCTCGTTGACCGCCCGCATGACGGCCAGGCCCGCGTCGAGCAGCCGCCCCTTCTCCGCCCGGTCGAAGGGGATGCCGAGGTCCGCGGTGCGCACGATGGCGTAGAAGTTGCCGCCGTACGCCATGTCGTAGCGGACCGGACCGAACCCCGCCACCTCGACGACCTGGTCCAGCGCGTGGCTGTACGACGCGACGTTCTCCAGGGTGACGGACTCCGCGCGGCCGCCCCGCACGGCGACCCGTGCCGTGACGAGACCGGCGGGAGTGTCGAGGCGGATGAGGGTCTCCGGTTCGACCGCCTCGACCATGCCCGTCTCCACCAGGACCGTCGCCACACCGATGGTGCCGTGGCCGCACATGGGCAGGCAGCCGGAGACCTCGATGAACAGCACGCCGAAGTCGGCGTCCGGCCGGGTCGGGGGCTGGAGGATCGCGCCGGACATGGACGCGTGCCCGCGCGGCTCGCACACGAGCAGGGTCCGCAGCCCGTCGCGTTCCGCCATGAACCGCTGCCGCCGCTCCGCCATGGTCGCGCCGGGCAGGACGCCCACCCCGCCGGTGATCACCCTGGTCGGCATGCCCTCGGTGTGCGAGTCGACCGCGTGGTAACAGACCGTCGAGCGCACGTCAGTTCACCCCCGCGTCGACGAGGGCCCGGGTGGCGGAGCGCACGACGGCCTCGGTCTCCGGGTCCAGGGGCAGGCGGGGCGGACGGCAGACGCCGCCGGGCCGGCCGATCATGTCCTGGCCGAGCTTGATCGCCTGGACGAACTCGGTCCTGCTGTCCCAGCGCAGCACCGGGTGGAGCCGTCGGTAGAGCGGGAGCGCGGTGTCGAGATCGCCGGCCAGCGAGGCGTTGTAGAGGTCGAGGCAGGCGCGCGGGAAGACCTGGGGGTAACCGGCGACCCAGCCCTTGGCACCGGCGACGGCGACCTCCAGGAGGGTGTCGTCGGTGCCGATGAGGAGGTCGAGACCGGGGGCGAGTTCATGGATCGCGTAGCACCTGCGGACGTCCCCGGAGAACTCCTTCACCCCCACGATGAACCCCTCGGCGTGCAGCTTGGCGAGCAGGTCCGGGCGCAGGTCGACCTTGGTGTCGATGGGGTTGTTGTAGGCGGTGACGGGAAGACCGGCGGAGGCCACCATCGCGTAGTGCTCCAGTACGGCTCGGTCGTCGGCCCGGTAGGCGTTGGGCGGCAGGCACATGACGGCCTGACAGCCGGCGTCCTTGGCGAACCGCGCGTGCCGCCTCGCCTCGATCGCGCCGTACGCCCCGACGCCGGGCATCACGGTGAATCCCTCGGGGGCGTTGGCGACGGCGGTCTCGACGACGCGGTCGCGCTCCTCGTACGTCAGGGTCTGGTACTCGCCCAGCGAACCGTTCGGGGCGACGCCGTGCAGGCCCTGTTCGGCGAGCCAGGCGACGTTGTCCCCGTAGGCTCCGTGGTCGACGGCGAGGTCCCGGCCGAACGGGAGGCTCGTCGCGACGACGACACCGTGCCAGGGCATGCGGGTGCGGTCCGTGCGGTCCATGCGAACTCCTCAGGTGTGATCGGAAGGGGGCTCGCCGGAATCGGCGAGCGCGCCGAGGGTGACGGGGGTCGCGATCAGCCGTTCGGCGGGGGCGTACGGCTCGTCGCGGGCGGAGACGAGACAGTGCACGGCGGGCCCGCACATCCGGCCCTGGCACCAGCCCATGCCCGCCCTGGTCAGCTGTTTGACCTGCCGGTGGTCGGCTGCCGGGCCGTCGGCGCGGGCGGAACGGACCGCTCCCGCGGTGACCTCTTCGCACCGGCAGACCGTGGTGTCGTCGGTCAGCCAGGCGGGCCAGGCCGGCGGCAGGGGATGCGCCTGCGCCAGGGCGCGGGCGAAGGCGCGGTGCCGGGCCACCGCTCGGCGTTCCGCGGCGAGGCGTCGCATGCCCGGCAGGCCCGGCGCGGAGAGGTCGGTGAGCACCGAGACGGCGGCGACCCGGCCTTCGCTCACCGCGAGCGCGGCCCCGCCCACACCGCAGGCCTCCCCCGCCGCGTAGAGGCCCGGCACCGTGGTGCGCTGTCCGTCGTCGACCGCGGCGGCCATGGTGCCGTCGCCCGCGTCGGCGAGGTCGCAGCAGAGCGGGAGCAGCAGGTCGAGCTGAGGGACGAAGCCCCAGCCGACGCCCACGGTGTCGGCCTCGATCCGGCGCTCCGTACCCGGGAGCGGTGTCCCGTGGGCGTCCAGGGAGGCGGTGCGCACGACGGCGACCCGCCCCTTTTCTCCTTCGGCGCCCCCGTCGGCTCCTCTTTCGGCGCCGACGATCGCGGTACGGGTGCGGACCGGGATCCGGTGCCGGGCGAGGGCGCCCGCGTACCGGGCTGCTTCGGCCCACTTGGCGGGGTTGCGCAGCAGCGGTACGGGACTGCGCAGCCAGGCCGAGGGCGCGGCCGCCTCGCACACCGCGACGACCTCGGCCCCGCGTGCGGCGAGGGCAGCGGCGACGGGCAGCAGGAAGGGGCCCGTGCCGCCGAGGACCACCCGGCGGCCGGCGACCACTCCCCCGCCCTTGAGCAGCGACTGGAGCCCGCCGGCGGTGAGCACGCCGGGCAGGTCCCAGCCGGGGAAGGGGAGTTGGCGGTCGTAGGCGCCGGTCGCCACCAGCAGGGCCGGTGCGCGCAGCACGACGGCACGCTCCTCGGGCGCCCGGCTACGGTCCACGGCGTGGACGGTGAAGCCGTCCGCCTCGCGGGCCGTGGTCCACACGGGGTGGTCGAGCAGCAGCGTGAGCCGTCCGGTGCTCTCGTGGGCGGCCAGGGTGGCACGGAGGGCCCGGTAGGTGCGCAGGTCGTGGTGCAGGTCCTCGGTGGGGACGGTTTCGCGCGCATGGTCCGGGGGGTGGCGCCAGAACTGGCCTCCCGGGGCTGGGCCCGAGTCGACGAGGACGACCCGCAGCCCGCCGTCCAGGGCGGTGGCGGCGGCCGCCATACCGGCCGGTCCCGCGCCCACCACCACGAGGTCGCCGGACTCACGCACCGCACCGAAGTCCTGGGGATCACTCATCATCGCCCTCCCCGGTCGTAACGGCCATGCCCGTGCGGGCCCGCACCAGGCAGGCGCGCTGCCCGCCCCTTCCGTCGACGGTCACCAGGCAGTCGTAACAGACGCCGATCCCGCAGAAGATGCCTCGGGGCCGCTGCCCGCCCCGGGTGGTCCGCCAGGCGACCCGTCCCGCGGCGACGAGCGCGGCGGCCAGGGTCTGTCCGGCGACGAACGGCAACGGTTCGCCGTCCACGGTGACCGTGGTCGCCGCCTTCACGTCGGGGGCTTCGGTCACGTCGGCACACCTCCGGTGGTGAGGAGTCGGTCGGGCAGGAGGCCGGTGTGGGCGGCCGGATCGGCGCCGCGCCAGGGCCGGCCGAGCAGGTGAGCGGTGATCAGGGCGCCGGTGCCGGGAGCGAGGCCGATGCCCGCGCCCTCGTGGCCGCACGCGTGGAGGACGCCGGGGACACGGGGGTCCGGGCCGACGACCGGCAGGTGATCGGGGCAGTACGGCCTGAAACCGCGGTAGGCGCGGATCAGGTGGACGTCCCGCAGGAATGGGAAGAGGCGGCACGCCTGTGCTGCGAGCAGGGTCACCACGGCCGGGTTCATCGCGGTGTCGAAGCCGACGCGTTCGCGGCTGGCCCCGATCAGAATGGTGCCCGCGCGGGTGCCTTCGACGACGCACGAGGTCTCAAGACCCTCGTCGCTGGAGGCGACGTTGGCGACGTAGTCGGCGGAGTAGACCTTGTGCCGGATCATCGGTGGCAGTGGTTCGGTGACGAGGACGAAACCCCTTCGCGGCAGGATCCCGACGGGGGCGCCGAGGCGGCGGCCGACCTCGCCGCCCCACGTACCGGCCGCGTTGACCACGGCGTCGGCACGCAGCACCGTGCCGTCGGCGGTGCGAACTCCGCTGATCCGACCGTCCGTTGCGGTGACCGCGGCGACGGCATCGCCGGTACGCACCCGGGCGCCGCGCCGGACGGCGGCCCGCAGCAGTCCGGCAGCCGCGAGGACGGGCTGCACCTGGGCGTCCTGCGGGTAGTGGACGCCGCCGGGGAGGCCGGGTGCGATGTGCGGTTCGAACTGCCCTACGCGCTCGACGGGTTCGGTCCGGACGCCGGCTGCCGCCTGGCGTGCGGCGAACGCGTGCAGGGCGGTGAGGCCTTCGGGTGTGCTCGCGACGACCAGGCCGCCCTTGTTCTCGAACTCGACTGCTTGCGGGCCGAGTTCCTCGCTCGCTTCGTCCCAGAGATCGCGGCTGAGCCGGGCCAGCTCCAGCTCCGGGCCGGGCTCCTTGTCGGAGAGGAGGATGTTGCCCTCACCCCGGCTGGTGGTGCCCGCGCCGACGGGTCCCCGGTCGAGCACCGTGACGTCGAGACCGGCGCAGGCGGCGTGAAAGGCGCAGGCGGCGCCCACGATGCCCGCGCCGACGACCACGACTTCCATCGCCACCCCCAGGTGCAATGTCACATGCCATCGCCCAAGCTATACATCGGTACGGCCCGAGGACAATGCCGCCGCCGGGGTGAACTCGGGCAGGACGAGGGCCGAATGGGCCGGCCGCCCCTCCGCGGCCGGGGGCATGGCGACGAGATCGCGCAGCAGGGTGTTGCGCTCCTCCAGGGCCCGGGCGGTGGTCGGGAAGAGCAGGGCGTCACCCGTGCCGACCAGGTCCTGATTGAGCGTCACGAACGTGCGGCTGTCGCGTTCGTAGGCGGCGAAGGCCGCGATGTGGTCCGGTTCCGACGCCAGGGAACCGGCGAGCATGTACGCGCCGACGAGCGCGAGGCTGGACCCCTGGCCGGTCAGGAGCGAGGGCGCGTACGCGGCGTCGCCCACCAGCGCGACCCGGCCGCTGGACCAGCGGGGCATGCGGATCTGGCTGACCACGTCGAAGAACAGGTCGTCCGCCTCGCGCAGGGCGGCGAGCATGCCCGGGACTTCCCACCCGGCATCGGCGAAGACCTCCGCGACCAGGTCCCGTTGGGCTTCCGGGTCGCGGAAGGCCCTCAGCGAGGGTTCCGGGCGCGCGAAGTTCAGGAAGCCGTGCACGTCGTCGCCTTCCCCCACGGCGTACAACACCGCCGCCCGGCCGGGGGCGTTCCACATCGCGGTCTCGCGGACGAGCCCGAAGGTGTTGGGCAGGGTGAACCCGGCGAAGCAGTACCCGAGATACCGGTGGAACCGCTCCTCGGGGCCGAAGACGAGCCCGCGGGTGTGGGAGTGCAGTCCGTCCGCGCCGATCACCAGGTCGAACGTCCGCCGACCGCCCCCGCGGAAGGTGACGTCGACCCCGCGAGGGTGCTGGTCGAGGGTGTCGATGGAGTCGTCGAACAGGAACTCCACATCATCACGCACCGCCGCGTGAAGAGCACCGGCCAGGGCCCCGCGCCGCACCTCCAGGTCCGTTCCCTCGATACCGCCGGTGACGGCGTGCGGGGCGATCGAGGCCACCTCCGCGCCGTCCTCGTCGAGGAAGGTCAGCCGGCGCAGGTCGATGTGGGCGTTCCGCAGTCGCGGCAGGATCCCCATCCTCCGGACGACGTCGAGAGCGGTGCCGCGTACGTCGATGGGGTAGCCGCCGTCGCGGAGCGCGCCCGCCTTCTCGACCACCGTGACGGCGAATCCGTAACGGTGCAGCCAGAACGCGAGGGCGGGTCCCGCGATACTGGCCCCGGATATCAGGACCGTACGCCGGGGACCGGCGGGGACATCGCTGAATTGATCGGTGCGGGTCATTCCTTGACTCCTTTGCTCATGGTGCGAAGGACGAGCAGGGACAGCGCCGTGACGGCGGCGGCCAGGACCAAGCCGGTGACGAAGGCCGATTCGGCCGGGATCTTCGACCCTGAAGGGGTTCCGGCGGTGAGGATCGCCCCGGTGACCTGCACGCCCACGGCGAAGCCGATCACGCGGGTCACCAGGACCAGACCGGTCGCGATGCCGGTGTCACCGCGGTCGACGGAGGTGGCGGTGCTGGTCACCATCGCCGTGACGCACAGCCCGTTGGCGAGCCCGACCAGGGCCTTTCCGACGACGAGGTGCCAGATCTCGGTGTGCACGGCCGCCAGGCCGAGAAGGCCGGCGGCCAGGGCGAGGACCCCGGCGGTGACCACGGTGCGCGGGCCGAGACGCCGCACCCCGATTCCGCTGATCGGCCCGGCCAGCGACGCGGCGACGGCGCCGGGCAGCAGGAAGAAGCCGATCTCGGTGGCGCTCGCCCCGAATCCGTACGCGTCGGCGGGGACCGCGAGGAGTTGCGGGACGAGATAGGTCGCCGCCGAGGTGCCGACGCAGATCAGGAACGTCAGCACACACGACTTGCCCACGGCGGGCCGGGCCAGCATCCGCAGATCGACCATCGGCGAGGGCACACGGCGCTCGACGGCCACCCAGCCGGTCCCGAAGGCGGCCAGCAGCACGATGAGCGCGACGAGTGCGAGGGGCTGCGCGACGAGGTCGGACGCCAGGCCGAGGACGAGCATGAGCGTGACCAGCGTTCCGCTCAGGAGGACCAGGCCGGGCCAGTCGATCCCGGTGCCGTCCGGCCGGCGCGGCGGATCGTGCGGCATCAGCCGGTTCACCAGCACTGTGGCCCCGATGACGGCGAACGTCGGCAGCGCGAACATCCAGTGCCGGGACAGTCCTTCGGCGACGGGCCCGGCCGCCAGCGTGCCCGCCATCGCGCCTCCCACGAACAGCCCGCTGACCACCCCGATGGCCACCTTGGACTCCTCGGCGGGAAGGTGTTCGCGTACGAGGATGAACGACAGGGGCAGCGCGCCCACCATCGCCCCCTGCAGCACCTGACCGAGCAGCAGCACCGGCAGGTTCGGCGCCAGGGCGGAGACCAGACCACCGGCGCAGACCACCGCCATCAGCCGGACGACGACCCGTTTGCCGCCGTAGCGGTCGCCTAACTTGCCCGCGATCGGCGTGACGAGCGCACCGGTGACCAGGAGCACGATGCTGAGCAACGCCCCTTCGGCGGGGCTCATGTCCAGCTCGCGCTGCAGGAGCGGGAGCGTCGGCGTCACCACCGATTCCAGGGCCCCGGTGGCGACCGCGAGCGCGCCGAGGGCCCCGACGGCCGCCTTCCCGATCGGGCGCGCGGGAGCGTGAGTTGTGGTCATGGACGTCCTTTCCGTCGCGGCCCGGCAGGAAGGGCCGGCAGGAGGGTGCGGCCGCGCACGGCTGTACGGGCACGGCGCGCACCGGGCAGAAATTACACTACACCGTGCAGTGTAGTTCCGTTAGGATGAGCCCATGCCGACCACCAAGACCCTGCGCGAGGGGTCCGCACAGAAGCGGGCCGCGATCCTCACCGCGGCCCGGGAACTCTTCCTCGCCGACGGCTTCGACCGGTCCAGCGTCGACGCGGTCGCCGCCCGGGCCGAGGTCTCCAAGCGGACGGTCTACGACTACTTCGGCGACAAGCGGACGCTGCTGCAGGCGGTCGTCGACTCCGTCGGCCAGTCACTGATCACCACGATCCGGCGCACGCTCGACGACACCCTCACCGGGCTCACGGACGCCGACGGCCTGGAGGACGGCCTGGTCACGTTCTCGATGCGCATCGCGACCGACATGCTCGGCTCGGCGGAGTACGCGACGCTGCAACGGCTGCTCAGGACGGAGTCGGACCACCTGCCGCAACGGGACTACAACTCCATGGCCGACACCCCCGACGAGGCGATCGCCGACCGGTTCGCCGCCTTCGCCGAGGCCGGGCTGCTCGACGTCCCCGACCCCCGGCTGGCGGCCGACCAGTTCCTCGCACTGACCTTCGGCGTCGCACTGGACCGGCTCGGCTCCGCGAACGCCGCGCAGGACACCCGCGTACGGCCGCTCGTCGTGGCGGGAGTACGGACCTTCCTGCGGGCCTACCGGACCGGTCGGGGCGCGAGCGGCACCGCCTGACGCGAGCGGTGGGCGGTGCCCTTACGCGCCGAGCACGCACGCGCGGGCGACCGCCGGTCGGCGGTCGGGGCTCTGCGGTCAGCGGTCAGCAACTGACGGCCGGCGAGGAGCAGCGCGCGACGGACGGCCGGTGGCCCGGGTCCCGACCGGCCCACCGGGTCATCCGCCCGACTGGCTGCCCGTGCTCCACCCCGCGGCCGGCCCGGCAAGGGCGTCGGCGGCCTCCTCGGTGTCGCGTCCGTCGTCCGCAACGGGCGTGCCGGGCCGGCTCGACGTGGACGAAGCCGACGTGTTCGCGCTCCGCCGAGCAGCCCTGGACCTTGGTCCTGCCCTCCAGCGGTCAGCGCGCCGTCCAGGCCCGGCAGACCCGCGGCCGTCGTCCATGCGGTCGACCAGGGCGACCATCCCGGCGGGTGCCGTCTCGACGGCGCCGGTGGTGCCCGACGGTGTCGTAGGGGCAGTCGGAGGAATCGGTGCAACCGTGCAGCCGGACGCCGTGCGCCCCGCGCTTCTGCAGTTCCACGACGACCGCCTGGAAGGCGCTGTCCTCGCGATGGGCGACGTCGGCGGAGTCTCCGGGCTGGACGGCGACGGCTGCCACGCGAAGACGCTGCGCAGCGCCGAGCACCTGTGACCTCGAGGATGCGCGGGTCCGGGAAGCCTCACTTCCCGGACCCGCGTGGCCGTCACACGCCGGCGGCTGCATCGAGGCGGCCGGCCTTGGCCTCCTCGATCAGGGACCCGAACTGGTCCGCGCTCATCTCCACCCGCTGGCCGAAGTCGTCGGTGATCACGACCCGGCGTTCGGGCGGAGCGCTCTCGTCCACGAACAACTGCGGGCAGCCGCAGTCGCAGTTCCCGCAGAAGGTGGCCAGGGGCTCGGGTGATGCGGTCATCGCGCTCTCTCCTCGACCTCGTCGGACCCCGGGCGGAGCCAGGAGCCCGAGTACCGAGGTGATGCCCACGGTCCCGATGCCACACGCTCCGTAGGCCCTGGGCACGGAAGCACGGCGAGCCGGTCACGCGCACCCGGTGCTTCCGAAACCGCCGGGACGACGGGAACCGGAAGGCTCCCCCGTACGACCTGTCACCTGTCGGCGGAGCGTGCGGTCCGGGCGCCGGGGCCGGCGGGCGCTTCGCAGGGAGTGCTCGGCGCGGGACCGGTCAGTGGCCGTCCACCGTCCCGGACAGTTCGTTGGTGGCCATCGGCAGCGTCACGGACGTCCGCTTCTCCCCCGAGTCCAGGTCGAAGGAGTGCAGTCGGCGCTTGCCCGGTTCGGAGACGTACGCGGTGTGGTCCCGGACGAACAGGGTGGGCCTGGGCTGCTGCCAGTCCAGGGGCTCGGTCCAGTCGCCGACCGCTTCGATCTTCTTCTCCACTTCGCCGGTCTCCGGGTCGATGACGTGGAGGACACCGTTGGTGCCGAGCACGAGGGCTTCGCCGTGGGGGCCACGGGCGAGCGAGCGGAAGGAGTAGCTGGTGCCGAGGTCGACCAGCTTCATCTTCGCCGTGCGGGTGTCGATCAGCGATATGCGGGTGGGGCGTTCCAGTTCCGCCTCGGGGTCGGTCTTGTAGTCGCCGAGCAGGATCGGGGAGACGTCGCTGCCGGCCTGGTTACCGGTACGGGCGTAGTCGCCGGGGGCATCGGCCTTGGTGAACTCGCCGTCCTTGTAGAGCAGGACGCCGTCCTCACAGCCGAGGCCGACCACCTCGCCCTTGGCGGCGGCCTCGCCGTGGACACCCGGGCAGTTCTCGGCGCGCGCGATCTCCTTGTCGTCCTTGTCCAGGACGAGGGCTCCGGTGCGCTTCTCCTCGGTGCCCAGGGTGGTGACGAGTTCGCCGCCGGCCAGTTCGATGGCCACGCCGTGGTGGGCGTCGGCGGACGTGTAGCTGCGCCCCTCCGGCCGCTTGCCGCCGGCCAGGTCGGCGGGATCGAAGACGTTCACCTCGCCGGTGCCGTCGGTGAACAGGGTCGTCCGGCCGCCGTGCCGCACGACGTGGCCGGGCTTCGCACCCTTGAACTCGGCGCCCGTGAAGGCCTGCCGGGCCGCGTCGTACACGCGGAAGCCACTGTCGGTGGAGATGACGACATGGTCCTTGTCACCCGCCGGGTTGACCCGATTGAAGCCGGGCAGCTCGACGGTCTTCGCGAGCTTCAGGGTCTCGCCGTCGAGGACGTACAGTCCCCCGTCGTAGGAGGCGATCAGCGGGTTCTTCACCGCGACGGGCTCGCCGCTCTTCGCCTGCTTCGTCTGCTTCGGCTCGGCCTCGGACGAGGCGGCGCCACTGCCGCCGCAGGCGGTCAGCGCCATGGACGCCGTCAGCACGAGGGCGGTGCCCGTGAGCATTCCGGTGCGTGTCGACCTGTTCATCGTGTGTATATGTCCTCTCCGGCCCTCAGGGCACGGCATGGTGGGGTGGAAGGGCCGGTGATCGTACGCCGGCCCTCGGGGTAAGCCGGTCAGTCGCCGGTGAGGCCCTCGGCCATGGCCGAGGTGTTGGCGCGCATCATTTCCAGGTAGGTGCCGGCGCCCTTGCCCTTCTCGGTCAGCGACTCGGAGTACAGCGGGACGACGTCCACGTCACCGCCCATCTCCTGGCGCAGGACGTCGGCGAGCCGGGTGGGCTGGGAGGAGTCGGCGAAGACGGTGCGCACCCCGGCCTTCTCCATGGCCCGGGTGAGGGAGCGCAGGTCGGAGGAGCTCGGCGAGGCGAGCGTCGTGCCGCTGGGGATGACCGCGCCGATCACGCGGAAGCCGAAGCGGTCGGCGAGGTAGCCGAAGACGTGGTGGTTGGTGACCAGCGCGCGGCGGCCCTCGGGTATGGCCGCGAAGGACTTCCCCATCCAGGCGGTGAGGTCGGCGAGCCGTCCGTCGTAGCGTTCGGCGTTGTCCCGCACGGCCTTCTCGTCGACGCCGTCCACGTGCTCGACCACCTGGTCGGTGATCAGGCCGGCCACCGTGCGCACGCGGTCGGGGTCGGTCCAGAAGTGCGGGTCGGGCGCCCCGGCCCCGTCGCCCGGACCGCCCTCCTCGTCGGCATGGAAGGTCAGAGGGTCGGCCGCCTCACCCGCCGCGAAGGCGGCCACTCCCGATTCCCGGGCCGCCTCCACGTGCCGCAGGACGTTCTCCTCCAGGCCCAGGCCGTTGTGGACGACCAGATCCGCGCCCTCCAGTTCGGCGGCCTGCACGGCGGAGAGTCCGAAGGAGTGCGGGTCGGCGTTGGGTTTCATCAGGACGCTGACGTCCGCCTCGCTTCCGACGATCTCCCGGGTGATGTCGCCGAGGATGTTGGTCGTCACCACGATCCGGGGCCGGTCGCCGCCGCCGCCCGCGCAGCCGGTCGACGTGCCGGCGACGACGAGGAAGGAGACCAGGGTCAGCAGCAGGGCGCGCAGCCGCGCCGCCCTCACCCGTACGCTCATCGGCCCGTCTCCACCATCAGGGACGGCCGGACGTCCAGGTCGAAGGTGCGGGCGACACGGAGGTCGTCGTTGTAGTCGATCTCGTACACGCGTCTGCCGGCGGGGTCGTTGAGGTAGGCCCTGCTCCGGTCGACCTCGATCACCGGTGCCCCGGTCCCGCCGCCGGCGGCCTCGGGAACGTCCTTCAGCAGACGGCCGGTTGCGGTGGTCTCCTCGCCGGTGGATATGTCGTAACCGTGCAGGGCTCCGTCACGCTCCAGGACGACGAGCGGGGCGCCTTCACCCGCGGTGTTGGCGGCGACCACCGGGCCGGTCTCCACGCGCTTCCAGGCACGTTCGGTGACGTCCAGGATCCAGACGGCGTTCTTGCCCGCCCGCGCGGTGAGCGTGGTGCTGCCCGGCCGGTGCCGGAACTCCGCGGCCCGTTCCGGGTCCGGCACGTCCTCGCCGTACGGGATCTTCTCGGCGGTGAAGGCGCCGTCGTCCTCGCGGACGAGCAGGGCGCCGTCGGCGCAGCCGAGGACGACCCCCCGCCGGGTGACCGCGTCGCCCTTCGGGTCCTCGCACGCGGACCGAGGAGCGGCGACGCGCTTGCCGGACCGGTCGAGGACCACGGCCTTCGCGGGAGCGTCGCCGTCGCGCACGAGCGTGACGAGGTGTTCGGCGTACGGCACGACGGGACCGGCGTGGGTGCCCGGGAGTTTGTCCGGCGTACCGAGGGTGCCCTTCTCCAGCTCGGCGCGGCGGTACGCCGTCGCCTTCCCGTCCGCCGCCGTGACGACGGTGACGCCCTTGTCGCTGCGGATGCTCGTGCCGGTGCCGCCCGGGAGCTCTCCCACCTCCTTGGTCTTCGCGCTGTAGTAGTGCACATGGTCTCCGTGGTCGACCATCCACGCGCCGCTGTCGAGGACGTGGGTGCCGTTCGCGCCGTGGAAGTAGCCGAAGCGGCCGTCCGTGGTGAGTTCGGTGACTCCGGCTCTGCGCGCGGTGTCGTGGGTCTTGCCGGTGATCAGGTCCAGCACTCGCGTGTCGCCGGAGTCGGCGTCACCGAGGAGGAGCCGGGACTGCTGCTCGGCGGCTTCGGCGGCGCCTTCCACGTAGCCGTGCGGAGCAGTGGGCGAAGTAGGGCTTACGGGGCGGGACTTGGAGTCGACCTGGCTCGCGCAGCCCGCGGTCATGAGGACCACGGAGAGGAGTGCCGGCGCCAGGGGGACGTTCGTTCGGACGAACAAGGAGATCGCCTCAGGTTTCGTTCGGTCGGGTCGTGGGGGTGTTCGCGGTGAACGTGACGGCGCGAGCGGGGAGGCCGGCGCGGCGCGTACGACGTCGGTGGTGGAACCCGGACGCCAGGTGGGACAGGAAGAAGAGGCTGACCGCGAGGGCCGAGACGGTCGCGCCGGCCGCCGTGCGCAGGTGCCAGGAGAGCAGCAGGCCGCCGAAGGTGGCGGCCGCGCCGAGGACCGCGGCAAGGGCCATGACGCCGTGGACGCTTCGCGCCCATGGCAGGGCTGCCGCGGGCGGGGCGATGAGCAGGCCGAGAACGAGCAGCGTGCCCACGATGTGGAAGGAGGCGACGATGGCCAGGGCCAGCAGACCGAGCAGCACGGCATGCGCGAGCCGGGGGCGCAGGCCGAGCGTCCGGGCCTTGCGCTCGTCGAATGCGAGGGCCAGGAAGGCGCGGTGGCCGAGCACCGAGACGACCAGCGCCAGCAGCAGTGCCACCGCGAGGAGGACCAGGTCGCTCTCGCGGACGGCGAGGACGTCGCCGAAGAGGAAGCCGGTGAGGTCCACGGCGAACGACTGCGAGCGCGACACGATGATGACGCCGAGAGACAGCATGCCGACGAAGAGCAGGCCGATTCCGGTGTCCTGGGACAGCCTTGGGGTGCGGCCGAGGGCGGTGACGCCTGCTGCCATGACGGCCGCGCTCGCCACCGCCCCCACCAGCAGGTTGCCGCCGAGCAGCGCGGCGACCGCGACGCCCGGGAGGAGTCCGTGGGACATGGCGTCACCGAGGAAGGCCATCCCCCTCAGCACCACCCATGTCCCGGCCAGGGCGCATATCGCCGACACCAGGATCCCGGCCCACAGGGCACGCTGCACGAAGGCCGCCTCGAAGGGGGCCGTCAACCACTCCATACGATGACTCTACAATGACAATCATGTTCAATAACAGCTTGCCGACGCCACCCGGAGATGAACCACGGGGCGAGCGAGTCCGGTTCCACGACCTGGACGCGGGCTACCCCGGCCGTCCGGTGCTCCGCCAACTCAGCTCGGTGATACCGGCGTTGACCATGACGGCGCTGGTCGGACCGAACGGCAGCGGCAAGTCCACGCTGCTCGGCGTCCTCGCCGGCGTGATCGATGCCACATCCGGCCAACTCCGGTACGCGCAAGGCCGCCCGCCGGCCTTCGTCCCACAGCGCAGCGCCGTCGGCGACACACTCCCCCTCACCGCACGGCAGGCCGTGGAGCTGGGCCGCTGGGCAGAGCGAGGGCTGTGGCGACGGCTGACCCGGCAGGACCGAACCGTGGTCGACTCCGCCATGGAACGACTGGGCGTCGCCGACCTCGCCGACCGCCAGCTCGGCGAGCTGTCCGGCGGGCAGCGTCAGCGCGTACTGATCGCCCAGGGCCTCGCCCAACAGTCCGACCTGCTGCTTCTGGACGAGCCGACCACCGGGCTCGACCCCGAAGCCCGGAAACGGATCACGGCGCTGCTGACGGAACTGGTCGCCGACGGCACGACCGTCGTCCAGGCCACGCACGACCTGGAGGCCGCCCGCTCGGCCGACGCCTGCCTGCTCCTCAGCTACGGCCGACTGGTCGGACAGGGCCCACCCGCGCAGGTGCTCACGCCGACGGCCCTGTCCCGAGTCTGGCAGCCGGCGTGAGACGGGGCTCCGGACAGAACACCGGTGTGCCTGACCCCGCGGGCTCGGGCACCAGGCAGGCCGGAGGTCATGGCGGAGTCCGTATGGGGGGATTCGCGGTCCCTGGATCACTGCGGCCTTCATCCGCCCTTCGGCCTGCGACACCGTGGACGGGAAGGCGGCGGACCGGCGGTCCTGCCCGCACCTCACCGAAAGGGAGCCAACCATGACGCGCATCGCCCTGATCACCGGAGCCAACCGCGGCCTCGGCCGCAGCACTGCCCTGCACCTGGCCGCAGCAGGCACCGATCTGATCCTCACCTACCGCTCGCACGCCGAGGAGGCCCAGGCCGTCGTCGAGGAGGCCCGGAAGCTGGGCCGTACGGCGGTCGCCCTGCGGCTGGACACCGCAGACACCTCCGCGTTCCCGGCCTTCACCGCACAGGTGCGGGCGGCGCTGGCCCAGGAGTGGGGCCGCGAGGACCTCGACGTCCTCGTCAACAACGCCGGACACGGCGTGCACGCACCCTTCGAGGAGACCACCGAAGAGCAGTTCGACGGGCTGATGGGCGTCCACGTCAAGGGGGTCTTCTTCCTCACCCAGGCTCTGCTGCCGTTGATCAAGGACGGCGGGCGCATCCTCAACGTCTCCACCGGCCTGACCCGCTTCATCGCCGCACCCACCGCGGCGTACGCGGCGGCCAAGGGCGCGGTGGAGATCCTCACCCGCTACCTCGCCAAGGAACTGGGCCCGCGCGGTATCGCGGTCAACGCCCTCGCGCCGGGTGCCACCGGCACCGACTTCGGCGGCGGCGGAGTCCGTGACAACCAGGAGATGCGCTCCATGCTGAGCGGCGTCACGGCCATGGGGCGTCCCGGAGAGGCCGAGGACATCGGCGCCGCGGCCGCCGCGCTGCTCGCCGAGGGCACCTCCTGGGTCACCGGGCAGCGCATCGAGGCGTCGGGCGGCATGCTGCTCTGACGCCCCACCCGCACACAGCCACCACCGCCGCCGGCCTCGGTTACGGGGCATGAGGGAGACTGGAACCGTGGACCGAGCACAACTCGCGGACTTCCTCCGCACCCGGCGGGAAGCCCTGCAACCGGAGGACGTGGGCCTGCCCCGCGGGCCGCGGCGCCGCACCCGCGGACTGCGCCGGGAGGAGGCGGCGGCGCTGAGCGGGATGTCCACCGACTACTACAGCCGGCTGGAACAGCAGCGCGGGCCGCAGCCGTCGGAGCCGATGCTCGCCGCCATCGCCCGCGGCCTGCGCCTCTCCCTCGCCGAACGCGATCACCTCTTCCGCATCGCCGGGCACAACACGCCCTCCCGCCCCGGCGATCTCCGCTCGGACCACATCACGCCCGGCCTGATGCGCATCCTCGGACGGCTGGACGACACCCCGGCGCAGGTCGTCAGCGACGTGGCGGAGACCCTCGCCCAGACCCCGATGGCCTCAGCGCTCCTCGGCGACCAGACGGGGTACACCGGACCCGAGCGCAGTCTCACCTACCGGTGGTTCACCGACCCCGCCGCCCGGCTGCTGTATCCGGCGGAGGACCATCCGCTGCACAGCCGCTTCTTCACCTCCGGCCTGCGCGCCGCCTACTCCCGGCAGGGAGCCGGCGGTCGCGCCGAGGAGCTGCGCGACCGCCTCCTGGAGCGCAGCGACGAGTTCGCCTCGCTGTGGAGCGCGCACGAGATCGACGCTCCCCGCGTGGATCCCAAGCGTGTGCGCCATCCCGAGCTGGGCGTCCTGACCCTGCAGTGCCAGGTCCTGGTGGACCCGGAGCAGAACCAGACGC
Source organism: Streptomyces sp. man185 (assembly GCA_002551355.1). Taxonomy (GTDB): domain Bacteria; phylum Actinomycetota; class Actinomycetes; order Streptomycetales; family Streptomycetaceae; genus Streptomyces. Next base: position 80,554 of record NTHE01000002.1, on the reverse strand, counting down.
TGCTGGTGTACACAGCCGCCCCGGGGTCGGCGGACGACGAGAAGCTGCGGTTGCTGCCGGTACTGGGAGCACGACACGTGGGTACCTGACCGGCCACGCCCGTCCCCGGCGCTCATCCGGTCTTCCGGCCCGCCGGAGGTGGGGCGCCGTCGAACCGGGTCCTCCCGGCAGCGGCGCGGCTTCCCGACGGGGGCCGGTTCAGGCGTCCGGGGTGTCCCGGGTGAGCCTTCGCACCCACTCGATGTCCGGCAGGTGGGGGGCGTGGCCGCCCCGAGCCGGTGACGGTTCGACGGCGGCGCTCTCCGGGTCGAGGAGGCGGCACAGGCCGGTGCGCATCAGCGCGCCGTCCACGGAGGCGATGCCGCTCAACCGGAGCACGGAGACGCCCTGGTCGAGTGCGGTCATGAGCTGTGCGATGTCGTCGACGGGCAGGTGCTCGCCCGCCGGGCGCCCGGAAGCGGGGACCCGCCCGTAGGCGTTCAGCTGGACCTCCACGCGGGCTCGCAGCAGACCGATGAGCTTCTCGTCCCAAACCGCGGTCGCGATGAACTCCAGCATGGCCAGACCGAAGCCCCGCACCACCTCCGCTGCCTGACACCCCATCAGAACAAGTGCCGAGTGAGCGTCAGGATATCGCCCTCAACGCCCAGACCGCGCATCAGGCGCATGCACGAAACCGCAGTTCAGGCGCCCTTCGCGGCCGGCTCCAGAATCGCCACGCACTCGACATGGTGCGTCATCGGAAAGGCTTTGGTCTGGGCGAGTCACGGAAAAGCCCAGGTCAGACACCCATTTCTCAGCTCGCCATCCTGGGTGGGGACCTGGAGCGTCAAACGAGCGTCACTGCCGACAGTCAGTGACCAGGCTGCCCGCCGGGGCCGGCTACAGGTGCAGTCCCACATGGTTCACGATGAACCGCTTCTCCTCGGAGTCGAGGGGGAAGTAGATGCGTCAAACCTCGTTGGGCGAGACGGCGTCCCGTACCTCGGTGGGCCTGCGCGAGAAACCTCGCCCCGCCCTGGTGCACGATGGTCCCGACACCCAGCTACCGACCCACGGCGGCGGGCCCGAGCTCTCTGGGCGTCCTGTCCCGGCGCGGCCTGCATCGCCATCGCGACGCCGCAGGAGATCGGTGACCTCATCCTGATGTGCTCGGACCGCCCTGACCGAAGGTCGTCCGTCCGACCCGGACCATGACACGCGCCGTCTTCTCTTAGCTGCGCAACGCTGTTTCCGGGAAGCCGCCCGAGGCGGCCCGGCCACGCCGGACTCCAGGACTACGTCGACCACTTCGCGGCCCGCCTGGGCGACCCGCACCGACGACACGACGCTCCTCGCCCTGCGCCGGAACGGCACGTAGGGCCGGGACAACGCGCGGGAAACAGGGTCCGACCGAGGCCTCAGCGGCGACCTCGATGTACCGGCCGGAACACGGCCGTGCGGGGCGGCGTTGGCTGCGAGTTCCGCGACGAGCAGCGCGGTGGTGCCGGATGCCTCGCTGCCGTGCGGCACGCCCCATGCGTCGAGTTGGTGCAGTAAGAGTCGACGGGCAAGGTGCGCGCCACGCTGGGTGGAGGTGAACCGCTGGAGGAGCTCAGCCGCGAAGGGTTGCGCATGGCCGGTGCGCGGCACAGGCGGTCACACCCGGCCGATCACGTCCGGAGACGGCACCATGGAGGACCTCGGACCGTGTCGAGGGGACACTCTCTGTGCTTCAGAGGTCTTGCAGGCGGCTGCGCGGCGGCTGGTTCGACGGCGTTGACAAGGCGTTCGCGGCTGCTTCTATGTCGACGTCGACCTGGACTCTGCGGAACTGTTCAAGGGTTTCGAGCTCCTGGTCCGTGAAGCCGCCTTCGCTCAGACGAATAGCTTCCGCCAGGAATTGAATGGTCAGCCCGATGCGAACGGCATCCTCCGCGGCGCCGCGATGGAGCGATCGATAGGACGTGGCAGTGGGGCCCTGCCAGCCGGTCTCGATGCCGTCGACGATCTCGTCCATGCGCTTGAACTGCTTGCCGAGATACTCGTGCATGTCATCCAGATCGTCCGCCAGTTTTTTCAACTGCGATGATGTATAAGCGAGTTTGGGCTCATCACCCATGCCGGTCCCCCCACGTTCGAACCCGTGTTGCAAGCCGACCAACCCTAGCAACACGGACACGACTCACAGACATGGGGTGTCACGCACACGCACACCTTTATCACCTCTGCCAGGAAGGGTCCATGCTTCGAATTGGGCAGACATGCGACCCGGCGCCCGCACGGACTCCGCTCAGGTGATGAGTAGCATCATTGGTGACTGCTTCTAGGGGGATCACCACTGTGCCGGACGAAGACCGCATCACTGTTAATTTCGCCACTTTGCAACAGCTTTCGGGTGACCTGGAGGGCATCCTCCGCATCCTCAACGAGAAGCTGGACACGTTGTACGAGCGGACCGCGAAAGCCGTGCTGAGCTGGGACGGTGAGGCACGCGAAGCGTTCATCGACGAGCTGGACAAGTGGAGTCACTCCGCCGACGACCTCAAGGCAACCCAGGCTTGGCTCCACGAGGTCGTGGTGAAGGGGCACCTGAACTACGCCGCGGCCAACAGGTCCGTACTCGAAGGCTGGGGAGGCGGTGCCTGATGGCCGGCCCTTCCTCACCCGCCCAGCCGCCGGGTGGTAGCGGCACCATCGACGTCAAGCCGAGCGACCTCTGGTCGGTCTCCGGTCGGGTCGCCGCACAGCAGGACTTTCTGGTACGCGGTGCCAAAAAGCTTCTCGAGGAGCTGGGCAAGTACCCCGACGCAGGAGGCGCAGGCACCGAGGCCGAGAAGTTCGCCCAGGCGTACAAAAAGATCGGCAATCGCTGGCTGGAGGTCTGGGGCCGGTCCGTGCTCAGCGTCGGCGGTGTGGCAGTCGGTTTCACCGAGACAGCCAACGCCTACACCAAGGCCGACGTCGCGGCCCACCCCAAGCCCGGCAAGACAGCCGAGCAGCGCCCCCGGCCCACGGTCATCGACAAAGCCCCGAACCTCGGCTCCATCCCCGACATCAAGTGGGGCGACGACGACGGCGGCGACGACATCCTGCGGGGCTTGATGGAGGGCATGCCCGAAATCGTCCGGGATCTCCTCCATCCCCTGTGCAAGCACGTGTTCCGGGTCGGCAGGGTGGCAGACGTTTACCCCTATCCGGAACAGCACTATCTCAACTCCCTCTGCCACAGCTGGATGAGAGTGTCCGTCACTGCATCGCTGGGGGCGGACCAGCTCACCCAGGCTGTCGGTGCCATCACCAACCACCAGCAGGCCGAGTGGGAGGCCGCGATGCGGACCTTCTGCAGCGCCCTGTGGGGAGGAACGGCCTGGGGGCAGCGACAGCACGGCTACCAGTGGGCGCAGACCGCCAACTCCGGTCCGGGCACGCCACGCGTCCCCACGGGCAGTCAACCCGTCCTGGCCGTACTGAAGGACACGGCCGATGACATCGCCACCATCCTCCGCGAGTACGCGGAAGCCGCCGTCGTCCTGAACCGCGATGTCAAGGACGAGCTCGACCGCGCCATGTGGAAGGCTGCCAAGGAGATCATCGAGGACCTGGCCAAGCCCAAAGACCTGAAGAGCGCGCTCGGTGCCGCCACATCTCTCCTCGGAAGCGGTGCCGGCCTGCTCCTGTCGTTCGACGTCAAGACGGTACTGAACCTCGACACCGGCAAGCTGAACGGGATCGTCGCCAAATACACCGGCATCCTGGACGGCCTGACCACCCGCATGAGGGCACTGGAAGGGCCGCTGGACGAGGCGTACCGCAGCGCCCCCAAGTTCGAGGCCGGCGTCGCCCGTGCGCACGGCTTCGGTACTCGGGCCCTGGAGGAATTCAAGGACTCGAAGGTCTGGCTGAATGTTAATTCAAACGGCAACTACGACCTGAATCTCGCCGCCAACGAATATATGGCGAACGGCCATACTCTGGACAAGCACGTCGGAAAGACGGATGAGCAGTTGGCGCAGCGCCTGCGTGACCAGCAGTCGGGCGGCCCGACAGCGACCTGGCCCCACGGCAAGCCGCTTCCCGGCAGCTCCTCTTCCTTTTCGAGCTACCAGCGGGCCGAGGAGCTGACCCAGCACAACCTCAACAAGAACCAGCACGCCATCGACGCCTGGATCAAGGGCCCGCCACAGCTGGCCGACGGAGCTGTCGAGAAATTCCGCTCGACCGCGCCGCCCGGTGAAACCAGCGGTCGCAGCGTGTTCAAGCAGCCGGTAGACCCGAACGACCCGATGTCCGGGTACAAGGAGGGGGGAGCCGACGCCAAGGCGTACGACGTGAACGGCATCGAGACACGCCTCAAGTACGACAGCAACCGCAACCCACCCTTCACGGTCATGACCTCGATGCCCTACAAACCCTAGCTAGCCGTCTGCCGAGAAAGGCCGCACCACATGTCGCCCGTCGACCAGACGTCCTGGGAAGCCGCAGTACGCCACCTGTACAGGGATGCGTCCGCATACGTCGCCACAGGACCCCGCCACCACAAGGACTGGGCCCATGACGTCCTCACCGTGATGGCCCGGGTTCCGGACCCCAGGGGCTGGGCCGGCGTCGACGACACGGCGCAGAGCCCGGAACGTGCGGGCGACCCCAAGCACCCATTCGCCGACCACCCCCCGGAGTACATCGCGTCTCGCCTCAAGGAGATCGACAGGAGCAGCGCCGAGAACCTGCTCCTAGCCCTCACGGAGACCGGGTGCACCCTTGCCAACCTCCAGTACTTCGACGAATCCCCGGACGAACTGCGGGCCATGGCGAGCACGATCCTCGCTCGGTACGGAGACGGGGCCGGATATTACACGAACGTAAACAAGCAGGGCAGCCTGCCCGGCATGCTCGACTTCACTCTGGAGAGCCTCGGGTACAGCCCGCTGGGTGTCTACATGGAAGACTGTGGCCTCGTCATCGTCTCGGACACCGAGGTGGGCCTGGTCTGGAGCTTCGCCGACTAGTGAGTCCGTATGCGCGAAGGCCCTGCCCCGGTGATTTGAGAGGATGCCCCATGCTGACCCGTTCCGCCTCCTATCCCGACCGGGAGACCGCCCAGTGGGCCACCCAGCAGGTGGTGACCGCCAACGAACAGGCCGTCCACCGCTGGCTCGCCCAGAACACCCGGGCCCGCGTCACCCTCGAGGCGGCCTGGCCGTCCCGTGAGGAGCCCGTGGGCCGGGTCCAGCTGGAGGGCGATCTGCTGGCCGGGCGCGGTCCCGTCGACGTGCGCGCGGCGCGCGTGGTGCTGCGCCGCGATCCGACGAGTCCGCTCGGCTTCGTCGTCCACGCGTCCGTCCCGTTCTACTTGTAGGGGTCACACGCACATGTCCATGAAGCCCCTCGAACACGACCGGCGGTACGGCGAGCTGGACCAGGTGATGCGCGCGTACTTGGGGCAGTCGGCCGACGACACCCCGGAACGGCGCAGTCGCGCCCTGGACGCGTATCTCCGTCACACCTGGCATACCCGCCCTGCGGCCGTCGCGGAGGCGGAGCGACAGCTGCGCGAGTACAGCCGCAATCCTCCGGGCCGCATCCGGCAGGAGCTGGGTGAGTTCTACTCGATCCCGGACACCGGAAAGCCTCAGTCGGACATCGGTGACTGGCTGACAGTGCTGGCCGACCACCTGAAGAGGAGCATCGAGGAGGGCGACGTCCCGGAGCCATCGACCCCGCAGACGCACTGGGAGTGGCACGCGCGTTTCCCGGAGACCGCGCAACTGCTGGGCGGCTGGTTCTCCCAGGACATCGTCGACGAGTTCCTCGGCCACGACGCCGCGGTCGCCGACTACGCCGACACCACAAACCCGCTGTTGATCGCCCGTCTCGCGGGTGAACTGCACGAGTTGCTCGCCCTCCCCTTGGACGAGGGGGACTATGCCCTGGCTGCCGCCGAACTCGGCATGGAGGTGGGCCCGCCGGAACCGTTCTCCCACGGCGCCTGGTTCCAGTCTCTGGCGGGGACGCTGTCCGGCGTCTGATCCGGCTGGACGGTCGAGGGACGGGCGCTCCGCAGCCGCAAGACGGCACGAACGTGGACAGCATCGCAGGGCCGAGCCCTCGCGAGACCCCACCTGAAGGTCCGACCGGCCGGTGACCGCAGTCCTTTGAGAACATCGCCAGCACCTCAACAGCACAACCCGGAAAAGACGCAGGCGATCCGCAGTCCGAAGGCGGATGTACCTCAGCGCCTGACCGCACCGACCGGGGCCAGGACGGCTACACCGACCTGGCCACCCGGGCGGCCAGATGGCTCGCGGCGGCCAAAGCCTCTCCTCCATGATGACGCGACGATCCGTACTCCGCCGTGGGTTCGAAGCTCATCTGACGCACCATAAGAACGAGCGTCAGATGAGCGTCGAGACCGTCGCGCACCACCCCCAACGAAGGCCGCCGCAGACCGCTTGCCCCTGCACTCTTGAGTGAAACCGCAGTTCAGAGCAGTGTGCCTCCGCCGCGCGCTCCACGTCGTGTCCGGTGGGAAACATGTCGAGCGTATCCCGCCGCGCCTGAGAACCCCGGGAAACTGCAGTTCAGAGCCCCTTCGCGGCCGGCTCCAGAATCGCCACGCACTCGACATGGTGCGTCATCGGAAACAGATCGAACGCCCGCAACGTCCGCACCCTGTACCCGCCCTCCCGGAAGTACGCCAGGTCCCGTGCCAGCGCGGCCGGGTCGCAGGCCACGTAGGCGATCTTGCGGGCGCCCAGGCCCGACAGGTGCTTGACGACCTGCTTGCCCGCTCCCGCGCGGGGCGGGTCCAGGACGATCAGGTCGCACTCCGTGATGCCCGTGCGGGGCAGGACCTGGTCGACCTTGCCGTGTTCGATGCGGACCCGGTCCAGGTCCTTCAGGTTGTGGCGGGCGTCCTCGACCGCGCGCTTGCCGGACTCGATGCCGAGGACCGCGCCCTTCTCGCCGAGGCGCTGGCCGATGGCGCCGGCGAAGAGGCCGACGCCGCAGTAGAGGTCGAGGGCCGTGTCGTTCTTGCGGGGCAGCAGGCCCTGCATGACCGCGCGGACCAGGGTGTTGGCCGCCTGCGGGTGGACCTGCCAGAAGCCGCCGGAGCCGACGCGGTAGGTACGGTCGTCGGCGCGCTCGCGGACGAAGGCGCGGCCGTGGACGCGGTGGACGCCGCCGTCCTTCTCGTCGACGCGGAGCACGGAGACCGGCTTGTCCAGCTCGACCAGGGGGAGTCGGCCGCCGGGCTTGGGGGTGAGGATGACCTGGCGGTCGTTGGAGCCGGTGGCGGTGATGGCCTCCACCGCGGCGATCTGCGGCCACTCGCGCTTCTCGACGCCGAGCTCAGAGACGCCCGGCGCGGCGATCAGGCAGTGGTCGATCGGCTGGACGTCGTGCGAGCGGTGCTTGCGCAGGCCCGCGCGGCCCTCCGCGTCGACGGCGTACTGCACCCGGGTGCGCCAGGCAGGCACCTCGCCCGGCGGGAGCTTGTCACCCTCTGCCGGCATGACGGTGCCGTCCCAGCCGGCCTCCTCGGGGGTCAGGCCCGCCAGGCGCTGGAGCTGCTCGGCGATGACCTCGCCCTTCAGGCGGCGCTGCGCGCCCGGCTTGGCGTGCTGCCAGTCGCAGCCGCCGCACATGCCGGGACCGGCGTACGGGCAGGGCGCCGCGACGCGGTCCTTGGACGGCTCGATGATCCGTACCGCGTCGGCCCGCAGGAAACGGGAGTCCGTGTCGCCGTCGGTGACCTTGGCGATGATCTTCTCGCCGGGGAGCGTGTGGCGGACGAAGAGGACCTGGTTCTCCGCGGTGCGGGCGATGCAGTGACCGCCGTGTGCGACGGGCCCGACCTCGACCTCGTACTCCTCCCCGACCAGCGACGACGTGGGTTCGTTCTGCATGAGGGGAGGCTCCAGGGAGAAAGGGGGTAAGCGGTCGAGCGTGCTGTCGGACAACAGCCCACCAGTCTACGTGGGCCCGGTCGGGGTGCTTACCAGGACCGGGCTCGCCGCCTCCCTGGTCTGCTCCCCCGCCCGGTCCCGCCCGCTCGCCCGCCTCGTCCCCGGCCGCTCCCCCGTCTGCGCTCAGCCCTTGCGGTTCGGCTCCTTGTGCCGACGCTCCACCGGGCCCCGTCGGACCGACCCCGGAGCATTCCAGTCGGCGCGCCTGCGGGCCCGCTTCTTCGCCGCCTCGGAGGACTGGAGCTGGTACGGGACGGAGGTCACCATGACGCCCGGGGTGAAGAGCAGCCGGCCCTTCAGGCGCAGGGCGCTCTGGTTGTGCAGCAGGTGCTCGTACCAGTGCCCGACCACGTACTCGGGGATGTAGACGCTGATCACGTCGCGCGGACTCTGGCGGCGCAGGCCCTTCACGTACTCGATGACCGGGCGGGTCACCTCGCGGTAGGGCGAGTCGAGGATCTTGAGGGGGACGTTGATACCGCGTCGCTCCCAGTCCTCGCGCAGCGCCTTCGTCTCGTCCGGGTCGACGCTGATGGAGAGCGCCTCCAGGTGGTCGGCGCGGATCAGCTTGGCGTAGGCGAGGGCGCGCAGCGTGGGGCGGTGGAGCTTGGAGACGAGGACGATGGCGTGGACGCGGGAGGGGCGCACGCTCTCGTCCGCGGGGGTCTGGTCGGCGGCGATCTCGGCGGCGACCCGGTCGTAGTGCTTCCGGATCGCGGTCATCGTGCCGTAGAAGATGACCATGCCCAGCAGGGCCACCCAGGCGCCATGGGTGAACTTGGTGGCGAGGACGATCACCAGGACCACGCCGCAGAAGAAGGCGCCGAAGGCGTTGATGGCGCGGGAGCGGATCATGTGGCGGCGCTTGGCCTGGTCCCGCTCGTCGGCCAGCAGGCGGTTCCAGTGCCGCACCATGCCGGTCTGGCTCAGGGTGAAGGAGACGAACACCCCGACGATGTAGAGCTGGATCAACTTCGTGGAGTCGGCGCCGTAGATCCAGACGAGCAGGATCGCGGCGCCCGCCAGAAGCACGATGCCGTTGGAGAACGCGAGGCGGTCGCCGCGGGTGTGGAGCTGGCGCGGCAGATAGCGGTCCTGGGCGAGGATCGAGCCGAGCAGCGGGAAGCCGTTGTACGCGGTGTTCGCGGCGAGGAAGAGGACCAGGGCGGTGGCGGCCGCGAGGACCATGAAGAGGAAGGATCCGTGGCCGAAGACCGCCTCGGCGACCTGGGCGATGACCGGGTCCTGGGTGAAGTCCGCGCCGACCGGGACGCCGTCGCGAATCAGGTCGACCGCCGGATTCTCGGCCATCTTGACGTCGGTGACCAGCGCCAGGCCGATGATGCCGCAGAACATGGTGACGGCGAACAGGCCCATCAGGGCGAGCGTGGTCGCGGCGTTCCTGCTCTTCGGCTTCCGGAACGCGGGCACCCCGTTGCTGATCGCCTCGACCCCGGTGAGGGCGGCGCAGCCGGAGGAGAAAGCCCGCAGCAGGAGGAAGACGAGCGCGAAGCCGGCCAGCCCCTCGTGTTCGGGCCTGATCTCGAGGTCGGAGGTGGGGGCGTGCATCGTGTCGCCGAGGATCAGTCCGCGGAAGGCGCCCCACAGGATCATGAGGAAGACGCCGGCCACGAAGAGATAGGTGGGAATGGCGAAGAGCTTTCCGGACTCCTTGACGCCGCGCAGGTTCATCAGCGTGAGCAGGATGATGGCGCCTACGGCGCAGAACGTCTTGTGCTCGATGACGAACGGGATCGCGGAGCCGAGGTTCTCGACGCCGGAGGAGATCGACACGGCGACGGTGAGGACGTAGTCGACGAGCAGGGCGCTGGCGACGGTCAGTCCGGACTTGGGGCCGAGGTTGGTGGTCGCGACCTCGTAGTCGCCGCCGCCGCTCGGGTAGGCGCGGACGTTCTGGCGGTAGGAGGCGACGACCGTGAACATCAGGACAACGACCGCGAGGGCGATCCAGGGGCTGAAGTGGTACGCCGACACCCCCGCGATGGACAGCACGAGGAGGACTTCTCCGGGTGCGTACGCCACCGAGGACAACGGGTCGGACGCGAAGACGGGGAGCGCGATGCGCTTGGGGAGCAGGGTCTCCCCGAGTTTGTCGCTGCGCAGCGCCCGGCCGATCAGGATCCGTTTGGGCAGGTCGGTCAGTTTGGACACGCTGAGGATCGTAAGCGGAGCCCGTGGCCGGAACGCACGCCCTTTCGACGTGGCCCCGCAATCTCCTGCGGTCGGAGGCAATTGCCCCACCATTCCTTAACGCGATCCTTGCGCCCGTTCTCCCCGTTTTGCTTTTCCTTTACCGGAGTGCGCGAGGATACGGAGACTCGGATGAGGCAGGGACTTCCCCGGCGCATAAGCTCGACTCCGGGCCGCACCGCGGGTGTGTGCCCCGTTGTTTGCCCAGCAAGCTGAGAGAGAAGTGTGAGCAGCGTGTTTTCGCAGGTCAGCCGGATGACCAGGACGGCGGGGTAGGCGCACAGTGCACATCGTCATCATGGGCTGCGGGCGCGTCGGTGCCGCTCTCGCACAGACCCTGGAACAGCAGGGGCACACCGTCGCGGTGATCGACCAGGACCCCACGGCGTTCCGTCGCCTCGGGTCCGGATTCGGCGGCCGCCGGGTCACCGGGATCGGCTTCGACCAGGACACCCTCCGCGAGGCGGGCATCGAGGACGCCGGGGCGTTCGCCGCCGTCAGCAGCGGCGACAACTCCAACATCATCGCGGCCCGGGTGGCCCGCGAGATGTTCTCCATCGAGAACGTCGCGGCGCGCATCTACGACCCCCGGCGCGCCGAGGTCTACCAGCGCCTCGGCATCCCCACCGTGGCGACGGTGCGCTGGACGGCGGACCAGATGCTGCGGCGGCTGCTGCCGTCGGGGGCGGAGCCGCTGTGGCGTGATCCGAGCGGGGGTGTGCAGCTCGCCGAGGTGCACACGACGCCGTCCTGGATCGGGCACAAGATCAGCACGCTCCAGGAGGAGACGGGGGTCCGTGTGGCCTTCCTCACCCGGTTGGGCGAGGCCATACTGCCGACCTCGCAGACCGTTCTCCAGGAGGGCGACCTGGTCCACGTGATGATGCGTACGGACGAGATCGCCAAGGTCGAAGAGGCCTTCGCCCAGGGTCCCGAGGAGGACGGTCACTGATGCGTGTGTCGATTGCCGGGGCGGGCGCGGTGGGCCGTTCCATCGCCGCCGAGCTGCTGGAGAACGGGCACGAGGTGTTGCTGATCGACAAGGCGCCGACTGCCATCTCGGTGGAGCGGGTCCCGATGGCCGAGTGGCTGCTCGCGGACGCCTGTGAGATCACGTCGCTCGACGAGGCTGCGCTGCAGCGGTGCAACGTGGTGATCGCCGCGACCGGGGACGACAAGGTCAATCTGGTCGTCTCGCTGCTCGCCAAGACCGAGTACGGCGTGCCGCGTGTGGTGGCCCGGGTGAACAACCCGAAGAACGAGTGGCTGTTCAACGAGTCCTGGGGCGTGGACGTCGCCGTCTCGACGCCGCGTCTGATGTCGGCCCTGGTCGAGGAGGCGGTGAGCGTCGGTGATCTGGTCCGGCTGCTGCGCTTCAGCCACGGCGACGCCAACCTGGTGGAGCTGACCCTGCCGCCGGAGTCGGCGCTGGCCGGTACCCGCGTCGGGGATGTGGCCTGGCCCGAGGACACCTCGCTGGTGACGATCATCCGGGGTACGCGGGTGCTGACGCCGAGCCCCGAGGAGTCCCTTGAGGCCGGGGACGAGCTGCTGTTCGTGGCCGCCCAGGCGCGCGAGGAGCAACTGGAGGACCTGCTGTCGGTCCGGCGGGGTCCTGAGGACGACTGACCGCGGGAACGATCGAGGGGCCCGAACCGCTGAGCGGTTCGGGCCCCTCCCGCGCACGGGGTTCCGCCGGATCAGGCCTCCGGGTCGCGGAGGACCGCGGCGGCCTGCGCCTTGCGCTCCTTCTCGGCCTGCTCCTCGGCCTCCATCTCGGCGAAGACGTCGATGGGCGGCGGAGCCTTCGCGAGGAAGACCCAGGTCAGGTAGACCGCGAGCAGGAACGGCGGGATCTTCAGCGCGATGAGCACCCAGCCGAACTGGGTGGGGTCGGCCCACCAGTAGAGCGGGAAGAGGATCGCGCACTTGGCCAGCAGGATGAAGCCCCAGGCGTAGCTGGCCTTGGTGTAGGCCTTCTTCCGGCCCGGGTTACGGGTCCGCCAGGAGAGGTTCTCCTTGAAGACCGGGCCGAGGATCAGGCCGATCAGCGGTACGCCGCCGGCGGCGGTGGCGATGTAGGCCACCGAGAGGCCCAGGGTGTAGAGCATGCCCGGCAGGTAGAAGTCCTTGGCGTTGCCCGTCATCATCGCGAAGACGACACCGAAGGCCACCCCGAAGACGCCGCTGAAGGCGTGCTTGACGGTGTCCCGCCGGATCAGCCGGACGACGACGAGAGCCAGGGACACGGCCAGGGCCGCGATGGCCGAGATCTGCAGGTTCTTGTTGATGGTGAAGATCGTGACGAAGAGCAGCCCGGGCAGGACTGTCTCCACCATCCCGCGCACCCCGCCGAAGGCCTCGAAGAGAGCGGCCTCGGTGACGGCCTTCGCTTCGGCGTCCTGCTGGGCCGCGTGCCTCCCGCCGGCGTGCTGCGGGTCGGTGCGGTGGGGCTGGTCCGTGTCGGACGTCGGCTTGTCGAGAGACGTCACCGGCTACTCCTTGCCGAGCGGTCGGAGTTCGTATGTGGGGTTGAACAGCACCCGGCGGCCGTGGCTCATGGCAACCCGCCCCGAGGCGATGATCCTGCGGCCGGGTTCTATGCCGATGATGGAGCGACGGCCGAGCCAGACCACGTCCAGCGGCTCGGTGCCGTCGAAGAGCTCCGCCTCCAGGGCGGGCACTCCGGCCCGGGGGCGGAGGGTGACGGTCCGCAACGTACCAGTCACCTTCACGATCTGCCGGTCGGAGCACTCGGAGATCCGGGTGCATCCGGTTGCCTGTGCGTCCTCCCGCAGCGCCTGTGACTCCAGGTCCTCCTGGGAGCTGGAGAGCCGGTCGAACATACGGCGGAAGCGCCCGGAAGGCTTCGCCGCCTTTCCGGCCTTCCCGGCTTTCTCGGATCGGGGAACAGCACTCATACCCGAAGAGTACCGGTCCTGCGGGCGGTACACGCAGGCCCGCGGCGACCACTCGAAAGCGTGATTCGGTGCGTATCAGTCGCGCTCGAAGCGGTAACCCATGCCCGGTTCGGTGACGAAGTGGCGGGGGTGCGAGGGATCTGCCTCCAGCTTGCGGCGCAGCTGGGCCATGTAGACGCGCAGGTAGTTGGTCTCGGTGCCGTAGGAGGGGCCCCAGACCTCCTGGAGGAGCTGCTTCTGGCTGACCAGGCGGCCGGCGTTGCGGACGAGGACCTCCAGCAGGTGCCATTCGGTGGGGGTGAGGCGTACGTCGCGGCCGGCCCGGTGCACCTTCTTCGCCGCCAGGTCGACGGTGAAGCCGGCCGTCTCGACGAGGGCGATGTCCTCGGCGCCGCCTTCCTGGCCGACCGGTTCGGCCCGGCGTACCGAGGCGCGCAGCCGGGCCAGCAGCTCGTCCATGCCGAACGGCTTGGTGACGTAGTCGTCCGCCCCGGCATCCAGGGCCTCCACCTTCTCGTCGGAGGTCTGGCGCGCGGAGAGGACGAGGATCGGGACCCGGGTCCAGCCGCGCAGTCCCTTGATCACCTCGACACCGTCCATGTCGGGCAGCCCGAGGTCGAGGAGGACGACGTCGGGGTGGCGGGCGGCGGCGAGCTGGAGGGCGGTCGCCCCGTCGGGCGCGGCGTCGACCTCGTACTGGCGGGCCTTCAGGTTGATCACGAGGGCGCGGACGATCTGCGGCTCGTCGTCGACCACAAGCACCCTGGTCATCGCGGACCTGCCTTTCTGCTGTACGGGTTGTACGGGGAGGGGGAAGGAAGTGCGTGGGGGCGGGCGGCGTACGCCCGGGGGCGTGTCACGAGGTGACCTGGGCCGGCAGCCCGGCGTCGGCCCGGTCCCCGCCCCGCGCGGCGGCGAGGGTCAGGACCATGGTCAGCCCCCCGCCGGGGGTGTCCTCGGCGTCCAGGGTGCCGCCCATGGCCTCGGCGAAGCCCCGGGAGACGGCGAGGCCGAGGCCCACGCCGGCGCCGCGCGGGGCGTCCCCGTACCGCTGGAAGGGCTCGAAGATCCGTTCCTTGGCCTCGTCGGGGACGCCCCGGCCGCGGTCCACGACCCGTAGCTCGACCCGGCCGCCGAGGGCACTGGCGGCCACGGCGACGGGCTCCCGGCCGGGGTTGTACTTGACGGCGTTCTCGACGATGTTGGCGACCACCCGCTCCAGGAGCCCGGGGTCGACGGCGACCATCGGCAGCGTCTCGGGGATGTCGAGGTCGACGCTGCCCTCCGGGACGCCGCCGAGCGCCATGGGGACCACCTCGTCGAGGTCGATCTCGCGGATCAGGGGGGTCACGGTGCCGGTCTGGAGGCGGGACATGTCCAGCAGGTTGCCGACGAGGTGGTCCAACCGGTCGGCGCCGTCCTCGATGCCTTCCAGGAGCTCCGCCTCGTCCTCCGCGGACCAGGCGACGTCGTCGGAGCGCAGCGAGCTGACGGCAGCCTTGATGGCGGCCAGCGGGGTACGCAGGTCATGGCTGACGGCGGCGAGCAGGGCGGTCCTGATCCGGTTGCCCTCGGCGAGCCTGCGGGCCTGCTCGGCCTCCCCGACCAGGCGCTGGCGGTCCAGGACGACGGCGGCCTGCGCGGCGAACGCGCCGAGGACCCGGCGGTCCTCGGCGGGCAGCACCCGGCCGGACAGCGCGAGGGCCATGTTGTCGCCGACCGGCATGTCCACGTCGGCGTCGTCGGGGCGGGTGACCGGGGCCGGTCCGACGGATCCGGCGCAGGTCCACGGCTCGACGTCGCTGCTGCGCTCCAGCAGGGCTACGGACTCCATGGCGAAGGTCTCGCGGACCCGTTCCAGCAGGGCGTCCAGGGCGGTCTCGCCGCGCAGCACGCTGCCCGCGAGGAAGGAGAGGATCTCCGATTCGGCACGCAGCCGGGCCGCCTGGTGGGTGCGCCGGGCCGCGAGGTCGACCACCGAGGAGACCGCCACCGCCACCGCGAAGAAGATCACGATGGCGACGAGGTTCTCCGGGTCCTGGACGGTCAGGGTGTGGGTGGGCGGGGTGAACCAGTAGTTCAGGAGCATGCAGCCGACGGCGGCCGAGGCCAGCGCGGGTCTCAGTCCGCCGAGCAGGGCGGCGGCGACCGTCAGGAAGAGGAAGAGCAGGACGTCGTTGGCGAGGCCGGGGGCGTCCTCCATGCTGCGCAGCACCACCGCGAGCAGCACGGGACCGACGACGCCGACGAGCCAGCCCCAGATGATCCGGGCGCGGCCGAGCCGGGCGCCGCGGGCGATGGGCAGCCCTCGGCCCTTGGCGACCTCTTCGTGGGTGACGATGTGGACGTCGAGGTCGGGCCCCGATTCGCGGGCGACGGTCGCGCCGACCCCGGGGCCGTAGATGTACTGCCAGGTCTTGCGGCGGCTGGAGCCCAGCACGATCTGTGTGGAGTTGACGCCGCGGGCGAACTCCAGCAGTGCGGCGGGTATGTCGTCGCCGATGACGTGGTGGAAGCTGCCGCCGAGGTCCTCGACCAGGGTGCGCTGGAGCGCCAGCTCCTTCGGGGAGGCTGAGGTCAGGCCGTCGCTGCGGGCGATGTAGACGGCGAGGATCTCGCTGCCGGAGCCCTTGGCCGCCATCCGGGAGGCGCGGCGGATGAGGGTGCGGCCCTCGGGCCCGCCGGTCAGCCCGACGACGATGCGTTCGCGGGCCTGCCAGGTGGTGCGGATGTTGTGCTCGCCCCGGTACTGCTGGAGGTACTCGTCGACCCGGTCGGCGACCCAGAGCAGGGCCAGCTCGCGCAGGGCGGTGAGGTTGCCGGGACGGAAGTAGTTCGAGAGGGCCGCGTCCATCTTGTCGGGCTGGTAGATGTTGCCGTGCGCCATACGGCGGCGCAGCGCCTGGGGCGACATGTCGACCAGCTCGATCTGGTCGGCCCGGCGCACCACCTCGTCCGGGACCGTCTCCCGCTGCCGCACCCCCGTGATCGACTCGACGACATCGCCGAGGGACTCCAGGTGCTGGATGTTGACCGTGGATATGACGTCGATCCCGGCCTTCAGCAGTTCCTCGACGTCCTGCCAGCGCTTGGCGTTACGCGAGCCGGGCACGTTGGTGTGGGCCAGCTCGTCGACCAGGGCCACCGCCGGGGCGCGCTCCAGGACAGCGTCCACGTCCATCTCGGTGAAGACGGCGCCGCGGTAGGTGATCTCGCTGCGCCGGACCTGCTCCAGGCCGTGCAGCAGCACCTCCGTACGGGGCCGGGCGTGGTGCTCCACGAAGGCCACCACGCAGTCGGTGCCGCGCTCGACCCTGCGGTGCGCCTCGGAGAGCATCGCGTACGTCTTGCCGACGCCCGGTGCCGCGCCCAGGTAGATCCGGAGTGTGCCGCGTCCCATGGCCCCATTGTCTTCTTCCGTCCGGCCCTGTCGTGCGGAGGTCCGGTGGCGCCCGGTGCGGGCTGCCGCCCTCGACGCTACTCCGCTCCGGGGCGCGGTTCGGTCCCGGGAGCGCAGGTGAGGGGCGTATTGACGGAACTCTGATGCCCGGCGGGGACCGCGAAGAGGGCAGGGCCGGGCTCAGCCCTGTTCGACGATGTGGCCGTCGCTCAGCTCCAGGACCCGGTCGGCCAGGCCCAGCAGCTGGGGGTCGTGGGTGGCGACGAGGGCGGTGACGTTCTCGCTGCGGACGACCGCGCGGAGCAGTTCCATCACGGCGAGGCCGGTCTCGGCGTCGAGCTGTCCGGTGGGCTCGTCGGCGATCAGGAGGGCGGGCCGGTTGGCGAGGGCGCGGGCGATGGCGACGCGCTGCTGCTGGCCGCCGGAGAGCTCGCCGGGGCGCTGTTCCGCGTGGTCGGCGAGGCCGACGAGGGAGAGCAGCAGGGCGACCCGCTCGTCGCGCTCGGCCGGATCGGCCTTGCGCAGCCGGAGCGGTACGCCGACGTTCTCGGCGGCGGTCAGGATCGGGATGAGGCCGAAGGACTGGAAGATGAAGCCGACCCGGTCCCGGCGCAGCTCCAGGAGGCCCTTCTCGCCGAGCCCGCCCAGCTCGGTGCCGTCGACGGTGATCCGGCCGCCGTCAGGGGCGTCCAGCCCGCCGACCAGGTTGAGCAGGGTGGTCTTGCCGGAGCCGGAGCGGCCCTTGAGCGCGACCAGCTCACCGCGGGGGATCTCGAACGAGACGCCGCGCAGGGCGTGCACGGCCGCCGCTCCGCTCCCGTACGAGCGGTGCAGGTCCTCGACCGTGACCATGACCGTACGGGCCGGGTCCTCGGCGAGGGCCGTGCCGGACTGCCCGCTGGTGCTCTCGGTCATGCTGCTCCCCCGTCGTACGTACGTGGCCCGCGTCGCCGCCCGCCAAGTATGTGTGTGCGGCACGGGGCCGGGCAATGGCCGGTGGGTGGTGACGTGAGAAGGCCGGTGGGCCGCACCCTGGAAGGGGTGCGGCCCACCGGCCGATGCCGTGAGGTATCCGCTAGCGGACCTCGGTGATCTCGGGGCCACGCTGGAGCTGACCCATGCCGCCGGAGAACTTGGAGCTCTCCTGGTCCTCCTGCTGCACGCCCTCGGGCACCATCTGGGCGTCGTCGGGGAGCTTGAGGACGATCGGGTCGCGGGGGGCCATCGGGCCGTCGCCGCGGACGACCACGGTGTCCCGGAAGACCGTCTCCAGCAGTCCGGCAGCCTCGGGCTGGACGGCGCCCTGGCCGGAGATCACTCCGCGCAGGAACCAGCGGGGGCCGTCGACGCCGACGAAGCGGACGAGCTGCACGCCGCCCGTGCCGTCCGGGAGCTGTACGGGGACCTGCGCGCGCAGCTCCCAGCCCAGCGGGCCCTCGACCTCGTCGATGATGCCGCCCTGCTGGGTGACGCCCGAGGCGATCTCGTCGCGGACCTCGCCCCAGATGCCCTCTTTCTTGGGGGCGGCGAAGGCCTGCAGCTGGACCGCGCTGTCGCGCAGCACCACGGTGGCGGCGACGATCGCGTCCCCGGCCACCTCGACGCGCAGTTCCATGCCCTCGACCCCGGGGACGAAGATGCCGCCCAGGTCGACCCGGCCCTCGCCGGGCTGGGAGACCTCGGTGCTGTCCCAGGGTCCGTCCGGCCGGGGGGCCGGCGGAAGATTCATCCGACGGGTGCCCCCGGCGGCAGCGTCGCCGCTCTCGGGCTCGTCGGCGACCTGCTCGGCCTCGCGCACCTCGTCCGCCGCGTCCTCGGCGGAACCACTCTTCTTGCGACGTCCGAACACGTCACTGTCCTTCCCGGTCGGATACGACCGAAGCGTAGCTGTTCCCACCGCGGGTGATCCCGCCCTCGGCGCCGTCCACCGACGCGTGGCCGCCGGTGGACCCGAAGCCCCCTTCGGCCCGCGCCGAGCCGGGAAGTTCCGCCACCTCGTGGAAGCGCACCTTCTCGACCTGCTGGACAACCAATTGGGCAATCCGGTCGAACCGCTCGAATCGCACGCTCTCGCGCGGATCGAGGTTGACCACGATCACCTTGATCTCCCCACGGTACCCGGCATCAACCGTCCCTGGGGCATTCACGAGGGCCACTCCGCAGCGGGCTGCGAGGCCGGAGCGCGGGTGCACGAACGCGGCGTACCCGTCGGGCAGGGCGATCGACACACCGGTGGGCAGCACCGCGCGCTCGCCGGGGGCGAGTTCGGCGGCCTCGGTGGTCACCAGGTCGGCCCCGGCGTCGCCCGGGTGTCCGTACGCCGGAATCGGCACGTCCGGGTCGATCAGGCGGATCAGTACGTCGACGGGAGTACGGGTCACGGGTTCACCTCGAAGGCGCGGGCGCGCCTGACCTGGTCGGGGTCGGACATGGCCGCCTGGATCTCGGCGGGCCTGCCGTTGTCGATGAAGTGGTCGACCTTGACCTCGATGAAGAGGGCGTCGGCCCGGACCGCGACGGGGCCTTCGGGGCCGCCGATCCGGCCGGTGGCGGTGGAGTAGATCTTCCGGCCGTGCACGGCGGTGATCCGGGCGTCCAGGTGCAGCACGGTGTCCAGGGGGACGGGGCGGACGAAGTCGGTCTCCAGCCGTCCGGTCACCGCGATCGTGCGCAGCAGCCAGTTCAGCGAGCCGAGCGTCTCGTCCAGCGCCGTGGCGAGCACACCGCCGTGGGCGAGGCCCGGGGCACCCTGGTGCGCGGGCTGCACGGTGAACTCGGCGGTGACGCTGACGCCTTCACCGGCCCGCGTCATCAGGTGCAGTCCGTGCGGCTGTCCCCCGCCGCAGCCGAAACAGTGTTCGTAGTGCGCTCCGAGGAGCTCGCCGGGGGCGGGCGCGTCGGGGTGCCGGACCGGCGCGACGGCGTCGGCCGGGGGTGTCAGAGCTGCTGATGTTCCACTCACAGGCGCAGACCTTACCCGCGCGGCAGTGTGCCGGTCGCGCCGTGCCAAGCTTGGTTCCATGCAGCCTTCCACGCCGCCCTTCGACGAACGCCTCACCGCGCCCCGCTCCTGGTGGTTCATCGCCTTCGGAGTCGGTGTCGCCTGTGCTCTGATGCTGCTGCCGCTGGGCACGCTGCCGCTGCTCGCCGGGCTGGTCGGCGGTACGGCCGCGGCGGCCGTCGTGGTGAGCAGTTACGGCTCCGCCCGGATCCGGGTGGTGGCGGGGGCGCTCGTCGCCGGCGACGCCCGGATCCCGCTGTCGGCGCTCGGTGAGCCCGAAGTGCTGGACGCCGAGGAGGCGCGGGCCTGGCGCACGCACAAGGCGGACGCGCGCGCGTTCATGCTTCTGCGCGGCTACGTGGAGACGGCGGTGCGGGTTGAGGTCACGGACCCGGAGGACCCGACTCCGTACGTCTACCTCTCCACCCGGGACCCGCGGGGCCTGGCGGCGGCGCTGAGCGCCGTACCGGCAGCCTGAGCAGCCGTTCGCCACGGGCCTCTCGGGTCGTCAGAGGCCCTCGATCTTCCTGGGCAGCTCGGCCGGGTGCAGGGGCTGCTCCAGCGGAGGCAGCGCGGGCAGCCGGTCCCAGGGGATCTGGTCCCTGCGCAGGTCGTCCCGGACCCGGTCGGCGAGCTTGCGGGTGTCGCGGCGGTTCATCGTGGCGCCGACGGCGGCGCCGATCATGAACGGGATCAGGTTGGGCAGATTGCGCGCCATGCGCTTCATGATCTGCTGGCGCAGCTCGCGCTTCATCTGGCCGCCGAGGGCGGCGTTGAGCGTGGTGGGCCGGGTGACGTCGATGCCGCGCTCCTCCGTCCACGACGTCAGATACGCGGTGCTGCGCTGGCCGAGATTGCCCGGGGGCCTGCGGCCGTAGACCTCGTGGAGCTCGGCGACGAGCTTCATCTCGATCGCGGCTACGCCGGTCACCTCCGCCGCCAGCTCGGCGAGCATGGCAGGCGGTACGGGCATCATGGCGGCGGCCCCGATGCCTGCGCCGACGGTCGCGGTGCCCCGGCAGGCTCCCGTGACCAGCTTGTCGGCCAGTTCCTCGGGCCCCAGCCCGGGAAACTGCCTCCGCAGGGTGGCGAGGTCGCGCACCGGCACACGCGGGGCCGTGTCGATGATGCGGTCGGCCAGCTGTGCGGCCAGTGCCTTCGCGCTCTCCCCGCTCTTGCGTACGCCCCGTTTCACTGCGTGCAGGCGGCCCCCGGTCGTGGGCTCCGCCCGGTCCTGCTGTTCCTGCTGCGCGGCCAGGTCCGGCAGTGCTGCCGCCCCGGCCACTTCGAGCGAGGCCGAACGGCCTCGCTCGTCGTCGGAACCGCCGGAGTGATCCGGCGGGGCGGCGGACCGCTCGGCAGACGCGTGACCGCCTTCTGCCGGGCCTGTGCCGCCGGTACCGTCCTGATGGGCCTGCTGGCCGTGCCGACGCCAGGGGCGCCGCTTCCTGAACGGTGTCTCGTCTGCCACGGCCGACTCGACCTCAGTCGCAGTCGCGGCAGATGGGCTGACCGTTCTTCTCGCGGGCCAGCTGGCTGCGGTGGTGCACCAGGAAGCAGCTCATGCAGGTGAACTCATCGGCCTGCTTGGGCAGCACCCGGACGGCCAGCTCCTCATTGGAGAGGTCCGCGCCGGGCAGCTCGAGTCCTTCGGCCGCGTCGAATTCGTCGACGTCGACGGCGGATGCCGTCTTGTCGCTCCGACGCGCCTTGAGCTCTTCGAGGCTGTCCTGGTCCACGTCGTCGTCGGTCTTGCGTGGGGTGTCGTAATCCGTTGCCATGTCGCTCTCCCCCTCTTGGGTGTCTAGGTGTCTCAGCGCACGTAACGCGTGAGAGGCCGGACTTGTGCCCGACCTGAGGCGGAGATTTTGCCTCACATCAAGGTCTGTTACTCAATCGACACCCAACCGGGCACCTCGGCGAGGCTCGGCTTGGGTGGCGATGGGGACCGTACACGGTCCCGACTGTGCAGTTCACGGGCGCCACCCCGTGCACTTCCCGTGATAATGATCCCCGAAAACCCGGACGATTACCGGCTTTCCGGCAGACTTGTGATCACGGAGAGTAGATGGCCGGAAATTCGACCTTGTGATCGATCACACACGATCGACTCGGGAACGGGTCCTGAAAATTCCGCCCAAAGCGAACATGAAGATTCGGTGCGGAATCACATCGTGCAGCCTCTCAGACCGGCAGAGTGACACGCATCACGAGACCACCGCCCTCGCGGGGCTCCGCGATGATACGGCCTCCGTGGGCCCGCGCGACGGACCGGGCGATCGACAGGCCGAGCCCGACCCCCTTGTCGCTGCCCGTGCGCTCCGTACGCAGCCGCCTGAAGGGCTCGAAGAGGTTGTCGATCTCGTAGGCGGGGACCACCGGGCCGGTGTTCGAGACGACGAGTAGGGCCTGCCCGTCCCGCACCTCGGTGGTGACCTCCACCCAGCCGTCCTCGGGCACGTTGTAGCGCACGGCGTTCTGCACCAGGTTCAGGGCGATCCGCTCCAGCAGGACCCCGTTGCCCTGCACCGCGGCCGAGGCTCGCTCACCGCGGATCTCGACCTTCCTGGCCAGCGCCTCCGCCCGGGTCTGGTCGATGGCGCGCTCGGCGACCTCGGCGAGGTCGACCGGTTTGCGCTCGACGATCTGGTTGTCGCTGCGGGCCAGCAGCAGCAGGCCCTCGACCAGCTGCTCGCTGCGCTCGTTGGTGGCCAGGAGGGTCTTCCCGAGCTGATGGAGCTCCGGTGGGGCCCCGGGGTCGGAGAGATGGACCTCCAGCAGGGTGCGGTTGATCGCCAGCGGGGTGCGCAGCTCGTGCGAGGCGTTGCCGACGAACCGCTGCTGCGCGGTGAAGGCCCGCTCCAGCCGGTCCAGCATGTCGTCGAAGGTGTCCGCCAGCTCCTTCAGCTCGTCGTCCGGGCCGTCCAGCTCGATCCGCCGGCTGAGGTCGGTGCCGGCCACCCGGCGCGCGGTCCGGGTGATCCGGCCGAGCGGGGACAGGACGCGTCCGGCCATGGCGTAACCGAAGGCGAAGGCCATCACGCTCAGGCCCACCAAGGCGAGGAGCGCCCGGTTCAGCAGGCTGTCCAGTGCCTGCTGCCGCTGGGCCGACGTACAGGCCTTGATGGCCTCGTTCAGCTGGTCGTTGTTGAGCGCGGCGCCGAGCTGCGGGCAGGTGTCGCTGGTGATCTGCACATTGGTCCCGGCGACCCGGAAGGCCACGCTTCCCGCGTCGTGGAGGGCCTGCGCGGCCAGCATGTAGATGATCGACAGCAGCACGATGCCCGCGATCAGGAACATCCCGCCGTACAGCAGCGTGAGCCGTATCCGGATGGTCGGGCGCAGCCAGGGGTACGGGGGTTCCTGCTGCTTCGGCTCCCAGGTGGGCTTCGGCGGCGCCGCGGGGGGCTGCTCCGGGGTGGTGGCCATGGTCCTCAGATCCGGTATCCGGAGCCCGGCACGGTGACGATCACGGGCGGTTCACCGAGCTTGCGGCGGAGCGTCATGACCGTGACCCGCACCACGTTGGTGAAGGGGTCGGTGTTCTCGTCCCATGCCTTCTCCAGCAGCTGTTCCGCCGAGACGACGGCGCCCTCGCTGCGCATCAGGACCTCCAGCACCGCGAACTCCTTCGGAGCGAGCTGGATCTCCACCTCGTCGCGGAAGACCTCGCGGCGGTTGGGGTCGAGCTTGATGCCGGCGCGCTCCAGGACGGGCGGCAGCGCCACCGTCGTACGGCGGCCCAGCGCGCGGACCCGGGCGGTCAGCTCGCTGAAGGCGAAGGGCTTGGGCAGATAGTCGTCGGCTCCCAGCTCCAGGCCCTCGACCCGGTCGCTGACGTCGCCGGACGCGGTGAGCATGAGCACCCGGGTCGGCATGCCGAGCTCGACGATCCTGCGGCAGACGTCGTCCCCGTGCACCACCGGGAGGTCCCGGTCCAGCACCACGACGTCGTAGTCGTTGACCCCGATGCGCTCCAGGGCCGCGGCACCGTCGTAGACGACGTCGACGGCCATGGCCTCCCGGCGCAATCCGGTGGCCACCGCATCGGCGAGCAGCTGCTCGTCCTCGACGACGAGTACGCGCACGGCGCAGTCCTTCCTTCGGGTCCTTCGACGGGTTCACGGAGCGAGCGGCCCACACGGGGCCGCTCGGACACGGGCAGCCGTGCCGACCGTGTGCCTCCATCCTGCCCGCAACGCGTATAAACCGGCGGTAAGGCGGCGGCGGGCCGGACCTTCTCGCGGAGCCCCGCCGGGAAACCGGCGGGTTTGTGGGCCAGTTGAGGTTTCTCTGAGCCGCGGTATGGGGAAGAGGGGTTCACACCCGCGATCACGCCTGTCCCGTGGCCTGCCACGGCCCGCCCGTCTTCCCCGGAGCGGCGGCGAGATCACCCGCTCCTCCGGCCCCCAGGCCGGGGGGATCCCGGGCACACCCCCGTGCCACCGACCCACGATGAGGGGGCGCATCATGGACGCTTTCACCGCAGGCCTGCTGCACCGCATCAAGACGACCGAGTCCGACCTCACGCGGGCGCGCGAGAACGGCGACGACTTCCTCGCGGACGTCGAGCAGGGCGAGCTGGACGATCTGCACCGTCTCGCCGCCGAGCACGGCGTGGAGGTCGGCGCCACCAGCGTCTGAGCCGTGCACAGAGGGCCCCGGATGCTGTCCAGGCATCCGGGGCCCTCTGCTGTGCCGTGGATCCCTCAGGGGCCCACCAGGGACTTCGGGTCAGTCGTGCCAGGCGCCCAGCTCGTCGAGTGCGGCCTGCAGCGGCTCGAAGACGCCGGGGGTGGCGGCCACCGTCAGGTCGCCGTCGGCGGGCAGCCCCGGGCGGCCGCCGGTCAGCGCGCCCGCCTCCCGGGCGATGAGGTCGCCCGAGGCCAGGTCCCAGGGGTGCAGCCCGCGCTCGTAGAAGCCGTCGAGACGGCCCGCCGCCACATCGCAGAGGTCGACGGCGGCCGAGCCGCCGCGCCGGATGTCCCGGAGCCTGGGGATCAGCTGCTGGGCGACGTCCGCCTGGTGGGCGCGGACGTGGGCGACGTAGTTGAAACCGGTGGAGACGAGGGCCTGGTCCAGCGGCGGGGCGGGGCGGCAGCGCAGCGCTTCGCCGTTCGCGAACGCACCGCCGCCGAGGACCGCCTGGTACGTCTCCCGGCGCATCGGGGCCTCGACGACGCCCACGACCCGCTCGCCGTCCCGCTCGGCGGCGATGGAGACCGCCCAGGTGGGCAGGCCGTAGAGATAGTTCACCGTGCCGTCGAGCGGGTCGATGACCCAGCGGATGCCGGTGCTGCCCGGGGCGCTGGCGCCCTCCTCGCCGAGGAAGCCGTCGTCGGGGCGGAAGTCGGTGAGGTAGCCGGTGATCAGCTTCTCGGCGGCGATGTCCATCTCGGTGACCACGTCGATGGGGCTGGACTTGGTCGCGGCCACCCCCAGGTCGGCCGGGCGGCCGTCGCGCAGCAGGGCTCCGGCGCGGCGGGCCGCCTCCAGGGCGAGGTCGAGCAGCTCGGACAGGGCGGGGTCGGTCACGGTGCTCCCAGGTGATCGGTGCGCACGGTCAGGTGGTGGTAGGGGCTACGCGTACGGGCTGTCGGCGCCGGCCGCGGCGGGCTTCGGGGCCCTGGCGGGACAGCAGCCGACGGGACAGAGGTCGTGGGAGGGCCCGAGCGCCCCCAGGGCGCAGCGCTCCACCGCCCGGCCGCGCTCGCTAGCGGCGCGCTCCAGGAACAGGTCCCGTACGGCGGCGGCGAAGCGCGGGTCGTCGCCCACCGTGGCCGACCGGCGGACCGGCAGACCGAGTTCGGCGGCCTTCGCCTGGGCCTCGGTGTCGAGGTCGTACAGCACCTCCATGTGGTCCGAGACGAAGCCGATGGGCGCCATCACGACGGCCGGGACGCCCTCGCCGTGCAGGGTCTCCAGGTGGTCGCAGATGTCGGGCTCCAGCCACGGGATGTGCGGGGCGCCGCTGCGGGACTGGTAGACGAGCTGCCAGGGGTGCTCGACGCCGGTCTCGGCGCGCACCGCCTCGACGATGAGCCGGGCCACGTCGAGGTGCTCGGCGACGTACGCGCCGCCCTCGCCGTGCGCGTCGGCGGGGCCCGAGGCGTCGGCGGCGGAGGTCGGGATGGAGTGGGTGGTGAACGCGATGTGCGCGCCCGCGCGGACGTCCTCGGGGAGGTCGGCGAGCGAGGCGAGGACGCCGTCGGCCATGGGGTCGACGAAGCCGGGGTGGTTGAAGTAGTGCCGCAGCTTGTCGACCCGGGGCACGGGCAGCCCCTCGGCCTCCAGGGCGGCAAGGGAGTCGGCGAGGTTCTCGCGGTACTGGCGGCAGCCGGAGTAGGAGGCGTACGCGCTGGTGGCGAGGACGGCGATCCGGCGGTGTCCGTCGGCGGTCATCTCGCGCAGGACGTCGGTCAGGTACGGGGCCCAGTTGCGGTTGCCCCAGTAGACCGGGAGATCCAGGCCGTGGCCGGCGAAGTCCTTGCGCAGCGCGTCGAGCAGGGCGCGGTTCTGCGCGTTGATCGGGCTGACCCCGCCGAACAGGAAGTAGTGCTTGCCCACCTCCTTGAGGCGTTCCTCGGGGATACCGCGGCCGCGGGTGACGTTCGCCAGGAACGGGACGACGTCGTCCGGGCCCTCGGGTCCGCCGAAGGAGAGCAGCAGCAGGGCGTCATAGGGAGCGGGATCGCGCAGATCGGACATGGCATCGATCCTCCCACCCGCGTCGGACCGGGTGGCAACCGACATCCGATGCCCCGTCGGGAAAGCGCGGAACCCATGGCGGGGAGCCCGCCAAAACCACTCCCCGTCCGTCCGGAATTCGGTGTCCGGGGCGCCCGTCCACCCGTAAGCTGTATGGGCCAGCTACACGCATGACAGGCACGACCGGAGTACCCCTTGCCCAGCCCCTACCGCGCCATCTTCTCCGCCCCCGGCTCCAAGAGGTTCTCCGCCGCAGGCTTCTTCGGCCGGATGCCCCTGTCCATGATGGGCATCGGCGTCGTGACGATGATCTCCCAGCTCACCGGCCGCTACGGGCTGGCCGGGGCGCTCTCGGCGACGCTGGCGATGTCGGCGGCGGTCTGCGGCCCCCAGGTCTCCCGGCTGGTCGACCGCTACGGGCAGCGCCGGGTGCTGCGCCCGGTCACGCTGGTGGCCGTGGCGGCGGTGGCGGGTCTGCTGGTCTGCGCCCAGCAGGGGGCGCCGGAGTGGACGCTGTTCGTCTTCGCGGTGGGCGCGGGCTGTGTGCCGAGCGTGGGGTCGATGGTCCGGTCCCGCTGGGCGGAGATCTACCGGGGCTCCAGCCGGGATCTGCACACCGCGTACGCCTGGGAGTCGATCGTCGACGAGGTGTGCTTCATCTTCGGCCCGATCATCTCCATCGGTCTGTCCACCGCGTGGTTCCCGGAGGCGGGGCCGCTGATCGCCGCCGCCTTCCTGCTGGTCGGCGTCTTCTGGCTGACCGCGCAGCGCGCGACCGAGCCGGTGCCGCACCCGAAGTCGCAGCACACCGAGGGCTCGGCCCTGCGCTCGCGGGGGCTCCAGGTCCTGGTGGCCACCTTCGTGGCGACCGGCGCGATCTTCGGGGGCGTGGACGTGGTGACCGTGGCCTTCGCCGAGGAGCGCGGCCACAAGGCCGCGGCCTCGCTGGTGCTGGCCGTCTACGCGCTGGGCTCGTGTCTCGCGGGGGCCGTGTTCGGGCTGCTGCACCTCAAGGGGAACCCAGGGACCAGGTGGCTGGTGGGCGTCTGCGCGATGGCCGTGAGTATGATCCCCCTCCTACTGGCCGGGAACCTTCCGTTGCTGGCCGTGGCGCTCTTTGTCGCGGGCCTCGCCATCGCACCGACGATGGTCACCACCATGGCCCTCGTCGAAGCGCACGTACCGCGCACCAAGCTGACCGAGGGCATGACCTGGACCAGTACCGGGCTCGCGGTCGGAGTGGCGCTCGGCTCCTCGGCCGCCGGCTGGGTGGTCGACGCCGCCGGGGCGAAGGCGGGGTACGCGGTGCCCGCCGTGGCGGGAGCGCTCGCGGCGGTGGTGGCGTTCCTGGGTTATCGCCGGCTGGCCGGGCCGGCTGCGACGGGAGGGCGCGGGGAAGATGACCGAGACCTACGCACGGACGACGAGCGCGTGGCGTAACTGGGCGGGCACCGTCACCGCCCGGCCCGCCCGCACCGAGTCACCCGCGTCCGTGGACGAGCTCGCGGACGTGCTGCGCCGGGCGCACGCGGACGGCCTGAGGGTGAAGCCGGTCGGTTCGGGCCACTCCTTCACGGCGGCGGCCGCCACGGACGGGGTGCTGATCCGCCCCGACCTGCTCACCGGGATCCGGGACATCGACCGTGAGGCGATGACCGTGACGGTGGAGGCGGGTACTCCGCTCAAGCGCCTCAACACCGCGCTCGCCCGCGAGGGTCTGTCGCTCACGAACATGGGCGACATCATGGAGCAGACGGTCGCCGGGGCGACCTCCACCGGAACGCACGGCACGGGCCGCGACTCGGCGTCCATATCCGCGCAGATCCGGGCGTTGGAGCTGGTCACCGCCGACGGTACGGTCCTGGTCTGCTCGGCCGTGGAGAATCCGGAGATCTTCGCCGCGGCCCGGGTCGGGATCGGCGCCCTCGGGGTGATCACCGCCGTCACCCTCGCCGTGGAGCCGATCTTCCTGCTGACGGCCCGTGAGGAGCCGATGAGCTTCGACCGGGTCACCGCGGAGTTCGATTCTCTGGTCATCGAGAACGAGCACTTCGAGTTCTACTGGTTCCCGCACACCGGGAACTGCAA
This sequence comes from Streptomyces sp. man185, assembly GCA_002551355.1. GTDB lineage: Bacteria > Actinomycetota > Actinomycetes > Streptomycetales > Streptomycetaceae > Streptomyces. The sequence continues at coordinate 52,276 of NTHE01000002.1, read as the reverse complement.
CACCAAGCGCAACAACCGCAGCGCCGGTCCGGCCGCCCCGCCCGGCAGGGTGAGCAGCTGGATCGATGACGAGCTGCTGTCCAACGGGGTCTTCCAGGTCGCCTGTTCGCTCGGCCGCGCGGTCCCGGCGACGATCCCCTCGATCGCCAGGCTCTCCAGCCGGGCACTGTCGGCGCGTACGTACACCGACATCCCGTACAAGGTGTTCACCAGCCCGCGCCGGGTGCGGTTCGTGGAGATGGAGTACGCCGTTCCGCGCGAGCAGGCGGTGGCGGTGCTGCGGGAGCTGAAGGCCATGGTCGAGCGGTCACCGCTGAAGATCAGCTTCCCGGTCGAGGTGCGTACCGCTCCGGCCGACGACATGGCCCTGTCGACCGCCTCGGGCCGGGACAGCGCGTACATCGCCGTCCACCTCTACAAGGGCACGCCCCACCGCTCGTACTTCACCGCGGTCGAGCGGATCATGACGGCGCACGCCGGCCGCCCGCACTGGGGCAAGATCCACACCCGGGACGCGGCCTACCTGTCCGAGGTCTACCCGCGCTTCGGCGAGTTCACCGCGCTGCGCGACCGGCTCGACCCGGACCGCCTGTTCGGCAACGACTACCTGCGGCGCGTCCTCGGCGACTGAGCCCGCCACCGTCCCGGTACGCCGTCGGCCCCGGCCCTCTCCCTTGCGGAGAGGGCCGGGGCCGATGTGCGCGGTACGCCGGTGGGTCACTCGGCGTCGGCGCCGGGCGGTGCCTGCTCGCCCTGCCCGGGCGCGACGCCCGTACCGGTCGAGGGCGCGCCGGTTCCGGTGTCGTCGGGGTTCGACGGGGTGGGCGGCGTCGGGTCGGGCGTGGACTCACCGGCGGATCCGGAGGGCGTCGGGGTGGGGGTGGGCCCGGTGCTCGGGTTCTCACCGCCCGTGCCCGTACCGGGGTCCGGGCTCGTGCCGGTGCCGTCGCCGCCGTCCGTGGCGGGGGCGGAACCGGTGCCGTCACCCGGGTTCGGGCTCTGCTCGTCCGCTCCCCCGTTCCGGCCGGTGTCCCCGGAGGGGGTGGGGTCGGCGGGTCCGGAGTCCCGGTCCCCGCCGCCGCGCACGACGGAGCTGAGGGTGGTGCCCTGGCCGCCGCTGAGGTCGCTGCCCGAGATCATCTCGAACGCGGTGATCCCGGCCATGGAGACGGCGAAGACCGCGGCGGCCGCGAGGGCGGGGCGCTTCCAGCCGCGCAGCCGGGTGCCGTGGGTGACGCCCTCGCCGAACGCGTCGTCGGAGACGGCCTCCTCCGCTCCGGTCTTCGGGATCAGCTGCGTACGGTCGTCGGCCCGCGGGATCATCTGCGTACGGTCGGCGTCGGCTCCGGCTGCGGGGCCCCCGGCCGGCGGGACGCGGAGCATCCGGGTCCGCGCGTCGCCGAGGTCCAGCAGCTGCGTCCGGTCCGTGTCGAGCGGCTTCAGCACCTGCGTGCTCTCCGCGTCCGGGATCACTTCCGGGACCGTGCCCGGGTCGAGCGTGGGCAGCACCGTGGTGGCGTCGTCCGTCGGCTCCGGCCCGGTCGGCTCCGGATCGGTCCGCTGCGCGGCGGCTCTCTGGCCGGCGGGCGTCGTCTCCTTGGTGTGCACCGTCACCTGGCGGCCCTCCGGGTGGGTCACCTGGACCGTCACCTCACGGATCTGCTCACCTGTGCGGCGGAAGAAGTGCTGGAAGACCGAGCCGCCGCAGGTGGCGACGACGCTCATCACACCGGCGCCGGCGATCGTGCCGTACACGCCCAACTGCGAGGCCAGCACCGCTGCCGCGACGGCCGCCACGGCACTCCCGGCGACCTGCGGGAGACTCAGATCTATGCGCCTTTCCTTGGGTTCTGCGACACTTTCCGGCTTCTGAACCATTACCAGCCCCTGCTTGACATCTCTCCCACCATGCAACAGGAAGGGACAAATGAGCGAAGTGGATAGTTCCGATTCAGGTGATTGTGTGAAGGACAACACGCATCAGGGGCATTTCGCGGAGAACTGGGTACCTCAACTCCCGCGCCTCGCGAGAACTTCGGCGGCGCGCCGGTCCACCCCGGTGGCCCGAATGGAGTACTGTGACGAGCCCTGGGGCGGACTCCGACGTGGGAATCCGCAGTCACCGGAGGGGGCCCACGGCGGCACCTGAGGCGGCGGCGTCGAAGCATCACACGGGTGCTTGCTGCACAGAGCGGCCAAATCGGTCACTTTGGGTCGCAATGGGTAACCGTGTCATGGTGGCGCACCAGGACGAGCGCCCGACACGCCGGGCAACTTGGCAAGGTTGTGGCAGGCTGCACCCGGGCAGGTCACACTCGACTAGCGGAAGCAGCGACGCACGTGACGTCGGCAGGCACCACCCGGGAGGTCCCCATGCCCGAACTGCGTGTCGTGGCCGTCTCCAACGACGGCACACGACTGGTGCTCAAGGCTGCGGACAGCACGGAGTACACGCTTCCGATCGATGAGCGGCTGCGCGCCGCCGTGCGCAACGACCGCGCCCGGCTCGGCCAGATCGAGATCGAGGTGGAGAGCCACCTCCGTCCCCGCGACATCCAGGCCCGCATACGGGCCGGCGCCTCCGCGGAGGAGGTCGCCCAGTTCGCGGGCATCCCCGTCGACCGTGTACGCCGCTTCGAGGGCCCCGTGCTCGCGGAGCGCGCCTTCATGGCCGAGCGGGCCCGGAAGACTCCTGTGCGCCGTCCCGGCGAGAACACCGGCCCCCAGCTCGGCGAGGCGGTGCAGGAGCGTCTCCTGCTGCGCGGCGCCGACAAGGAAACCGTCCAGTGGGACTCGTGGCGCCGTGACGACGGCACCTGGGAAGTCCTGCTCGTCTACCGGGTCGCGGGCGAGCCGCACGCGGCGAGCTGGACGTACGACCCGCCGAGGCGACTGGTCCAGGCGCTGGACGACGAGGCGCGCTCGCTGATCGGCGAGACCGACGACGTCGCCGCGCCGGAGCCCAGCTTCCCGTTCGTGCCCCGGATCGCCCGGCTGCCGCGCGACCGGCCGCTGGACCGGAGCCTCGACCGGCAGATCGACCGCGACCGCCCGCTGGACCGTGCCCTGGACCGGCAGATCGAGCGGCCCGCGCCGCTCGCCGAGCCCGAGGAGTACGTGAGCAGCGCCTCGGCCGGTGAGCGCGACTCGCTGACCAGCCTGCTGGAGGCGGTGCCGAGCTTCCGGGGCGACATGGTCGTGCCCGAGCGGCCCACGCAGCCCGAGCCGCCCGCGCTGGAGACGGCGGAGGAGGCGGAGGCGGACGAGCCGCCGGCCGCCGCCGCTTCGGCGGGTGCGGGGTCCGCGTACGCGGATGTGCTGATGCCCCGGGCGGTGGCCGGTCACCGGGACCGGCTGACCGGGACGACGGACCGTCAGGCCGAGGCGGACGGAGTCAGGCCGGGCCGCCGTGCCGCCGTGCCGAGCTGGGACGAGATCGTCTTCGGCACCCGGCGCAAGAAGCAGGACTGACCGGGAATGACGACCGGTGGGAGCGGGGCCCGTACGCAGTCGCGTACGGGCCCCGCTTCCTTGCCGTTCGCCCGTCGTGCGGCGGGACTACTGGGGCTCGGGCCCCGTGGCGACCGGCCGGGAGGGGTCCGAGGACCACTCGGACCAGGAGCCCGGGTACAGGACACCGGTGAGGCCGGCGATCTCCAGGGCCAGCACCTCGTGCGCGCCGGAGACCCCGGATCCGCAGTAGACGCCCACGCCTCGGGTGCTGCCCTCCGCCCCGAGGCCGGCGAACCGCGCGGCGAGCCGATCGGCCGGCAGGTAGCGCCCGTCCGCGTCGACGTTCTCCGTGGTCGGCGCGGAGACGGCGCCGGGGATGTGGCCGCCGACGCGGTCGATCGGCTCCACGTCGCCCCGGTAGCGCTCCGCCGCCCGCGCGTCCAGCAGCAGACCCGACCGGGCGAAGGCCGCGGCACTTTCCGCGTCCAGGGTGGGCAGAGCCCCCGGCTTCGGCCGGAAATCGCCCTCGGCGGGGTGCGGGGTCTCGGTGGCGAGGTCGCCCGTCCAGGCGGCGAGGCCGCCGTCCAGGACCCGTACGTTCCCGTGTCCCGTCCAGCGCAGCAGCCACCAGGCCCGCGCCGCGGCCCAGCCCTGGCCGCCGTCGTACACCACGACGGGGGTGTCCTGGCCGACCCCGGCCCGGCGCATCGTGGCCCCGAAGGCCTCCGGGTCCGGGAGCGGGTGGCGGCCGCCGTCGCCCGCCGGGCCGGCCAGCTCCTCGTCGAGGTCGACGAAGACCGCGCCGGGCAGATGGCCGGCCTCGTAGTCGGGGCGGCCGTTCGGACCGCCGAGCTGCCAGCGGACGTCCAGGAGCACCGGCGGCCGCGGCCCGGCCGACTCGCTCGCGCATTCGGATGCGGTGATGATGGGCTTCATGGGTGCCATCCTCGCGCAGCGGCCCCGGCACCCGTAACAGCGTCGAGAGGGACGGCCGGCGGCAATCCGGCCGTCCTTCGTCGAGAACCGGGACGACGCGGCGCGGCCGGTGCGCCTCCCGCGCCGGGGGGTGCAAGCATCTGCACGGGGCACGCGTACCGCTTCCCGACCCGGGACGGCGTACCTGTCCCGTTCCCCCGCACGGCCACCACAACGGTCCGAGGAGAGTCAAGACGATGACCGAGGCTGCCGCCCGGCGTACGCCCGGAACACCTTGCTGGGTGAGTCTGATCGTGCACGGCCTGACCACGACCCAGGAGTTCTACGGCGCCCTGTTCGACTGGGAGTTCCGGCCGGGGCCCGAACAACTGGGCCCCTACGTCCGCGGGCTGCTGCACGGCAAGGAGGTCGCGGGCATCGGCCAGCTGCCGCCCGACCGGCATCTCCCGATCGCCTGGACCACCTACCTCGCCACGGACGACGCCGACGCCACCGCGGAGGCCATCCGCTCCTGCGGCGGGACGGTCGCGGTCGGCCCGCTGGACGCGGGCGAGGCCGGACGGCTCGCCATCGCCTCGGACCCGAGCGGGGCGGTCTTCGGCATCTGGCAGGGCTCGGAGCACATCGGCACGATGACGGCGGGTGTACCCGGCACCCCCGTCTGGAACGAGCTGGTGACCCGGGAGACCTCGATGGTCGCGAAGTTCTACCAGACGGTCTTCGGCTACGAGACGGAGGCGGTGCTCTCGGCCGACTTCGACTACCAGACGCTGCACCTGGACGATGTGGCGGTGGCTGCCCTGCACGGCGTCGGCCACGCGCTGCCGCGCGACCGGGGGCCGCACTGGATGACGTACTTCGAGGTCGCCGACACCGACCGGGCCGCGGCCCGGGTGGTCGAGCTGGGCGGACGCGTCCTGCAGCCGCCGCGCGAGGGGTCGAGCGGCCGGCTGGCGACGGTCGCGGACCCGGAGGGGGCCGTGTTCACGCTCATCCGGTCCGCCGGGAGCGGCTCCACGGACTCCACGGACAGTCCTTAGGCGTCCCGCCCCGGTCACACGGGACGGTCCTCGAAGTGGTGCACGACGATCCAGTAGTCGTCGTCCTCCTCGGTGAGGGCGCACAGCCGCCGGCCGTCCGGGGACATCGCGATGGCCATGGAGCCGGCCCCGGGTACGAGGGCGGCGGAGAGCGCGGTGTGCGGGGTGCGGCGCACCCGGACCCAGTCGCGGTCGGCCCCCCGCACCAGGAAGCAGTCCTCGTCGTCGATGACGGCGGCGGCCCGCGCGTGCTCCAGCCACAGCCGGTCGGCCTCCGCCGTCGCCCCCGGCGCCGAGCGCGCCACGGTGGCCTGCGGGGCCACCTCGACGTTGACGACGGCCTTGAAGGCCCGCGCGTACGAGGGCAGCCCATCGGCGACGCCCTGCGGCACAGACTCCAGCCCGGCCTTCGCCGGCTGCGGAACCGGTGCGCTCCCGCTCGGTTCGTCTGTCATCCTCAGCCACCGTTCTCATGGAACAGGTAATGGTCGCCGCCATCTTCGTTGATCCTGGCGTAGCGTCCCATCTCCTTCTCATTGCTGTTGTCCCAGCCAGTTGATGAACTCGCTACCGTCGGGCCATACCCTCCGCCGCGTCGCGCGTCACACGGAATCCTCGTCCGCCCAGACGCCGGGCTTGACGAGCGCGGGATCCGCCACCGTGCGCGCCCCGGCCGTGTGGAGGAGCCAGCGCAGGTCCTCCCACGCGAAGAAGGGCTCACCCCAGGTGTCCGCCCACAGACGCAGCCCTCCACTCCCCTCGGGCGATGCCGTCAGGTCCCACCAGGCCCAGCCCCGGACCTCCAGGTCGGGATCGAAGCGATCCAGCCAGTTCTGCAGATCCCACGGCATGGCGCCGCCTGTCCGCTGCGCGTAGCGGTCGCGCCCAGCGACCGCGAAGGGCTCCGCCGGGGCCTCCGGGAAGCCGCCGCGGCAGATGCCGCGGAACCAGGCGGGGATCGTGTCGACGGGCAGTTCGCCCTCGAAGGACTCGGTGGCGGCGATCTCCAGCACGGCGTCCAGGACCGCGCGCAGCCTGGCCGCGTAACGGTCCGGATCCCCGTCCACGGCCAGTTCGAAATAGGCGAGGACAGGGGGTGCGGATTCGCTCTCCGGACGGCCTGTCACTCGGGACCTCTCGTCGCCGAGGTCTTCGATTCGATGCAGCATCTCGCATTCCTCCTGACCTCGCGCATGCACGAGCGGCCTGTCCGGCAGGCGGCCAGGATAGAAGAAAGCGCCTCTGACCAGCAAGGACGAGGATCGCCGAGGTCCTTGTTGCTGCCACTGCGGGAGGCACTCCCCAGTGAAGCAAACGGTCCGCCGACTCCGTCGGCGGACCGTCACGAAACTCCGGGGCCGGAGTCACTCTCAGGCCTGGTTGACCGGGAGGACGTCCGTGGTGATGCCCAAGGCGAAGACGTCCATGTCGAGGTCGTCCACGATCCGGGCGAGCTGGTCGATCTGGTCCGGCGCCAGGAACTGGGCCTCGTCCACGATCACGTAGTCCGCCTTGCCGCCCTTCGAGAGCCGCGTGACGAGGTAGGCGTAGAGGTCCATGCCCTCGCCGGCCTCGACCGCCTCCGTCACCAGGCCCAGCCGGGAGGAGGGCTTGCCCTCCCCCGCGCGGTCGTCCCGCGTGAAGATCACGCCCTGGAGGCCGCGCGCCGAGCGGTTGTGACCGATCTGCAGGGCCGGCGTGCTCTCGCTTGACTATCCACCAACTCGCGCCCCGTTCCGTACGCACGAGTCAGCCTGCGGGACGGCGTGGCGACGTTGCCGCTTCAGGCGTCGCCTCTCAGCCGCCGGGCGATGTCGATGTCGTTCTGCAGCGCGCTGAGACGCGGAAACGGCTCACGCGTAGCGTCGAGTACGCAGACGTGGAGCTTTTCGCCGGCGTGTGGCGGCGCCGTGTTCTCGTCCCACCAGGACGGGTGCTTCACCTGGTCGATGAATCCGAATGCGCCGTCGCATCCGTCCACTTCCACCTTTGCGCCCACGGGTGCGACCGCGACGACCGTCACGTCGAGTTCGTGGTGATCATGGAACCTCATGTGGGCCCTCCAAAGATTTCGACCCAGCTGCGGTTCTGGGTGAGCTCGTTGAACCGGTCGAGCTTGTCCACGGGGATCTCGAACTCGATGCGCGGCGCACCGTTCGGCCCGTTCCTGTCGTGGACCTTCGCGTGGTCACCGAACTCTTCGAGGAATGACGGGTGCATTTCGTACTTGACCATTCCCTTGGCGAAGTTCGCTCCCGTCGGTCCGGCGTACTCCGCAGCCACGGCCCGTTCGCCGAAGTAGATCTTGCCGTCCGAGATGATACCGCCGCCGATGTCCACCCCGGGCTGGTGGTTGGCTGGGTTCGGGCCGTGGTCGAGCTCGTACTGGGCGTGGGCACCCTTCGGTGTGCGGTAGATCGGGATGTAGTCCGGGGCCAGGCCCAGGTAGTCCGTCCACGCGTGCGGATTCGCCACGTAGGTGGAGGGGTTCGGTGCCGGGGTGAGCCCGAGGGGGTCCGGGGTGAGATAGCGCGCGATCTCGGGGTCGTAGTGGCGGAAGTAGTTGTAATGGAGGCCGGTCTCCGGGTCTGCGTACTGCCCCGGAAAGCGCAGAGGAGTGTAGGCCGTACTGTTCGCAGCCCACGTGGTGATGCCCCACAGCGTGGAACGTTCGTGCCAGGCCACGTTGCCGGACTCGTCGATGAGCTCGGTGGGGGTGCCGACCAAATCGGTGACGACCGCGAAGAACCGGGAATCGATTTCTTCCCGGGAGGCGTCGAGAATGCGTTCCGTCTGGGCTATCGGCCGGATGTTCTGGTGGTCCCAGGTGATGGTGACCAGATGAGGCAGATCGTTCGAGCTACTGGTCTGCTCGCACAGGGTGTTCCCGTCCCAGGTGAAGTCGATCCGCTCGGTGACGGTCCGGCCGTCCTCGGCCAGCCGAAGCTTGGCCGTGCGGCGGCCGAGGGGGTCGTAGAGGTAGCGCCACACGGTGCCGTCCGGAGTGGTGGCGGAAACGAGGCGGTCCTCGACGTCCCACTCGTAGCGCCAGATGTCCGGCTTCCGGGACGGACGCGTCTTGCGCCGCACGGTGACCCGGCCGAGCCCGTCGTGCTCGTAGCGCACGGCTCCCGCGCGGACGATCCGGTTCTTCTCGTAGGCACGCGCGCCGTTGGCCACATGTCCGGCGTGGCCCGTCTGCCACGACGCGAAGGTCTGGTTCCCGGCCTGGTCGTAGGCGTAGCTCTCGGTCCAGTCGGCAGCCCGGACCGCGGTGACATGCCCGACGGGGTCGAGCTCGTACTCCTGCCTGCCGCTGCCGGCTTCGTCGACCGCGGTGAGGTGGCCGTCCGCCCGGTAGGTGTAGCTGCGGTGCCGCACACGTGCCCCGCCCGAGCCGATGACCGTCTGGTCGGTGAGGCGCCCCGCGGAGTCGAAGCCGTGGCTCAGGACCAGGTCCTCGCCGACACGGCACGTCACCTCACGGCCCGCGGCGTCGTACGCGAAACCGAGAGAGCGGCCGGAGGCCGTCATGGCGGTGCGGCGGCCCGCGCCGTCGAAGCTCCACGTCGCCGTCGCACCGGTCGGCGTGATGCGACCGGTCCGTCGGCCGAGCTCGTCGTAGGCGTAGGTCAGGGCACGTCCATCCACGGTCTCCGACAGCAAGCGCCCCTCGCGGTCCCGCAGCAAGGTGACTGTCGTTCCGTCGGGGCCTTCGGCGTGGCCGAGCTGGTCGGTGAGGTCGTAGGCGTACGTGGTGACGTTGCCGTCGGCATCCTTGCGGACGATCTGGTCGAGTGTGTTGCGCTCGAATACGGTGGTCTGGCCCAGTGCGTTCGTGCGGGAGACGAGACTGCCGGTGGGCCCGTGGACGTAGGTGATCGTGCGATCGTCGAAATCGGTCTCGGACGTCAGGCGTCCCGCGGGATCGTAGGTGTAGTTCCAGGTCAGGCCTTGGGGGTTGGTCACCTCGGTAAGACGCAGTTCGGCGTCGTGCCCGAAGGTGTAGCGGACGCCGTCAGGACCCGTGCGGGCAGTGAGGACGTCGAATTCGGTGTACTCGAACCGGGTGACCCCGCCGAGCCGGTCGGTGTGGCTGGTGCAGTTGCCCTCACCGTCCCAGATCCAGCTCTCGACGGCTCCGTCCGTATGGACGCGGCGGGCAGGCCGGCCCTCCACAGTCCACTCCAGGTACGTGGTGGCGCCTGTCGGGTCGGTGACGACGGTGGGGCGACCGAAGGGATCCCGCTCGAAGCGGGTGGTGGAACCGAGCGGATCGGTGACTTCGACGGCGAGGCCGGCCCGGTCACGGCGCATGGTGGTCGTGCTGCCCCGGGGGTCGGTGACCGAGATGAGGCCGCCCGCCTCGTCGTAGGCGAAGCGGGTGACCCGGCCGAGGGAGTCGGTGGCCGATGTTCGGTTGCCCCGCGCGTCGTAGGCGTACCGGAACACGTGACCGTCGGCCCGCTTGACCTGGACGGGCTGGCCGAACTCGTTGTGCCGGGCCGTGCTCTCGCGCCCGTCGGCGCGTGTCACCGAGACCAGGTTGCCGACGTCGTGGCGATAGGAGGTGGTGCGGCCGAGCGGATCCGTCCGTGCGAGCAGACGGCCGCGGCCGTCGCGTACGTAGCGTGTGGTGTTGCCGAGGGGATCGGTGTCGGCCACGATCTTGTACGTGTCGTCCACGAGGTACCGGCGAGTGTGCCCCTCACCTGTGACGGTCTCGGTCACGCGGTGGCCCGTCGCCCCGTCCAGGGCGTCGTAGGCCAGGCGCAGCACCATGTGTCCCTCGCCGCCGCCCTCCGCGATGCAGCGGTTCTGCTCGTCGTAGGCGTAGGTGTAGGAGCGGTTGTTCGTGTCGGTCCAGGACGTGATGCGGCCGCGGTCGTCATAGGTGAAGCGGAGCGGCAGGCCAGAGGAGTTGACGACCTCCGTGAGATCTCCGGCTGTGTAGCCGTATGCGAGGATGCGCGGGCCGCCGTCGAGGTGGAGGGCGGCGATGCGGCCGTCGGCGGTCTCGAAGCGAAGGCGGTATCCGCCGGAGTGCGCCATGCCGAGCGGGGCGCCGTGAGTGTCGAACTCGAAGGTGATGAAGTTGCCGTTGCGGTCCTCGAGCTGAGCGATCGGCACGATGCCGTCGCCGTCCGGGTCGCCGGCGGGCGGGGTGAAGCGGCGGACCTGGCCGGCCGCGGGGTCGGTGAGCGTCCAGTCGCCGTCCGGAGTGCGCTCAAGGGGGTGGCGGGGCGCGGAGGCGGATACCGGCATGACGGGGATACCCGGGGCGGTATGCGGGTACGCAACGATCAGGCCGTCCTCGGTGACCAGGACGACGCCCTCGGGGTCGACCTCCAGGTGCTGGTCGATGGTCGACGCCCAGGTCGGCCCGAACCAGCGCCCGGCGGTGTACCCCGATTCAGCACGCCGGACGAAGGCCAACGGCAGCGTCCCGGGCAGCACAATGTCGGTCTGCGGGAGGAACATCCGGCCGGTGGCCAGGTCGATCGGGTCGGTGTTGTCGTAGCGCTTCGCCGCATCGGGCGTTTCCCTCACATGAGGGCCGTCCTTGTCCAGGCCGGTGCGGCCGGGGCCTTTGAGGTCGTCGGCGTGCCTGGCGACCGTGGCGCCCTTCTTGAGTGCGCCGAGGCCTTTGGTGCCGACGAGTTCCGGGATGAGTTTGCCGATGCCCTCGCTGGGGTCCTTCATGAACTCGTTGAGCATCTGCTTGCCCGCGCCCATGGGGTCGTTGACGGCCACGGTCAGCCCGGCGACGGTCGAATTGAGGCTGGTCTGGTACTCGGCGGGGTGGGTCAGGTTGTACGGGTCCATCGGGTTGACCGAGCGGACGAAGTTGGCGAGACCCGCGGTGCCCTTGACGACACCGCCTGCGAGATGGGTTTGCGCCACCTCCAGGTAGTCCATCCCGTCCTTGAGCTGTTCCGCGTACGACGGCTTGGGCGGGGCGGCGTCACGCGCCGCGCGAACCGCTGTCCGTGCCGTCTCGGCGACGTCGTTGCGCTGGGTGCGGGCGGTGTCCAGTCTGTCCTGGGCGGCCTTGATGAGCGGTCCGGCGGGATCGGTGAAATTCTCTGACGGCCTGGCCGGGAGGGTGTCCTTCTTCGCCTCGACCGCGGCGTTGTAGCCGGTGACCGACTTGTTGTAGGCGGTGCGCGCGTCCTGCGAGGCCTTCTTGGCCCTGTTGTACTCCTCCAGGGCCTCCTTGGCCTGAGCCTGCGCCCACTCCACAGTCTCCGCGAACCGGTTCATCGCGTCCGCGGCTTTACCGAAGGCGTCCGCCGCCTTGAACCAGCGCGGCGGCTCCTTGGCTATCGCCTTCTGGAACGCGTCCGCCGACGCGCCCTTCAGACCGTCGCCCTGCAGCCCCTTCAGGCCTTTGCCGACCATGGTGAAGGAGGACTTGAAGTCATTCAGGTGCGAGACCTGGGCACGGATCTTCGACACGCTGCCGTAGACCAGTTTCTTCGGGTCCTCGGTCTGCCCGAGCTCAAGCTCCGAGACGTCCGCCCCGAGCCGGTTGGCGGCGGAGCGGCTCTTGTCGCGGATCCAGTCCCCGGCCTCGTCGAGCCCGACGTCCTCGGCCACGCCGGCGGCCTTGTCCCCGGTCCATTCGATCGCGTCGCCGACGTCCTCGGCCCGGTCCTCGACCCAGCCTTCCACGGGGTCCGGTACGAAGTCCTTCCAGCCCATCAGTTACCGCCCCGGTCGGCTTGGTCGGCCTGGTCCAGCAGATCCTTGATCGAGCCGATCTTTCCGCTGGAAGTCAGCTTGTCCCCCGTGTCCGACCAGGTCTGCTCGATGTCCTGCCGGCTCTTCTCGAAGGACTCCGCGCTGTAGTCCGGCTTGTAGACGTCCGCCCGCCAGATGTCGTCCCAGCTCTTCTGCTCGATCTCGTCCTCACTCGCGTGCGGATTGCCGTACGCCGAGTTCGCCGCGACCTTGAACGCACCCTGCAGGTACTGCTCTTCCTCCCACACCGTGCCCGCCGCGATCCCGAGGTTGCCGGCCAAGGCGCTGGCGTTCTGCACGAGACTGCGCACGCCCCACTCCCAGCGCTCGCAGAAATCCTCGAAGTCGGTGGCCAGACCCATGTGCCCGGCCTCCATTCCCGTCATCGACAGGTCCTCGAAACCCGAACCCATGGACGCGCCCGCCGCGTCACCCGTCTCACGCAGCTCGGCCATGGCTTTGCGCAGACCGTCCTGGATGTTCTTGACGGCGGCAGGCGAGACCTCCAGGTCTCCGTCCCCCGCCATCAGAGGGCACCCGCAAGCTCATCGTCCGCGTCCACCGCGCACCGGTCGGGGACGATGCCCACGACGGGAGGGAACAGCATCGAGGCATCCTCGTCCGCGACGTCGACGACCACCCCGGTCGGACCGTCGACCGTGGGAATCACCGCATCGACCAGGCGAGCGCCCAGGATCGAGAGGAACTCCCACTCACGGGCACCGGCACCGGCACCGCGCGCCTCCGCGAACCGGGCCAGCGCCTCCTCGTCCGTGAACGCGTAGATCCACCGGACTCCGCCCTGCCACCCCGACATGAGACCGCCGTCATCGTCCCCCGACAGGGGCACCAGCAGTGCGGTGCGCCGGAACTCACCGAGCAAACGACCGGAATGCCCCGATCCGCCGCGCATCGCGACTATTTCCTCGGTCAGTCCCATCGCAAGCTCCCGTTCCCGAGGACAGTCGGCAGCCCCCGCTTCGCACACGCTACTAAGAGACGCACAGGAGCTTGAACGGTTCCCCTGCCGGTGGTCGGCCTCCGCGGGGAAGGCCGACCATCGGACGGGGACGGTCCGGGCCGCTACGACCCGACGGTCAGGCGTGGTTGACCGGGAGGACGTCCGGGGAGAGGGCGCCCGCATGGGCCGCGGCGCTCGTCATGCGCCTGCGGTGGTGGCGGCGGCAGAGTACCTCGTAGCCGATCTCCTCCGCCGGGCGGTTCACGTCGCCGACCACGACCTGGGCGCCCTCCACCACCATCTCGCCGTCTGCCGTGCGGGCGTTGTGCGTGGCGCGGGCACCGCACCAGCACAGGGCCTCGACCTGGAGCTGCTCGACCCGGTCCGCGAGCTCGACCAGGCGCTGCGAGCCGGGGAAGAGCTTGGTGCGGAAGTCCGTGGTGATGCCGAAGGCGAAGACGTCCATGTCCAGGTCGTCCACGATCCGGGCGAGCTGGTCGATCTGGTCCGGAGCCAGGAACTGGGCCTCGTCCACGATCACGTAGTCCGCCTTGCCGCCCTTCGAGAGCTGCGCGACCAGGTAGGCGTAGAGGTCCATGTCCTCGCCGGCCTCGACCGCTTCCGTCACCAGGCCGAGCCGGGAGGAGAGCTTGCCCTCCCCCGCGCGGTCGTCCCGGGTGAAGATCACGCCCTGGAGGCCGCGTGCCGAGCGGTTGTGACCGATCTGCAGGGCCAGTGTGCTCTTTCCGCAGTCCATGGTTCCGGAGAAGAACACCAGCTCGGGCATGAGGGGTCGAGCACCTTTCGGAGGGGGGTGGGCACGGCGGAAGGGGTTACGAGCGTACTTCGAGGAGGGGGACGAGCTGTTCCACGGGGGTCAGGGAGCCGTGCAGGCCCACCATCGCCGACTCGTTCGGCTCGTTGACGGAGGCCGTGATGATCACGTCGTCGTGGGCGGCGGCGACCACGTCGCCGATCCGTCCGTACACCCGCTCGTCGATCGTCGGACCGAACCAGCCGGCCGCGACGGCCTCGTCCCGGCTCGCGATCCAGAACTGCTCGCCGAGCACCTCGCGCCAGACGGCCAGGACGTCGGCCTGGGCGCCCGGCACCGCGTAGACGTGGCGGGCGCGGCCCTCGCCGCCCAGGAGGGCGACGCCCGCGCTCAGCTCCCAGTCCTCGTCGAAGTCGATCCGGGACTGCTCGTCGAACGGGATGTCGATCATGCCGTGGTCGGCGGTGATGTAGAGCGCGGAGCGCGGCGGGAGCTGCTCGGCAAGGCGTCGGGCGAGCCCGTCGACGTACATCAGCTGACCGCGCCAGGCGTCGGAGTCGATGCCGAAACGGTGGCCCTTGCCGTCGACCTCGCTGTAGTACGTGTAGACGAGCGAGCGGTCGCCGGCGGCCAGGCGCTGGGCGGCGACGTCCATCCGGTCCTCTCCGGAGAGCCGGCCGAGGAAGGAGCCGCCGCTGAGCGCGACCTTGGTGAGGGGCGTCTGCTCGAACGTCGGCGCGGAGACCTGCGCGGTGTGCACGCCCGCGGCGTCGGCGAGCTGGAAGACGGTGGGGTAGGGCTGCCACACCTTCGGCGCGGTCCACGGCTTCCAGCGGAGCTGGTTCATCAGCTCGCCGGTCTCCGGATTGCGCGCGGTGTATCCGGGCAGGCCGTGCTCGCCGGGCGGCAGCCCCGTGCCGACGGAGGCCAGCGAGGTCGCGGTGGTGGAGGGGAAGCCCGCGGTGAGCGGGCGGCCGGTGCCGCCGCGCGAGGTGGGAAGGAGCGAGTGCAGGAAGGGGGCCTCGTCCGGGTGGGCCTTGATCTGCTCCCAGCCGAGGCCGTCGATCAGGAAGACGCAGTTGCGGTCGGCCGGGGTCAGCTCGGGGATCGCGGCGGTGAACCCCGGCACCTCCTGTCCGGCGACGAGCGTCGGCAGCAGGTCGGCGAGCGAGCCGCTGCCGTACGCGGGCACGGGCGCGGTGTCGAGGGACAGCGGAACGGGGTCCTGCCAGGCGGGCTGGGCCATCAGCGGCCGGTCGCCGCGGTGGCGGCCGTGGCCTCGGAGAGCGACTGGGCGAAGGCGAGGGTCTGGCGCACGGCGTCGGGGCCGTCCCCCGCCTCGCTGACCCGCAGGCTCAGGTCGTCGGCGGTGGAGCTGCCGGTGTAGCCGTGGTCGGCGTCGCAGTTGGAGTCGCCGCAGGCGGCGGGCTCCAGGTCGATCCGGGAGACGGCGCCCCAGCCGATGGTGAGGACGACCTCGCGGGGCAGGGTGCCCGGGACGTACTTCTCCGGGTTGGCCACCACGCGGCTGACCACGACGGAGGAGATCCGCTCCAGCTTCACGGACTCGGTGGAGGTGGTGGCGTACGGCGTCGGTGAACTGGTGTCGGCGGCCTGCTCGTCGGTGTGGCTGACGATGAACCGGTGCTCGGTCAGGACGAGGACCGTCACATGACGGCGGACCTCGTTGGAGTCGAACGTGGTCTCCTGGTGCACCAGGTACGAAGCGACCGGTTCCCCGCCGACGGCGGCCTCCACCGCCTCGGCCACGAGGGCCGGGTAGTAGCCGCTGCGCTCGATCGCCGCGCGCAGCCCCTGGGTCGTCGTACCGGTCTTTGCCATGAGCACCATCCTACGGCGGGCCGGTGACTGCCGGGGACGCCCCGGCGGCCACCGGTGGTCGGGCCCGCCTCCGGTGGCCGGTGGGTCTCAGTAGTTCGGAAGGCGGCGGGGGCCGAGGTCGCTCCGGGCGGGCGGCGGGGCGAGCCGGACGCTCGCGCCGAGCACGGTCAGTCCCTGCGGGGCGACCACGACCGGTTCGAGGGCGACGGAGACCACCTCGGGGTGGTCGTCGACCAGTCGGGACAGCCGCAGCAGCAGCTCTTCGAGCGCGGCCGTGTCGACCGGGGCCGAGCCGCGCCAGCCGAACAGCACCGGGGCCGCCCTGATGGACCGGATCAGCTCGGCGGCGTCCCGGTCGGTGGCGGGGACCAGCCGGTGCGCGGTGTCGCCGAGCAGTTCTGAGGGCGCTCCCGCGAGGCCGAAGGACAGGACAGCCCCGGCGGCCGCGTCGATGGAGGCCCGCACGACGGTGTCCACGCCGCGCGGGGCCATCGCCTGGACGACGGGGAGCAGTTCGGCGGGCTTGCCGAGGAGGTCGGTCAGGTCTCCGTACGCCCGGCGCAGCGCCTCCTCGTCGGCGACGTCGAGGCGGACCCCGCCGAGGTCGGCGCGGTGGCGCAGGTGGGGCGCGGTGGTCTTGAGGGCGACGGGGTAGCCGAGCCGGGCCGCCGCGGCGACGGCCGCCTCGGGGTCGGGGGCGGGCAGGGTGGGGCGGACGTCGATGCCGTAGCGGCCGAGCAGTTCGCGGGCCTCGTCGTGGGTGAGGGGGCGTCCGCGCGGGTCGGGGGCGGTGGCGAGCTGAGCCTCGATGAGGGCGGCGGCCCCGGGCTCGTCGATGGTGTCGTCGAGGAACTCGGGGATCTTGCCCGGCACGGCCGCCTGGCGTCGCCACTGGGCGTACTTCACCGCCTCGGCGAGGGCCCGCACGGCGCGTTCGGCGGCGGGGTAGGCGGGGATGCGACCGGGGCGGGGCGGGGTCTCGGGGGCGGGCGTCTCGGAGGTCGCCGTTCCGGGGACGGCCGGGTCGGTCGGTGCAGCAGGCCTTCCAGGGGCGATGGGCTGCGGCTGCCCGGCGCCGGGGGCTGGGGCCGCCGCTCCGGGAGTGGCCGACGCCGCCGGGGTGGTGGTCCCGGCCCGGTCCGTGGTCGCCGCCCTGTCGGTGCTCGTTTCCGGGGCCGTGCTCGCGTCCGGGGCCGTGGTCCGGGGCGCGGTGGTCCGGGGCGCGGTGGTCCGGGGGCGGGGGGCGGCCGTGCTGCTCGCGGCGGCCAGGGCCTCGGCGAGGCCGCCGATCTCGACGTGGACGACGGCCACCGGCTTGGCCGATCCCCCGGCCACCGCCTTGTGCAGGGCGGCGGCCAGCACCTGGCCGTCGCCGGTCTCGGCCTCCCCGTTCTCCCCCACCCACGGGATGGCGGTGACGATCACGGCGTCGCAGGTTCCGTCCGCCAGCGCCTCGGCCAGCGCGTCGCGGAAGTCCTGCGGGGAGGCGGCGGTGGTGAGGTCGATCGGCGGACGCGGGCGCAGCCCCTCGGCGAGGCAGGCGTCGTACGTCAGCAGGCCCAGCGACTCGGAGTTGCCGAGGATGGCGACCCGGGGGCCGGCCGGGAGGGGCTGGCCCGCCAGCAGGAGTCCGGCGTCGACCATCTCGGTCACGGTGTCGACCCGGATGACGCCGGCCTGGCGCATCAGCGCGGAGACCGTGGCGTCGGGGATGCGGCTGACCGGGACCGCGTGGCCGGGCGGGTTGGTGCCGCTGTGCCGGGCGCCCTTCACCACCACGACGGGCTTCACGGCGGCGGTGCGGCGGGCGAGGCGGGTGAACTTGCGGGGGTTGCCGAGGGATTCGAGGTAGAGCAGGGCGACGTCGGTGTCGGGGTCCTCGAAGGAGTACTGGAGGAAGTCGTTGCCGGAGACGTCGGCCCGGTTGCCCGCCGAGATGAACGAGGACAGGCCCGCGCCGCGCCGGTGGAGGCCGGAGAGGAGGGCGATGCCGATGGCGCCGGACTGGGTGAACAGGCCGATCCGGCCGCGCACGGGCGACTCGGGGGCGAGCGAGGCGTTCAGCCGGACGGTCTCGGCGGTGTTGATGATGCCGAAGGCGTTGGGGCCGATGATCCGCATGCCGTACGAGCGGGCCTGGCGGACCAGTTCGCGCTGGAGCTCCCGGCCCTCGGCGCCCCGCTCGGCGTATCCGGCGGAGAGGACGACCAGGCCCTGGACGCCGTGCTCGCCGCAGTCGGCGACGGCCTCGGGGACCCGGTGGGCGGGGACGGCGATGACGGCGAGGTCGACCTGCTCGTCGATCTCGCCGAGCGAGCGGTGGGCGGGGACCCCGTCGAGGGTGGCCAGGCCCTCGTCGAAGGCGCGGTTCACCGCGTAGGTGCGGCCCGTGTAGCCGGCGGCGAGGAGGTTGCGCAGGACCGTGCGGCCCACCCCGCCGGGGGTGCGGCCGGTGCCGATGACCGCGACGGAGCCGGGGGCGAGGAGGCGCTGCACCGAGCGGGCCTCGGCGCGCTGTTCGCGGCCGCGCTGGACGGCGAGGGACTTCTCGGTGGGTTCGAGGTCGAGGGTGAGGTGGACGGAGCCGTCCTCGAAGCTGCGGCGCTGGCTGTAGCCGCCGTCCCGGAACACCTTGATCATTTTGTTGTTGGCGGGGAGCACCTCGGCGGCGAAGCGCCGGATGCCGCGCTCGCGGGCGACCGCGGCGATGTGTTCGAGCAGCGCCGAGGCGACTCCGCGGCCCTGGTGGGCGTCCTGGACGAGGAAGGCGACCTCGGCCTCGTCGGCGGGCGCGGAGGCGGGGCGGCCCTGGTCGTTGATGCGGTCGTAGCGGACGGTCCCGATGAATTCGCCGCCGATCGTGACGGCCAGTCCCACCCGGTCGACGTAGTCGTGATGGGTGAAGCGGTGCACGTCCCGGTCGGATAGCCGCGGATACGGGGCGAAGAACCGGTAGTACTTCGACTCGTCGGACACCTGCTCGTAGAAGCTGACCAGTCGCTCGGCGTCGTCCGTGGTGATCGGCCTGATGCGCGCGGTGCCTCCGTCACGGAGCACCACGTCCGCTTCCCAGTGGTCGGGGTACGCGTGATGCGGACTCTGTTCCGGGGTGGGCTCCATGGCCAAAGCCTACGGCGGGGAGCCCGGTCGCGGAGGGATCGGTGCCGGGGCAGTCTGAGGGGGCCCGGACCGGGCAGCCGGAGCGCACGGCCGGACGGGAGGCCGGGCACAGCACCACGCACTGCATGAGAGACTGGTCTAGACAACCGTTGATATGTGAAGGGCAGAACCATGGCTGAGCGCCGCGTAAACGTCGGTTGGGCCGAGGGCCTGCACGCCCGCCCCGCTTCCATCTTCGTCCGTGCCGCCACGGCCTCCGGCGTCCCCGTGACGATCGCCAAGGCCGACGGCAACCCGGTGAACGCCGCCTCCATGCTCGCCGTGCTCGGTCTGGGCGCCCAGGGCGGCGAGGAGATCGTGCTCGCGTCCGACGCGGACGACGCCGAGGCCGCTCTGGACCGGCTGGCGAAGCTGGTCGCCGAGGGCCTGGAAGAGCTTCCGGAGACCGTCTGACCCAGCCGACTCCGGTCCGTCCGGATTCGACCGGCGAGAGAGCCGTGACCCCGTAAAGGGATCACGGCTCTCTCGCTTTCACGAAAGAACCGCGCCTCGATAATTCGGGCAGCGCGAATGACGCATTCGGGCAGCGCTAATGACGCATCCGAAATCGCTTCTCTTTGTATACGGCTCTTCTGTTAATGACGGACGCCCGCGGTGTTTACGCCGTGTTGCGAAGTTCTCACCGGAGGGACGGGGGCGGTGCGCCGCCCCGGGAGATCCGGGCGGCGGAGGCGGTGGGCGGCGGTGAAGCGTTCCGCGTGCTGGGCGGTCAGGGACCGCGCCCGTTCCGCGTCGCCGCGCGCCACGGCGTCCACGATCGCGCCGCGCTCGGCCCAGGAATCGACCGGGCGGGGCTCCTGCTCGACCGCGTACATCCACGCGATCTTGTGCCGGAGCTGGGTGAGCAGCGCGATGAGCCCGGGGCTGCCGGAGGCCTGGGCGAGGGTCTCGTGGAACCAGCCGCCCAGCGAGCGCAGATCCTCGCCCTCACCCCGGCGGGCCCGCTCCTGGCCCAGCCTGACCAGGCCCCGGAGCACCTTCAGATGGGCTTCCGTGCGGCGCTGGGCGGCGCGTGCCGCACCCAGTGGCTCCAGGAGCGTCCGGACCTCCAGGAGGTCGGCCGCCTCCTGCACGGTGGGCTCGGCGACACAGGCGCCGGCATGTCTGCGGGTGACCACGAAACCCTCGGACTCCAGGGTGCGCAGCGCCTCGCGGACCGGGACCCGGGAGACCCCGTAGCGGCGGGCCAGCAGTTCCTCGGTGAGGCGGCTGCCTCGCTCGTAGACACCGGAGACGATGTCGTCACGGATTGCCGTGCATACCGAATGCGCGGGAATGCGCATGTCCGAACCTCCGCCTTGATCCCCGCGAAACGCGGCCGCCCGACGTCTGTTCCGCGACTCTATGGCAATCCGCCGGAATTTCCGATGGCAGGCCGGAATCCATGGATATCTTCATGCCGGAATTGCCGAAGGCCCCGGCGGGTGCCGGGGCCCTCGGACGGGGTCACGCAGGGTGGGTCAGAGATCGCGCGGGATGGGTCAGACGTTCAGACCGTGGGAGCGCAGGTAGCCGACGGGGTCCATGTCGGAGCCGTAGTCGGGGGTGGTGCGGGCCTCGAAGTGCAGGTGCGGGCCGGTGGAGTTGCCGGTGGAACCGGAGAGGCCGATCTGCTGGCCGGAGGAGACGCTCTGGCCGACGGAGACGCCGATCGAGGAGAGGTGGCCGTACTGGGTGTACGTGCCGTCCGTCATCCGGAGCACGATGTTGTTGCCGTACGCGCCGCCCCAGCCGGCCTCGACGACCGTGCCGGCGCCGACCGCGACGACGGAACTGCCGGAGGCGGCCTGGAAGTCCACGCCGGAGTGGCTGCCGGAGGACCAGAGCGAGCCGCCGGTGTTGTACCCGGTGGTGACGTGGGAGCCGGCGACCGGGAGGTGGAAGGCGTTCAGCCGGGCGCGCTCGGCGGCGCGGGCGGCCCGGGCCTTCTCCTCGCGGACCTCCTTGGCACGGGCCTCGGCCTTGCGTTCGGCCTCCGCCTTCGC
Source organism: Streptomyces sp. man185 (assembly GCA_002551355.1). Lineage (GTDB taxonomy): Bacteria > Actinomycetota > Actinomycetes > Streptomycetales > Streptomycetaceae > Streptomyces. The sequence goes on along the minus strand of NTHE01000002.1, from coordinate 31,360 downwards.
CTTGGCCTTGGCGGCCTTCGCACGGGCCTCGGCCTTCGCCTTGGCGATCGCGTCGGCCTGCTGCTTCTGCGCGTGGGCCTGCGCGTCGATCTGCTCGGCGAGGGTGGCTTCGAGGGAGACGGCCTGGGTGAGGCCGGTGTCGGCGGCCTTGGCGGCCTCGGTGTCCGCGGCGAGGGCCGGGGAGGACAGCGAGCCGATGACTCCGGTGGTGGCCAGGGCCGCGATGCCGGCGGCCCGGGCGCTCCGGCGGGTGAGGCGGCTCGGGGCACGGTGCTTCCCGGTGGCACGGGTGAACGCCATGGAGGTGCTGGTTCCTTTCCTTCCTTCTCGCCTACCGGGTTAGCTGACGGGTTCGGAGCAGGAAGGTCTCCTACGGATTCCCTCGCCGGTTCGCGGCACGGGCCTCCGATTCACCCCAGGGACTGCATGGGTCCCCGGCTCCCCAGGCTCGCGCCTGACGGGGACTCGGCGATGACTGCCCGGCGCCGCGGGTGCGGCATACGGGTGACGGACAGCCGAGCCGACGCTAGGCGGGGCGACTTCCCCGCACCAAACGGACAAGGGGATTTGTCGCGCATCCCACAGGACAGACAGGCAATGTCCCCACCAAAGGGGGCGAAGCACCCTAAACGGGCAAAAAAATAGGACCCCGACGAAATCCCTTCCGTCGGGGTCCTGTTCGCGGCAGTGGCGGCGGTGTCAGCCGGTGATGACGGACACCTCTCCGATGCCGAGGGCCTTCACGGGCTCCTCGATCTGCGCGGCGTCCCCCACGAGGACCGTGACCAGCCGGTCCACCGGGAAGGCGTTGACCACGGCGGCGGTCGCCTCCACGGTGCCGGTCTCGGCGAGCCGGGCGTAGAGGTGGGCCTGGTAGTCGTCGGGGAGGTGCTGCTCGACCTGGTCGGCCAGCGTGCTCGCGACGGAGGCGGCGGTCTCGAACTTCAGCGGGGCGACGCCCACCAGGTTCTGCACGGCCGTCTCGCGCTCGGCGTCGGTCAGCCCCTCGGCGGCCAGCTTCCGCAGAACCTTCCAGAGGTCGTCCAGGGCCGGTCCGGTGGACTCGGTGTCCACCGAGCCGCTGATCGCGAGCATCGCGGCGCCGCCCGAGTCGGGGCCGCTGGAGCGCAGCACCTGGGCGAAGGCGCGCACCCCGTAGGTGTAGCCCTTCTCCTCGCGCAGCACCCGGTCCAGCCGGGAGGTGAGGGTGCCGCCCAGGCAGTACGTGCCGAGCACCTGTGCGGGCCACACGCGCTCGTGCCGGTCGGCGCCGATCCGGCCGATCAGCAGCTGGGTCTGGACCGCCCCGGGGCGGTCCACGATGACCACGCGGCCGGTGTCGTTCGCCGTGATGGGCGGCACCGGGCGGGTCTGGCCCGCGTTGCCCGACCAGTCTCCGAGGGTCTCCGCCAGCAGCGCGTCCAGGTCGATGCCGGTGAGGTCGCCGACGATCACGGCCGTCGCGGTGGACGGGCGGATGTGGGCGTCGAAGAAGGCGCGGACGGCGGCGGCGTCGATCCGCCGGACCGTCTCCTCGGTGCCCAGGCGCGGGCGGGACATCCGGGCGGTGGCCGGGAACAGCTCCTTGGAGAGCTGCTTGGCGGCGCGCCGGGACGGGTTGGCGTGCTCGTGCGGGATCTCGTCGAGGCGGTTGCCCACCAGGCGCTCGATCTCGCTCTCGGCGAAGGCCGGGGCCCGCAGCGCCTCGGCGACCAGACCGAGCGCCTTGGCCAGCCGGGAGGCCGGGACCTCCAGGGAGACCCGGACGCCGGGGTGGTCGGCGTGCGCGTCGAGCGTGGCGCCGCAGCGCTCCAGCTCGGCGGCGAACTCCTCGGCGCTGCGCTTGTCGGTGCCCTCGGAGAGCGCCCGCGACATGATCGTGGCCACGCCGTCCAGGCCCTCGGGCTCGGCCTCCAGGGGCGCGTCCAGGAAGATCTCCACGGCGACGACCTGCTGGCCGGGGCGGTGGCAGCGCAGCACGGTCAGCCCGTTGGGCAGGGCGCCGCGCTCGGGGGCCGGGAAGGCCCAGGGGCGGGCCGTGCCGGCGGTGGGCTGCGGGTGGAAGTCCATGGCTACTCCAGTCACGGCGGCGTCGCTCACTTGTCCGCCCCCTCGTGCGCGTCGGCGCCCTCGGCGCTTGCTTCGCCCTCGTCGCCCTCGTCCGCCTCGTCGGCCGGCTCGATGGGCTCGTACACCAGCACCGCCCGGTTGTCGGGGCGCAGAGCCGCCTCCGCCGCCGCGCGCACCTCCTCCGCCGTGACGTCCAGGACGCGGCCCACGGCGGTCAGGGCGAGCTGCGGATCGCCGAACAGGACCGCGTAGCGGCACAGTTCGTCGGCGCGGCCGGCGACCGTGCCGAGCCGGTCGAGCCACTCGCGCTCCAACTGCGCCTGGGCCCGCTCCATTTCCTCGGGGGTGGGCCCCTCGGCGGCGAACCGGGCCAGCTCCTCGTCGACCGCGGCCTCGATCGTCTCGACCTCGACGCCGCCGGACGTCTTGACGTCGAGCCAGCCCAGCGAGGGCGCTCCGGCGAGCCGCAGCAGCCCGAAGCCGGCCGCCACCGCCGTACGGTCGCGGCGGACCAGCCGGTTGTGCAGCCGGGAGGACTCGCCGCCGCCCAGCACGGTGAGGGCCAGGTCGGCGGCGTCACAGGCGCGGGTGCCGTCGTGCGGGAGGCGGTAGGCGGCCATCAGGGCGCGCGCCGGGACCTCCTCGTGGACCACTTCGCGCAGCTGCTCGCCGATGGTCTCGGGCAGCGTCCCGTCGCGCGGCGGCTGCTTGCCGTCGTGGGACGGGATCGAGCCGAAGTACTTCTCGATCCAGGCGAGGGTCTGCTCGGGGTCGATGTCGCCGACCACCGAGATCACCGCGTTGTTGGGCGCGTAGTACGTACGGAAGAACGCGCGCGCGTCCTCCAGCGTGGCCGCGTCCAGGTCGGCCATGGAGCCGATCGGGGTGTGGTGGTAGGGGTGGCCCTCGGGGTAGGAGAGGGCGGTCAGCTTCTCGAACGCGGTGCCGTAGGGCACGTTGTCGTAGCGCTGGCGGCGTTCGTTCTTGACGACGTCGCGCTGGTTCTCCATGGACTCCTCGTCGAGCGCGGCGAGGAGGGAGCCCATCCGGTCGGCTTCCAGCCAGAGCGCCAGCTCCACCTGGTGGGTGGGCATGGTCTCGAAGTAGTTGGTCCGCTCGAAGCTGGTCGTCCCGTTGAGCGAGCCGCCGGCCCCCTGGACGAGCTCGAAGTGACCGTTCCCCTTGACCTGGCCCGAGCCCTGGAACATCAGGTGCTCGAAGAGGTGAGCCAGACCGGTGCGTCCCTTGACCTCGTGGCGCGAGCCGACGTCGTACCAGAGGCAGACCGCGGCGACCGGGGTCAGATGGTCCTCGGAGAGCACCACACGCAGACCGTTGGCCAGGCGGTGCTCGGTCGCTGTCAAGCCGCCGGAGCCGGCCTGTGCGGTGGCCGTGTGACCCATGGGCATGTACGTCCCTTCGATCGCGATACTGGACTTCCTGCCAGACCTGCCACTCTAAGCAAGCGCACCGGCACCTGGCGAAGTTCCCGTTCCGTGGATGTTTCCGTCGATGGTGTCGTGGACGCCGCCGCGGACATGCTGCCCGGGCCGCTTCGGACAGGCCTTCGGACGGGTCGAGGTCGGCGTTGTCAGCGCGGCGGTCCACAATGGACCGCGTCACTAGCTCGTGTTGTCCCGAACAAGCTCAGGTTGTCCGAACAGAATCTGTGAAGGAGTCGCAGCCGCGATGGCCCGCCGTAGCACGAAGACCCCGCCGCCGGACGACTTCGAGGAGAAGATCCTCGACATCGACGTCGTCGACGAAATGCAGGGCTCCTTCCTCGAGTACGCGTACTCGGTGATCTACTCCAGGGCCCTGCCCGACGCCCGCGACGGCATGAAGCCGGTGCACCGCCGCATCGTGTCCCAGATGAACGAGATGGGACTGCGCCCCGACCGCGGCTACGTGAAGTGCGCCCGCGTCGTCGGCGAGGTGATGGGCAAGCTGCACCCGCACGGCGACGCCTCGATCTACGACGCCCTGGTGCGCATGGCGCAGCCGTTCTCGATGCGTCTCCCCCTGGTCGACGGCCACGGCAACTTCGGCTCCCTCGGCAACGACGACCCGCCGGCCGCCATGCGGTACACCGAGTGCCGGATGGCCGACGCCACGTCGCTGATGACCGAGGCGATCGACGAGGACACCGTCGATTTCCAGTCGAACTACGACGGCCAGGAGCGCGAGCCGGTCGTCCTCCCCGCGGCCTATCCCAACCTCCTCGTCAACGGGGTCTCCGGGATCGCCGTGGGCATGGCGACCAACATGCCCCCGCACAATCTGGGCGAGGTCATCGCCGCCGCCCGGCACCTGATCAAGCACCCGGGCGCCGACGTCGAGACGCTGATGCGCTTCGTCCCGGGCCCCGACCTGCCCACCGGCGGCCGCATCGTCGGACTCACCGGCATCAAGGATGCGTACACGGCGGGCCGCGGCACGTTCAAGATCCGCGCCACCGTCGCCGTGGAGAACGTGACGGCCCGCCGCAAGGGCCTCGTCGTGACCGAACTGCCCTTCACCGTCGGCCCGGAGAAGGTGATCGCCAAGATCAAGGACCTTGTCTCGGCGAAGAAGCTCCAGGGCATCGCCGACGTCAAGGACCTCACCGACCGGGCGCACGGCCTGCGGCTGGTCATCGAGGTGAAGAACGGCTTCGTGCCGGAGGCGGTGCTGGAGCAGCTCTACAAGCTGACGCCGATGGAGGAGTCCTTCGGCATCAACAACGTGGCACTGGTCGACGGCCAGCCGCTCACCCTGGGCCTCAAGGAGCTGCTGGAGGTCTATCTCGACCACCGCTTCGAGGTGGTGCGCCGACGCAGCGAGTTCCGCCGCACCAAGCGCCGTGACCGGCTGCACCTGGTCGAGGGCCTGATCGTCGCGCTTCTCGACATCGACGAGGTCATCCGGATCATCCGGGACAGCGACAACTCCGCGCAGGCGAAGGAGCGCCTGATGGCGCACTTCTCGCTGAGCGAGATCCAGACGCAGTACATCTTGGACACGCCGCTGCGCCGGCTCACCCGTTTCGACCGGATCGAGCTGGAGAGCGAGCGCGACAAGCTCAACGGCGAGATCGAGGCGCTGACCGCGATTCTGGAGTCGGACGCGGAGCTGCGCAAGCTGGTCTCCTCGGAGCTGGCCGTGGTGGCGAAGAAGTTCGGCACGGACCGGCGCACGGTGCTGCTGGAGTCGGCCGGTTCGCAGATCGCGTCCGTGCCGCTGGAGGTGGCGGACGACCCGTGCCGGGTGCTGCTCTCCTCGACGGGTCTGCTGGCGCGTACGGCGAACGCGGAGCCGGTCGAGATCTCCGAGGACGCCCGGCGGACCAAGCACGATGTCATCGTGTCGGCGGTGGCGGCGACGGCCCGCGGCGATGTCGGGGCGGTGACCTCCACGGGCCGGCTGCTGCGGCTCTCGGTGATCGACCTGCCGCAGCTGCCGGACACGCACGCGGAGCCGAATCTCTCGGGCGGGGCACAGATCTCCGAGTTCCTCAGCCTGGAGGCGGACGAGGAGCTGATCTGCCTCACGACGCTCGACGAGGCATCGCCGGGTCTCGCGATCGGCACCCTCCAGGGCGTGGTGAAACGCGTCGTGCCGGACTACCCGGCCAACAAGGACGAGTTGGAGGTCATCACCCTCAAGGACGGTGACCGCATCGTGGGCGCGATCGAGCTGCGTACGGGCGAGGAGGACCTGGTGTTCATCACCTCCGACGCCCAGTTGCTCCGTTACCCGGCGGCTTCGGTGCGCCCGCAGGGGCGGCCCGCCGGAGGCATGGCGGGCGTCAAGCTGGCGGCCGGGGCCGAGGTGCTGTCGTTCACGGCGGTGGACCCGGCGGCCGAGGCGATCGTCTTCACGGTGGCCGGCTCGCACGGCACGCTGGACGACTCGGTGCTGACGTCCAAGCTCACCCCGTTCGACCAGTATCCGCGCAAGGGCCGGGCGACCGGCGGAGTGCGCTGCCAGCGGTTCCTGAAGGGCGAGGACGTGCTCGTGTTCGCCTGGGCCGGTCCCACTCCGGCACGGGCCGCGCAGAAGAACGGCACTCCGGCGAAGCTGCCGGAGCCGGACCCGAGGCGGGACGGTTCGGGCACGCCGCTGCTGGAGAAGGTGGCCGTGATCGCGGGACCGCCGCTGTAGGCGTCGTTCTCGTACGACAGCGAGCGGCCGGGGGGCGCTACGCCTCCGCGGCCGCTTCCTGTTGTGCGTCCACGGGGTCCGCCTCCTCTCGTACGTCCACGGAGTCCGCCTCCTGTTGTACGTACCGGAGCACGCCCCACATGGCGCGTTCGACCGCGGCGGCATCGGCGGACTCATCGGGGGCGGCATCGTCCGCGCGGCAGGCGGCGAGTCCGGCCAGCAGCGCGTCGGCGTCGATACCCGCGCCGATCATGACGAGCTGGGTGAGACGCTGCTCGCCGCGCACCCAGGGCCGGGGGACGAAGCGCAGGAACCGGCCCACCGCGTGCAGCGCGTAGGTGTTGTCCCGGTCCCCCGCGCCGAAGTCGGCGAACCCCTTGACGCGGTAGAGGCCTTCGGGCCGGGAGTCGAGGAACGCCATGAAGCGGCGCGGGTCCATCGGCACGTCCGAGGTGAAGTCGACGCTCTCGTACGCCGCGTGGAGATGGTCGCCGTGCCCGTGCCCGTCGCACCCCTCGTGCCCGTGCCCGTCGCACCCCTCCTGACGCAGCAGGTCCTCGAAGCTCAGCTGACCCGCCATCTCCTCGTGGTCCGGCCGCAGCGCGGGGTCGAAGAGCAGCTCGGGGTCGATCCGGCCGTGCACGGCGGAGATCACGGCGGCGGGGCCGCTCAGCTCCGCGACCGTCGCCCGCAGCCGTTCCCGTTCGGCCTCCCCCACCCGGTCGGTCTTGTTGAGGACGACGAGGTCGGCGACGGCCAGGTGTCGGTCCAGCTCCGGGTGCCGCTGACGGGTGCCGTCGAACTCCGCCGCGTCGACGACCTCGACGAGCCCCCCGTACAGGATGTGGGGGTTGTCGCTGGCCAGCAGCATGCGGACGAGTTCCTGGGGTTCGGCAAGACCGCTCGCCTCGATGACGATCACGTCCAGCCGGGCGGACGGCCGGGTCAGGGTCTCCAGGAAGGTGTCGAGTTCGCTCGCGTCGACGGCGCAGCACAGGCAGCCGTTGCCCAGCGAGACCGTCGAGCCGACCTGCCCCGAGACGGTCATGGCGTCGATCTCGATGGCCCCGAAGTCGTTGACGATGACGCCGATCCGGGTACCCGCCCGGTTGCGGAGCAGATGGTTCAGGAGCGTGGTCTTGCCGGAGCCGAGGAAGCCCGCCAGGACGACGACCGGGATCTGCGGGGTGCGGGGCGGGGTCAACGGGAGCCTTCCTGGGGGCGTCGTCAGGGTGCCGGGACCGGCTGCGGCGGGGGTGCGCCGACGTAGCGGGCCGCCGGGCGGATGATCTTCGAGTCCTCCGCCTGCTCCAGGATATTGGCGCTCCAGCCGACCATCCGCGCCGCACAGAAGGTGGGGGTGAACATCGCGCGCGGCAAACCGCACAGCTCCATGACCACTCCGGCGTAGAACTCCACGTTGGTGTGCAGCTCCCGGCCCGGCTTGAGCTCGGCGAGGATGGCCTCGACCTGGGCCTCCACCTCCACGGCGAAGTCGACGAGCGGGCCGCCGAAGCCCCGGGCGAGGGACTTGAGCATTCGGGAGCGCGGGTCCTCGGTGCGGTAGACGGGGTGGCCGAAGCCCATGATGCGGCGGCCGGCGAGGACCTGTTCACGGATCCAGCCGTCGATGCGGTCCGGGGTGCCGATGGCGTCCAGGGTGTCCAGAGCCCGGCTGGGGGCTCCGCCGTGGAGCGGTCCGGAGAGCGCGCCGACCGCCGCCACCAGGCAGGCGGCCAGGTCGGCTCCGGTGGAGGCGACGACGCGGGCGGTGAAGGTGGAGGCGTTGAAGCCGTGGTCGACGGTCGAGACGAGGTACTGCTCGATCGCCCGGACCTGGTCGGGCTCGGGCACCGAACCGGTCAGCATGTACAGATAGTTCGCGGCGTGCGGCAGGTCCTCACGGGGTTCGACCGGCTCCTGGCCCTGGCCGAGGCGGTGGAGGGCGGTCAGGATCGTGGGGACGGCCGCGCAGGCGGCGAGCGCGTCATCGCGCCGTTGCTCCGCCCCGATGTCGTACACCGGGCGGAATCCGGCCGAGGCGCCGAGCAGCGAGAGCGCGGTGCGCAGTCCGGCGAGCGGTCCGGAGACGGCGCTCGCGCGGGCGATGGCGGGCAGGGCCTCGGTCACGTCGGCGGGGAGCGCGCGCAGGCTCGCCGTACGGGCCGCGAAATCGGCGGCAGCCGCCCGGCCGGGCAGCTCCCCGTGGAACATCAGGTACCAGACGTCCTCGAAGCTGCGGGTCCGCGCCAGCTCGATCGCCGAGTACTGGCGGTAGTGGAAGAAGCCTTCGCGTCCACGGACGTCGCCGAGGGCGGTGTCGGTGACGACGACGCCGGCGAGACCGCGGGGGACGGGGGCGACAGGGGTGGTGGTCATGGCTGCTCTCTCTCCTCCGCGCATGCAACCGTGCATGCAGCATTGATTTGACTGTCCATGCTTGACTTGAGATCTGTCAATGTTGATTGAATCAATGCATATACGAAGTGGCTACGGTGGTTCCATGACGGATCAACCAGAACCCGACCGCCACGACGCGCCCCGGCTGACCACCCGACAGGCCGCCGAGCTGCTGGGCGTGAAGCCGGAGACGGTTTACGCCTATGTCAGCCGGGGCCAGCTGAGCAGCGCCCGGGCCGCCGGGGGGCGGGGCAGCACGTTCGACGCGGAGGAGGTACGGGCGCTGGCGCGGCGTTCGGGACGGCGGGACGCCGCACCGGCCGGGGGCGATCTCGCCTTCCGCACCGGCATCACGCTCATCGAGGACGACCGCTGCTACTTCCGTGGGGTCGACGCGACGGAGCTGGCCCGGCGGTACGGCTACGAGGAGGTCGCCGAGTGGCTGTGGACGGGCGAGCTGCGGCCCGGCGCCCGGTTCACCGCGTCCGCCGGGACCCTCGCGGCAGCCCGCAGGACGGTCGACGCCCTGCCCGCGCACAGCGGGTCGACCGACCGGTTGCGGGTGGCCGTGACCGCTGCCGCGGCCACGGACCCGCTGCGGTTCGACCTGTCGCCACAAGCGGTGCTGAGCAGCGCCCGGAGCCTGATCCCGACGCTGGTGGGCGCCCTGCCGGTGCTGGGCGAGCCGGAGGGAGAAGGGGGTTCCCTGGCGCGGGAGCTGTGGTCGCGGCTCACCGCGGAGCCGGCCGACGCCCCGTCCCTCGCCGTGCTGGACGCGGCGCTGGCGCTCCTGATCGACCACGACCTGGCGGCCTCCACCCTGGCCGCCCGGGTGGCCGCCTCCGCGCGGGCCCACCCGTTCGCCGTGGTCTCGGCGGGACTCGGCGTGCTGGAGGGGCCGCTGCACGGCGCGGCGAGCGGCCTGGCGCACCGGATGCTCGGGGAAGCGGTGGACCGGGGCAGTGCGGTTCCCGTGGTCGCCGATCACCTGCGGACCGGGCGGCGGGTGCCGGGACTGGGCCACCGGCTGTACCGGGGCGAGGACCCCCGGGCGACCGTCCTGTTCGAGCTGCTGGCGGACGTGCCGCAGGCGGCCGGGGCGCTGGCGGCGGCCGGTGAGGTGGTGGCCACGACGGCGCGGCACGCTCCGCTGCACGCCAACATCGATCTGGCCCTTGCCGTCCTGTCCGTGTCCCGGGGGATGCCGGCGGACGCGGGCGAGACCGTGTTCGCGGTGTCCCGCACCGCGGGCTGGATCGCCCACGCTCTGGAGGAGTACGGGGAGCGCCCGCTCCGCATCCGGCCGAGCGGGCAGTACGCGGGGCCCCGGCCGCCGCAGCCGCTGCCGCTGCCCTAGGGCACCCAGGTCCGGACCAACGGCCCGGCAGCGCAAGTTAGCTACGGATCAAAGGGAATTCTCGCGCGGCGGCTGGGCGGTGGACCCACGCACCACCAGCTCCGGCTCGAAGAGCAGCTCGTCCGAGGGCACGGTCCGTCCGCCGATCTGCACCGAGAGCAGCTCCACGGCCGCGCGCCCCATGGCCTCGATGGGCTGGCGGACGGTGGTCAGGGGCGGCTCGGTGCAGTTCATGAAGGCCGAGTCGTCGTAGCCGACGACCGAGACGTCGCCGGGCACCGAGAGACCGCGGCGGCGGGCGGCGCGGACGGCGCCCAGCGCGAGCGGGTCACTCGCGCAGATGATGCCGGTGACGCCCCGGTCGAGGAGGCGCATCGCGGCGGCCTGCCCGCCCTCCAGCGAGAACATCGCGCGGGCCACCCACTCGTCGGGGATGCTCGTGCCCGCCTCGCCGGCGAGCACCCGGGCGGCGGCGAGCTTGCGCTGCGAGGGCACGTGGTCGGACGGACCGAGAACCAGTCCGATGCGCTCGTGGCCGAGCGAGACGAGGTGGCGCCAGGCCTGCTCGACGGCGACGGAGTCGTCGCAGGAGACGCCGGGGAAGCCGAGATGTCCGATGGCCGCGTTGATCAGCACGACGGGGATCTTGCGGTCGGCGAGCACCTTGTAGTGGTCGTGCGGGGCGTCGGCCTGGTGGTACAGGCCGCCTGCGAAGACCACGCCGGAGACCTGCTGCTGGAGCAGCAGCTCGACGTAGTCGGCCTCGGAGACGCCACCCTTGGTCTGGGTGCAGAGCACCGGGGTCAGCCCCTGCTGCGCGAGCGCGCCGCCGACCACTTCGGCGAAGGCCGGGAAGATCGGGTTCTGCAGCTCGGGCAGGACCAGACCGACCAGCCGGGCCCGTTCGCCGCGCAGCTGGGTCGGGCGCTCGTAGCCGAGGACGTCCAGCGCGGAGAGAACGGCCTGCCTGGTGGCGTCGGAGACGCCCGGCTTGCCGTTCAGCACACGGCTGACCGTCGCCTCGCTGACTCCCACCTTCTGGGCTACTTGAGCAAGTCGTCGCGTCATGAACGCAAGATTAGCGCAAGAAGTGCAAGAAGATTGCGTTGCCGGCGAACTCCCCCGGATCGCACACCGACCCAGGCCGAACGCTCGCGGACAGCGCTCGGCGACACAGCCGGAACGCTCACAGACACAGCGCCGTGAGGCAAGAGGTACATACGGCGGAGGCCCCTGAACGCGGCGATACGCCGCCGAATTTCCGCCCCGGCCGCCCGGCCCTTACCGTCTCTACGATGAACGCCCCACCGACCCCCGGCAGGGGACCGCGCCGGTTCGGCTGGCCCCAGCGGGTCTTCTCCCAGGTCCTGCTGATGCAGCTGGCCATCATCACAGGTGTGACGATCCTGGTCACCGGCCTGTTCCTGGCCCCCCTCAGCGACCAGCTGGACGACCAGGCGATGCGCCGCGCCCTGGCCATCGCCCAGTCCACCGCGGCCCAGCCGGGGATCGTGGCGGACCTGAGCAGCACGGACCCGTCGGACGAGGGCCCCGTCCAGTCGGCCGCCGAGCGGGTCAGGCGGGCGACCGGAGCGGAGTACGTCGTCGTCATGAACCAACGCGGGGTGCGCTGGTCGCACCCCGACACCCACCGGATCGGCGCGATCGTCTCCACCGACCCCCGTGAGGCGCTGCACGGCCGTGAGGTGATGGAGATCGACAGCGGCACCCTCGGCCGCTCGGCGCGGGGCAAGGTGCCGCTGTTCGGCCCGTCCGGCGAGGTGATCGGCGCGGTATCGGTGGGCATCGCCTACGACAGCGTCCGCGCCCGGCTTCTCGCGGCCATCCCGGGGCTGCTCGCGTACGCGGGCGGGGCCCTGGCCGTCGGGGCGCTCGCCGCGTACCTGATCTCCCGCCGGCTCCAGCGGCAGACCCATGACCTGGCGTTCTCGGACATCTCCGCGCTGCTGACCGAGCGCGAGGCCATGCTGCACGGCATCCGCGAAGGGGTCGTCGCCCTCGACGGGTCCGGCCGCGTCCGGCTGCTGAACGACGAGGCGCAACGGCTGCTGGGCCTCGGCCCGGAGGCGGCGGGCCGGCCGCTGGAGGAGGTGCTGGGCGACGGGCGGACCACGGACGTGCTGGCCGGGCGAGTGGTCGGCGACGACCTGCTGGCGGTACGGGGCAGCCGGGTGCTGCTGGCCAACCGGATGCCCACGGACGACGGCGGAGCCGTGGTGACCCTGCGCGACCGGACCGAGCTGGAGCACCTGGGCCGCGAGCTCGACTCCACCACCGGGCTGATCGATGCTCTGCGCGCCCAGGACCACGAACACGCGAACCGGCTGCACACCCTGCTGGGGCTGCTGGAGCTGGAGATGCACGAGGACGCGATGGAGTTCGTCACGGAGGTGGTGGGCGTCCACCGGGCGACGGCCGAGCAGGTCACCGAGAAGGTCCAGGACCCGCTGCTGGCCGCCCTCCTAGTCGGCAAGACGACGGTCGCCGCCGAGCGCGGTGTCTCGCTGCGGCTGGCTCCCGGCACCCTCCTGCCGGACCGGGTGGTCGATCCCCGGGGCCTGGTCACCGTGGTGGGCAACCTCGTCGACAACGCCACCGACGCGGCGGCCGGATCGGACGGGGCCCGGATCGAGGTCGGGCTGCGGACCGAGGGCCGTACGGTGATTCTGGGCGTGCGTGACAGCGGCCCCGGCGTCCCGCCGGACCAGCACGCGTCGATCTTCACGGAGGGCTGGTCCACCAAGGACGTCCCGGCGCACGGCAAACGCGGCCTCGGGCTCGCCCTCGTACGGAGGCTCGCGGAGCGCCAGGGAGGCAGTGCGACGGTGTCCGGGGCGGACGGGGGCGGCGCGGTGTTCACGGTCGTACTGCCGGAGGCTCTGGCGGAGCCGGGGCCCGGGGCCGTGGACAAGCCCGAACCCGGTCCGGAGGCCGCCACGGAGCCCCCCGCGGGCTCCCCGGACGGTACGCCGCCGTCCACGCATCCGGCCACGACGGGAGAGCAACGGTGATCCAGGTCCTGATCGTGGACGACGACGTCCGCGTGGCGCAGATCAACGCGGCGTACGTCGCCAAGGTCCCCGGATTCCGGGTGGTCGCGCAGGCCCACTCGGCGGCCGGGGCGCTGGCGACGGTCGAGGAGATCCCGGTGGACCTGATCCTGCTGGACCACTACCTGCCCGACCGCAACGGCCTAGCCGTCGTGCGGGAACTGCGCCGCCTCGGCCGCCAGGTCGACGTGATCATGGTGACGGCCGCCCGGGACGTAGCGACCGTGCAGGACGCAATGCGGCACGGCGCTCTCCAGTACCTGGTGAAGCCGTTCACGTACGCCGGTCTGCGCTCGAAGCTGGAGGCTTACGCGGCCCTGCGGCAGACGCTCGACGGGGGCGGGGAGGCCGAGCAGGCACAGGTGGACCGGCTCTTCGGCGCGCTGTGGGCGGCGGGCGAGCCGGACCTCCCCAAGGGCCACTCCCCCACCACCGCCGAGCTGGTCCGGGGAGCCCTGCGCGGAGCCGAGGGCCCGCTCTCCGCCCAGGAGATCGCGGACAGCGCGGGGATGAGCCGGCAGACGGCCCAGCGCTATCTGAAGCTGCTGGAGCGCACCGGCAAGGTCCGGCTGACGCTGCGCTACGGCGAGACGGGCCGCCCGGAGCACCGCTACGCCTGGACCGGGTCCTGAGCCCGGAGGCCCTAGGCCGCTCCGGCCCCCGTCAGCGCCCGCACCTCGGCCTCGGCGTGCTTGGCCCCGTCGGGCGGCTCGGGCGAGGTGACCGTACCGATCCAGCCGGCCAGGAAGCCGAGGGGGATCGAGACCAGGCCCGGGTTCTCCAGGGGGAAGAGCTGGAAGTCGACGCCGGGGAACAGGGACGTGGGGCTGCCCGAGACGACGGGCGAGACCAGCACCAGGACGACCGCCGGAATCAGGCCTCCGTACACCGCCCAGACCGCGCCCCGGGTGGTGAAGTTGCGCCAGAACAGCGAGTAGAGCAGGGCCGGGAGGTTCGCCGACGCGGCGACGGCGAAGGCGAGTCCCACCAGGAAGGCGACGTTCAGGTCCTGGGCGAGCAGACCGAGGCAGATCGCGACCGCGCCGATCCCGGCGGCGGCCGTACGCGCCACGGCGACCTCGCCGTACTTCTTGCGGCCGGGGCGGCGGAGCGAGGCGTAGAGGTCATGGGCGACCGAGGCGGACGAGGCGAGCGTGATGCCCGCGACGACGGCCAGGATGGTGGCGAAGGCGATGGCGGCGACCACGGCGAAGAGAATCGTTCCACCGGTGGATCCCTCGCCGCCGCCCAGGTTGAGCGCCAGCAGCGGGACCGCGGTGTTGCCCGCCGCGTTCGAGGCGCGGACCTCGGCGGAGCCGACGAGGGCGGCGGCGCCGAACCCCAGCACGATCGTCATCAGGTAGAAGCTGCCGATCAGGCCGATGGACCAGACGACGGAGCGGCGCGCGGCGCGGGCGGTGGGGACGGTGTAGAAGCGCGACAGGATGTGCGGCAGCCCCGCGGTGCCGAGGACCAGGGCCACGCCCAGGCTGATGAAGTCGAAGCGTGAGGTCCAGTCCCCGCCGTAGCGCAGGCCGGGGGCGAGGAAGTCCTTGCCGTGGCCGCTGCGTTCGGCGGCGGCATGGAGCAGGCTGTTGACATTGCCGTGGAAGTGGACCAGGACGAGCACGGTGAGCGCGACGGCCCCGGCCATCAGCAGGACGGCCTTGACGATCTGGATCCAGGTGGTGGCGCGCATGCCGCCGAAGGACACGTAGATCACCATGAGCGCGCCGACGCCGACGACGGTCCAGGACCGGGCGGCGTCGCTCGTACCGCCGAGCAGCAGAGCCACGAGGCTGCCCGCGCCGACCATCTGGGCGACCAGGTAGAGCACGCACACGGTGACGGACGAGGTGCCGACGGCGGTACGCACCGGGCGCTCCGCCATCCGCGCGGCGACCACGTCGGCCAGCGTGAACCGGCCGCAGTTGCGGACGAGTTCGGCGACGAACAGCAGGACGACCAGCCAGGCGACGAGGAAGCCGACGGAGTAGAGCATGCCGTCATAGCCGAAGAGCGCGATCAGCCCGGAGATCCCGAGGAAGGAGGCCGCCGACATGTAGTCGCCGGCGATGGCGAATCCGTTCTCCATGGGTGAGAACAGGCGTCCGCCGGCGTAGAACTCCTCGGCGGAGCCCTGCCGGTTGCGGCCGACCCAGGTGGTGATGAAGAGCGTCACCGCGATGAACGCGCTGAACAGCAGCAGGGCGAGGGTCTGGTGGTCGCCTTTCACCGTCCGAGCCCTCTCGTCATCTCCTGGGTGTCCCAGCGCAGATCGAGCGCCGCCCGGTCCCTGCGCAGCCGCGCGTGCCGTGCGTACGCCCAGGTGAGCAGGAACGTGGTGAGGAACTGGCCGAGCCCCGCCACCATCGCGACATTGACCGCTCCGGCGACCGGGCGGGCCATCAGCTCGGGCGCGGTGGTCGCGGCGACGACGTAGGCGAGATACCAGAGGAGGAAGGCGAGGGCGGCGGGGGCCACGAAGCGGCGGTAGCGGCGGCGCACCTCGCGGAAGGCGTCGCTGCGGTGCACTTCCAGATAGATCTCGGCCGCGCTGGGCGCGGGGTCCGGCCCCGCCGCACCGGACGCGTCGAGAGTCGCGGCGCCTCCCGTACCGTCCTGGTCGCCCCAGCCGGAGACCGGCACGTCGTCCCACGGGTCGTCGAGCCGCACTCCCGCGGTCTCCGGCCCTGCTTCCTTCTCCACCGAACAACTCCCCTGATCCGCGGACCTTTTCGGCCGCACGGCCAACCATGGGCGGTTCGGGAGGATCCCGGGCGCGTCATTCGCCCGACTTCACCCCTTCAGGTGACAGAAGTCCCGGACGGCTGCGCGAACCCCGCGCAACGTAGGCGGCCCCCGCTCCGGTGGGACCGGAGCGGGGGCCGCGCGGGGCCTGGGGTCAGGCGTCGATGCGTGAGCGGTCCAGGGTGGCCGCGGAGCTGGTGATGAACTCCTTGCGGGGCGCGACCTCGTTGCCCATCAGCAGGTCGAAGACCTGCTCGGAGGATTCCAGGTCGCCGATGTTGATGCGCCGGAGCGTGCGGTGGCGCGGGTCCATCGTCGTCTCGGCCAGCTGATCGGCGTCCATCTCACCCAGGCCCTTGTAGCGCTGGATCGATTCCTTGACCCGGACGTTCTTGCGCTGGAACTCCAGGAGCGTCTGGCGCAGTTCGTTGTCGGAGTAGGTGTAGACGTACTTGTCCTGGCCCTTCTTGGGCTGGACCAGCTCGATCCGGTGCAGCGGGGGAACCGCGGCGAAGACCCGTCCGGCCTCGACCATCGGGCGCATGTAGCGCTGGAAGAGGGTCAGCAGCAGGGTGCGGATGTGGGAGCCGTCGACGTCGGCGTCGGTCATCATGATGACCTTGCCGTAGCGAGCGGCGTCGATGTCGAAGGTCCGCCCGGACCCGGCTCCTATGACCTGGATGATCGCGCCGCACTCGGCGTTCTTCAGCATGTCGGAGACGGACGACTTCTGGACGTTGAGGATCTTGCCGCGGATCGGCAGCAACGCCTGGAACTCGCTGTTCCGGGCCAGCTTGGCGGTGCCGAGCGCCGAGTCGCCCTCGACGATGAACAACTCGCTGCGGTCGACGTCGTCGCTGCGGCAGTCGGCCAGCTTGGCGGGCAGGGAGGAGGACTCCAGCGCCGTCTTGCGGCGCTGGGCGTCCTTGTGCTGGCGGGCCGCGATCCGGGTGCGGGCGGCGGCCACGGCCTTCTCCAGCACCGCCCTGGCCTGGGCCTTGGCATCCCGCTTCGTCGAGGTCAGGAAGGCCTTGAGCTCCTTGGCGACCACATTGGCGACGATCCGGTTGGCCGCCGAGGTGCCGAGCACCTCCTTGGTCTGCCCCTCGAACTGCGGCTCGGCGAGCCGTACGGTGACGACGGCGGTGAGGCCCTCCAGGGCGTCGTCCTTGACGACGTCGTCCTCGGCGACCCGCAGCATCTTGGCGGAGCGCAGCGCCTCGTTCACCGTCCTGGTCAGGGAGCGCTCGAAGCCGCTGACGTGGGTGCCGCCCTTGGGGGTGGCGATGATGTTCACGAACGACCGTACGGTCGTGTCGTAGCCGGTGCCCCAGCGCAGGGCGATGTCCACGGCCAGCTCGCGGGTGACCTCGGTGGCGGTCATGTGGCCGCGGTCGTCGAGGACGGGCACGGTCTCCTTGAAGGTGCCCGTGCCGCTGAGGCGCTGGACGTCGCAGACGGCCTTGTCCTGGGCCAGGTACTCGCAGAACTCGCTGATACCGCCGTCGAAGCGGAACGTCTCCTCGGTCTTGCCCTCGCCGTCCAGCCCCCGCTCGTCGCGGACGATGATCGTGAGGCCGGGGACGAGGAAGGCCGTCTGGCGGGCCCGCTGGTAGAGCGTGTCCAGGTTGAGCTTGGCGTCCTTGAGGAAGATCTGCCGGTCCGCCCAGTACCGCACCCGGGTACCGGTACGGGTCTTGGGGACGCGCTTGCCCTTGCGCAGGCCGTTGGCCGGGTCGAAGGGGCTGTCCGGCCCCTGCTCGGTGAACATGCCGGGGACACCGCGCCGGAAGCTGATGGAGTGGGTCGCGCTGTTCCGGTCGACCTCGACGTCCAGACGGGCGGAGAGGGCGTTGACGACGGAGGCGCCGACGCCGTGGAGGCCGCCCGAGGCCGCGTAGGAGCCGCCGCCGAACTTGCCTCCGGCGTGCAGCTTGGTCATGACGACCTCGATGCCGGAGAGGCCCGTCTTGGGCTCGACGTCGACCGGGATGCCACGGCCGTTGTCCCGGACCTCCACGGAGGCGTCGTCGTGGAGGATGACCTCGATCTGGTCGCAGTAGCCGCCGAGGGCCTCGTCGACGGAGTTGTCGATGATCTCCCAGAGGCAGTGCATCAGGCCGCGGCTGTCGGTGGACCCGATGTACATGCCGGGGCGCTTGCGGACCGCCTCCAGCCCTTCGAGGACGAGAAGGTGCCGCGCGGTGTAGTTGGAGCTGTCCCGGTCGCCGCCTGCTGCGGCCAGCATCGCGGTGGACGGCACGGACGTTTCGGCGGTCACGCGGGTTCGCTCCTCGCTGAATTTCATCTGGGGCCCTGTGGGTAAGGGGGCCGAACTTCGGTTGCCGCTGAGAGCCTACAGAGGCCTGGTAGAGCGGTTGTAACGCCACCCTCGGGGAATCCTCATGCTAGTCGAGCTTCATCCGGGCTCGCATGGATGTTCGATCATTCGATGGAGTGACGTGCACATCACGTTCCCTTCGACGCATGAACCATTTAGGCTCCGGGCACGTCCTCATGAACAAACCGGCAAGCCGGCCGGCGGGACCCACCCCCAAGACAAGCAATGCGAAACCGTAGCGCTCCGCATACGGCACATTCGCCGCCAACCGGCAACAGACAGCCACACCGAGAAGAAGTTTCGAAGAAAAGCCACGAGCGGGAACGTTTTCGGCCTGGTTGGATGTTGACCCTGGTACGACAGCTCGTCGAGCTAGAGAAGAGGCGACGTGACTACTGTTCTGACCCCCGCGAGCCCGCTGACCGCAGCAGACCGCTGTGACCGTTGCGGCGCCCAGGCATATCTGCGCGTCGTTCTGATCAGCGGCGGTGAACTGCTCTTCTGCGCCCACCACGGGCGCAAGTTCGAGCCGGAACTCAAGAAGATCGCCGCGGAAATACAGGATGAGACGGATCGGCTCACCGCCGTGCAGACGGCTGCTGCCGACGAGGACCAACACTGACACCTCGCATCCACGACGAGCCAGGGGCCGGTCCAGGACCGGCCGACGGGCGGCTCCCCCCACCGGGGGGAGCCGCCCGTTCTCGTCCGGGGCCGCGCGCGTGCACGCGCGCGGCCCCGGCGTGGCTCAGATGCGACCCTCGGCCCATTCCAGGGCGGCGGAGACCCGTGTGTACACCCCGGGGCTGCCCGGGCGCCCGCAGCCGCTGCCCCAGGACACCAGGCCGATGAGCCGCCCACGGGCCACCAGCGGCCCGCCGCTGTCGCCCTGGCACGCGTCCCGGCCCCCGGCCGGATCGCCCGCACAGAGCATCGCCGAGGCCTTGTACGTACCTTCCCGGCCGCCCGGGTAGGCCCGCGCGCAGTCACTGTCCGGCAGGACCTGGATCCGCGCGGAGCGCAGCACGGAGGCGTAGGTGCCACTTCCCGTGGTGTCGCCCCAGCCGTAGACGTCCGCGGCGGTCCCGGCCCGGTAGGCGGCGTCCCCGCCCCTGGCCATCGGGATGGTCGCGCCCTTCGGCAGGCCGCGGGACAGGGTCAGCACGGCGAGGTCGCCGGCGTTGGAGACGGGGTCGTACGCCGGGTTCACCCAGATGGACCGGACCGGGATCTCCCGGCCGCCGGAATCGCTCAGCCGCTCCCGGCCGGCGATGACCAGAAGGTCCTTCACCCGCTTCGCCGGTCCGCCGAGCGCCTCGTCACTCAGACAGTGGGCGGCCGTCAGGATCTTCGTGGGCGCCACGGCCACGCCACCGCAGAACTGCCCCGAGCGCGCCCCTCCGAACCGGTCCCGGCTGGAGAGCGCCACGGCCCAAGGGCTGTCCGCCACCGGGGCGGGCTGTCCGCCGACGACGATGCTGTCCGCGACCGCCGCGGAGGGCGCGGCGAGGGGCAGCACGGCCGCGGCGGCGGTCAGGGCGAGCACCCCGGTCAGGGCACGGACGACGGGACGGGGCATGGAGGCTCCTGACGCTGAGGCGATAAACGTTTCACCCAGCGTGATCCAGCCGGTCCGCGTCCGCCCCCGAGGACACGCCGGAGGGCCCGGATCCCCTGGGGGTTCCGGGCCCTCGGCCGGTGAAACTTCCGCGATCCGGTATTCAGCGATCCGGACTTCGGCGGTCTAGTCGAGATAGTCGCGCAGCACCTGGGAGCGCGACGGGTGACGAAGCTTCGACATCGTCTTCGACTCGATCTGACGGATGCGCTCACGCGTCACGCCGTAGACCTTGCCGATCTCGTCGAGCGTCTTCGGCTGACCGTCGGTGAGACCGAAGCGCATCGAGACCACGCCGGCCTCACGCTCGGACAGAGTGTCGAGCACCGAGTGGAGCTGCTCCTGGAGGAGCGTGAAGCTGACCGCGTCCGCCGGGACGACGGCCTCGGAGTCCTCGATCAGGTCGCCGAACTCGCTGTCGCCGTCCTCGCCGAGCGGGGTGTGCAGCGAGATCGGCTCGCGACCGTACTTCTGGACCTCGATGACCTTCTCGGGGGTCATGTCGAGTTCCTTGGCCAGCTCCTCCGGGGTGGGCTCGCGGCCCAGGTCCTGGAGCATCTGACGCTGCACACGCGCGAGCTTGTTGATGACCTCGACCATGTGCACCGGGATACGGATGGTGCGGGCCTGGTCGGCCATCGCGCGGGTGATCGCCTGACGGATCCACCAGGTGGCGTACGTGGAGAACTTGTAGCCCTTGGTGTAGTCGAACTTCTCGACCGCGCGGATCAGACCGAGGTTGCCCTCCTGGATCAGGTCCAGGAAGAGCATGCCGCGGCCGGTGTAGCGCTTGGCCAGGGAGACCACCAGACGGAGGTTGGCCTCCAGGAGGTGGTTCTTGGCCCGTCGGCCGTCCTCGGCGATGATCTCCAGCTCGCGCTTGAGCTTCGGTGCGAGCTTGTCGGCGTTCGCCAGCTTGTCCTCGGCGAAGAGACCGGCCTCGATGCGCTTGGCGAGCTCGACCTCCTGCTCGGCGTTGAGGAGGGGAACCTTGCCGATCTGCTTCAGGTAGTCCTTGACCGGGTCGGCGGTGGCGCCGGCGACGGCGACCTGCTGGGCAGGTGCGTCGTCCTCGTCGTCGTCGGAGAGGACGAAGCCCTTGTTCTCGCCCTCGCCCTCCTCTTCCTCGCCCTTGCCGGCCTTGACCTCCTCGACCGGCTCGTCGCCGTCGAGAATCTCGTCGTCCTGCTTGCCGGACTTCTTCGCGGCGGTCTTCTTGGCCGCCGTCTTCTTCGCAGCGGTCTTCTTGACGGCGGTCTTCTTGGCCGCTGCCTTCTTGGCGGGAGCGGCCGCGACGGCGTCGTCGGCCACCGCCTCCGCACTCTCGACCGCCGGGGCGGCGGTGGCCGCGACGGTCCTGGTCACGGTGGTCTTCGCCGCGACGGTCTTGGTGGCGGTGCGCTTGACCGGGCTCTTCGCTGCGACGCTCTTGCGGGCGCGCTTCGGCGACTCCGCGGCACTGACCATCAGCGTCACACCCTCTTCCTCGAGGATCTGGTTGAGGCTGCGCAGAACGTTCTTCCACTGGGTTGGCGGAATCTGGTCAGCCTCGAAGGCCCGACGCACGTCATCGCCGGCGATCTGCCCATCAGCCTTTCCCCGCTCGATGAGCGCCATCACAGACTCGGACTCGGCGATCTCCGGCGGGAGCGTACGGGATGTGCTGGCCGACACGAACAACCTCTCGGAACGATGGAAACGGCTTCCGGCCCTGCCCTGGAGAGGGCTGGAACCGACGACCGCCGACTGGGGATGTCGTCGACGGCGCGGGTTTGGCCTCAGAACTGAAACAGCGCGCCCAAGGGCTGCTGTATTCCTTCCGCTGCGCTCACCTCTTAGGTCATCGCGCTGCTTCGAGGAGTGTTACGGCCAATCCGCGTGGCCCGAGTCACACCTCATTCGCGACGAACGGGACCAAAGGTTGTATCCCACTCCATTGTGCCGCCGGGTCCGTGCGGCCCGGCGGCATCGGGCCCACGCACCCCGGCATCCGCCCGGTCAGTGCTCGCGCGGCGCGGGGACCACCCGCTCGACGTCGGGGTGGACGACGAGCAGTTGACGCATGGCCGTCTCGGCGGCCCCGGCGTCGCCCGACGCCAGGGCGTCGGCGATGCGCGCGTGGTGGGCGAGCGAGGTCTCGCCGGGACGGTCACAACCGGTGACGGGGCCTCCGGAGACATGGAGGGCGGCCGAGACGATGCCGGAAAGGTGTTCGAGCATCCGGTTGCCGGCGGCCTGGATGAGGAGGGCGTGGAACTCCGCGTCGGCGCGGGAGAAGGTGATCGCGTCCCCCTGCCCCATCGCGTGCCCCATGATCTCCACCATGTCGCCGAGCCGCTGCTGGATGTCGTCCCGGCCGTGCCCGGCCGCGAGGCGGGCCGCGAGCGGTTCGATGGTCCAGCGGAGCTCGGCGAGCTCACGACGCTGGTCGTCACGCTGCGGACCGAAGGCCCGCCATTCGATGATGTCGGCGTCCAGCAGGTTCCAGTCGCTGACCGGACGGACCCTCGTACCCACATTGGGGCGCGCGCTGACCAGCCCCTTGGCTTCGAGGACGCGCAGGGATTCGCGTACGACGGTGCGGGAGACCTCGAACCGCTGGCCGATCTCCTCGGGAACAAGGGGGCGGTCCGCGCCGAGGTCACCGGAAACGATCATCTGGCCCAGCTGCTGGACGAGTTGGCCGTGCAGACCGCGCCCCCGACTGGCCGCCCCCCGTCGGCTCGCCCGTCCCAGCTCGGAATCGGTACCGCCCCAGGCACGGGCGGCGGCACGCTCGCCGGCCGGCGCCTCCGCATAGGGGTAGCGGTCGAGTTCGCCCGAGCCGGCCAGGCCGGAATCGGCGGTGCGGGCGGCGGTCATCATGGTGTGCGCAAGGGTACTCACGCATCCTTTGTCGGCGCGGCTCGCCCACCCCTTGAGGTCTTTGGTGAAAAGCACACGAAAGGGTGATCGGCGCTCGCTCCGCAATTGACGCCATATCCGCACCAACCAGTCATTTCTCAGGGAGTTGCGGACCCCTTACCTCGATGCGGGACGGCGGCGATCACCAACGTGCCTTTCCGCGAAGGCTGGTGAACAGATACGCGCAGATCAGGGCTGACAACGACAGGGCGAGCGCGGTCCCGACGGGCTGCGCCACCACCCGCGCGACGGCCAGGACCCAGTGGTCCGCCTCCTGCGGCAGCTGCCACCCGGCCAGTTCGCGCAGTCGGCCCGGGAGCCCGGCGACCGAACGCGCGGACGGCACCGCGAAGATCTTCTGCACCAGCGGAACGATGAGCACCGGTACGGCCAGCACCGCGGCGATGCCCGCCCCGGCCACCCGGAAGACGCCGGCGGCCAGCAGTCCCGCCCAGGCGCAGCCGACCGTCAGCCCCGCCCAACTCACGCCCAGCGCGACGACGTTCGAAGGGATCTCGATCAAGTCCGGCCCGTACACGAGCCGGAGGCTCTGCGCACCGCCCACCACGGCGAGGCCCGCGAGCAACAGGGCGAAGCTCGCGGTCACGGTGAGCTTGGCCAGCAGCAGCCCCAGCCGCCGGGGCACGGTGCCGCGAGCTGCGGCGAGCGCGGGATAGCGGAACTCGTCCCCGAAGGAGAGCGCACCGAGCAGGCCCGCACCGAGCGCGGCGGGAGGGAGAGGCAGCAGAGCGGGCCAGGCGGCGAGCACGCGGGGAAGGGCGGTGCCGTCGGTGCGGGCGAGCAGGACGGACACCGCGGCGGACGCCACCAGAACGGCCGCCATGATCAGGGTCGTCGTCCTGACGCCGAGCGAGCGTCGCAGTTCGTAGCGGAGGGGGCGCAGGGGACCGCGCGCGGGACGCACCCGGATCGGGGGTGGCAGCTCGGACAGGGCGGCGGCCGAATCTCCGCGCTCCCCGGCCCCGGCCTCCGCCGGGGTGGCGGGTCCGGTGTCGCCGATCTCGTCGGCGAGCTGGTGCACGGGGACGCCGTGCCGGTACGCGGTGTCGCCGATCTCCGCGCAACTGCTGCCGTACACCGTCAGCCGGCCGCTCGCCTCCTCGACCACCTCGACGGAGCGCCGGGCGGCTCGGGACTCCCGGCTGACCACGGCCGCCAGCCGGGCCGCGTGCGGGGTGCGGACGGCGACCCGGGCCCGGAGCCGGGTGCGGGCGAAGTCGGCGACGTCCTGGTCGGCGACGAGGCGCCCGCCGCCGATGGTGACGACGCGATCGGCGGTGCGGGCCGCCTCCTTGGGGTCGTCGGTGGCGTAGAGGACGGTGCCGCCCTGGGCCGCGTGCGCGCGGAGCAGCCCGTACAGCCAGCTGTTCTCCCGTGGGGACAGCCCCTCCGCCGGTTCGTCCAGGATCAGGGTGTGAGGGTCTCCGAGGAGGGCGGAGGCGAGGCCGAGCCGACGGTCCATGCCCACCGAGAGGGTGCCCAGGCGCTGGTCCCCGAGCCCGGCGAGACCGACGACCTCGAGCACCTCGTCGGCCCGGGTGGCGGGGACGCCCGCGGCCGCGCAGAGCATACGGAGCTGGCCTCGGGCGGTCCGGGAGGGATGCCCCGGCACGTCGCCGAGCAGTACGCCCACTTCCCGTGCCGGATGGGCGATGCGGTGGAGCGGCCGTCCCCGGAAGTAGGCGACGCCCCGCCCGGCGTCCAGTTCGAGCATCAGCCGCAGGGCCGTGGTCTTGCCCGAGCGAGGGGCGCCCAGCAGGGCCGTGACACGGCCGGGAGGAGCCTCGAAGGTCAGATCGTTCACGGCGGGCGGAGCGTCGCGACGGGGGGTGCTGGTGAGTCCGATGGCCTGGAGCATCGCTTCTCTCGCGTCTCTCGCGGAAGGTGAGACCGCTCGGCGGCAAGGGGGTACCGCAGCAACATAACGCGACATTTCAGACTTTTGGTGCAGGGGCAGGCCGACAGGCGTTCCGCGGGGCCATCGCGGTGGAACGCCGGGTGACTCAGACCTCGGGTCGCAGCATCGGCGGATTGAGGACCGTGGCCGCCCCGGCCCGGAACAGCTGCGCCGGCCGGCCGCCCTGCCGCGTGGTCGTCCCGCCGGAAGGCACCAGGAATCCGGGCGTTCCGGTGACCTTGCGGTGGAAGTTGCGGGGATCGAGGACCACGCCCCACACCGCTTCGTACACCCGGCGCAGCTCGCCGACCGTGAACTCCGGCGGGCAGAACGCCGTGGCCAGGGAGGAGTATTCGATCTTGGAGCGGGCACGCTCCACCCCGTCGGCCAGGATCCGCGCGTGGTCGAAGGCCAGCGGAGCCGCCTGCTCGCCCTCCCGCCCGGTGCCCGGGTGCAGCAGGTCCTCGACGGGCGCCCAGCGCGCACTGTTGGCATCGCCGCCCGCCCGGGGCGCGGGAAGGTCCGGTGCGAGGGCGAGGTGGGCGACGCTGACCACCCGCATCCGGGGATCGCGTGCCGGATCGCCGTACGTGGCCAGCTGCTCCAGATGTGCGCCGTTGCCCGCGGCCGGTTTCGCCGGATCGTGTGCGCAGAGGCCGGTTTCCTCGACGAGTTCCCGAGCTGCCGCGGACTCCAGGTCCTCGTCCAGCCTGACGAAACCACCGGGCAGCGCCCATCGGCCCTGGAACGGGGTCTCTCCGCGGCGGACGACCAGCGCGCAGAGCGCGTGACGGCGCACCGTGAGCACGACCAGGTCGACGGTGACTGCGAAGGGCGGGAAGGTCGACGGGTCGTAGGGCGGCATGCCGCGATCATAGTCGTCTGCCTGACGATAAACACTCCCTTCAGCATGCTCGTGATCAGTCCGTCTCTCACCATTCGGGACGCGTCGCGGCGCAGCACGCCGCGGTCGGGTCGCAGCGGCCGGTCAGTGGGACAGTGGGTCATGCCTATGACCAACCCGTGGCTCGCCGGCCCGGCACCGAAGAAGCGCCTGGATCGAGAGCGGTTGGAGGAGCGGATACTCAACCTGCTGTCGTCGCAGAACATGTGCGTGCTCGCGACGGCGGGAGGGGAAGGGCCGCTCGCGACACCCGTGCGGTACTTCCACCTCGACTTCGCGGTGATGTTCAGCACCGCACCCGGATCGCCGAAGATGCGGAACCTGGCCTCCGACCCCCGGGTGTCGGTCGGGATCTTCGCTCCGCTGGTCGGACAGGCCAGCAGCCGAGGAGCCCAACTCTTCGGGCGCGCCCGCGTGCTGTCGGAGGACGACCCGGGTTTTGAGCACTACTGGTCGGCGTTCCGCTGGCAGTCCGACCACGTCGAGCGGTCGCGTTCGCTCGACGAGCCCCCGCCTGGGCCTCTCGTGGTGATCGAGGCCCAACGGATCGTCTACACGGAACACTGGCTGCGACGCGAGGGTTTCGCGCCGCGTCAGTTCTGGACCGGGCGGGTCGAGGGCACGGATCCCGGTCGGCCGACAGGGTAGCGGGCGGCCTTCACCGGTCCCTCGGTCGGCTCCCGTGCCGGTTCCTCGGCTCGCGCCCGGGTCATCGTCGCGTCCTGCTGCCGCGTCGGCCGTACCGCCGGGCGTCGCGCCGCCGCCCGGCCACCGGGGTCCGGGGACGGGGCGAGCCGGGTGACGCCTTCCCGCGCTCGGCGCCCGGAGGCCGGGAAGCGCGCGCTCGCCGTCGGCCCCCGTCGGGCAGCGGGCGGACCTTGCGGACGTGCAGCGGGGCGGCGCCCCGGTCCGCGGCTGTCTCCGCCTCCGCGGCTTCGGCGCCGCTGCCCGCGTCCTCGTCGATCGCCTCGCGCAGGCAACGGCGCAGGGCCTCCGGATCGAGCCCTTCGTTGCAGGCCCGGTGCAGCAGTTGGGCGAACGTGTAGTCGGGATCGGCGCGCAGTGCCAGGGCCAGGGCGACCCGCGCGCCCGGCTCGTCACCGGTGGACCAGGAGACCCAGCCCGCCAGGGTGAGCGGAGCCGCGGCGTGCTCCCCGTAGGGTCCGACGCAGCGCCGGGCCAGCGTCCGCCACAGCCGCAGGGCCGCTTGGGCTTCCGGCCCTTCCATCCAGGCGGCGGCCCTGTCCCGGGTCTCGCGGTCCTGGAGCCCGAGGATGACGGCGGCGGCCTCGTCGGAGTCGATCAACTGGTCGTCCCCGGCGTCCGAGAGCGCGGGTGGCGCGGGCTGTGCCTCGTCGATGCGGTCCATGAGCGTGCGCGCCAGCCGGAGGGTCTCCGCCGCGACCTCCCGCCTGGCCCTCTCGTCGAGAAGCCTCGGCAGCAGCGCCGGTCCGACCCTGTCCAGGGCCTTCTCCTGCGCCCGCACGGCTGCCGGGGTCCGCAAGGGCTGGAGCCGCGCTTCCATGTCGCGCAGCGTGCCCCGGACGTGGACGCCCGCGTAGGTGGCGGCCGCGGCCATCACCGTGGTGCCGGGCATGGCCAGGGGGTTTCCCTGGTCGGGGCAGCATCGGGGGTCGGGACAGCAGTAGGACCAGTAGCGGCCGTCGGAGATGCAGAGGGCTTCGAGGACGGGAACGTCGAGGGCTCCGCACGCCGTGCGCAGACGTTGCGCGAACGGCCTGAGCCGCTCCATGGTCTGCCGGCCGCCCGCACCGTCCGGCGAGTCCTGGCAGAGGAAGAGCACGATCGCGTCGGGCCGCCCTTCACGACGCTCGCTCCCCGAGACCAGGCATTCCGCCAGCTGATCGGCGACCGGCCCCCATTCGCCGGGCGCCTGCGGAATTCCAAGGCGGAGCCGGCCGCCGAACCGGCCCCGGCCGCCGTGCAGGGCGACCATCACGACGCTGTCGTTGGGATGGAAACCCATGAGATACGGGAGGGCGTCAGCGAGCTCGGCGGGGCCGCGCAGGGTGATCTGCTGTTCCCCGGCGGGGCCGGTGGATTCGTGGTGCTTGTTCATGGCTCGACGGTCCCGCAGCCCGCCACATCCCGCGACCCCTGTGGATAACGTTATCCACAGGGGTCGCGTCGCCGTTCGCGGTTTGTCGTGGTCATCGGGTTGCATGGGGGCATGACCAACGCAGATCGTGCAGCGCTCAGGGCTTCGGCCGACTCCGTCCTCGCCCGCCTGGTGGGCGATGCCACCGGTACGGCCGTGCTGCGCGAGGACCAGTGGGTGGCCATCGAAGCGCTCGTCGCCGACAAACGCAGAGCCCTGGTCGTGCAGCGCACCGGCTGGGGCAAGTCCGCCGTCTACTTCGTGGCGACGTCCCTGCTCCGCGCTCAGGGCAGCGGCCCGACCGTGATCGTCTCACCGCTGCTGGCGCTGATGCGCAACCAGGTCGCGGCGGCGGCCCGGGCCGGGATCAGCGCCCGCACGATCAATTCGTCCAACACGGAGGAGTGGGAGAGCGTCCAGGCCGAGGTGGCGGCCGGCGAGGTCGACGTCCTGCTGGTGAGCCCCGAGCGGCTCAACAACCCCGACTTCCGCGACCAGGTGCTGCCGAAGCTGGCTGCGGCGACCGGGCTCCTGGTGGTCGACGAGGCCCACTGCATCTCCGACTGGGGCCACGACTTCCGGCCCGACTACCGGCGGCTGCGGACGATGCTCGCCGATCTGCCGACGGGCGTCCCGGTGCTCGCCACCACCGCCACGGCCAACGCCCGCGTGACGGCGGACGTCGCGGAGCAGTTGGGCACCGGCGCCGGCACCGACGCGCTGGTCCTGCGCGGGCCGCTGGACCGGGAGAGCCTGAGCCTGAGCGTGCTGCGACTGCCGGGCGCGGCACACCGGCTGGCCTGGCTGGGCGATCACCTCGGCGAGCTTCCCGGCTCCGGGATCATCTACACCCTGACCGTGGCGGCGGCCGAGGAGGTCACCGCCTATCTGCGCCAGAACGGGCACCCGGTGGCCTCGTACACCGGCCGGACCGAGAACGCCGACCGGCAGCAGGCCGAGGACGATCTGCTGGCCAACCGGGTCAAGGCACTGGTCGCCACGTCCGCGCTGGGCATGGGGTTCGACAAGCCCGACCTCGGCTTCGTCGTGCACCTGGGCTCGCCCTCCTCCCCCATCGCCTACTACCAGCAGGTCGGGCGTGCGGGGCGCGGAGTGGAGCACGCCGAGGTGCTGCTGCTGCCCGGGAAGGAGGACGAGGCGATCTGGCAGTACTTCGCCTCCGTCGCCTTCCCTCCCGAGGAGCAGGTGCGGCGCACCCTGGACGTTCTGGCGCACGCGGAGCGGCCCCTGTCGCTCCCCGCTCTGGAGCCCCTGGTCGATCTGCGCCGGACCCGGCTGGAGACGATGCTCAAGGTGCTGGACGTCGACGGCGCGGTGAAGCGCGTCAAGGGCGGCTGGATCTCCACGGGCGCCCCCTGGGTCTACGACGCCGAGCGCTACGCCTGGGTCGCCCGCCAGCGGGAGGCCGAGCAGCAGGCCATGCGCGACTACGCCTCGACGACGGCGTGCCGGATGGAGTTCCTGCGGCTGCGCCTGGACGACGAGGAGGCCGCGCCCTGCGGTCGCTGCGACAACTGCGCGGGCTCCCGCTTCGACGACAAGGTCTCCACCGCCGCCCTGGACGGAGCGCGCACCGAGCTGGGCCGGCCCGGTGTCGAGGTGGAGCCCCGCAAGATGTGGCCCACCGGCCTGCCCGCCGTGGGGATCGATCTCAAGGGGCGTATCCCCGCGGGCGAGCTGTCCTTCACCGGCCGGGCGCTCGGCCGGCTCTCCGACATCGGCTGGGGCAACCGGCTGCGCCCCATGCTCGCGGCGCAGGCCCCGGACGGACCGGTGCCCGACGATGTCACGAACGCCGTGGTCACCGTCCTCGCCGACTGGGCGAAAGGGCCGGGCGGTTGGGCCTCCGGGTCGGCGGACGCGGCTCCGCGGCCGGTCGGCGTGGTGACCGTCGCCTCGCGCCGCAGGCCGCAACTGGTCGAGTCGCTCGGCCGGCGCATCTCCGAGATCGGCCGGATGCCCCTGCTCGGAACGGTCTCCTACGCGCCGGGCTCCGAGGAGGTGCGGATGTCCCAGACCAACAGCGCGCAGCGGGTGCGGGCGTTGCACGAGAGCCTGGTCGTGGAGCCGGAGCTGGCGGCTGCGTTGGCGGCCGCGGGCGGCCCCGTTCTGCTGGTGGACGACCTGTCGGACACCGGCTGGACCCTTGCCGTGGCGGGGCGCCTGCTGCGACGAGCCGGAGCAGAGGGAGTGTTTCCGCTGGTCCTCGCGGTTCAGGGGTGACAGAGGGAGTCATCCCGGGTGGGTCTGGGCAGGGATATCAGTGTCATTCCGGCTGATTCCCGTCAGCCAGAGCAATTGCTCGTTGCCGCCTGCCGGTAGGCCAGGGAGAATTGGAGCTGCCCCCGCACAGTTCCTCATCGGGCCCGGAAGGGCTGTGCCGCGGCGCGCCCTCACTCGACCCTGCCCGCACCGTGGGCGCGTAGCGAAGGGAGGACCGTGACCTTCGGATTCGCCCCGTCCACAGCCACTTCGACAGCGGCGTCCTCGGTTTCCGCAGACTCCGTCAACCGCCTTGCCCGGATGCTCGAACCAGCGGAGTGGGCCTCGGCGGGCATACCCCTGCTCGGCAGTCCCCGGGAGGTCGTCAGCGGGCTGCACTCCCGCCACCGGCCGACTCCGGCCACCGCAGTGGTCGCGGTCCTCGATCATGAGGAGCGGCTCACGGCGAGCGCCTCGTTCGCCCGCCGGGCGTCGGTGGCGGCGGACGGCTGGGAGTTCCGCAACGCCCTGCTGGCGCAGCTGCGGCGGGTCATCCCGCACGATCTGCGCCGCCGTACTCCGGTCCGTACGGCCGTACTTCTCTACTGCCGTGACGGTGACGAACGGTGGACCGAGGAGGACGGCGCGTGGATGTGGGGCCTCCGGGACGCCTGCACCCTGCACGGGCTGCGCTGCGGCGCCTACATCACGCTCACCCGCGGGGGCTGGCAGGTGCTCGGCGAGGGGAGGGGTGGGCGGCGGCCCAGTTCGCTGTCGGAGCCCGCGCTCCTGGCCGACGCCGTCGCAGACCACCTGACCGCTCCGACCCGGTCGGGCGGCGGTGCGGTGGAGGCACTGCGTCGCACCGCGGCCCGCTGAGCGTGCGCGGGTCGGCTGCCGGACAGCACTGATCGTCCGCCGTACGGCGCCGGTCGACTGCCGGACGGCGCGGATCGTCCACCGACCGGCCCGGCCACGGCCGGGACGGCCGACATCGGTGCCCCGGCCGCCCGTGCGGGCGGCCGGGGCACCGATGGGGGTGTGTTCAGACCCCTGCGCCGAGTGCGGAGTTGATCGTCTGCGGGTCTCCGCAGACGATCAACAGCGCGGCCGCGCGGTCACGCGCGACGGGCAGGGTACGCGCCACGGCCGGGTCGGCGTCGCCGTTGACCGCGACGACGACCACGGGCCGGGACCGGGCCCGGTCCGCCGCGGAGACGTCGGCGAAGAAGACGTCGTCGCCCGCGTCGTGCTGGGCCCAGTACGCGGCTTCGCCGAAGGACAGCTCGTGGGCGGCCCACGGGTGCTGTTCGCCGGTGGTGAGCACCAGGATGTCGCCCGGTGCACGACCGGAGTCCAGCAGCAGGTCGACGGCTTCCTCGGCCGCGTCGAGTGCGCCGGCGGCCGAGGCCGGGATCAGCTGGATCTGCGGCGCGGAACGATTCTCCGTCGGCTCCGGGCGGGCGGGTGCCGCAGGGGCCGGAGCCGGAGCGGCGGGTGCCACGGGGGCGGGGTGGGTGCGCTGCGCCGGGGGCGCGGGG
>NTHE01000019.1 GCA_002551355.1 Streptomyces sp. man185 | reverse complement strand
CGCACTGAACTGGTCCACCTGGAGAAGACGCCACCAGGCCATCGCCCGCCACTGCCACTACCGAAAACGCAGCTCAGGACACGAACCGCTGCTGGAGTATTAGTTGTCCAACAGTGCGTGGACTGCGCTCCTGTCCCCGAGGGCCTGGTCAAGTTCGTCTACATCACAGCCGGGGGCGAGGTCTTCCACCGCTCTTCGGCCTGCAAGGCCCTGGAGGATGGGCAGGAGTACGCCCTGAGTGTGGGCATGGACACTCATCCTCGGCGTCGTGTCGCGCTGGCCGAAGCCACGGCGGAGGGACGTGGCGCGTGCGCCTATTGCTTCTGGGACTACCAACCCAGATGAGGAGCAAGAGGTGAAGCCTGGCTCGCTCGGATCGACATCCACGGCTGACATCAACGAGGCCGGACAGCGACGCACATCAGCGTCTCTGTCCGGCCGCCGCACCAGTCCACAACAGCAGCCGGAACGGGCTCGGATCGAACTCCTAAAGCGGGTGTCGCAGGTTCGAATCCTGCCGGGGGCACAGACACAGAGGTCGGGGCGGAGAGGGCCACCTCTCCGCCCCGACCTTCACTACTCTTCCACCGCTGCGCGGCGACCGCCCGGCACGGACTCAGGCCGTGTGCCGGATGCTCTGCAGGACCTCGCCGGACCCGTCGTCGAGCAACCAGAACGACCAACCGTTCCGGTTGGGGTTGACGCCCGGCTTGTAGTGCTCGACGACCGCCCGGGCCGCCCCGGTGGGCGACTTGAAGCCCTGACCGGCGAGCGGGCCGGACCTGACGTCGATCCGCTTGGTGTCCCGGTCGTAGTCGCCATGAGTCCGGTGGCCTTCGTAATCGGCGTACACCGCGACTCTGCGTCCGTTCGCCGCGCTCCCCTCGCTCGTGGCAGCCGGCACGGGGGCCGGCTCGCTGGCTGTCCTCACGAGCCGGGCCACGACCTCGGCCGCGGTGGTGTTCCCCATACGCGCGGCGAACTCGATGGAGCGGTACGTCTGTGCGTCTACCTCGATAGTCGGGCTCATGCCCTCCCCCTCGCCACTCGGTTTCGACCAGTCGAAGATACCACGAACGCAGGACGCAAAGCAAGAAAACGCAGTTTTACAAGATTTTAGCGTTCTCTATGTCAGGCGTATCCAAAGAGGTCTGCGCTGCCCACGGCCAACGGGGCAGCCCCGTGAAGGGCCGCTCGGGCCGCGGAAGGCTCCCCTCCATCACTGCTCGGACCGTACGATCGACGCGAAGTGAGGGGGACCGTGGACATTTCCCAGGTTCGCAATCCGTACGACTACCGGCACCCGGTACGTGAGGCTGCGTTGTTCGCCGGACGCTCCGAGGAAGCCGCGACCGTGGCGTACGAACTCGACCAGGCCAGCGTCGACGAGCCGTCGGTCTGTGTTGTGCTGCACGGCCGACGCGCCGCAGGCAAGACAAGCCTGCTCTACGCAATCGAGCGGATGGCCGCAGCGCGTGGACTGACCAGTGCGCGAGTGGAGTTGGTCCAGGGTGACGGCGACCCCCTCTGGTTCTTCCGCAAGATGTACGAGGAGGTCGTGCGCGCAGTCGCCGCCGCAGCCGCACGAACGGGGACGGACCTCTCCTTCGGCGTCGCGGACGTGCTTCGCGTGATGTCCGGAGCCGGTGACGCCGCCACCGTGGCCCCGTTGCAGTTCCCCGAAGCGATCGCCCTCGCCGAAGCCGGGCGGAGGGTGCCCGAAGCAGCCCTGCGCGACGACCTCGCCTTCTTCGTCCGTCTCCTGGGGCATCCCATCGCGATGCTCGTGGACGAGGCCCAGTTGATGGCGGACGACGGTCATGTCCTCTCCATCCTGCGGTTGCTCACCACGCGGGTGGACGGACTGGTCCTGGTGCTCGCCGGCACCTCGGAGCTGATCGAGCGCATCAAGGACGTGCACTCGCAGATCCTCCGGCAGTTCAGAGAGATCGAGGTCAAAGGATTCGTCGAGCACATCGACGTCAAGGAATGCGTCCTGCGCCCACTGCTCAACGCCGGGATCTACGGTGAACTGGTCTCCAGCGGCACGGTGTCCGCACTGAACCGGGTCACGGACGGCAACCCCTACGCCATCCAGCTGTACTGCCACGAGATGTTCGCCCGCGTGAAGCAGGGCCTCACTCAGGACATGAGACTCAGCCCGGAGGTCCTCGAAGGCATCAAGTCCCGCATGGAGAGCGGGGAGCGCAATGTCCTCGATCGCCCGCTGATCCGCGTGGTCCGGGGGATGGACCGGAACGAACTCCTCGCGTTCAACGTCCTGACGTCGGCTCT
Source organism: Streptomyces sp. man185 (assembly GCA_002551355.1). Classification (GTDB taxonomy): domain Bacteria; phylum Actinomycetota; class Actinomycetes; order Streptomycetales; family Streptomycetaceae; genus Streptomyces. The sequence goes on along the minus strand of NTHE01000019.1, from coordinate 118,974 downwards.
CGGCAACGCCACGGCCGACGAGGTCTGGTTCGCCTACTGCATCGTCGGACAACCGCAGATCCCACGTGCGGAGTACGACGCCTGCCGGGCGAATCTCGTCGCCCAGGGCATCCTCGCGGACGAGGACACGGTCCGGTTGTCCGTGGAAGCGGAGCTGTTCGACGAGGTCTACTGCCGGCTGTGGTCAGCTCGCATCCTCGGCTTCGGGCCCCACTCGCAGGCCATCAGCCAGAGCAGCGTCCGGGCCACACTGATCAACCGGCTTCTCGGCTTGCTCCACACGTTCGAGGCCGCTCCTCTGCGTATCTACCCGACGTGCTGCTACCAGATGCGGGCCAAGGCCGTCCTGGCCAGCTTCGACGCGCTGGAGAAGCTGCCCGCCGAAGGGCCTGACTCGATCAAGCCGATCGACTACCTCCACTACGCCGTTCTCATCGCGGGCGAACCTCAGGCGCTCGACGTCACGACGGTCACCTGCACCTACGGGAGCCACTCCGCCGAGCGGTGGCTGTACGCCCCGGACAGCGCCGACGCTTCCCTGGCCGATTCGGCGGTCTTCCACGCCGCCGCCGCGCGGATCGCCGATCTGGGGGGATCCCTGACCGCCGAACGGGTCCGCGTCCCCCTGCGGACCTGGCCCGCCGAGCAGTGGTTCCTGAAGTCCACGGGTCGCCTGCGGGCCGACCTGGCGGACAACCACCGCATCGCGGCCTTCGCAGCCTACGGAGCAGGCGACTGCGACCGGGCCCGAGCCCGCTTCCAGTCGTCCTTCGACCTGGATCCCGTCTGGGACACCGCCAACTCCCTGATGTACCTGAGTCTGACGACTCGGCAGAAGGACGACGCGCTGGAATGGTCGCGCAAGGCGCTCGAACTGGCGGAGGGCGGCTACGAGCGCGGCCTGTGCCTGTACAACGCGGCCATGGCCCACCTCATCGGCGGTGACCGGGACAAAGCCGCCGAGGAGCTCGCGAGGTCCGCGGCGGAGCTGGCTCCGGTCTCGGTGCAGAACCACCTGCTCGACTTCCTGCTGCTTCCCGACGTGGACGGTGGCACGGCGCTGCACGAGGAGACCGATGTCAACCTCGTCGAAGCGGTGGAGCGGGCGAGAGCGGCTCTCGGCTCCGTTCCCGGAGGGGCGGACGGATCGGGCCGGGGCGCGGGCAGTGAGGCGGAAGAACCTGCGGCGACCGCGGAGACAGGGGCCGAGGTACCCGCCACGGACGGCGGCGCAGCGGTGGAACCGGTCACCGGGGACGAGCGGCGGCCCTCTGTAGTCCTCTCCGTCGCCACCGAATGGTCCTCGGCCCACGGCGGCCTGAGCACGTTCAACCGCGACCTGTGCCGTTCGCTGGCCACCTCGGGCGCCCAGGTGTTCTGTGTGGTGCTCGACGCGAGCCCCGCGGACGTCGCCGACGCCCGGCAGGCCGGGGTCACCCTGGTCCCCGCGCCCGAGCGGCCAGGAGCGTCCGAGGACGTACGCCTGACCGGACGGCCAAACCTCCCGCCCGGGACGGTGCCCGACCTGGTTCTCGGCCACGGCCGGATCACCGGGCCCGCTGCGCTGAAGCTGCACGAGGACTTCTACCCGAGCGCCCGGCGCCTGCATTTCCTGCACATGTCCCCGGACACCATCGAGTGGTACAAGCCCGGCCGAGCCAACGACGCGGCCCTCCGGGCAGAGGAACGCACCATGATCGAGCGGCAACTCGGCCGTTCCGCGCACCGGGTGGTCGCCGTAGGTCCCCGGCTCCACGCGGAGTTCGTCGCCGAGTTCAGGACTTCCGACGGACGGCCGCCGCTGCGCCTCGACCCCGGTTTCGACGGACCCTGCGTCCTCGATCCCGCCACTCCTCGTATCCCTCCCGAGGGGAAGCCTCTGCGGGTCCTGTTCCTGGGCCGGGTCGACGACGCCAAGCTCAAGGGCGTGGACCTGGCCGCCGCGGCCTGCGCCCAGGCCGAGACCTGGCTCCACGAGGCAGGCACCCGGCGCGGTGTGCGTCTGATCGTCCGCGGCGCCCCGGTCACCGACGCCGACCGGGCGCGCGAGGACATCCAACTCCAGTCGGCGAGCAACCGTCTGGAGGTCGTGGTCCGCGTCTACACAGCGGAGCAGGAGCGTATCGACGACGACCTGGACATCGCCTCCCTGGTCATCATGCCCTCCCGGCAGGAGGGGTTCGGTCTCGTCGGCCTCGAAGCGATCACGCGGGGCATCCCGGTCCTGGTTAGCTCGCGGAGCGGCCTCGCGGACCTCCTGCGCGAGTCCCTGGGCGACGAACGCGCCGGACCGTTCGTGGTGGAGATGTCCGGGGAAGACGCCAAGGACACCCAGACCTGGGCACGGGCCGTCTCCAACCGACTCATGTCACGCCCTGCCGCGTTCCGGGAGGCCGCCGAACTGCGGACCGAACTCGCCGAGCGCATCCGCTGGGACCAGGCCGCCGCCGTGGTCCTCGGCGAGGCCGTGCGGCGGTGAGTCCGGAGGACGCGGGAAGCACGCCGCTCCACCCGGAGGACATCCACCGGTGAGCCCGAAGGACGTGCGTCACGCCCCGAAGGCCGCGGCGGACACGTCCCTCTCCAGTACGGCCCGGTGGTGCTCATAGGTGCCGATGTCGGAGACACGGACCAGGAGACAGAAGCGCTCGGCGGAGGCGAGCCGCTCCGCAACCTGCGCGTACTCGCGACGGAGGAAGTGGATTGCGGACAGGTTCGCCACCGAGCTCTGTCCGCACACCAGGAACACCGGCATGCTGGACTCGGCGGGCGTGAACTTGGCCACCAGCGCGTACTCCTGGTTGCCCCGGTCGAACAGGAACATCTCCCCGTCGACCTCGATGGCGACCGAGTCCGGCCGCGTTCCGTCGTAGGGGTGGATCACCACACCGGGCAGATGCGCAGCCAAGTGGCCCCCGGTGCGGGGGTTGGAATCACCGCTCGGGCCTCCGACGCAGAACTCGGTCCGATCTCCGTTGCTCCCTCGGAACGTCCCCGGCTCCAGCGCGACATGGCAGCCCAGTTCCCCTGCCAGCAGGGTCAGTTCCATCACGGCACGCACATCCCGGTAGTGCGCCGTGCCGGGGGTGTTGTACTTGGCCCCCAGCACGATCAGGCAGGTCTGATCGGGTCGTACGCCGAAGAAGGCGGCACGCCGGTTCACAGCCCGCGTCCTCTTGGTCCGCTCCCAGAGCCAGACGAACCCACCCCCCAGCAGGCTGGTCAGCAGTCCCAGGGCTATGTTCGCAAGCGCCGACTGAATCGTGTCCCCCTATGACGTCGCGGCATCCCCCGAGCCATGGCCCCGGAATCCCGCTCCACCGAGGATCGGTGGAGCATCCGCCAAAGGATCCCGTACGGGGCCCGGCCGGACAAGATCCGGACGGGCCCCGTACACCCCCGGCCGCTCCTCGCCCTCCCCCGGCCCTACGTGACGATCTCGTCGATCACGTGCCCCGCGATCCGGGCCATCACCGGGTTCGCTTCCCGGTAGTGGGCGAGTTCCAGCAGGGCGATGGACAGCGCCCAGCCCCGCCCCCGCGTCCAGGTCGCGTCGTCGGCCGCGACCGCTGTGCGGAACGTCTTCCTGGCCCCCGCCGTCAGCAGGTACCAGGCCGCGATCAGGTCGACGGCGGGGTCGGCCAGGCCCGTGCAGCCGAAGTCGATGACCGCGGTGAGGCGGTCCTCCGCGACCAGCACGTTGCCGGGCTGGAGGTCCCCGTGCACCCAGACGGGCCGGGCCGTGAAGGGCGGGGCGGCCAGGGCCTCGTTCCAGGCCGCGGTGGTCTTCTCCCGGTCCAGGACGCCGCCCAGGGCAGCGAGCGCCTCGCGTGTCGCCGGGTCGCGGGAGGCCAGGGGCTCGCTGCGGTGGGCGGGCGGGGCGTCCGCCGGGTCGATCCGGCGCAGCGCCAGCACGAACTCCGCCAGGTCCGCCGCGAGCAGGTCGGAGGCCGAAGAGGCGTCGCCCGGTCGTGGGTTCGTGCCGTCCAGCCAGGTGCAGACCGACCAGGGCCGGGGAAACGCCTCGCCCGGAACTCCCTGGGCGAGCGGGAGGGGTACGGGGAAGGGCAGCCGCGCCGCCAGCAGGGGCAGCCAGTGGTGCTCCGTCGCCACATCCGCCGCACTGCCCTCGGTACGGGGCAGCCGTACGGTCTTGTCGACGCCCAGGCGGTAGATCGCGTTCGCGGTCCCGCTCGCGTCGACCGCCTCCACGGGCAGGTCCGCCCACTGCGGGAACTGGGCGGCGATCAGGCCGCGTACGAGCGACGGTTCAATGATCATGCGGTGATCGAACCAGGTGGCCCCGGGATCGCACAACGCTGCCTGGGTGAAAGGGTGTTACCCGGCCGTCCCGGACCGGGCCCTGGACACGGTCCTCCGCGCCGCCGGGCCGGGTGCGGAGCCGACGCGTCGAACGATCGCGCGTTCATACGGTCAGGGGCCCGTCGTCTCTCGCCGGACGATCACGCCGTGGTGCGGCAGGCCGGCCGTGCGGTCAGCAGGTGAGCCGGTGGACCCCGTCGCCTCTCGCAGGACGATCACGCCTTCGTACGGTAGGCCGGCCGTGCGGTCAGCCGGTCAGCCGGTGAGCCGGTGAGCCGGTGGGCCCCCTCGCCCCTCAGTGGCAGGACGCTCTCATCTGCGCCGCCGCATGGTGTGCGCCGACCCGCCGCGCATCCCCCCAGTCCCGGCCCCGGTCGATGAGCTGGACGGCGAAGACCTCTCCCTTGACCGGGTAGCTGCGCACCGGGACCGCGCTCCCCCGGTGTTCCGTCTGGAGTACCGCGAAGCCCGTGTACGCGGAGTCCACGTCGTCCGGGTCGGAGAGCACCCGGTAGACGGTCGGGTCCCCGGCGGCGTCGCGGGGGCGGCCGCTGTCGGGGACGAAGACGGTCAGCGCGCACTCGCTGAAGCCCCGGCCCAGCCGCCAGGACCAGGTGGCCGTGGAGCCCCGGTCCTCGGTCGGGCTGCCCGACATCGGGATCGCGCTGAACCGGCCGTCGCACCCGCCGCCGTCGAAACCGCCGGAGTCGACCGTGTACCAGCCGGCGTCCCCGCTCTCGAAACGGCCGCGCTCCCGGTACGTTCCCGCCGCGCAGCCGGGGCCCGCCCACTGCGCGAAGCGTCCCCCGTCCGCCGGGCGCTCCGACGAGGGCACTGGCGGGTCGGGAACGTCCGGAGCGCCCGGGGCTTCCGTGCCCGTGCCCGTGTCCGTCTCCGTACCCGCGTCCGGTCCCGGGGCGATCCTGGTGGGGGCCGCGCCGCCGATCCGGTCGGGCACCGCCCCCGCCCGGCCCGCCGCGTCCGTACGGCTGCTGCCGCCGCCCACGCTCCCGCCGCCCGAGACCAGCAGCGAGGCGACGGTGGCCAGGCCGCCGGCCGCCACCACGACACCCGCCGCGAGCAGGGCCCTGCGCCGGCGGGGCAGCGTGGAGAGACGGCCCGCCAGCGTCTCGCGCACGACCCAGGAACCGTCCGCGCCGGCCGCGCGGGACGCCCCCGCCCCGCAGCCGGGGCAGATCATTCCGGGGAGCGGGCCCCGCCGCCCGCCGCCGCAGTGTTGGCACCTCATGGCCTTCATGGCAGAACACCTTGCCAGTGCGCCGCCCGCAGAGGGAGATCCCGTACCCGATGGCTCGTACACGGGACGGGCGGGGACGAGTGCCGCCCCGGGTCAGCTCAGCTCTTCGGGGCAGGGGGTGCCCGGCTGGAACTGGTACGGGGCCGCCAGCCGGTACACGCCCGGTCGCGGCGCGAGCAGTTCGGTCCACTCGTCGCCGTACGGGCCCTCCTCGACCTTGTTCAGGCAGCCGTGGGTATTGGTGAAGGTCCTCGGCGCGGTGTCGTCCAGCTGCGACCGCTCCTTGGACTCCTCGGTCTCCAGCGGGCGCTCCACGCTCTTGCCCTTCTCGTCGACGAGGGCGAGCCACCGCGTGTACGGGATCCGGATCAGCACCCGGCCCGCCGACTTCACGGTGATCGTCAGCTCGTCCGCGCCCGCCCGCTCCACCGTCGCCGGAGGGTCGGCCAGCGGCACCGGGTCCAGGACCCGGAAGAGCTTCCAGTTCGCGTCGCCCCAGATCTGGCGCAGGTAGGGCTGCCCCTGCTCGACCAGCTCCGCCTCCTGGACCGCCCCGTTGTCCGGCCGGTCCTTGGGCAGCACCACGTAGTGCACGGCCCAGCGGTCCAGCCACTCCCGGTAGTTCACCGGATCGAGCGTGTCGTCGTAGAAGAGCGGGTTGCGCTTCATGTCCGCCTGGCGGTTCCAGCCGCGCGCCAGGTTGACGTACGGGGCGAGCGCCGATGACTCGCGGTGACTGCTCGCGGGCACCACCTCGACCCGGCCGCGCTCCGCCTCCACCTGCTGGAGCTGGTTGACCAGCGGGGCCAGTTCGCGGTTCCAGGACGCGGCGGGCGCGGTCCGGACGATGTCGTCGACGCCCTTGAAGCCGATCCAGAAGTTGAGGCCCACGAAGGCCAGGACCAGGGCGTACCAGCGGCGGCTGCGCGGCGCCGTGTACGGCAGGGCGGCGAGCAGCGCCACCCCGGCGAACAGCATCGCCATGCGGGTGATGTTCGACCCGATCTGCGAGTCGACGACGTACGTGAGCAGCGTGCCGAGTCCGTAGACGGCGGCGGCGGTGCGGACCGTGCTCCAGTCGCGCGGTACGAGGACGAAGACGAGCACCGAGAAGATGAACGGCAGCGACAGCGTCCCGAGCGACATCGGCTGCGTACCCGAGAACGGGAACAGCCAGGCGGACAGCCCCACCACGGCGACCGGGGCGAGCCCGATCGCGTATGCGCCGGGGCGTCGTTTGTGGAGGAACAGCGCCGCCGCGACGACGCCCAGGAAGAGCCCGGCGACCGGACTGGACGCGGTCGCGAGCGCGGCGAGCGGGGCGGCGACGGCGGCCTTGGCCCATCGCTTGTACCGCCACCGGTAGGGCCAGCAGAACACCGCGGCCACCGCGCCGACGGCGAACATCATGCCGAGCCCGAACGTCACCCGGCCCGACAGCGCGTTGCACAGGAACGCGAAGACCCCGGCCAGCGAGCAGGCCAACGGATTGCGGACGGCCGGGACCCGCACGAGGATCAGCGCGGTGAGCGCGGAGGAGACCGTGCCGACGATCATCATCGTCGTACGGACGCCGAGCAGCGACATCAGGTAGGGCGAGACCACGCTGTACGAGACGGGGTGCATGCCCCCGTACCAGGCAAGGTTGTACGCGGTGCCGGGGTGCCGGCCCACGAACTCGGCCCAGGCGTCCTGCGCGGCGATGTCGCCGCCGGTGTTCGCGAAGAAGAAGAACCAGAGGAGATGGAGCACGGCGGCGGCCGCTGTCGCGATGGTGACGGGGTGTCGCAGCAGCCGTCGGGCCTGGGCGTGCGGGTTCTCGGCCGCGGTGGGGCCCGCGGTGGATTCCGCGCCGGGGTCCGGGCCTGCAGCGGGTTCCGGGGCATCGGGAGGCCCGGAGGAATCGTGGGAGGCGGAGGAGGCGTCGAGGGAGTCGGGGGAATCAGGAGACTCCGGAGCTCGGGGCGACGGCACGCGCACGTGCAGGGCGTCGCCCCCGGCACCGGTGGTCTCGTCCGCCTCGCGGCCGGGCTTCGGCTCCGCGGTGGTCACTACGGCTCTCCCCGTCCTCCGCCGGCCCCGTACCTCTTCAAGGACGCGTCCCAGCACCCTTGAGTTGTCCGGGGACGCTAACACGTACCCCCGGCAGGCATCTCTGTCATAAACGGTCAGAGGCGGTGGAGGGCGGACCGTGCCGCCCTCCCCCGCCCCCATCCCGCTCCGGTTGTCTCAGCCGATCCTGGTCAGCTTGTCGCCGAAGGCCGGCTCGGTCAGATCGCCCTGCAGCACCACCGGTGCCGTGACCTTCCCGGTGCCCGTGCCCACGGTCACCATGCCGACCTCGCTCCCGGCCTTCGCGGCGTGGTCGATGCCCTCGCCGTTGTCCGTGACCTCGAGCTCGACCTCCAGGCCGGACCAGCCGACCGCCTTGAGGTTCTTGGTGGCGACCACCGGGGTCTGTCCGCCGAATCCGTTGTCCACGTACCCGACGACATCGCCCTTCTTCACCACCGTCGCCGAGGTGGCGGCCTCCTGCGCGTCCTTGATCAGCTTCAGGCTGTTCTGCAGGGACAGCTCCAGGCTGTCGTAGACCCGGCCGGTACCGGCCTGCTGGCCCATCACCGCTCCGTAGATCCACAGCATCTTGCCGTCGACCTTGGTGTTCGCGGACCAGAGCAGGTTGCCGCCCGCCGGGGTGGAGGACCCGGTCTTGATGCCGCTCACACCCGGCTGCAGCAGGAGGTTGTTGTTGTTGTAGATCTTGCCGTCTATGCCCTCGATCTCGACCTCGGGCATGTCCACGATCTTCCTGAAGACCTCGTTGCGCATGACCGCCTGCGCCAGCTTCAGCTGGTCGGTGGCCGTGGAGACGGTGGTCTTCTCCAGACCGCTCGGGTCCGTGTACGTCGACCCGGTCATGCCGAGGTCCTTGGCCGCGTCGTTCATCTTGTCGATGAACGCGTCCTCGGAACCGGCGTCCCAGCGGGCGAGCAGCCGCGCCGCGTTGTTCCCCGAGGGGATCATCAGCAGCTGGAGCATCTGCCGCTGGGTCAGCTTCTGCCCCTTGGTCAGCGGGGCCGTCGACTCGTCGGGCCGCTTGGACTCGTCCTCCGCCTTCTGGTCGACGGTGATCGTCTCGCCCTCCTCGTCATCCTTGAGGGGGTGCCCCTCAAGGATCACGTAGGCGGTCATGACCTTCGCGACGCTGGCGATCGGGGCCGGCTTCTGCGCGCCCTCGGAACCGAGCGACCCGACGCCGTCCACCATCACGGCCGACTGCCCCTGGCCCGGCCAGGACAGCTTCGCCGCCCCGCCGTCGAAGGTGTACGTCGGCTTCGCCGTGAGCTCCAGCGAGGGCTCCGGAAGCGGGCGCATCACCTGCACGATCGCAAAGACGATCAGCAGGAGGAGCACCAGCGGGGTCCAGATCTTGACCCGTCGGACGGCGGTCCGGACCGGGGTCTCCGGCGGCGGCGGGGTGTTCGTCAGCTCGGCGAGCAGGTCGAGCGGCGGCCTCGGCGGAAGCGGCTGCTGCCGGGTCCGCTCGGCCGCCGCCCAGGAGGGGGCGGCGGGCGCCGGGGAGGCCGGAGAGCCGGCTTCCGGGGTACGCACGGGCGCCTCGGACCCGGCCGCGGACTCGTGCTCGGGTCCGGCCTCGGGTCCGGGCTCCGGCTTGCGGGGCGCGGGGGCGGACCGTACGTCGTCGGAGCGCAGCGGCACGAACGTGCTCGTGCGCTCGACCTCGCTCTCGGGCTTCCCGCCCTCGCTCCCGCTCGCGCTCTTGCTCTTGCTCTTGCCGTCGGGCTGGCTCTCGCGGGGCGGGAGCTTCAGCGCGGTCGTCGCCTGGTCGACCCGGTCGGCCGGTTTGACCGCCTTGAAGATGGCGGTGGGCTGATCGATTCCCCGCAGGTCGGAGGCGTCTTCGGCGTCCGGCTCGGCGGCTGCCCCGGAGTCGGACGCGCTGTCCGGCTCGGAGTCGGACGCGCTGTCCGGCTCGGTTTCGGCCTTCGGCTCAGGCTTCGGCTCAGGCTTCGGCTCAGGCTTCGGCTCAGGCTTCGGCTCAGGCTTCGGCTCAGGCTTCGGCTCGTCGCCCTGCTCGCCCTTCGGCTTCGGCTTCGACTCCACGTCCGCCTCGGGCTTGGACTCGGGCTCCTGCTCCGCCTTCGCCGAAGGCTCGTCGTCGCAGTCGGCCTCGGGCTTCGCCTCCGAGTCGGCGTCGCCGTCCGTGTCCGCCGCCGGCTTCGGCTCGGCCTCGGCATCGACCCAGGCGGCCACCGCGGCACGCAGGCGGCCGTCCCCTTCTCCGTCCCCGGCACCTGCCGGGTCGTCCGCCGATCCTTCCGCGGGCGTCTCCGGGTCAGGCGTCTCCGCGCCCGTGTCCGGCCCTGTGCGGTCCTCGGCGGCTCCCGAGTCCTCCGGGTCCTCCGGGGACGCCACGGCCTCCCCAGAGGCCGTGGGAGCTGCCCCAGGCGCGCTCTCCGGCTCGGACTCGGCCTGTGTCCCGGCCTCCGGCTCGGAGGCGTCCTCCGGCTCGGCCTTCGGCTCCACCGCCGCGGCGGTGGACTCCTTCTCGGACTCACGCCGGGCGGCGTCCTCCGGAAGCCGGGGCCGGAACACAGCGGTCGCCGTGTCGGACGTGGCTCCCGAGTCCGCGTCCGCACGCGCGTCCGCGTCCGTGTCCGCGCCGGGGTCGCGGAACACGGCGAAGCGCGGGTCGCGTTCCTCCGCAGCCGTCCCCGACGACTTATGCTGCTCCGTTTTGTCGGGGGACTCGCCCGCCACCGATGCCTCCTCGTGCGCTGCGGGGCCACCCCGCGCTGTCCGAACCATCTACCAGTGTCCTGTGTGAACCCCTGGCCGAGCTGCTAGACGAGAACGACATACCTACTGGTTCCCATACAAAGCGGCCAGGCGCTCTCGACAGATGAATGTGAGAGGGGTCACCCTGTCAGACATCCACGCGGGGAGGCATGGATGGGCAGGAGCCGCAGAACAATCCCGGAGGAGCTTCTGCTGCTCGCTCTGGACCCGACCACGGGTACCACAGCGCAGCCGCAGTCGCTCGACCTCGGCCTGGCCGGGGCACAGCTAGTGGAGCTGGCTCTGGCAGGACGGATAGCCCCTGACGGGGATCGTATCGCCGTGGTGATGCCACGGCCGACAGGAGATCCGACTCTGGACTCCGCACTGGAGCTGCTGCGCCGTCGTGGCAGCCCGGTTCGGGCGGTCCACTGGATCGGCGGGCCCCGCCTGGGGCTGCGCCAGATCTACCTCGCTCATCTGGAGCGGTGCGGCATGGTTCATGCCGTGGCGGGCCAGATGTGCGGAGTGCTGCCGACGACTCGCTACCAAGCGACGGAGACGGCGATCAGCCGGGACATCAGGAACCGGCTGGACAGCGCGATCCGCACCGGCGTACCGCCGGACCCGCGGACCGCGGCGCTCGCCGCACTGGCCCACGCGGTCGGACTCGGCAAGCACCTGTACCCCGGGAACGAGGGGCGCTCGTCGCGCTCCCGGCTCCGGGACCTGATCAGGCACGACCCGATGGGCGGACTCGTGGCGCACGCCGTGATGGACGTCCAGAACGGTGTGGCCGTCCAGCCACGCCGTACGCAGCAGGCAGCGGGCGTTCCGTTGCAGCCGCAAGCACAGGCCCGGCGCGGCAGCATGGCGCACACCGCCGCGAGCTGACCGTACGGACCTGAACAACCGCACACCGCCGTACCGTCGTCAGTCGTCACAGGACCCGGTCCGGGAGCCGCACCACGCACGGGGCAGCCGGTAGTCACCTTCGCCGGCTGCCCCGTGCGCTTGTGCGCCGTCCCGCGCACCGGTGCGTGCGCCCCCGTGCCCCGCGTGTGGCCATTTCCCAGCGCGGCCGGGGCAAGGGGTGGCAATCTGCTGAGCAGTAGATACGCACAGCTACATAGCCGGAGGTGCCGTTTCCGTGCCGTCCAACGTCAATCCCACTGTCAGGCGACGCAGGTTGGGCCAGGAACTGCGCCGCCTGCGCGAGCTCAAAGGCATGACGGCCGAGGAAGTGGCGGAGCGGCTGCTGGTCTCGCAGTCGAAGATCAGCCGCCTGGAGAACGGCCGCCGCTCCATCAGCCAGCGCGATGTACGTGACCTCTGCGGGGTGTACGAGGTAGAGGACGTCCGCATCGTCGACTCGCTCATGCAGATGGCGAAGGACTCCCGCCAGCAGGGCTGGTGGCACGCCTTCGGCGACATCCCGTACAGCGTCTACATCGGTCTGGAGACGGACGCGGAGTCGCTGCGGGTGTACGAGCCCCAGATGGTTCCGGGCCTGCTCCAGACCCGGGCGTACGCCGAGGCCCTGATCAGCGGCGCGCTTCCCGAGGCCCCGCCCTCGGACATCGAGAAGCGGGTCAACGTACGGTCGCGGCGGCAGGACCGGGTCAACGCGCCGGAGAATCCGCTGCGGCTCTGGGCCGTGATCGACGAGTCGGCGCTGCGCCGGGTGGTCGGCGACAAGCAGGTGATGATCGACCAGCTGGAGCACCTCGTCGAGCAGTCGCACCTGCCGCACGTCACCGTGCAGGTCCTGCCGTTCGACATGGGCGCGCACCCGGGCATCAACGGCCAGTACGCGATCCTGGAGTTCCCGGACGCCGCCGACTCCAGCGTCGTCTACATCGAGGGCGTCACGAGCGACCTCTACCTGGAGAAGGCGAACGACGTGCAGCGCTACAGCGTGATGTACGAGCACCTGCGGGCGCAGGCGCTGAACGTGGAGCAGACCCGGGAGTTCATCAGCAAGATCGCCAAGTCGTACACCAGCTGAATTCGGACACACGGAGCGAGCGGCGGGATAATACACCGCCGCCCACTCAGCGCAGAAGGCTTACAGCAGAAAGACCACCCGGTCGAGTGAACGGCCATCTCATGGACGGGGCTTGGCGAGTAGCGTCGATCACGCCAATCGGAATCAGGTTGGTGCGACTCACCCAACTCTCTGAACCGGAGTGAACATGGCAATTCTTCAGGGTGCTACGGACAAGTGGACGAAGTCGTCGTACTCCGGGGGCAACGGCGCGTGCGTCGAGGTCAAGTCCCCGGTCACGCTGTCCATCGCCGTACGCGACTCGAAGGCCCCTGAGGGCCCCTCGCTGACCTTCGTCCCCGGTGCGTGGAACGCGTTCGTGCGCGATGTCGCCACAGGCTCGATCAACGCCTGATCAGCCGACACCGTTCACGTACCACCGCACCACCGCACCACCTGATGGAGCCCTCTCGACCGGTTCGCCGTCCTGGCCGAGGGGGCTCGGCACGATCCGGCACCGCCCTTCGGCGTCATCGCAGGCGGTCGACGTACCGGTCCGTCCCCGGCACGGTCGGCACGAACGGGGCGACCAGCTCGACCCGGCCGAGGCCGGTCTCCGCGACCACCGTGTCCAGACCGGTGAAGTGCTCCTCCCAGCAGGCCCGCGGGTCCTCCTGGAGAAACCACAGCAGCGTCAGCCGGGTGTCGATCCCCTCGACCTGCTTCACGTACGTCATCCGGTCGCCGGGCAGGGGCGTCGGCCGGAACACCGTGACCATGGCTGCGGGCGATCCCTTCAGCCGCTTCGGGAGATGGCGCGAACGCAGCCATTCCAGCAGCTCCGCCCGCCGTTCGGGCCCCTCGGCGTCGATGACCTGGAGGACGAGGCCCGCGTACGGGTGGTCGAGCGCGTGGACGTCCCGCGGGCCGGCGGCTCCGTCGCGGTAGACGGTGGCCTCGTGGTCCTGGAACGCCGTGAAGACGTGGGTCCGATCCTGGTAGACCCGGCCGTCCCGGTTGAGCCGCTTGTTGATCGCGACGGTCCACTTCATGTGGTCGTCGTAGCGGCCCTCGGTCACCCAGTACGTCGACAGATAGCACCCCGCGCCGACAGGCCGGGCGACCGCCGACGTCTCCGGATAGCGCAGCAACTGGAGGTCCTTGGTGGCCACCCAGCGCCGCCCCGCGAACATCCACGGCATCGCGGTCGCCCCCGCGTAGTAGTGGTCGTCCTCGTACCAGCGGTTGTACGCGTACTCATGGCCCGGATGCGGTTCGACCATGGTGATCAGGGCGCGCCCCGGGCGGACCCCGTACGGCCCCGTCCCCGCCAGCTCCGCGTACCGCTCGCTCCCCGTCCCGGCGTCATCGGCCATCAGGTCTCCCTTCCCCTTCCATCGGAACCCGCACCCCTCTACCCTGACGGACCGTCAGGTCAACTGCCAGGGCCGGGAGGCGCCGATGTTGCTCGCGGGGAAGACCGTCATCGTGTCGGGCGTCGGGCCGGGGCTCGGGCACCGGGTCGCTTCGAGCGTCGTCCGGGACGGCGGGCGGGCGGTGCTCGGCGCGCGTACGGCCGCGAACCTGGCCAAGTCCGCGGCGGAGATCGATCCGGGCGGCCGGCATACCGCCCACCTCTCCACCGACATCACGGACGAGGCGCAGTGCGAGGCGCTGGCCGCGCTGGCGGTGGAACGGTTCGGGGGGATCGACGCGGTGGTCCATGTCGCCGCCTGGGACAGCTACTTCGGCGGGCTCCAGGACGCGGACTTCGCCACCTGGCAGTCGGTCATCGACGTGAACCTCCTGGGCGCGCTGCGGATGACCAGGGCCTGCCTGCCCGCCCTCAAGGAGCGGGGCGGCTCGGTGGTGGTGATCGGTACGCAGTCCGCGGTGGCCGCGCCCTCCCAGGTGTGGCAGGCGGCGTACGCGGCGTCCAAGGGGGCGCTCACCTCGGCGATGTACTCGCTCGCCCGGGAACTGGGCCCGGACCGGATCCGGGTCAACACGGTACTGCCGGGCTGGATGTGGGGACCTCCGGTGCAGGCGTACGTCCAGTTCACCGCACACACCGAGGGCGTGCCGGAGTCCGAGGTGCTGGCCCGGCTCACCGAGCGGATGGCGCTGCCGGAGCTGGCCACGGACGGGGATGTCGCGGAGGCGGTCGCCTTCCTGGCCTCCGACCGGGCCCGGGCGATCACCGGGCAGTCGTTGCTGGTCAACGCGGGCGAGCTGATGCGCTGACGCCTTCATCAGCCCCACGCGCACGAGGCGCGCCCCCTCTCTCACTCCCTCTCGACTCACCGGCCGCACGGGACCCGCATCCCGTGCGGCCTTCGCGCGTTGTCGCGTGCTCCCTGACTTCTCTGCACAGCCTGACGAAGTGCCCGCCCATCGTGTGGCCGCGGTCACGTTCGCGACAACGCCCCACGAGGTCAAGAACGAGTAAAATCGTTCGCCTTGTTGATTGAGGTTCACATGTATGACCGCCGACAGCCTTGACCGAGGACCCTCACTAGGGGTTCAATCCCCGAAGTCCCCGCTCCCGCAAGGGGACACCGCTGAACGGCCGTACCGACGAAGTGCGTTCCCGTTCACAAGGCGGACCCCTGGAGGGGGACATGAACAGTCTCGACTGGGCTGTACTCATCGGCTACTTCGGCGTGATGGTCGCGATCGGACTCTGGTCGCACAAACGCGTGGACAACGTCAGCGACTTCTTCACGGCCGGTGGCCGGATGCCGTGGTGGCTGTCGGGCATCTCGCACCACATGTCCGGCTACAGCGCGGTGATGTTCACCGGATACGCCGGCATCGCGTACCAGTACGGGGTCACGTCCTTCGTGACCTGGTCGCTGCCGATCGCCATCGGCATCTTCATCGGCGCGAAGCTCTTCGCGCCCCGGCTGAACTGGCTGCGCTCGCGGCTCCATGTCGCCTCGCCGCTGGAGTACCTCAAGGACCGCTACAACGTCGGGACGCAGCAGGCGCTCGCCTGGTCGGGGCTGTTGCTGAAGATCGTGGACGTCGGCGCCAAGTGGGCCGCCATCGCCACCCTGTTGTCCGTGTTCACCGGCCTGTCCATCTCCCAGGGCATCCTGATCACCGGCGTCGTCACCGGGATCTACTGCACCGTCGGCGGGCTGTGGGCGGACGCCCTCACCGAACTGGGCCAGTTCGTCATCCAGTTGTTCGCCGGTCTGGCGATGCTCCTCGCCGTGATGAGCAAGCTCGACGGCTTCTCCACCCTGTGGACGGTCTGGGACAAGCTCCCCGACGGGCACGCGGACCCGACCGCCGGACCGTACACGGTGACGTTCCTGATGGCGTTCCTGTTCATCAAGACCTTCGAGTACAACGGCGGCATGTGGAACCAGGCCCAGCGGTACATGGCGACCGACTCGGCCGCGTCCGCGACCCGTTCGGCGCGGCTCTCGGCGGTCCTGTGGTTCGTCTGGCCGCTGGTGCTGTTCTTCCCGATGTGGTGCGCCCCGCTGCTGGTCGACGCGCAGAAGCCGGATGCCTCCGACAGCTACGCGCTGATGACCGAACAGCTGCTGCCGCACGGCCTGTTGGGTCTGGTGATCGTCGGCTTCTTCTCGCACACGATGGCCATGTGCTCCTCGGACGCCAACGCCATCGCCGCCGTCTTCACCCGGGACATCGCCCCGACCCTCTCGAAGGCGGCGCGCGGCTGGAGCGAGCGCGCCGGGCTGATCGCGGCCCGCTGGACCACGGTGGCCTTCCTCGCGCTGTCGATGGCGATCGCGACCCAGGTCAACTCGCCCACGTTCAAGGACATCATCACCGTCGTCATCAAGTGGGTCGCCGGGCTGATGGGCCCGATCGCGATCCCGTTCATGCTGGGCCTGCTGCGCCCGTTCCGGAAGTCCGGCCCCACGGCCGCGCTGGTCAGCTGGGGGGCGGGCCTGCTCGCCTTCTGGCTGGTCAACTACCCGGTCGACTGGGCCGTCGAGGGTGGGGTGCCACTGCAGTACCAGGTGTCCGTGCCGCTGGCCGTCTCGCTCGTGCTGTACGTCCTGATCGGCTTCGTGAAGCCGGAGGACACCCCGGAGCGCGACGCGGTCCTGGCCCGGATCAACGAGGGCGACGGGAAAGGCGGGGACGGTACGGGGAGTACCGCCGCGATCCCGGCCCAGGACGGCGGCCCGGCCCCCGCCCCTCAGCCGCGCGGGTAGTCGGCAGACCGCCCCTCAGCCGCGCGGGTAGTCGGCAGACCGCCCCTCAGCCGCGCGGGTAGTCGGCAGACCGCCCGTCAGCCGCGCGGGTAGCGGGCCAGCCAGCCCGGTGCGACGGCGGCCGGGCTGTGCAGGGCCGGGCCCTGGGTCATCTCCATGGCGAAGTCGTCGGCCAGTTCGAGGAGCGTGGCCCGCCCCTCCAGCTCCGCGAGCCAGGCCGGCGGCAGCGCGGTCTCGCCGTGCAGCGCCCCGAGCAACGCCCCGCAGACGGACCCGGTGGCGCGGGAGGGGCCGCTGTGATTCACCGCGAGCCGCAGACCGTGCCGGACGTCCTCGCTGACCAGCGCGCAGTAAACGGCGACGGCGAGGACCTCCTCGGCGGCGTCGCTCGCCCCCAGCGCCTCGATCAGGGCCGGGCCCGGGATGCCCTGCCGCACGGAGCCAAGCGCCTGGCGGAGGGCCTCGGTCACCGGCTCGTGGCCGGGTCGTCCGGCGAGCAGGGCCAGCGTGTTCTGCACGGCGCCGTCCAGGCTCTCGCCGCGCGCGAGACCGTGCACCAGCACGGCGAAGGCTCCGGCGGACAGCTGGGCGGCGGGGTGGCCGTGGGACTGGGCCGCGCACTCGACGGCGAGTTGGAGCACGAGCCCCGGCTCCCAGCCCACGAGGAGCCCGAACGGCGCGGACCGGGTGAGCGCGCCCGCGTCCCGGGCGGCGGGGTTCTTCGGCCGGTCGAGGGTGCCCATGACGGTGTCGCCGAAGCCGCCCAGGCATTCGCGGGCGGGATCGCGGCGCGCGTAGAGCCACTCCTCGGCGGCCAGCCAGCCGTTGTCCTCGAGCCGTTCGTCGGGCCCCCAGTGGTGCTGGGTGGCGGCCCAGCGCAGATGGGCCCGGTGCACGTCGGTGGGCGGGTGCCAGGCCCCGGTGTCGCGGCGGACCTGGGCGCGGATCAGGCCGTCGACGGTGAACAGGGTGAGCTGGGTGAGGGCGGTGACGGCGCCGCGTCTGCCGTGCGCGGGGACGTAGTCGGTGACCCCTTCGGCCCCGTGGGCGGCGCGGATCTCCTCCAGCACGAGCCCGCTGACCCCGGCCCCGAGCGCGTCCCCGACGGCCCCGCCGAGCAGGGCCCCGCGGACCCGGCTGCGGAAGTCCTGCTGCTCGGCCCGGCCCCAGACCGCCGTGGTCCCTGTGCTCACCCCGCCCCCTCCCCGTCACCACGTGCTCGGCTGCGCGGGGCCTCTGCGGGCGACCGCGCAAGCACTGTAATCGAACGGGAACGGGCGGTAGAGGGGGCGACCTGAGTACGTACGGGTATGTCGACGGACGTCCCGCAGGTCGTTTTTGGGCGGTGGGCGGTCAGCGGCCGGGGCGCTCCTGAAGATCGACGGCCGCCAGCACGGCGTCGGCCAGCTCAGCGGCCGTA
This sequence comes from Streptomyces sp. man185, assembly GCA_002551355.1. Classification (GTDB taxonomy): domain Bacteria; phylum Actinomycetota; class Actinomycetes; order Streptomycetales; family Streptomycetaceae; genus Streptomyces. The sequence continues at coordinate 100,987 of NTHE01000019.1, read as the reverse complement.
CGTCCGTCCCCGCTGTCGACCCGGTCCAGGCCGAGCGCCTCGACGGCGTCCACCATCAGCGCCTGATAGCGGCCGGTACGGGCCAGGAACCGGTCCATGAGCAGCCGCTCCTCCTCGGTCGCCTCCTCGTAGCGCCCGGCCGCCCGCACCCGGTCGCGTACGACCGCGTCGTCGGCGGTGAGCCACACGGCGGCCGTGCGGGGCACCGCCAGCCGGGCGACCCACCCGGGCCACAGGGCCGAGCCCTCCAGGACCAGGCCCGGTGCCCCGGTCAGCGCGCGGTCGGTGATCAGCTCCTCGATACGCGGCCGGAGCCCTTCGTAGTGGGCGAGGACGGAGGCGATGAGCTCGTCGGCGGTCAACGTCGCGTAGTGCTCCGCGACATGGGGCGGAACCTCGCGCTCCGGGGTCCGCCAAGGTCGTCCCGGGTGCCGGGCCAGGCCGTCCGTGGAGCGATGCTCGAACCCGAGCCGCTCCGCCAGCGCCTCGGCCACGGTCGACTTCCCGCTGTTCGAGGTCCCGCCGATCAGCACCACCCGCACATCCCGCATGCCTCCGACCCTACGACCCGGCCTCGGCCCCGGCCCCACGCTTTACTGCCCCGCCGCCCCCAGCCGCTCCCGCTGCGCACGGGCCCACCCGTACCCCGGGTCCAGCTCCAGCGCCCGGTCGAGGTCCGCGAGCGCCTCCGGGAGGCGGCCGAGCGCCTCCAGCGCGAGGGCCCTGCTGCCGTGCGCCCAGGCGTAGTCGGGGTCCAGGGCGAGGGCCCGGCCGTAGCAGGCGACGGCCTCCTCGTGCCGGCCCGTCGCCCGGTACACCTCGCCCCGCTCCCCCTCCGTCCCCGGCAGTCCGGGGTTCAGTTCCTCGGCCCGGTCCAGGTCGGCGAGGGCGCCCACCGGGTCGCCCAGGACCGTGCGGACCCGGGACCGCCGCACCAGCGCCCAGGCGTACTCCGGCCACAGGGCGATCGCCCGGTCGAAGTCGTCGAGCGCGTCCTCGTGGCGGCCGAGCCCATGGCGGACCAGGCCCCGGCTGCCCAGCGGCACGGCGTCGGACGGGTCCAGGGCGTGCGCCCGGTCCAGGACGGTCAGGGCCTCCTCCAGGCGGCCCATCCGACGGTAGGTCTCGCCCCGCTCACGTACCGCCCAGGCCCAGGCCGGCGCGATCTCCTCGGCCCGGTCCAGGTCGGCGAGGGCTTCCTCGTAGCGGCCGAGCGACCGCAGGATCACCGCCCGGCCCTGGTGGGCGCGTTCGCTGTGCGGGTCCACGGCGATCGCCCGCGCGTGGTCGGACAGCGCGGCGTCCAGCTCCCCGGCCCGGAAGCGGTCCCAGGCCCGCGCCACGAGGGCGGCCGCCCGGTCCGTGTCGGCCAGCTCGGCCCGGGTCAGCAGGAGCCCGAGGACGGCGGTGGGGCGGGGGGCGTGATCGGATATGGCGGCGAGCAGGTCCCGGCCCCACTCCCGCAGGACGGCGTCGTCGGCGTCCTCGCCCGCCTCCGCGAGGGTCCGGGCCCAGTGCCGGGCGCGGGATGGACGCTGGGCGCAGAGCTCGATCCCGGCGCGCAGGGCCTCGGGCAACGCGGTGCGGGGGCGGGCGCACAGCCGGTGGTAGAGCACGTCCAGGGCGGCCCGGCGCCAGGGCTGCTCGACCCAGAGCCGTTCCGGGTCGATGCCCTCGGCCGCCGCGTCCCGGCGGGCCGCGAAGGCCTCGGCGAGCCGGTCGTGCGCCGCCTTCCACCGCTGCGGGGAGCCGGTGCGCTGGAGGCGGAGCATCGGGGCCCGGACGACGGCGTGGTAGCGGGAGCGGCCGCTGTACGGCTCGGCGACGAACGGCAGTTCGTGCAGCCAGTCGTAGAGCCCCGGCACGGCGTGCGGCCGGTCCTGCGGTACGGCGACGGCGACCAGGTCCTCGTCGAACCGGCGGGGCAGCGCGCAGGCGAGCGCGGCCGCCCGGCGGGCCGGGTCGCTCTCCCCGGCCAGGAAGCGTTCGACGGCGGTGGCGTTCGCCTCACCGGCCGCGCCGGGGTTGGCGGCGAGCGTCGACACCAGGACGGGCAGCCCGCCGGAGAGCCGCAGCACCTCTCGTACGGCGCGTTCCGCCACCACGCCGCGCTCGTTGAGGAGTTGGCGCGACTCGGCCTCCGTGAACGGTCCCAGCGGTACGTCGGCGACCAGGCGACCCCGATCGCCCCAGTGCGCGGGGTCGAGGCGGCGCTGACCGGCCAGGGTGAGGACGAGGTTGGCGGGCAGTTCGCCGTACCGCCCGGGGGTCAGCAGGTCCGCGAGCCACCTGTCCAGTTGGGGTGCGGTGCGCTCGTAGGTGTCCAGGAAGAGGGCGATCCAGGGCACGGCGTCCGCGACCCGGTCGATCTCGGCGACGAACACCGGGGTGAGGACCCGGACCGGTTCCACCAGCAGCCGGGCCTCCTCCTGCTGCCGGGCCCGCCCGCCGAACACCGCCCGCAGCCCGCCCGCACCCCGCGCCACGACCGCCGGGTCGATGCCTCCGGCCAGCGCCCCGACGACCGGTATCGCCCCGGCCGCGATCAGCCCGGCCTGCGCGGCGGCGAGTGCCCCGGGCGACGGGGCCCCGCCCGAGGTCTCGTTGTCCGCCGCGAGCCGGCCCGCCGCGTCGTGGAGCGCGCGCCGGTAGGTGGCGAGCAGCCGGTCGAGCGCCTTGAGCGGGTGGCCCTGCTCGGCGAACTGTGCGGCGATGGCGGCGAGTACGTCCGGCACGGAGTCGGCACTCTCGTCGACCGAAGCCGTCAGCGACCCGAACTCCGTTGCTGCCTGGTGCCATTCACGTACCAGCGAGGTCTTGCCGACCCCCGCGTTGCCGCGCACGTGGAAGACGAACCGGTGCCGGGGATCCTCGGGCGGAAGCGCGAAGTTCGCGCGGAACAGGTTGAGTTCGGCCTCCCTCCCGACGAAGGCGGCGCGGCGTTGCCCTTCGACGATCTGCTGGAGGGAGAGACGGCGGGGGGTGGGCGGAGGCATGGGCCCAGTCTGTCAGCGGGCTGCCGGGCACGCGGGGCCGGTCGGCGTCATGGCCGGGGCGGGCGGGAGACGGCCCGCCGGGACAGGGAGAAGGCCGCCAGGGCGGCGATCAGCGGGAAGAGCGCCACCAGGCCCAGGGCGGTGGAGAGCGGCATCGACTTCGCCAGGGCGCCCGCGGTGGCGCTGCCGACGCCGCCGCCGACGAAGAACGTGAGGTTGAGCAGCCCCATCGCGCCGCCGCGTCGGGCCGGTTCGATGTGTCCCGACATCAGGGCGGTGGTGAAGACCTGGGTGACGGAGAACGCGGAGAAGCCGAGTGAGGCGCCGAGGAGCAGGAGCAGGACACCCGAACCGGTCGGCGACCCGGCGAGGGCCGCCGCGAAGACGAGGGAGACCGCACCCAGGAGCCGGTTGCCCCGGTCGCCCGCGGTGAGCCGGCCGGCGAGCCGGGAGAGCACCGCACCGACGACCGCGCCGGGCAGCAGCCAGAGGCCGACGGACAGGACGCTCCAGCCATGGTCACGGACGAGGAGCTGCGGCACGGCGTACAGCGCGGCGAACAGCCCGCCGTACACGCCGACACCGATGACGGCGGCCTTCAGGAAGACGCGGTCGGCGACGAGCGCGCGCGGCACGAAGGAGGTCTCGCTGCGGCGGACGCGCCAGGTGAGCCCGGCGGCCGACAGGAGCAGTACGGCGGCGATGGCGGTCACCAGCGGGGTGCTCAGCGCGAGCGCGGAGGACTGGATGAGCACGAGGAACGACATGGCGGTGATCGTCAGCAGAACCGCGCCCGGCAGGTCCATGGCCCGGCCCGTCTCCCCCTCGGAGGTCTTCCGCACCGGTGCTCCGGCCAGGCACAGCGGCACGACGAGCAGGGAGAGTGCGGGCAGGACCAGGACGGCGCGCCAGGTCACCCACTCGGTGAGGACACCGCCGGCCAGGGTGGCGCCGGCCGAGAAGACCGCCATCGTGGCACCGAACCCGGCAAAGGCCCGGGCGCGCCGGACGGCCGGTACGGACGCGGTGAGGGCCATGGCGCAGGCCGCCATCGCACCGGAACCGACGGCCTGGACGAAGCGCCCCGCCACCAGAACACCGAGGTCGGGCGCGACAAGGCAGACGACCGCGCCGGCCGCGAGCACCAGGGAGCCGAGCAGCAGTGCGGCCCGCACCCCCCGGGTGTCGGCGAGGCGGCCGAACAGCGCCGTGCCGACGCCGAGGGCGAGGGCGTGGGCGGTCAGCACCCAGGCGGTGGCGGTGGGCGCGGTGTTCAGGGAGGACGCCACGTCGGGCAGGGCGACCCCGGCGGCGGTGACACCGAAGACGACCGGGCCGAACAGGGCCCCGTAACGCAGCCCGTCCGAGAGCGACTTCGGGGACGGGGCGCTCCCGGCGGCCGCGGTCGACGCGGTCTCGTGCGTGGTCACGACGGACTCCAAGGGTTGACGGCCAACTCGTTCAAGGGCGGGGCGCGATGGTATGGTGGAGCCGGAAGAGGTTGCCGGGGTCGACCGCGGCCTTCACCCGGGCCAGCCGGTCCAGGGTCTCCGGGCCGAAGCACTCCTCCGCCGACCCGGCGGTGTCCGCCCCCGCGAGGAAGTTCAGATAGCGGAGTCCGGTACTCCACGGCTCCATCGGCCCCAGGACCACGTCCGGCGAACCGGGCGGGGAGAGCGTGGACAGCGTGTACGCGCCCTCGCGGACACCGACCGCGTTGGGAACCTCGGCGGGCCGGGAGAGCGCACCGCCCAGATGCCGCACCTCGACCATCAGATCGCCGCAGGACGAACCGGCTCCGGCCGCCCGCAGCAGCGCCTCGGTGGCGTCGTGCCCCAACTCACGCAGCACGAGGTTTTGTTCGTGGTAGGCGAGCGGATGCGTGGGGTCCTGGTGGATGTCGGCGACCGCCGCGTACGGCATCTCGGCGACCGAGTCCGCCAACGGCGTACCGCACGCGCGCAGCGGACGGACGAGCCGCTCCCCCTCCTCGGCCGGTCCGGTGAAAGCGATCCGCACATGCGCGGCGAGCCTCCCCCGGAGGAACTCCGGCACCTCCGCCGCGTCCGGCAACCGCAGCAGCGACACGGAGGAGGTCATCTCCTCGGGCACGGTCCCGGTCCACTCCCGCCAGGTGTGCAGAACCCGCGCCGCCTGCTCCCCGGGGAAGTAGAACCCCCCGCCGTAGAGCCGGCGCACCGGCATCAGCCCGAACCAGAGCCCGGTGACGATGCCGAAGTTCCCCTTGCCGCCACGCAACGCCCAGAAGAGATCCGCGTGCCGGTCGCGGGTGACCTGCCGGATGCTCCCGTCGGCGGTGACGACCTCGATACGGGTCACGTGGTCGGCGGCGAACCCGAACTGCCGTCCCAGCGGTCCGAGTCCGCCGCCCAGCGTGTAGCCCACGACGCCGACCAGCGGGGACGACCCGTTGAGTGGAGCGAGCCCGTGCGGTGCGGCGGCGGAGATCACCTGGTGCCACTGGGCCCCGGCCTCCACGTATGCCGTACGGGTGTGGGGGTCGACGGCGACCGCGTTCATCCGGCGGGTCAGGACGAGGACCCCGCCGGACGCGGGCGCGGCGATGCCATGGCCGGTCGCCTGGACGGCGACCGGGAGCCCTTCCCGGGCGGCGAAGGACACCGCGGCGGACACGTCCTCGGCCGACAGAGCGGCGACCACCACGTCGGGCCGGTGCCGCGCGATGCGGTTGAACCCCGCGAGTTCCCGTGCGTACCCCGCGTCGTCGGGGGTGAGGACCTCGCCCTTGAGCCGGGCGGCGAGCCCGTCCAGGGCGCCCCCCGCGATGCCCACGTGTTCAGGTGACCCAGGCAATCCAGGCAGTCCGGCCATGATCACGTCCTTCCTCCCGCGCCGGGCGGCGGATGAGGAGGAGTGTTCTCGTCCGGGAGGGCCAACCCCATCCCCTGATTGAGGGGTTGGAGGGTCGCGACGGACCTGGCACATTCAAGGGATGACCGGTTCGAAGTCTTCCCGCACGTCGGTCGGCCGGGCGGAACTGCTCTCCCGCGCAGGGAAGGCCACCGACGCACTCGGCATGTTCGCCGAGGCCTCGGCCCACCTGCGGAGGCTCGTGCCGTACGACGCGGCGGTATGGCGCGTCACCGACCCGGTGACCGGCATGATGACCGCGCCCATCCGCGCGGAGAACCTGGACGAGGGCGGCTGCGCCGTCTACTGGGAGTCCGAGCTGTTCACCGAGAACGTCAACCTGTTCCGCGATCTGGCGCGGGCCCCCGTGCCGGTCGCCGGGCTCCGGCAGACCACCGGCGACCTGCCGACACGCAGCACGCTCTACGAGACCTTCATGCGCCCGCGCGGATTCCACGACGAGCTGCGCGCGGTCCTGCGCGTCGGGGGCCGCCCGCAGGGACACATCAGCCTGTTCCGGTCCGAGGGGCGCGCGGCCTTCGACACCGCCGAGACCCGGCTGATCGCCTCCGTCCTCACCCCGCTCGCGAAGCGCCTGCGCTCGTTCGCGGAGCCCGCGCCGCAGCCGCTGCAGGATGCCCCACACGGCCCTGGGCTCCTCCTGTTCGACCCGAAAGGCGCGCTGCTGTCGGTCAACGACGACGCCCTCGCCTACCTCGACACCCTCCCCGAAGGCCCGGCCGTGCCCTCGCCACAGGGCGTCCGCGTACCGGCCTGGATCCAGGCGACCGCGATGAAGGCCCGCGCGGGGGCCCACGAGCCGGACCGAGGCCAGGCCCGCGCCCGGGTACGGAACCGTGCGGGCCGCTGGCTGGTCTGCCACGCCTCCTGCCTGCGGGAGGCCGACGGCGGGATCGGCGCGTCCGCCGTGGTGATCGAGCCCGCGAAGACCTCGGAGATCGTCCCGCTGATCGCGGACGCGTACGAACTCACCGACCGGGAGTCCGAGGTCACCCAGTACATCGCCCGCGGCCTCCCCACCGGCGAGATCGCCGCGCAGTTGCGCCTGTCCCCGCACACGGTCCGGGACCACATCAAGGCGGTCTTCGAGAAGGTCGGGGTCTCCAGCCGGGGCGAGCTGGTGGGCAAGCTGTTCACCGAGTACTACGCGCCGCCGGCCGAGAGGAACATGACCCGGGTCCGTACCGACTGACGGCAAGGGGCCCGCGCTCCCGTCGGCCGACGCGGTCGTCGCGCTCAAATCCCCTGTGGCCTGGTGCCGTTCCCGTTCAAGCGAGGGCAGACGGCGGGGCTGGGCGAAGACGTGGGCGCATCTCGTTCGAAGTCCCGTCCAACCTTGTTGTGGACGTCGCCATGCTCATGGGCCTGCTACTGGTCATGCTCCACGAGAACGGCGTCATTCACTGATCACGCCCGTCACCGGTCACCGGTCACCTACGCCGTTGCCGCACCGGGCTGACCCTGGGGGCGGTGGCCCCGAGGTGCGGTCACTCGTCGGGGACGTACCGCAGCACATCCCCCGGCTGGCATTCCAGTACGCGGCAGATCGCCTCCAGCGTCGCGAACCGCACCGCCTTCGCCCGGCCGTTCTTGAGCACGGCGACATGGGCGGGCGTGATGCCGACGGCGGACGCGAAATCGCCGATCGACATGCGCCGTTCGGCGAGCAGTACGTCGATCTCGACCACGATCGCCATCAGATGACCTCGGCGAGCTCTGACCGCATGTCCATCGCCCTGCCGAGCAGCGTGCGCATGATGACCATGAGCATGGAGAACGCCGCTCCCACCGCCACGCACGCCAGGGCGGCGAGCAGCCCGCCCTCGGCGTTCATGCCGTCGTCGGGCGACGGAACGGTGTCGAAGGTCAGGTGCACCGCCGCCACCAGGGCGATCACGGTCGCCCCCACGGCCGCGCCGGTGACGGTGTCGACCCAACGGAAGGCGGAGCGCGTGAAGATGGCGTCGCGCTCAACCATGGAGAGCAGCATCCAGATCGCGCCGAGGGCGACCTGCACGCAGGCCACGCCGAGGAGCGACGCGGTGATGTGGGGCAGGGCGTAGGGCTCGTACGGCGGGAAGAGGTCCACCTCGTCGGCCGCTGTCGTCGGGATGACGACGGCCTGGGCGAAGAGGCCGAGGAATACCGCTGCCGCGATACCGATACGGAGGATGCCCACCAGGAGACGATGCATCTATCGAATTTCGATCGATAGCTATCGACAGTCAAGAGATGTCAGCGCCGCACCGTGCCGTCCCACTGCCACTCCGCACGCCGGGGCAGCCCGGGAAGCGTGGCGCGACCCGTGCACCACAGCAGCGTGTCCGACGGGCGGCGCCCGGGAGGTGCGTCGGGGAAGAGGCGGGCCAGGACGGCGGCAGCGGTGACGTCGGGCGGGGCCCACGGGAGGCCGAACGCCCGGGTGATGTCGTAGGTGTGGAGCGTCAGTTCGGTGATCGCCATGGCGGCGAATCCGGTGGCGTCGGAGGAGCCCCACGGGTGCCACGCCCGTACGTCCGGCGCCGTGTCGCGGACGGTGGAGGTGACGAAAGCCGAGGCGATACGGAGACCGTCCAGGCAGTCGGAGATGGGCGCCTGGGGGTCGAGGGAGGCGAAGAGCGTGATGTAGCGGTCGGCGGGGCGGGCGATGAGCAGGCCCGCATAACCGGTCAGGCCGAGGGCGAGGTGGTCCAGGGTCCGGCGGCAGGTCCAGTCGAGGCCGTGGGCGGGGCGCGACCAGTCCTGCCCGGCCGCCTCCCCGAGGGCGGCCAGGCTGTCGTCGGTGGCGGTGGCCAGCAGTTCCGTCCATCGCGGGGCGTGAGCCGGAGGGGCGGAAGGGGGTGCGGCGGGCGCGGGCGGGATCACGGTCATGCGGTGGACGCCCCCTTCCGCAGGACCTCGATGACGCTCGCGTAGCTGTCGGAGCCGTGGCCCGCGTCCCGGGTGCGTTCCATGGTGGCCTTGAGGAGTTCGGGCAGGGCGTTGTCGATGCCCCGGGCCGCCGCGGCGTGCAGGAGGTGATCGATGGCCGCGATCTGTACGTCGACGGTGGCGTCGTCGCCCGGGTAGCGGCCCGCGTCGACCTGGGCGGCGTACGTGGTCAGGAACCCGGTCACGGCACTCAGCCAGCGGATCGCGACCGGGGTGAAGGCCGTGGCCTCGGTCTTCTCCGCGCCGACGAGGGCGGTGCCGTGCAGCCAGCCGGTCATGGTGGACCACATCAGGCCGAGCAGCGCGGCGTCGTAGAGGGAGGCCAGCCCCGGCTCGGCGCCCAGGTGCAGGGGGTCGCCGAGGGCCGCCAGGGTCGGGCGGTGGGTCTCGAAGACGGTTCCCGACCCGCTGTAGAGGAACATCATCTCGGGGCTGCCGACGCCCGGCGGAGTGGTCATGATCGCGCCGTCGAGATAGTCGGCGGCGTGCGAGCGCGCCCATGCCTCGACCTCCTGGGCCTGCTCCGGGGAGCCGGAGGTGAGGTTGACCAGGGACTTGCCCTTCAGGGAGACCGCGACGGGGTCGAGGGTGGCGTGCAACGCGTCGTAGTCCAGTACGCACACGATGATCAGCGAACTCGCCGCGACGGCCTCCTCGGGTGTCGCCGCCCGCCGGGCGCCTCGCTCGACCAGCGGCTGCGCCCGGTGCGCCGAACGGTTCCACACGGTGGTCGGGTGACCCCGCTCCAGCAAGGTCGCGGCCAGCGCCGATCCCATCTGCCCCAGTCCGATGACCGTCACGGCCGAACGCTCGGTACCCATGTCTCGACAACTCCTGTCCGTCCGCCCACGCCTGGGCCGGTTGATCACGTACGCACCACGCTCGCAGCACGGGAAGGGCGGGAGAAGTGACAGTGGTGACGGCGACCACCAAATTCCTGCCATACGCTGACCCGCATGAGCGCTGGTTCTGTCGCCGTGGTCGTGACCGAGGAGATCGATGTCCCTTCCTGGGACCTGTACGAACTGAGCATCCCGTGCACGGTTTTCGGGAAGCCGCAGCCCGATCTGGCGGACCCCTGGTACGACCTGCGGCTGTGCGGCACGCGGGAGCCCGGCCATGCCCCGGGCGCTCCCGCGAACGGCGCCGTGCTGTCCCTGCGCACCCGTCACGGCCTCGCGGACCTCGCCGGTGCGGACACGGTCATCGTGCCCTCGGTGCCCGACGCCTGCGTCGACGAGGGGCGGCCGCTGGACCCCGAGCTGATCGCGGCTCTGCGCCTCGCCCATGACGCCGGCGCCCGGATGGTCTCCCTGTGCACGGGAGCCTTCGCCCTCGCCGAGGCGGGCATCCTCGACGGCCGCCGCGCCGCCGCCCACTGGATGCACACGGCCCAACTGGCCGACCGCTACCCGAAGGTGCGGGTCGACGACTCGGTGCTGTACGTGGACGACGGCGACGTCCTCACCAGCGCCGGGCTGACCGCCGGACTCGACCTCTGCCTCCACCTCGTACGCCGCGACCTCGGCGGACACGTGGCCAACCAACTGGCGCGCCGCATGGTGGTCCCGGCCCACCGTCCGGGCGGCCAGGCGCAGTTCATCGACCAGCCGATGCCCGCCACGGACGACAGAGGCCTCGCGCCCGTGCTCGACTGGGCCCGGGCCCGCCTCGACCAGCCGCTGACGGTCGAGGACCTGGCCCGACAGGCCGCGATGAGCCCGCGCACCCTCTACCGGCGGCTCCAGGCGGCGACCGGGGCGACTCCGCTGCAATGGCTGCTCGACCAGCGGCTGCGCCGGGCCCAGAGCCTGCTGGAGTCTACGGATCTGCCGGTCTCGAGGATCGGGGAGCTGAGCGGCCTCGGCACCGCGAACAACCTCCGCCACCACTTCGTCAAGCAGATCGGGGTGTCGCCGAGCGACTACCGGCGGGCCTTCCCGACCGCCTGACGGCGTGATGGACCTCGCCGCCCTTCAGGCCCAGGGGTCGAAGGGGATCCCGGCGGGCTTGGAGTTGTTGAGGAGGTTGCGGAAGCGGTCGTCCTTGTCGGTGACCTTGATGGTCGCGGACCCGAAGTCGGCGTTCATGAGCTTGTCGCGCAACTCCGTGCTGGGGAAGCCGTTCCAGTCGACGACCGGCGGGTAGCGCCAGTTGCCGTAGTGGTTCTCCGGCGGCTCGTCGTTGCCGTTGGCGAGGCGGAAGAAGTGCGTGCTCGGACCGTCCTTGTGGTACACGGCCTTGGGGTGCGAACCGTCGAACCGCACCTGCGAGCGCGGGTAGGTCTTGACGGTGCTGTGCTGCGTCGTGGAGACGTAGTCCACCTGGTTGGACCCTTGGTTGACCCAGGAGATCACATGCTCGAAGTCGTGCCGGTGGCCGCCGAGTCCGCTGCCGTGGACGGCCTGGTCCTTCTCGAAATAGCTCGCGTAGACGATGCCGCACCAGCCGTTGTTGCACTTCGAGCGGGCGTACGTCTGGGAGTTGTCCAGGTCCCACCGGTCCCGGCAACTGCCGTTGATCGCGCCGCTCGTCTTCAGGCCGGGCGCGAGCGTGCCGTCCGGGCCGATGGCGGGGGTGGCGTAGCAGCCGTCGCCGTCGTAGTCGAAAGCGGGCGAGAAAGTCTGCTCGTAACTCCCGGCGTTCTGAGGGAGGTTGCCGGGCGGGTCGGCGTGGGCGGCGGATGCGGTGCCCAGCACGAGGAGACCGGCGGCGGCGAGCACGGCGGCGGTCCGGGCGCTGCGGCTCCTGCCGGCCGAGAACGGCACACCGGCACCGACAGGGCTCTCGCCCCGGCCGCTCGGGGCGGATGATGGAATCAACTGCTTTCGCACAGGTGGCGCTCCTGACTCGTCAGCACGGGACGGTGGGGTGGCATCCCGCTTGAGTTGCCCGGAGCATGACAGAGCGAAACGGAGTCCGCTCCAGAGGAATCGGCAGAGGAAGACGGCGAGGGAATCGGCAGTGGCCCTCCCCGGGGCGGGCTACGGCCGACGGCCTTCCGGCTTATGGGCCAGGAAACCGGCGACCGGCCGCTTCGCGCCCGCCTCGGGTGCCTGCAGCATCCGCCCCGTGAGGACGAACCCCGTCCGTTCCAGCAGCCCGGCGATCCGGTCCGCGGGCAACCGGTAGCTGTCGAAGGGGGCAGGGTCGCCACCGCCGTAGCCGTACGTCCGGCGCTCATGCTCCTCCTCGCCGACCCGCGTGACGAGCAACAGGTGCCCGCCGGGCGCCAGCGCCCGGTGGAACTCGGCGAACGCGACGGGCAGCGACTCCGGCGGCAGATGATGCGTGGAGCAGAACGCCAGAACGCCGCCGAGTTCACCGTCGCCGGCCTCCAGCGCGGACATCGAACCGACGTCGAAGCGCAGACCCGGATACGCCGCGCGGGCCAGCCCGACCATCCGCGGCGACAGGTCGACCCCGAAGGCGGAAACGCCGAGCCGGGACAGGTACGCGGTCACCTTGCCCGGTCCGCAGCCCACATCGGCCGTCGGCCCGAGGTCCGCCGACATGACGAGCTCGGCGAACGCGCCCAGCACGGCGCGCGACAGCGGGTCCAGTCCGGCGGGGTCCTTGACCGACCGGGCGTAGTCGGCGGCGACGACGTCGTACGACTGCCGGATCGTGTCCAGGTGCGAGGGCTCCATCACGCCCGTAACGGTATGCCGACTCCAGGAGGAGCGGTCAGGGCGTGCCCGAGTTCCGTTCACGAATGCCGGAGTGCGGGGCGGGTACCCGCCCCGCCCCGCGCCGGCTCTCCCCCCGCCCTCAGCCGGGCAGCACCGGCAGCAGTTCCGGCAGGTGCCCGTCCGAGGCCGTGGCCGCCGCGACCCGCTCGGCCGGGACCTCGCCGTACAGCGTCGTACGGGGACGGGACGGGCGGCCCGCCAGCTCGGCGATGGCCTCCAGGCCCTGGATGGAGCGGTACGAGCCGTAACTCGACCCCGCCATCCGGGAGATGGTCTCCTCCATCAGCGTGCCGCCCAGGTCGTTCGCGCCCGAGCGGAGCATCTCCGCCGCGCCCTCCGTGCCGAGCTTCACCCAGCTCGTCTGGATGTTGGTGATGTGGGGGTGCAGGAGCAGCCGCGCCATGGCGGTGACCGCCCGGTTGTCGCGGACCGTCGGGCCCGGGCGGGCGATGCCGGCCAGGTAGACCGGGGCGTTGGTGTGGATGAAGGGGAGGGTGACGAACTCCGTCAACCCGCCTGTCTCCTGCTGGAGTCGGGAGAGCGTACGGAGGTGGCCCAGCCAGTGGCGGGGCTGGTCCACGTGGCCGTACATCATCGTCGAGGACGAGCGCAGGCCTACCTCGTGTGCGGTCTTGATGACCTCCAGCCAGGTGGCCGTGGGCAGTTTGCCCTTGGTGAGGACCCAGCGGACCTCGTCGTCCAGGATCTCCGCAGCCGTACCGGGGATCGAGTCGAGCCCGGCCTCCTTGGCGGCGGTCAGCCAGTCGCGGATCGACATCCCGGTGCGGGTCGCCCCGTTGACGACCTCCATCGGGGAGAACGCGTGCACATGCATGCCGGGGACGCGCTCCTTCACCGCCCGCGCGATGTCGAAGTACGCCGTGCCGGGCAGGTCCGGGTGGATGCCGCCCTGCATGCAGACCTCGACCGCGCCCACGTCCCACGCCTGGGCCGCCCGGTCCCCGACCTGGTCCAGCGAGAGGGTGTACGCGTCGGCGTCCGTGCGACGCTGGGCGAAGGCGCAGAAGCGGCAGCCGGTGTAGCAGACGTTGGTGAAGTTGATGTTCCGCGTGACGATGTACGTGACGTCGTCGCCGACCACGTCCCGGCGCAGCGCGTCCGCGATCCGGCACAGCTCGTCCAGCGCCGGGCCGTCCGCGTGGAGCAGGGCGAGCGCCTGGTCGTCGGTGAGCCTCGTCGGGTCGTCGGCGGCCTGGCTCAGCGCCTGGCGTACGTCGGCGTCGATGCGGGACGGGACCATGCCGGGGGCCGCAGCCTCGCGGAGCGCCTCCCAGTCCCCGTACACCTCGTCGAAGTCGTCACGGCGGTCGCCCGTGCGGCCCTCGGTGTCGATGGTGGTGTGGAGGTCGGTGCGGCCGGAAGAGGTGAACCCCTCGTCCGGCTCCTGCCAGGGCAGGCCGACGGGCAGCGCGTCCTCGCGGGCGAGGCCCGTCTCCGGGTCGGCCAGGGCGCGGACGTGCGGGAGGAGGCGGGGGTCGAGCCAGGGTTCGCCGCGCTGGATGAACTCGGGGTAGATGGTGAGGCGTTCGCGGAGCTGGAAGCCCGACTCGGACGTTCTGGCCGCCAGTTCGTCGATGTGCGGCCAGGGGCGTTCCGGGTTCACGTGGTCGGGGGTGAGCGGCGAGACCCCGCCCCAGTCGTCGATGCCCGCACCGATGAGGAGCGCGTACTCGGCGTCCACCAGGTTCGGCGGGGCCTGGATGCGGGCCGAGGGGCCGAGGATGTGGCGGGCCACCGCGATGGCGGCGGCCAGCTCCTCCAGCTCCGCGTCGGGCATCCCGCGCATCGCCGTGTCCGGCTTGGCGCGGAAGTTCTGCACGATGACTTCCTGGATGCCGTGGTAGGCCCGGGCCGTCTTCCGCAGCTCGAAGAGGGAGTCGGCGCGCTCCTCGTAGGACTCGCCGATCCCGATCAGGATGCCGGTGGTGAACGGCACGTTGGAGCGCCCCGCGTCTTCGAGGACCCGCAGCCGCACGGCCGGCTCCTTGTCCGGGGAACCGTGGTGCGGGCCGCCCGGCTCGGACCACAGGCGGGTCGCCGTCGTCTCCAGCATCATCCCCATGGAGGGCGCGACGGGCTTCAGGCGCTGGAGATCGGTCCAGGTCATGACGCCCGGGTTGAGGTGGGGCAGCAGACCCGTCTCCTCCAGGACCCGGATCGCCATGGCGCGTACGTACGCGAGGGTGTCGTCGTACCCCTCCGCCTCCAGCCACTCCCGCGCCTCGGGCCACCGGTCCTCGGGGCGGTCGCCGAGCGTGAACAGCGCCTCCTTGCACCCCATCGCCGCGCCCTCGCGGGCGACGGCCAGCACCTCGTCGGGCGAGAGGAACATCCCGTGGCCCGCGCGGCGCAGCTTGCCGGGGACGGTGACGAAGGTGCAGTAGTGGCACCGGTCGCGGCAGAGGCGGGTGAGCGGGATGAAAACCTTGCGCGAGTACGTGATCACGCCCGGCCGGCCCGCCGCCTCCAGGCCCGCGTTCCGGACGCGGGCGGCGGACGCGGCCAGATCCTTCAGGTCGTCGCCGCGCGCCTGGAGCAGGACGGCGGCCTCGGTCACATCGAGGGCGACACCGTCACGGGCGCGTTTGAGCGCGCGCCGCATGGCGTTGGAGGTGGGGCGTCCGCTCTGAGGATCGGGATCGGGATCGGTCATGAACCGAGCATACGAGCGAGGCGCGGGTACCGGACCAGGGCCTGGGGCCTGTATGCGCAGGCCCGAGGGTGCTCCTGGTCACTCGTGCGGGCCGACTCACCCGAATGAGAGCCCGCAGGCGGTGTCTTCACGCCTAGTGTCGGAACGGTGATGGAAACGATCGTCCTCGGCATCGGCGAAACCCTCGTACGCGACGACCGGCACTGGGCGTCCTGGGCCAACTGGCTCGGCGTACCACCGCACACGCTCGGCGCGCTGGTGGGCGCGGCCGTCGCCCAGGGCCGCGAGGCCACGGACGCGCTGCGGATCCTGCGGCCCGACATGGACGTCGAGGAGGCCTATCGCGCGCGGGCCGCCGCCGGGCGCGGAGAACACCTCGACGAGTCGGACCTCTACCAGGACGTCCGGCCCGCGCTGGGCGAACTGCGGGCCGCGGGCGTCCGGGTCGTGGTGGCGGGCAACGGCACGGTCCGGGCCGGGGAGCTGCTGCGGGCGCTGGATCTGCCCGCCGACCTGGTGGTCACCTCGGACGAGTGGGGCGTACGCAAGCCGGACCCGGAGTTCTTCGCTCGGGTGGCCGAGGTGACGGGCACGGCCCCGGAAGCGACGCTGTACGTGGGCGATCACCCGGCCGACGACCTGTTCCCGGCCGCGGCGGCGGGGATGCGGACGGCGCATCTGCGGCGCGGGCCGTACGGGCACTGGTGGGCGGACCACCCGGACGTGGTGGAGACGGCGGACTTCCGCATCGACGCGCTCACGGAGCTGGTGGGACTGACGAGGGCCGAGGCCCCGGACGCGTCGGACGGGTCGGACGCGCCGCCGGACGAGGAGCAGAAGGCCGTGCGGCGCGGGGCGCTGAGGTCGGTGCGGTAGGCCAGGCCGGGGTGCCACTTCAGCCCGTCCGGCGTTTGAGGACGGCACCCTTGCTCCGGAGGGCGTGAGGGCGGACAGAGACCTGGGGCTCGGCTCCCCGCTGACTCGCCCAGGTCCACCCGCACGGTTCCGTCCTCGAACGCCGGACGGGCTGGGGCGGTCGCCCTGGACAGCGGGAAAGGCTCACCCGGGCGGTCTCGAAGGCGCACCCGGGTTCTCCTCGCGGTGGGCGATCGCCGCCATCAGCACCGCCAGCCCCGCGCACACCGCCACGTACCCGCCCTCGCTCGGCTCCCCCGTGGAGCCCCCCACGAACGCTCCCTAGTCCCCCAGCACCGCCTGCATCACGCTCTTCGCGATCGGCGCGCCCAGCCGGCCACCGGAGATGTCGGAGCGGGAGATGTCCATGTCCGTCGGGTCGATGAACACGGCGACCGCGACCGAACGCCCGTCGTCCTTCTTGCCGTAGCTGACGAACCAGCCGTACGGGACCTCGTCCTGGACGTTCACGCCGCGCTGCGCGGTGCCCGTCTTGCCGCCGACCGTGACACCGTCGATCAGGGCGCGCTGGGCGCTGCCCTCCTTCGCGGTGTGCTCCATCATCTCCTGGACCTTCTTCGCCGTCTCCGGCGAGACGGCCTGGCTCATCTCCATCGGCTCGTTCTTCTCCAGAGTGGAGAGGTCCGGGCCGCGCAGCTCGTCGACGATGAACGGCTGCATCAGCTTGCCGTCGTTGGCGAGGGCCGCCGTGACCATCGCCATCTGCATCGGGGTGCTGGTCAGGCTGCCCTGGCCCATGCCGGTGAGGGCCGTGCCGGGCTTGTCGAGCTTGGGCGGGTAGAGGCTCTTCGTGGCGAGCAGGTCGCCGAACTCCTCCGTGTACACGTCCTCGTTGAAGCCGAACTTCTCCGCCGTCTCCCGCATCCGGTCCTCGCCCAGCTCGGACGCCGCGTCCAGGAAGACGTTGTTGCAGGAGTACTGCATGGCGGTCTTCATCGACGCCTTGTTGCAGACGCCGTCGCCCGCCTCGCTGCCGATCTTGTTCGTGGAGAGCGGCAGGGGGTACGGCGAGACCGCGTCCGTCCGGGCGTCCACGTCGCTGACCACGCCGTGCTCCAGTGCCGCGGCGGCCGTGAGGATCTTGAAGGTGGAGCCGGGCGGGTAGGTCTCGCGCAGCGGGCGGTTGGCGAGCGGTTTGCCCTTGTCCTTCTCCAGCGCCGCGAAGCGGTCGCTCTCCTTGAACGAGTTCCCGGCGAAGACATCGGGATCGTACGAGGGTGTGGAGACCAGGGACAGAACCCTGCCCGTGCGCGGGTCCAGGGCGACCACCGCGCCCCGGGCGCCCAGGTCCGTCAGCCCCTTGTAGGCCGCCTTCTGTGCCTTGGCGTCGATCGTGGTGATCACGTCGCCGCCGCGTCGGGGCTGCCCCGTCAGGACGTCCTTGGCGTGCCGGAAGGCGAAGCGGTCGTCCTGGCCGCTGAGGACGCTGTCGTAGGTCCGCTCCAGCAGCGAGGTCCCCCGGCCCTGGGAGGCGTACCCGGTGACGGGCGCGTACATCGGACCGTCCTTGGTTGTCCGGATGAACGCGTAGTCCCGGCTCTCGGTCTCCTTCGACCCGGTGATCGCCTTGCCGCCGACGATGATGTCGCCGCGCGGGGTGGAGAACCGCTCGAACCGCACCCGGGCGTTGTGCTCGTTCTGGGCCAGCTCCTGGCGGTCGACGTGCTGGAGCCAGTTCGCCCGCAGCAGCAGGGCCAGCACCAGCAGCCCGCAGAAGATGGCTATGTGCCGCAACGGCCTGTTCATTCCACTCCCCACCCGGGCGGGCCTGCGGCCCGCGTATGCGATCCCCGGTGAGTAAGGATGCCTTGTACGCGGGTCCGGTTGCACCGGCGGCCCCTCAGGGCCCTTCCTCAGAGGTACGCGGCGTACGCGTCCAGGGTCCGCAGAACCTCCGGTTCGTCCGCCGGGGGCAGCTGGAGCACGACCTCCTCGATGCCCAGCTCCGCGTAGTGGGCGAGCTTCCCGGGGCTCGGCAGGACAGCGTACGGGACCACCTGGAGGCCCTTCGGATCGCGCCCGGCCTCCTCCCAGGCCGCCCGGAGCTTCGGCAGGGACTCCGTGAGACCCCCGCCGCCGATGGGCAGCCAGCCGTCCGCGTAGTCCGCGATGTGCGCGAACAGCTTCGGGCCCGCCCCGCCACCGATCAGCGTGCGCGGGCCGTTGACCGGGCCGCGGGGCCGCTGGAAGGGCTTCGGGTGCGCCTCGCTCGCCGACACCGACCCGAACGTGCCCTCGTAACCGGTCGGCTCGTCCGCCCACAGGGCCCGCATCAGGGCCATCCGGTCCCTCCCCAGCTCCCGGCGCGTCGACCACTCCACCCCGTGGTCGGCGGCCTCCTCGACGTTCCAGCCGTAGCCGATGCCGAGCGTGAACCGGCCGCCGGAGAGGTGGTCCAGGGTCGCCGCCTGCTTGGCCAGGTCGATCGGGTCGTGCTGGGCGACCAGCGTGATGCCGGTGCCCAGGGCCAGGAGCTCGGTGACGGCGGCGGCCTGGCCGAGGGCGACGAAGGGGTCCAGCGTGCGGCCGTACTCGCGGGGGAGCTCACCGCCCATCGGGTACGGCGTGCGGCGGCTCACCGGGATGTGCGTGTGCTCGGGCAGATACAGCCCGCCGAACCCGCGCTGCTCCAGCTCACGGGCGAGCCTGACCGGGGTCACCGTCTCGTCGGTGAGGAAGATCGTGGTGGAGATCCGCATCGAGAACGCCTCCGTCGTGGTCGTCGGTCGGTTCGTGTCTACGTGGACGTCAGCCGGTCCGTACGCGTCGGTCCGTAGTCGTCCTTCTGTACGTCGTCCGTGCGAAGCGCCAACGTAAGCCGTATGTCGGTGGAATCCGAGACCGTGACGGCCATGAAAAGCGACCACGAACCGAACGCCCAGAAACCGCCCCTGCCCCCGATGGCCCGGCGCGGCCTCCTCGCCGCGACCGCCGCCACCGGCCTGACGTTGGCGACCGTGAGCTTCGCCCGAGCCGAGAACCGCCCCGGGCCCGGCCCCGACGGCCCCCTCCGCACCCGGACCGTGCGCGGGACGCTGCCCGTCGGATCGCCCGACTACGTGTATCTGCCCGTCGAGGTACCGCGCGGGGTGGCCGAGTTCGCCGTCTCGTACGCGTACGGGAAACCGCCCGTGCCGCCCGGGACCCAGGGCAACGCCCTCGACATCGGCCTCTTCGACGAACGCGGTACGGCGCTCGGCGGGCGCGGCTTCCGGGGCTGGTCCGGCGGGGCGCGCACCTCGTTCTTCGTCCGCGCCGACGCCGCGACGCCCGGCTACCTCCCCGGCCCCGTACGCCCCGGGACCTGGCACATCGCCCTGGCCCCCTACACCGTGGCGCCCGAGGGGCTGCCGTACGAGGTGACCGTCACCCTGCGCCTCGGGGAGAGCGCCCCCACCCCCGCGCCGGTGTATCCGCCCGAGCGGGCCGGGGGGCGGGGCCGGGCCTGGTACCGGGGCGACTGCCACGTCCACTCCACGCACTCCGACGGGCGGCGCACCCCGGCCGAGGTCGCCGCCGCCGCGCGGGCCGCCGGGCTCGACTTCATCAACAGCAGCGAGCACAACACCACCTCCGCGCACGCCGCGTGGGAGGGGCTGTGGGGTGACGACCTGCTGATCCTGACCGGCGAGGAGATCACCACCCGCAACGGGCACGTGCTGGCCGTCGGCACCGACCCGGGCGTCTTCGTCGACTGGCGCTACCGGGCCCGCGACCACCGCTTCGGCCGGTACGCGCGCCAGGTGCGCCGGGCCGGCGGGCTCGTCGTGCCCGCCCATCCGCACGCCACCTGCATCGGCTGCAACTGGAAGTTCGGCCTCGCCGAGGCGGACGCGGTCGAGGTGTGGAACGGGCCCTGGACCCCGGACGACGAGGTCGCCCTCGCCGAGTGGGACAACGCGCTGGTGGCCGCCGTACGGAAGGGGGACGACGGCCCGGGGCGCTGGCTCCCCGCGATGGGCAGCAGCGACGCCCACCGCGAGCCGGACCGGGTGGGCCACCCGCAGACCGTCGTCCTGGCCGAGGAGCTGTCGCGGCAGGCGGTCCTCGCGGGCATCCGGGCCGGGCGCTCCTACCTCGCCGAGTCCGCCGCGCTCACCCTGTCCCTGGGTGCGACGGACGGGCGGGGCCGGCACGCGGGCATCGGCGAGCGGTTGCGGGCGGCGGCGGAGGCTCCGGTGACCGTACGGCTGGAGGTGTCGGGTGCGGCGGCCGACTGCACCGTACGCCTGGTCACCGATCAGGGGACCCTGCTGACCACCCCGCTGCCCGCATCCGGCGCGGGCGTGGTGGAGTGGCGTACGACTCCCGCCCACGCCGCGTACGTGCGCGCCGAGGTCCGGCACGCTCCGGCCGTGCCGGGGCTGCCGGGCGCGTTCGCGGCCGTCACCAACCCGATCTTCCTCGACACGGAGAACCTGAGGGCGACCGGTACGGAGGGCTGAGAAGGGGGAAGGGTCGAAGCACGCGCCGGACGGAGAGGAGCTGCCATGGGACCGGGTCCGGGGCCGCGGGGGCTGGGCTACTTCCTGTTGCCCGCGGGCGGCGCGCTGAGCCTGACCGGCGTCATCACCGGCAACGGCACGCTGATCAGCCTGAGCTGGATCATGTGGGTGCTCGGGATCCTGCTGGTCCTGTGGAACCGTTCGCGCCGCCCCGCCGATCCGCGCGAGCTGGCGGCGGCGGCCGCCGCCGGGGACGCGCGGGCGGTCCGGGGGCTGCGGACGCTCGCCCTGACCGCGCGGGCCGAGGGGCGTCCCGACACGGCCGAGCGGTTGCTGCGGCAGGCGGTGAAGGCCGGTGACGTGGAGTCGATGTGGGAGCTGGGCCGCCTGGTCGAGCAGCGCGAGGGCCTGGCGGCGGCGGAACCGTGGTTCCGGAAGGCGGCGGAGGGCGGGCACGCGGTGGCCAAGCGGCTGTTCCGGCCGGGCGGCGCGCTGCACCCGGACGGGGCGGACCCGGCCCCGTAGGGCCGTGGGGTCCGCCCCTGCGTGAGCGGTCCCGGTTACGCGAGTCCCAGTGCCGCCCTCGTCAGGAACGCGAGCCGGGCCGTCTTCTCCGGCTTCTCGATCTCCGGGCCCAGCTCGAACCCGACCCGGACCATCCGCGCGAGGGCCTTCTCGTTGCGGGCGTCGGGCTCGACGACGACCCGCAGGTGGGCCGGGTCACTGAAGACGTAGGCGATGAACGCGGTGAGCAGGGCCTCCGTGTATCCCTTCACCGCTCCATCGCCCTCGGCGGGTGCGATCAGCAGGTGGATGCCGAAGTCTCCGGGCTGTACGTCGTAGCACGCGCCGACCGGGTCGGCGTCCGGCTCGTACGTCTGGAAGAGCGCGGCCGGGACCCCGTCGCGCAGGGCGAGGTAGGCGTGGTGCGTGGGAAGCGAGTCGACGAACTCGTAGATCTCCCGGACCTGTTCGCGGGTGTGGTCGGCCATGCCCCAGAAGCGGGCCCGCTCCTCGGTGACCCAGCCGTGCAGCAGGCCGGCGTCGGTCGCCGGGTCGACCGGGACCAGGCGGACGGTGCCGAAGCCCTCGACCTTCTGTTCGTGCACGGCCGGGCGGAGAGCGGGCGCGACGGGTTCGGCGGGAACGGTGGATCCGGTGGATTCGGAGACGGTCATGGCGGGCTCTTTCTCGGTGTTCCGGGTGCCCCCGGTGCGGTGCAGCAGGTTCCAGTCGGTGACGACCGGGGCGAGCGCGCCCCGTGCCCACAGGGGCATCTGATCGCGGTGGTGGGCGGCCCCGGGGACGCCCGACGCGCCGAACGGCACCACCCACCGGCTGTTCTCGCGGCGGGCCAGGTCCCAGACGTAGCGGGCGGCCGGGCCCCGGGCGAACAGGTCGGTGACGCCGGGGACGCTGGAGGTGGACAGCACGCAGTCGTGGTCGCCCGCGAGCCCCGGCCGTATCGCCTCAACGTCGGAGCCGTCGGTCGTGAGGTCCGGCAGGGCCTGCCAGGGGGACAGCCGGTGCAGCGCGCCCCACGGTCCCGGCGGGGTCTCATCGGCCGCCGCCGCGACGGCCTCGGCCGAGGCGGCGACGACCGCCAACCGGTCCTCGTACGGCAGGAGTCCGACGGTGAGCAGGCTCTCCAGTGCGTAGCCGATCCGGGGAACGGCGGCGAGCCAGGGGCGGAAGAGGGCGGGGTAGGCGGCCGAGCGCCAGGGGTCGTGGGCGCCCGTGACGCCCTTCAGCGCGGGGTGGTCGGCCAGCCGGTGCACGACGTCGTTGCGCAGCCGGGCGTAGAGGGTCGCGTCGGTGCTGTCCGCGTCCATGTGGCGGTCCCAGCGCAGCAGCCGGTCCCGCAGGCGTTCGGCGGCGGGCCCGAGGTCGGGGGCCCAGGCCAGCAGGGAGAGCAGCCGGCGGGACGAGGCGAGGCGGGTGTCGGTGTGGACGGCGGCCTGGGCGTCGGGGGTCCAGTCGGTGCCCGCTCCGAGCAACTCCCTTATCCGGTGGTCCCGGTGCGGGGGTGCGAACTCCACGCCGAGCGGGGCGGCGAGGCCGCGCTCGTTGGCCATCACGGCGATCCCGTCGGGGCGGTCGGCCTCGCTCCGGGGCAGGGGTTCGGTCTCGCCCTCGCGCCAGGCGTACGCGGGGTCCTCGGCAGGAACGACCCGCAGCCGGTTGGCGTACGGGCGCACCGGGACGTGTCCGGCGACCCGGTGCAGGGTGCCCCCGGCAGTGTCGGCGGCGAGCACCACGTTGACGGGCTCGACCCAGCGGTCGAGGGCGGCGTCGACGTCGGCGACCGTACGGGCCCGGAGCAGTGCGGGCAGCACGTCGAAGCCGAGCTCGCCGGTGGCGCGGGGCGGGTAGCGCAGACTGACGCTCTCCACGGCCTCGGGACCGCCGCCGATGATCACCGGTCCCCGGTCCGTCTCGATCACCTCGGCCGGCTCCGGGTCCGCCCCCGCCACCTCGATCGTCTCGGTGTGCACGTGGGCCCGGTACCAGCCGTCCGGGCCGAGTGCCTCCACGCCGCCGTCCGGGGTGCGGCGCAGCTGCTCCCGGTAGAGGTCCTGGTAGTCGGCCATGGCGTTGGTGATCGCCCAGGCGACGCCGCCGGTGTGCCCGAAGTGGGCGATGCCGGGGATGCCGGGGACCGCGAGGCCGACGACGTCGAACTCGGGGCAGGCCAGCCGGATCTGCTGGTAGACGCCGGGGTCCTCGATGAAGCGGTGCGGGTCGCCCGCGACGAGCGGGGCGCCGGAGGCGGTGCGGGCGCCCGTGAGCAGCCAGCCGTTGCTGCCCGCCGTGCCGGGGCCGTCGGTGGCGAAGAGGGTCATCCGGTCCTCGCCGAGCCGGCGGGCGACCTCTTCGCGCCAGAGTTTGGTCGGGAACCCCGCGAACAGGATGTGCGTGGACAGCCAGACGCCGAGCGGGGTCCAGGGCTCCCAGCGGCCGGGGGCGATGCCGACCGCGGCGAACTCGGGTGCGCGGGCGGCCCCTTCGGCGAGGCCGTCGTTGACGCCGTCGACGTACGCCGCCACCCAGGCGGCGGTCTCCGGCGCGAGGCGGTCGAAGCAGCGGCGGGCGGTGTCGGCGATCCGGGCCCGCCGGACGAACCGGTCCCAGTCGACGGCCTCCGCGCCGAGGTAGGAGGCGCTGGTTCCGAGCACCCGGTGCCGTTCGTTCTCCAGTTGCCAGGCCCGGTCGAGGGCGGTGGCGTGGCCCTGGGCGCGGGCCAGCGCCAAGGCGTCGGCGGCCCGCAGGTGGGGGATCCCCCAGTCGTCACGGAACAGCTCGAAGCCGCCCGGCGCCCCCTGGCCGGACCAGCTGCCGAGCCCCGCGCCCGGTCTCTCCCCCAGCCCCTCCCCCGACCTGTCACCCGGTCTCTCTTCCGGTCTTTCACAGTCGACGCCGACGGTCATCGTGCTCCCCATCCCGCTTCCGGTGCTTTTCAGCCACTCCCCAGCCCCCGAAATTTAGGTTAGCCTAACCTAAAGTGACCCTTTGGGCAGAGGGCCGGGGCACCGGGGCGAGGCGGGAGACATCGTGGGGCATGGCTGGGAAGGCGTCGTTCTCAAACTGTTCCGGGGGCGTGACTTCACGTTCACGGTGACCGGCGCGGAACAGGTCACCGACCGCTTTCGCCGGGTGCACGTGACGGACGGCGGGCTGCTGGCCGCGACCGGCGGGGCGCACCCCACGATGTGGGTGCGGCTGTGGTTCGAGAAGGACGGCAAGCCGCATCAGCGCGCCTACACCCTGGTCGACCCCGACCCGGAGGCCGGCACCTTCAGTCTGGAATTCGCCCTGCACGAAGGACCCGCCTGCGACTGGGTGCGGGCGACGAAGCCGGGCGACACGATCGACGCGACGCTTCAGGGCACCGGTTTCACGCTGCCCGACCCGATGCCCTCGCGGCTCTTCGTGATCGGTGACGCGGCGGCGCTGCCCGCGATCAACTCCCTGCTGGACGCGGTCCCGTCGACCCCGGCGACCATCTGGTTCGAGACCGCGCACGAGGACGACCGGAAACTGCCGTTCCGCCTCGACGAGGCCCACCACACCCTGCACCACGTGGAGCGCCGCGAGGCGGGCGCGCATCTCGTGTCCGAGGTGAGGGCGGCCCTGCCGGAGCTGTTGGGCGCGGACCACTCGGACGCGTACGTCTGGGTCGCCTGCGACACGTCGACCACCCGGACCCTGTCGGCGTACCTCCGCAAGGAGCTGGGCCTGCCCAAGGACCGGGTGAACGCGCTGGGCTACTGGCGGCCGTAGGCCCTGGCGACGCCGCACCACCGAGGGCCCCGGCGTACGCCGGGGCCCTTACGCGTCCGTGGACCGCAGCGACCTGCGCAGCAGCACCCCGCCGATCCCCACCAGGCTCGGGAAGCCGCTCTTCGGCATGGCGACCGTGCCCACCGCGCCGACGGCGGCCAGGGCGACGCCCGCCGCGCGCTGGGCCGGCAGGTCCCCGTTCTCCTCCGCCGAGCGCAGCAGCCGGCCGCCCAGCCACAGAGTGGGGGCGGCGGCCATGAACCAGAAGGCGGCGGCCCGGTCGCCCCGGTCGGGCACGGAGCCGACGACGGGCCCACGGCCGATGTCGGCGAACACATCGCGGTAGATCACCGCACCGATGGCACCGTGAGCGATACCGACCACCTGGAGCAGACGTCCCGCCGAAGCTCGTGTCATGGCCTCATCGTACGAGCGGTGCGGCAGCGGCTGAGGGCACGCCCCGCCGCGCCCTCAGTCCTGGACCACCAGCGCCGGGGTCTCCTTCGTCAGCACCTCGCCCCGGAAGAACGCCGGACTGCGGCGCTCCATCGCGACCATCAGCACCACGCCGAGGAGCAGCAGCCCCACCCCGATGACGAACACCGAGCCGACGCCGAGGACCGAGGAGCCGGAGCCGTACGCCGGGTCCCACATGTCGTAGAGGGTCTTGGCGAAGACGGCGGCGAGCAGGACGCCGCCGAGCAGCGGGAAGAGGCCCTTGAAGACCAGGTCCCGGGCGGAGCGGGTCAGTTCGGCGCGGAAGTACCAGGCGCAGGCGAAGGCGGTCAGCGCGTAGTAGAAGCAGATCATGAGGCCGAGCGCGTAGATGGTGTCGACCAGGACGTGCTCGCTGACCAGGGTCATCACCGTGTAGAACACGCCGGTGCCGATACCCGCCGTGACCGTCGCCCGGCCGGGCGTCCTGAAGCGGGGGTGGACCTTGGCGTACGAGGCCGGCATCGCCTCGTACGCGGACATCGCGAGCACCGTGCGGGCGACCGGGATGAAGGTGGTCTGGAGGCTGGCGGCGGCCGAGGCGAGGACCGCGAGGAAGAGCAGGATGCCGAGGCCGGGGCCCATCACCGGTCCGGCGAGAGCGGCGAAGACGTTGTCGGAGGTGTCCGGGTTGGCGAGACCGAGCCCGGAGGAGCCGGAGCCGACGGCCATCTGCGCGGCGACGCCGGTGGCCAGGTAGGAGCCGACCAGGACGACCATCGCGATGAGGGCCGCGCGGCCGGGGGTCTTCTCGCTGCCGGTGGTCTCCTCGTTGGCGGTCAGACAGGCGTCCCAGCCCCAGAACATGAAGATGGAGAGGGACAGGCCCGCCGTGAAGGCGGCGAAGGACTGGACGGCGAAGGGGTTCAGCCAGGACCAGGAGAAGTCGAGCGAGGACGCGAAGTCCGGGCCGCCGCTGCCGGCCTTGCCGAGGGCCATCGTCACGAACAGGGCGAGGACGACCAACTGCAGCCCGACCAGGGCGTACTGGATGCCCTTGGTGGCGGTCATGCCCCGGTAGCTGATGGCCGTGGCGACGGCGATGAGGACCAGACAGGTGAGGATGTGGACGGGCTTGCTGTCGTCCAGGGCGGCGATCGCGTCGCTGCCGGTGATCTCGCCCGCCAGGAGCCAGAAGTACGAGGTGGCGACGCCCGCCAGGTTGGAGAGCACGATGATCGTCGCGATGACGAGGCCCCAGCCGCACATCCAGCCGACGCGCGGGCCGAACGCCTTCACCGTCCAGGTGAAGGAGGTGCCGCAGTCCGGCATCGCCTTGTTCAGCTCGCGGTAGGCGAAGGCCACGAGCAGCATCGGCAGGAACCCGGCCAGGAAGACGGCGGGCATCTGCACGCCGACCTCTCCGGCGGTGGAGCCGAGGGTGGACGTCAGGCAGTAGACGGGGGCGACGGTGGAGACGCCGATGACGGCGCTGCCCATGAGGCCGACGGAGTTCCCGCCGAGCCCCTTGCCCCGTACGCCGCCACGGCCGTCACCGCCGTCGGCCGGGGCGCTTCCCCGTACCGTGTCTCCGGCCTGTGGCCGCGCGTCCAGCTGAGTCATGAGGAGGACGCTATGCGCTGCGATATCCACATCCGGAGCGTGAGACTCCAACGTCTCACCCTTGACTATGGCGACCAATCGCCCGTGAACGACTCATCAATTCAAGGTCACATTGACATGAAACCTTGCAATCCATGCCGCTCGACCGAGCGTGACGACGTACGGTAACCGTAGCCCTGTCCGTTTTGCGTTGATTCAAAATTTTCCCGCGCCGCCTCGCCGGACCCGCCCCACGGGTTCAGCCGGGCCAGACGATCGCCTGCGTCTCGCTGTAGGCGTGCAGCGCGTACGAGCCCACGTCCCGTCCCACCCCGCTCCTCTTGAACCCGCCGAACGGGGCCTCCATGTTCCGCCCGACCGTGTTGACGCCGACCCCGCCCGCGCGCAGTCGCCGGGCCACGCGGAAGGCGCGGGCCACGTCGCCGGACCAGACGTAGTCGATGAGGCCGTAGTCGCTGTCGTTGGCGAGCGCGACGGCCTCCTCGTCGTCGCCGAAGGGGACGACCACGACGACCGGCCCGAAGATCTCCTCGCGGACGACCCGCATGTCGGGGGTGCAGTCGGCGAGGAGGGTGGGGGCCACGTAGAAGCCCCGGTCCAGGTGGGCGGGCCGCCCGCCGCCCGCGACGACCCGTGCGCCTTCCTTCCGGCCCAGCTCCACGTACGCCTCGACGCGGTCGCGGTGGGCGGCGGAGATGACCGGGCCGACCACGGTGGCCCGGTCGGCCGGGTCGCCGACGGTGAGCCCGTTCGCGTACGCGGCGAGCGCGGCGATCAGCTCGTCCTGGCGGGAGCGATGGACCAGGACGCGGGTCGGAGCCGTACAGATCTGTCCGCTGTAGAAGGAGAACGTCGTGCCGATGCCCGCGACGGCGGAGCCCAGGTCCGCGTCGTCGAGGACGAGTGCCGCCCCCTTGCCGCCCAGCTCCATCAGCTGCCGTTTCATCCCGCGCCCGCACACCTCCGCGATGCGCTGCCCGACGGCTGTGGACCCGGTGAAGCTGACCATGTCGACGTCGGGTGAGTCGACGGCCGCCTCTCCCGCCTCCGCGCCCGACCCGGTGACGACGTTCACCACCCCCGGCGGAACGCCCGCCTCCGCGAGGGCGGCGGCCATCCGGTAGACGGAGAGCGGGTCCTGCGGGGCGGGTTTCACCACGACCGTGTTGCCCATCGCGAGCGCGGGCGCGATCTTGCCCGCCGGATTGGCCCAGGGGTTGTTGTACGAGGTGACGCAGGTGACCACGCCGACCGGCTGGCGGACGGCCAGCGCCCCGAAGACCCCGGCCCGCCCCATCGGGCCGGCCTCGTTGATCTGGGGCGCGATGGCCTCCTCCACGGGTTCCAGGGCCCCGCGCGCGTACCGCCGGAAGCGGGCGACGCCCACCCCCACCTGCATCCCTCGGGCAGTGGATGCGGTGGCCCCGCTCTCCCGCCGGGCGGTCTCGGCGTGGCCGAGGAAGTCCCGCTGGACGATGTCGGCGGCCCGGTCCAGGATCGCGGCGCGCTCCTCGGGCCGGGTCCGCGACCAGGCCGGGAAGGCCGCTCTCGCCGCCGCCGCGGCCTCGTACACCTGGGCGCGGCTCGCCTCGGGGGCGAGGCCGACGACCTCCTCGGTGGCGGGGTCGATGACCTCGTAGTGGCCTTCGGCGGGTTCGGTCCACTCCCCTCCGATGAACAACTGCCCAGGCGTGTGGCTCACGCGGTACTCACCGTCCGGGTGTCGCGGCCCGAGCGCAGCACCGTCCCCGGCACGGCCCCCGTCACCTTGTCGTCGCGCAGGGTCTCGACCCCGTTGACGCGTACGGAGACGATCCCGATGGCCTTGGAGTCCAGGCGCGGGCTGTCCCCGGGCAGATCGTGGACGAGGGTGGCGGGCCCGGCGTCGATCCGCTCGGGGTCGAAGAGGACGAGGTCGGCGTGGAAGCCCTCCTCGATCCGGCCGCGCTCGCGCAGCCCGAAGAGCCGGGCGGGATCGTCGGTGAGCATCTTGACGGCGGTGGTCAGGGAGACGAGTTTCCGCCCGCGCAGACAGTCGCCGAGGAAGCGGGTGGTGTAGGGGGCCCCGCACATCCGGTCCAGGTGCGCGCCCGCGTCGGAGCCGCCGAGCATGACGTCCTCGTGCTCCCAGGTGCGTTGCCGCAGGGCCCAGGAGTCGGGGTCGTTGTCGGTGGGCATCGGCCACAGGACCGTACGCAGGTCGTCGGCGGCGCAGATCTCGACCAGGCAGTGGAAGGCGTCCTGGCCGCGCTCGGCCGCGATGTCGTCGACTACCCGGCCGCTGAGGCCTTCGTTGGCGGCGCTGTAGGTGTCCCCGATGACGTACCGGCCGAAGTTCGCGAGCCGCCGGAAGACCCCTGCCTCCTTGCTGTCGGCGCGGCGCAGCATCTCGGCGCGGGTGCCGGCGTCCCGGAGGCGTTCGATGCGCTCGGGGACGGGGAGGGCGAGGACGTCGCCCCAGCCGGGGATGAGGTTGAGGGCGCAGAAGGTGCCGAGCGACATGTTCATGGGCGTCAGGATCGGCATGGTGAGTGCCACGATCCGGCCGCCGGCCCGGCGGGCGCGTTCGCTGGGGATCAGCTGGCGCGGTACGCGTTCGGGGACGGCGGCGTCGATGGTGAGGACGTTCCAGTTGAGCGGACGCCCGGCGGCGGCGGTCATGTCGACGAAGAGGTCGATCTCCTCGTCGGAGAACTGGTCCAGGCACCCCGCGACGATCGCCTCCAACTGCGTCCCCTCGTGCTCGCCCACCGCGCGGGAGAGGGCGAGCAGCTCCTCGGGGAGGGCGTGCCGGGAGGCGACGGGCTCGCCGTCGCCGTCGGAGTGGGTGGAGGACTGGGTGGTGGAGAGCCCCCAGGCCCCGGCGTCCATCGCGTCGTGGAAGAGCGCGAGCATGGCGTCCAGCTGCGCGGGGGTCGGCTGGCCGCCGACCGCGTCCGCGCCCATGACGTGCCGGCGCAGGGCGCAGTGGCCGACCATGAACCCGGCGTTGACGGCGATGCGGCCTTCGAGGGCGTCGAGGTACTCGCGGAAGGTGGACCAGGTCCAGTCGACGCCTTCCTCCAGGGCGGCGAGCGCCATGCCTTCGACCCGCGACATCATCCGCCGGGTGTAGTCGGCGTCCTCGGGCCGGTCGGGGTGGAGCGGCGCGAGGGTGAACCCGCAGTTGCCGCCCGCGACGGTGGTGACGCCGTGGTTCATGGAGGGGGTGGCATAGGGGTCCCAGAAGAGCTGGGCGTCGTAGTGGGTGTGCGGGTCGACGAACCCGGGGGCGAGGACGAGCCCGTCGGCGTCCTCGCTGGTGACGGCCTCTTCGGTCACGGTGCCCGGCTCGGCGACGACGGCGATCCGGCCGCCGCGGATACCGACGTCGGCGGTGTGGGCGGGCCCGCCGGTGCCGTCCACGACGGTCGCGCGGCGGATGAGGTGGTCGAGCATGACGGTTCCCTTCTGGGGGTTCCTTCTTCGGCCCGGCTGGGACAGCCGGGGTACGCACGCTTGGGCCGCGGTACGTACCCCGGCTCACAGGGCGACGGTCCGGGAAGACGCCGCCCCCTTCCAGCCCCGCCGGCGTTTGAGGCGAGTCTTTTCAGCCCCTCCGGCGCTTGAGGAGCGGGGCTCGGGGCAGCGCCCCGACGTGGGCCCGGGGCGGAGCCCCGAACTCAGCCCGCGGCAGACCGGAACCGCGAGGTCCGATGCACGGGATCCGTATCGATCTGCGGAATCACATGCTCCCCGATCAACCGAATCGTGTTCATCGTGTGATCGGGACTGATCCCGATCGGCAGCCCGAAGCTCAACTGGTCCGCCCCCGCCCGATCCCACCGCCGGCACTGCTTCAACACCTCATCGGGATCCCCGCAGATCATCAGCTCCTCCGCGATGAGCAGCTCCACGATCTCCTCGGTGTACTCCGGCAGCAGCTGCGGCCACTCCGGAATCCCCTCCGGCCGCGGAAACGTGTCGTGGTAGCGGAACAGCAGCGACTGAAGGTAGTTCAGCCCGCCGCCCACCGCGATCTCCACCGCCTCGGCGTGCGTCTCGGCACAGATGGCCGTGGACGTCACCATCACGTTGTCGTTGACGAACGCCCCCACCGGCTCCGCGTCCTTGACCGCGTTCTTGTAGGACTCGACGACCCACTCCATGTCGGAGACCTTCTGCACGCTGAAGCCCAGCACCCCGAGCCCCTTCCTGCCCGCCATGGCGTACGAGGACGGCGACCCGGCCGCGTACCACATGGCCGGGTGCGCACCCCCGTACGGCTTCGGCAGGATCTTGCGCGGCGGGAGCGACCAGTGCTTGCCCTGGAAGCCGACGTACTCGTCCTGGAGCCACATCTTGGGGAATTCGGCGATCGTCTCCTCCCACAGCTCCTTCGTGTGGTTCATGTCGGTGATGCCCGGCATGAACCCGAGGATCTCGTGGCTGCCGGCCCCGCGCCCGGTGCCGAACTCGAAGCGCCCTTCCGAGAGATGGTCGAGCATCGCGACCTTCTCGGCGACCTTCACCGGGTGGTTGACCGGCGCGAGCGGGTTGAAGATGCCGGAGCCGAGGTGGATGCGCTCGGTCGCGTGCGCGAGATAGCCGAGGTACACGTCGTTGGCAGAGAGGTGCGAGTACTCCTCCAGGAAGTGGTGCTCGGAGGCCCAGGCGTACTTGAAGCCGGACTTGTCCGCCTGGATGACGTACTCGGTCTCCTCGATCAGCGCCTTGTGCTCTGCCTCGGGGTCCACCTTGGCACGCGCGGCGGGCACGTACCCCTGAACAAA
The DNA here is from genome assembly GCA_002551355.1 of Streptomyces sp. man185. Classification (GTDB taxonomy): domain Bacteria; phylum Actinomycetota; class Actinomycetes; order Streptomycetales; family Streptomycetaceae; genus Streptomyces. Next base: position 69,289 of record NTHE01000019.1, on the reverse strand, counting down.
GAGCCCGAATTCCACGGAGGTTCACCGTCCTCAAGTTTTCCTTACGACGACTATCTGACGAGCCGTCAGATTGCGATGGGACCGACTGTTCCACCGCTGCAGCGACGCGTCAATAGCTGACGTCTCGTCAGCAGAATGCTCCTGGGCCTACGGCCTTCAGAAGGGGCTGACCCCGGCCAGCCACCCCCCGTCCACGACGAACGGCTGCCCGGTGACGTACGAGGAGTCGGGCCCGGTCAGGAACAGCACCAGCGCGGCGACCTCCTCGGGCCGCCCGATCCGACCCATCGGGAGGAGCTTGCGGTAGTACGCGTCCAGGGCGGCACCGGACGTCGTCAGGTCGGCGTCCGGGTCCAGCAGGGCCGGGTTGCTCATGGCGGTGTCGACGGCCCCCGGGCAGACGGCGTTGACCCGGATCCCCTTCCCCGCCAGCTCCATGGCGGCGACCTTGGTGAGCCCCAGCACCGCGTGCTTGGTCGCGGCGTACGCGCCGACCAGGGGCATGCCGGTCAGCCCGGTGTAGGAGGACGTGTTGACGATCGTCCCGCCGCCCGCGGCCTCGATCTCCGGCGCGACGGCCCGGATCCCGAGGAACGCACCGGTCATGTTGACCCGCACCACCTGTTCGAACTCGGCCAGCGGGGTGTTGACCAGTTCGTTGAAGCGGAGGATGCCGGCGTTGTTGACGAGCCCGTCGACCTTCCCGAAGGCGTCCTTGGCCGCGACGACGGCAGCGCCCCACTCCTCCTCGCTCCCGACGTCCAGCCGCACGAACCGTGCGACCGACCTCCCCAACTCCTCTGCCAGCGCCTCTCCTTGCTCGACCAGCACGTCGGCGATGACGACCCGCGCACCCTCCTCGACGAAGAGCCGCGCCTCCTGCTCGCCCTGCCCGCGCGACGCCCCGGTGACGAGGACGACCCGCCCGTCCAGCTTGCCCATGTCCGTTCCCCTTCCCTTCACCTACCGAGCCGAGTTCATGTACCGAGGTGAGGAGCCACGTCCGCACCGAACGCCGCCATCTGATCGGTCAGTTCGTCCACGCTCCGGCTCCGGAAGCGCACCTGGATCTGGTGCACGCCGATCGCCGCGTACTCCCGCAGCGACTCCGCGAGCGCCTCGGGCTTCCCGGCGAGCGTCCGCCGCCCGACGGACCACCCGGGCTCACCGACGTACAACGGCTCGGTGATCGCGCCGACGACGATCGGCTCCGCGACACCCGCCTCCTCCCGGAGGGCGTGCAGCCGCGCGATCTGCGCGGGCAGCTGTTCCCGGGGGTCGCCCTGCGGCAGCCACCCGTCCCCCCGTACGGCGGCCCGGCGCACGGCGGCGGGCGAGGAGCCGCCCACCCAGATCGGCACCCGCTCCTGGGCCGGCCGGGGCAGTTGCCCGAGCCCGCTGAACGAGAACCGCTCCCCCTCGAACTCCGGGTACTCCTCGGGCCCGAGCGCGGCCCGCAGCGCGTCGATCGACTCGTCCAGCACGCCCCCGCGCCCGCCGAAGTCCGCCCCGACCGCCTCGAACTCCTCTTGTACGTGCCCGGCCCCGACCCCGAGGACCAGCCGCCCGCCGCTGAGGTGGTCGAGGGTGGCGTACTGCTTGGCGGTGATCAGCGGATGGCGCAGCCCGACGACGGCGACATGGCTCATCAGGAGGACGCGCTCGGTGACCCCGGCGAGGAACGAGAGCGTGGCGACGGGGTCGTACCAGACGGTGCTCATGCCCTCCGCGAGCCGTCGCGGGATGGCGACATGGTCGCAGCCGGCGATGTAGGCGAAACCGCCGCGATCGGCGGCGCGGGCGACCCGGACGAGATCGGCAGGGGTCGCCGCCGCCTCCCAGGGTTCCGCGTAGATGACGCTCTGCGACTGGACCGGCAGCTGCATCCCGTACGACAGCGGCCCGCTGGGCAGTATCGGCACGGCGGCCTCCTTCCCCTCCGGCCCGGGGCGGTCCCGCCCCGGGTGACGGCCGCCATCGTCATACCTGACGGGTCATCAGACAAGGGGGCGGAGGAACTCCCGGACCCATCGGCCCGGCATCACCGCATCCGCGCCGCACCGCCCGGCGAGTGCCGGGGCGAGCGTCGTCAACGGTGAGCCGGGGCCCGGAAGGGGAGCGCTTCCACGCGAAGGCTCAGCCCCTCCCCCGAAGCCCTGCACACCCACCCCGCCCCCCCCTCGGCGGCCCCTGCCGCGCCCGGCGCACCGCATGCCGGGCGCGGCCCGCTCCACCGCCCACCCGGTCACAATGTGCCGCCTCACCAGGAGTTTCAAGGATCGACAAAGCGACGCACGGCGCAAGAATCCGGCAACCGCACGCACCTTGCCAGAGCCTCCGACCCGCCCCTATGTTCGCTGAGCAGAGGCAGGGAAAGCGCTTTCTAGTCACAGCGAAGAGCCCTCTGAACGAGGGACTGCGAGACAAGCGTGAGAGCGCTCCTACTTGACATGCACCTGACGTATGGACATCACCTCCACCCCCGAACACGCAAGGAGACGAACATGAGGCAACCCGTCACACGACGGCTCCAAGCGGCACTGGCCACCCTGGCGCTCGCGGCCACGGCCGGCGGCATCGTCCTCGCGGCCCCCGAGGCGTCGGCGGCGGCCGGCAGCGCCACCGGCTACGCCACCCAGAACGGCGGAACCAGCGGCGGCACCGGCGGACAGACCGTGCGGGCCACCACCGGCACCGCGATACACGCGGCCCTCTGCGGCCGCGCCGCGGACAGCACGCCGATCGTCATCGAGGTCGAAGGCACCATCAACCACGGCAACACCAGCAAGGTGTCCGGCGGCAGCTGCAACACGGCCGACGGCGTGATCGAACTGAAGCAGATCAGCAACGTCACGATCGTGGGCGTCGGCGGTGGCGCCGTCTTCGACCAGATCGGCATCCACATACGCGAGTCCAGCAACATCGTCATCCAGAACGTGACCGTCCGGAACGTCAAGAAGTCCGGATCCCCCACCTCCAACGGCGGTGACGCCATAGGCATGGAGTCCGGCGTCCGCAACGTCTGGGTCGATCACACGACACTGGAGGCGTCGGGCGGCGAGTCCGAAGGGTACGACGGCCTCTTCGACATGAAGGCCGACACCCGGTACGTGACCCTCTCCTACAGCATCCTGCGCAACTCGGGGCGCGGCGGCCTGGTGGGGTCCAGCGAGAGCGACGTCTCCAACGGGTTCGTCACGTACCACCACAACCTGTACGAGAACATCGACTCCCGCGCGCCCCTGCTGCGGGGCGGCATCGGCCACATGTACAACAACCACTACGTGCGACTCAACTCGTCCGGTATCAACTCCCGTGCCGGCGCCCGCGCCAAGGTGGAGAACAACTACTTCGAGGACTCCAAGGACGTCCTGGGCACCTTCTACACCGACGCCGCCGGCTACTGGCAGGTCAACGGCAACACGCTGGACAACGTGACCTGGTCGAGCCCCGGCAGTGACAACAACCCCGCCGGGCCCGACATGAAGTCCACCACCACCGTCAGCATCCCCTACGCCTACACCCTCGACGCGGCCGGCTGTGTGCCCGACGTCGTGAGCCGGACGGCGGGCGCCGGCAAGGGGCTGAAGGTCTCGGACGGCAACTGCGCGACCCAGCCTCCGACCGACCCCACACCGGACCCGACCGACCCGACCCCCGACCCCACCGAACCCACGCCGCCGAGCGGGACCAACCTCAGCATCGGCGCAGGGTCCGACGGATCGAGCAAGGCCTCCGGGACCAGCTTCGGCGACCTGCGGGACGGCGACCTGAACACCGCCTGGTCGCCCGCCGGTTCGACCGGTCACGCCTCGATCAAATGGGGCGCCCCCACCGCCGTGTCCTCGGTCGTCATCCGCGAGGCCGCGGGATCCGCGGGCTCGATCGGTGCCTGGCAGATCCTCGACGCCGACACCGGAGCCGTACTGGCCTCCGGCGACGGGGTGGGGACGGCGAGGACCATCACCTTCCCACCGACCACGCTGCGCAAGATCACCTTCGAGATCGTCAACTCGACCGGCACCCCGAGGGTCGCCGAGTACGAGACGTACGCCTCCTAGGGCCGGTCCTCGCGCCGGAGTCGGTCGTCGCCCGGCAACCGGCCGGGCGACGACCGACTCCGGCGGCCCGCTCCCCGCACACCGGCCAGGGCCCGCACTCCCCGCTCGACGGGGGGTGCGGGCCCTGCTCGGTGGGGTGCGCACGGCGGCGGAGCGCCGGATCATCCGAGCGGTCGCCAGTCGCCCGGCCGGCGGGCCGGTGTGTGCGCACGGGCCCCGGAGGCGCTGCGCTGCGGCCGGTTCGCCGGAACGATGATCCGGGCGCCGGGACCGGTATCGCGGTGCTCGGCGAAGCGCTGGTCCTGCCACGGGTGACCGGCTGACATGGCGGCGGACGGCGCGACCGCGCCGAGATGGCTCTCGCGGACGGTGAGCATCGGACGCGCGGTGAGGTCGGGGGACGGCACCCAGGGGCGCGTCGGCTTGTCGTACCCGTCGGGGGCCGTTGCCGGCGCCCACGCCGGTGAGCAGGGACAGGGCGGTGCGTCGGGTGGGCATGGCGGTACTCCTCCGGGCGAGGGGTGAGCGGCGAGCGGCGAGCGGCCGACGCTGAAGGCCGGAGCGGCGCTCTCCGGGGTGGTGGAAAGCGTGCGGTGCCGCTCCGGCCGGTTCTTCGGGGACGCGGGTACGTCCACGGGACGCGCCTTGGGGGGCGAGCCGCTTCGGGGACAGGTGTGGAACGGGTCAGAGGTACGCGCCGGTCATCGGCGGCCGGACACCTTGCCCGCCCCGGCCTTGAGGCCGACCAGTACGGGCACGGCCCAGGGGTGGTGGACGGTCGTGCGCAGTTCGGGGGTCCAGCCGGCGCCCTCGGCGAGCTGCTCACCGGGAACTCCCGCGTTGTGCACGGCGATCAGATCGGTCCTGCGTCCGTTGACGTAGTTGTTCTCCGCGGTGAGCGGGGCCTCTGACCACTTCTTCAGGACGGTGGCCCGGTCCACGCCGCCGGCGAGGGTGAACGCGTTGTGCTCGGCGACCAGGCGGGACTCCGCGCCGATGCCGTAGGTGTAGCCGTAGGAACTGCCGCGCGTGGCGACGAAGTGGTTGTTGTACGAGTCGACCAGGCCGAAACGGACGCGCGGAGCGCGCTCCTTGACGTCCCTGAACAGGTTGTGGTGGAGCGTCACGCGGAGCTTGCCGCGGTCGGTCGCGCCGGCGCCGTCGCTGTTGCCGATGAGCATCGTCTTGTCGTGGTCCTTGAGAACGTTCCACGACACGGTGACCAGGTCGGCCCCGCGCACGATGTCGAAGAGGCCGTCGTGCTGCTGGTACAGCTGACCGAAGTGGCGGGGCTGGTCGGCGTCCGGGCGGTCCCCGTCGCTGAAGGTGTTGTGGTCGACCCAGACATGGCGCGAGCCGTACACGACGAGGTTGTCGTACTCCGAGTTCCAGGCGCCCTCGCTGCCGTCCGTGGGGTCCCACTGGGGGAAGCAGTCGTAGGTGTCCTCGAAGGAGATGTTGCGGACGATGACGTTGGAGACGTCTCGGATCTGCAGACTGGCGCCGATGATCTCGGGGTTCTCGCCGACCCCGATCAGGGTGGTGTTGGACGGCACCCGGACCTCGACTGCGGCCTGCTGCAGCTTCGCGGAGGCCGCGCGGGCGTCCTCCAGCGGGCCCTCGGGGACCCGGTCACTGCCCCAGACCTCCGGGTCATAGGCGGCGAGGTACTTCTCCAGGCTGTAGCCGCCGGTCTCGTACTGATCGCAGCCGATCGGGGTGCCGTCGGCGTCGGAGTTGCCGTGGACGGTCCCGGCGACCCTGACGATCTTCGGCGCGTCGCCCGCATCCTCGAAGGCGGCGACGAGCTCGGCCCGGTCGGTCACCGTGTAGACGTGCTCGGGTGCGGCGTCCGTGCCTCCCGTGGTGGAGCCCTCGGCGGCGGCCCAGCCGTCCCCGGCGGGCAGTACGGCGCGCTCGATCCCCGGGCCGTGGGGGCCCGGGCGGGGGGCGGCCTGGGCGGGGACGCTCAGCGCGAGGGCCAGCGAGGCGCAGCCGAGGGTGACGGCGACGGCCCGGGTGTGACGCGTGCGTGCGGGCATGGCGAAACCTTCTCTGTCGTCGGAGGAAGCGAAGAAACGCGCTCGACGGAGGTGAGGAGCACGGGCCGGGGCCTGCCGCGCGCGGGCTCCCCGGATGTACTGGCGCGGGTACGTCCGGTAGGTGGTGTGGGCGAGAGGCAGGGTGAGCAGTGCGGTGGCCGTCTGTCTGCGGGTGAGTGACACGAGGGGCTGCCTCTCTCGAAGGGCGTGCTCGCGTACCGGGGGGAACTCGCTTACGGGTGACTCGCTTGCACGGGACTCGCTTACGGGGGGACCGGCGGCTGGGCGCGACCAGGGCCGCCGCCGGTCTCCCCGTCATCGGGGCCGGGCGTGCGGGACGGCGGGGTATCAGCCGTTGCCCAGTTCCGCCCACTCCTTGTTGGCGGCGTTCAGCTCCTCGGCCATCTTGTCCAGGAACTGCTGGGCCGTGATCTTGCCGAGGAGCAGCTTCTGGAACTCCGGCTCGTTGTCCGCCTTGCTGATGTTGTTCCAGTCGGGCAGGTAGTACGGGAGGTCGACGACCTTGGTGGAGCCGTCCGTCAGCGCCTTCGCCGCCAGTGCGGTCGACTCGGTCTCGCCGATCCACGGGTCCTTCGCCGCTTCGGCGTTGGCCGGGATGGCGCCCGCCGACTCGTTCCACTTGCTGTTGGACGCGTGGGATGCGGCGAACTCGATGAACTTCCAGGCCGCGGTCTTGTTGTCACTCGACCGGAACAGGCCGAGTCCGTCGACGGGGTTGGAGACCTGCACGCGCGTGCCGGTGTCGCCGATAGGTGCCGGGATGCCGGCGAACTTGCCGTCGCCCAGGGCCTTCGCGTGGTCCTGGTAGGAGCCGAGGTTGTGGCTCAGCATGCCGATGGTGCCGGTGTCCCACTGCGCGACCATCTTGGTGAAGTCGTTGTTGACGTCGGCGGCGGGTGTGGTCTTCTTGAAGAGGCCCGCGTACCTCTCCAGCGCGGCGACGTTCTTCGGATCGTTGAGCGTTGTCGTGTCGCCGTCCCAGAACTCCGTGATGCCGGACTGCCCGTAGATGGCGTCCAGCGCCTGGGCGATGGAGCCGGCGCCGCCGCGGATGGTGTAGCCGAACCTGTTGTTCTTGGCGTCGGTGAGTTTCTCCGCCGCGGTGTAGAAGTTGGCCCAGGTGTCGGGGGCCTTCAGCCCGGCCCGCTCGAACAGGTCGGTGCGGTACCAGAGGACGCCGTTGTTCGCGGAGGTCGGGACGGAGTAGATGTCGTCGCCCCGGCCGGCGGCCGATCTGACGCTCTCGACCATGGAGTCGACGAGCTTGCCCTCCAGGGGAGATCCCTTCAGCCGCTTGTTGACCGGCTCCAGGGCCTCCTGCGAGACCATGTTGGCGAGGTAGGCGGTGCCGACCCCGCCCACGTCGGGCAGCCCGCCGCCGGCGATCGCCGTGTCGTACTTGGACTGAACGTCGGCGATGGGGATCGGGACGTACTTCACCTTGATGTCCGGGTGCTGCTTCTCGAAGTCCTTGATGATCTCGGTCCAGATGGCGGTGCGCGGCCCACCGTTGTTGTCCCAGAAGGTGATCTCGCCCTTGCCGCTTCCTTCCGTGCCGGCTCCGCTGCCGTCGTCGCCGCACGCGGCGGCCGTCAGCGCGAGGGCGGCCACGAGGGAGACGGCGGATGCGGTACGCCCCCGCCGGGTCTTCGAGATGTTCATGGTCGGCTCTTCCCTGTCGGATGTGTCGGAGTGGTTCTGCACGTCTGCGGGGGGTCAGTGGGTGGCGCGGAAGGTGGTGAACAGCGCCGTGCCGGCGGGAGCCGTCCCGGCCGGCGCGGTGGCGAAGAGGCCGAGGAGCGCGGCGACCCAGCGCCACGGGGTGGCGGCGAAGACCTGCCCCGAGGGCCGGAACCCGTAGCCCGTGTCGGCGGAGAAGCGGCAGCGTGCCCCGGCCGTTACCTCGATGCGCAACCGGGCCCGCCCGCCGGGCGAGGCGCGGGCCTCTGCCGCGTCGCGTTCGCTTTCCGCGACGCCCTCGGCGTACCGGTGCACGAGCCGGGGCGTCCCGTCCGCCCCGGCCTCCAGACCGATCCAGCAGAAGGCATCCCCGAGCACGGCCAGTCCTGCCTTCGCTCCCGGCTCGTCGCTGTGCAGAACGAGGTCCACCTCGACGGTGAACTCCTCGGCGGGCAGGCGCTGGACCAGCACGTTGGGCAGCAGCCGCAGGTCGTGCGCGTCCGCCGTGCGTACGCAGGTGAGCCGCAGCCCGTCCGCGGAGGGACCGGAGTGCCCGGAGTCCTCGGACTGCTCTGACTGCTCTGACTGCTCTGACTGCTCTGACTGCTCGATCCACGCGCCGGGCCGTGGGTTGGCCGTCCACTGCCACTGCTTGCCGTGGGCGCCGCCGGGGAAGTCGTCGTCCACCGCCGGCGCCGTCACGGGCTGCTCGGGGACGGCCGGTTTGGGGTGCGTGGCGACGGGTTCGCCCGCGTCACCGATGACGGGCCAGCCCTCCGCGTCCCAGCGCATGGGCTGGAGGTGGACGACCCGCCCGTACGCCCCGCGTGCTTGGAAGTGCAGGAACCAGTCCTCGCCGGCGGCGGTCCGGACCCAGCCACCCTGGTGCGGCCCGTTGACGTCGGTGCGCCCCTGGGACAGCACGACGCGTTCCTCGTACGGCCCGAAGAACTCCCTCGACCGGAACGCGCCCTGCCAGCCGGTCTCCACCCCGCCCGCCGGGGCGAAGATCCAGAAGTGGCCGTCGTGGCGGTGGAGCTTGGGGCCTTCCAGGGTGAACCAGCCGGGTAGCCGGTCGCCGTCGACCAGGGTCCGGCCCGCGTCGAGGAGTTCGCGCCCGTCGACGCTCATACGGTGCCCGGTGAGGCGGTTCTTGATCCCGGAGCGGGACCTGGCCCACGCGTGGACGAGGTAGGCCTCGCCGGTCTCCTCGTCCCACAGCGGGCAGGCGTCGATGAACCCCCGGCCGGGCTTGAGCAGGTGCGGGGCGCTCCACGGCCCTTCGATGTGTTCCGCGTTGATCTGCTGGACGCCGTGGTCGGGGTCGCCCCAGAAGATCCAGAACCGGCCGGCGTGGTGCCGCAGGGAGGGTGCCCACACCCCGGCGTCGTGGCGGGGCCGGGCGAAGTCGTCGGCGGGCTCGACACGGTCCAGGGCGTTCCCGACGAGCGTCCAGTTGACCAGGTCGCGGGAGTGCAGGAGCGGCAGCCCCGGGGCCCGGCCGAAGCTGGACGCGGTGAGGTAGTGGTCCGCACCGACCCGGACGACGTCCGGGTCGGACCAGTCCGCGTTCAGCACGGGATTGCGGTAAGAGCCGTTCCCGAGGTCGGCGGTCCAGGGCCGGTTCACGAGGTCACCGCCCGTCGGACATATCCGGCGGCGGTCTCCCGGTCCAGCCTGCCGTCGGCGACGACCGTGACGATCCGGCGTACGACGGTGGCTCCGGCGGGCACGGGCAGCCGTTCGTCCGCCGCGAGGGAGGAGCCGACGCCCGGGTACTCGGCCGTCCGCACGAACCACGGGTCGCGCCGTGTCTTCTCGCTCGCCCCGGCGAAGACGAGGGTCCAGCCGTCCCCGGCGAGGGCGAGCCAGTCGGCGGCCCGGCCGTGCACCGCCGCCTCGCCCTCTTGGTCGGCGGTGAACACGTCCGGCGGCGCGGCCTCCTTGGGGGCGCGCCAGAAGAAGCCGCCGTACCCGGCGCCGGGGCGGCCGTTGGTCGCCGGGCTGCCGATGGAGAGGCCCCCCGCCGAGGGGTTGGTGAGGGCGAAGGAGAGATCCAACGCCCATGCGAAGCCGGAGAGTTCGACCGCTTCCACCGAACGGTACTCGCGCAGCAGCTCGACGCCGTCCGCCTCCCAGGCGAGCGACTGCGTGAACCCGCCGGGTCCGTGCTGCTCCAGGCCGAGGCAGCGCTGGGCGCCGTGGTTGTCGAGCTCGGTGGGCCCCTGCCCCCGGACGTAGGTGCGCCCGCCCCAGAAGTTGCGGCCGGCCACGTCGGGCACCGCGATGGAGACGCCCAGGTGGTGCCGGTGGTCGGCGGGGCGTTCCTGGGTGACCGTACGGCCGGCGAGCGTGGTGACCGGGTGCAGGCGGGGGCGGCCGTCCGCGGCGGAACCGTGGCCGTAGTGGGCGACCGTGCGTCCGGCGCATTCGAGGAGCGCGGGCGAAGCGGCGGACGAGGCCGCTGCGGGTCGGGTCATGAGGCCGCCACCTCGCTGCTGCGGGCCCAGTCGGCGCCCAGCTCCGAGTAGAGGGCGAGGGATTCGGCCCCGGCCGCGACCAGGCTGTCGATGCCGTGCACCGTGCGCCGCGCACCCCCGCCGGGGGCGTCGTACCGGGTCTCCCAGGCGTCGGCGGGCAGGGCGACCGGATCGGGGGCCGTCCGGACGGCCTCGACGACCCGCATGAACGCTCCCGTGCGCTCCGGCGGCACCAGGAGCGCCGTGCCGTGCTCCAGATGGTCGACCAGGTTCTCCAGGAGGTCGGTCCGGCCGTGGACGCTCTCCTCGGGGCCGTGGCCGGCGCGCTGGACCAGGACGCGGTCCTGCTTGTACCAGAAGGTGATCCGGCCCCGGTCGCCGTGGACGATCACGTAGGGCTCCCCCGCCTGTGCGGCGCAGAGGGTGGCGGCGACGGTGACGGGGAGGCCGCCGGTGGTGGTGACGCGGACGCAGCTGGTGTCGTCCGCCTCGATGTCATGGGCCCGGAACAGCTCGGTCTCGACGGACAGGACGTCCTCGGCGGCGCCCCGGTCGGCGAGTTCGAGCGCGGTGGCCACGGCGTGGGCCAGCGGGTTGGTGAGCACGCCGTCGACCACGTCGGTGGAGCCGATCCGGCGCCGGCCGGACCAGGGTGCCCGACGGAAGTAGGCGTCGTCGCGGACCCAGGCCCCGGCGGCGCCGATCCCGGTGAGGTTCCCGATCGCCCCGGTGCGGACCAGTTCCTGGACGGCGGGCACGGCGTGCGAACCGAACGACTGGAAGCCCACCTGACAGGCGATGCCCGCCCGCCGGACCCCGTCGGCCATCCGCGCGTAGGCGGCCCAGCTCGCGGCGGGCGGCTTCTCCAGCAGGAGGTGGACGCCCCGGGACGCGGCGGTCAGGGCCAGGTCGGTGTGGGTCGGGATGGGGGTGCAGACGACGGCGGCACGGGCTGCGGTCGAGTCGAGGAGCGCCCCGAAGTCGGCGGACTGCTCCGGTGTGTCGCCGTCGAGGAGGCCGAAGGCCGACAGTTCGTCGGTAGTCAGCGGCTCCAGCTCGCAGATCCCGGCCAGCCGCACCCGGCCCTGGTGCTGGAGCCTGCGGAGGTTGGCCAGGTGCCAGCGGCCGTGTCCCCGGGCGCCGGCCAGCACGACGGGGAGCGGCGCGGCGGCCGGGCCGGCGATACCGGTCGAGGCGGTGGCGGTCAGGTGGTCGGTCATCCCTTCACCGCACCCGCGCTGAAGCCCGTGACGAGCCACTTCTGGATGAACGCGAAGACGATCACGACGGGCACCGCGGCGATGACCCCTCCCGCCGCGAGCGCGCCGAGGTCGACGCTGTCCGCACCGATCAGCGTGTTGAGGCCGACCGGGATCGTCTGCTTGTCCTGTTCGCTGAGGAACATCAGCGCGAACAGGAAGTGGTTCCAGCTGTGGACGAAGGCGAAGGAGCCGACGGCGATGAGCCCGGGGCGCAGCAGCGGCAGGACGACCGCCCGGAAGGCGGTGAGGCGCGAACACCCGTCGACCCAGGCGGCCTCCTCCAGGGTGACCGGGACGTTCTTGATGAACCCGCTGATCAGGATGATCGACAGAGGGAGCTGGAAGACGGTCTCCGCGATGACGACGCTCCACAGGGAGTTGATCATCTGGAGGTTCCGGAAGATCTCGAAGAGCGGCACGAGCATCAGGGCGCCGGGAATGAACTGCGAGCAGAGCAGCGCCAGCATGAACGCGCCCTTGATCTTGAAGTCGAACCGGGCCAGGGCGTACCCGCCGGCCAGGGCGACCAGGGTGGTGGCGATCAGGGTGGCGACGCCGACGATCATGCTGTTCTGGAAGAAGACGGCGAAGCTGCGCTCGTTCCAGACCTTGGAGAAGTGCTCCCCGGTCATCGGCCACGGCACCAGCGCGGTGGAGCCGGCGGGCCGCAGGGCGAACAGGAGCATCCAGTAGAACGGGATGAGCGTGAACAGCAGGTAGAGGCCGAGCGGCAGATAGATCTGCCAGCGCGGTACCTCGTCGTAGGAGCGTTCCCGTCCGGTGCGGCGGCGCGCGGCGGGCGGCGTACCGCCGGGGCGGGCGGACGGCCGGGCGGCGCCGTTCTTCTCGGTGAGTACGGCGGTCACTTGTGGTCGCCTCCGAACTTGCTCAGGCGCAGATAGACGATCGAGCAGAAGAGGAGGATCACGAAGGCGACGGTCGTCAGCGCGGAGGCGTATCCGAAGTCGTGTCCCTCGATGCCGGTGTTGGCGACGTAGAGCGGCAGCGTGGTGGTCTCGCCCGCCGGTCCGCCGCCGGTGAGGGTGTAGAGCAGGTCGACGTTGTTGAACTCCCAGACCCCTCGCAGCAGGGTGGCCAGGATGATCGCGTCGCGCAGGTGCGGCAGCGTGATGTGGAAGAACTGACGGAGCCTGCCCGCGCCGTCGACCGACGCCGCCTCGTACAGCTCCTTGGAGACGGACTGGAGGTCGGCGAGGATGAGGATGGCGAAGAAGGGCACGCCGCGCCAGAGTTCGGTGACCGTGGCCGCCCAGAAGACGGTTCCGGTGTCCGAGAGCACCGAGGTGCCGTACTCCCCGATCCCGGCGTCCGCGAGGTAACGGCTGAAGCCCGTCGAGGAGTTGTAGAGCAGGATCCAGATGGTGCTGGTCAGCACACCGGACACGGCCCAGGGCGAGAAGACCATGGCCCGGGAGATGCCCCGGCCGATGAAGGTCTGGTTGACGATCAATGCCAGCGCGAGGCCGAGCACGAGCTGCAGGGAGACCTGGGTGAAGACCCACTGGGCGCTGAAGCCGAGCGTCGACCAGAACTGGTCGTCCTCGGTGAAGATCCGCCGGAAGTTGTCGAGTCCGGCGAAGCCGTTCCGCCACGGCTTGGTGACGTTGTAGTCCTGCAGGCTGTAGTAGAAGACGCTGAGTACCGGGTAGGCGATGAAGCCCAGCATCAGCAGGCCGGCGGGCGCGATCAGCAGGTACGGCAGGCGGCGGGGTGTCGCCGTGCGGCGCCGGGGCGTCTTGGGCGGCGGGGTGGCCACGGCGGCGGGTTGGGCCATGACACGTCTCCGATCTCGGTACGCGCTCGATGCGCTGGATGTGCGGACCTGCTGGTGTGCGCTCTGTTGTCGCATCCGTGTGCGGGCGTGCCGCCGCACCCGGCGGCAAGCGCTTTCTCGTGACCGCTGGGCGGCCCGGGCGCCCCGTCGCGCGGAGCCCCCGTGCGCCTGGCTCACCCCACGTACGGGTCGGGCACTTCTCCTTGCCGGGCCAGGAACGCGAAGTCGCATCCGGTGTCGGCCTGGGTGATCTCGTCCTGGTACAGCGCCCCGTAGCCGCGCCCGTAGCGGGCGGGCGGCGGGCTCCACGCGGCACGGCGCCGCCCCAACTCCTCGTCGTCGACGCCGAGGTGGAGCAGGCGGGCCTCGACGTCCAGGGTGATGAGGTCGCCGGTGCGGACCATGGCGAGGGGCCCGCCGACGAACGACTCGGGCGCGACGTGCAGGACGCACGCCCCGTAACTGGTGCCGCTCATCCGGGCGTCGGAGATCCGCACCATGTCCCGCACCCCCTGCTTCAGCAGGTAGTCCGGGATCGGCAGCATGCCGTACTCGGGCATGCCGGGGCCGCCCTTGGGCCCGGCGTTGCGCAGCACGAGGACGTGGTCCGGGGTGAGCGCCAGGGCCGGGTCGTTGATCGTGCGCTGCAGCTCCCGGTAGTCGTCGAAGACGACGGCGGGCCCGGTGTGCCGCAGCAGGTGCTGCTCGGCGGCGACGTGTTTGATGACCGCGCCGTCGGGGCAGAGGTTGCCGCGCAGCACCGCCACCCCGCCCTCCTCGGCCACCGGTTCCGTGCGCTCGCGGATGACGGCGCTGTTGTGGACGGCCGCCCCGTCGAGCTGTTCGCGCAGGGTGCTGTGCGCGACCGTGGGCCGGTCCAGGTGCAGGACGTCGGTGAGCCGGGTCAGGAACCCGGGCAGCCCGCCGGCGAAGTGGAAGTCCTCCATCAAGTACCGTCCGCCGGGACGGAGATCGGCGAGGACGGGCACCGTACGGGCGATGCGGTCGAAGTCGTCCAGCGTGAGCTTGACGCCGGAGCGCCCCGCCATGGCGATCAGGTGGATGACGGCGTTGGTGGAACCGCCCAGCGCCAGAACGGTGGCGACGGCGTCCTCGTAGGCGTCGGCGGTGAGGATGTGCGACAACTTCGTCCGCTGCCGTACGAGTTCGACGATCCGCAGGCCGGATCCGGCGGCCATCCGGTCGTGCCCGGAGTCGACGGCCGGGATGGAGGAGGCCCCGGGCAGGGTGACGCCGAGCGCCTCTGCGGCGGCCGTCAGCGTGGAGGCGGTGCCCATCGTCATGCAGTGGCCCGCCGACCGGGCGAGGCCGTTCTCCAGCTCGCCCATCTCGCAGTCGCCGATGAGCCCGGCCCGTCGGTCGTCCCAGTACTTCCACATGTCCGTGCCCGAGCCGAGGATCTCGTTGCGCCAGTGGCCCGGCAGCATCGGCCCGGCCGGCACGAAGACGGTCGGCAGGTCCACGGACGCCGCGCCCATCAGCAGCGCGGGCGTCGACTTGTCGCAGCCGCCCAGCAGGACGGCGCCGTCGACGGGATACGAGCGGAGCAGTTCCTCGGTCTCCATCGCCAGCAGGTTGCGGTAGAGCATGGGGGTCGGCTTCTGGAAAGTCTCCGAGAGGGTGGAGACCGGGAACTCCAGCGGGAATCCGCCCGCCTGCCAGACGCCCCGCTTCACCGCCTGCGCCCGGTCGCGCAGGTGGGAGTGGCAGGGGTTGATGTCGGACCAGGTGTTGAGGACGGCGATGACCGGCTTGCCGAGGTGTTCCTCGGGGAGGTAGCCGAGCTGGCGGGTGCGGGCCCGGTGGCTGAAGGAGCGCAGGCCGTCGGTGCCGTACCACTGGTGGCTGCGCAGCTCTTCGGGCCCGACGGGGCCCGACTTCCGGTCGTCTGTCACAAGGACCACTCGGCTATCTGCTCGGCGACCTCGGCACGCCGCTCCTCGGGCAGGACCCGGCTCGGCGCGCGGACCTCGCGGCGGCAGAGACCGAGCACGGACAGGGCCTCCTTGATGACCGAGACGTTGTTGGCGGACTGCTCCTCGGCCCGGAGCTCCTCGAAGCGGCGGATGCGCTCCCACACCTTCATCGCCGCCACGTAGTCCCCGGCGCGCAGCGCTTCCAGCATGTCGAGGGAGACGGCCGGGGCGACGTTGACGAGACCGGAGGTGAAGCCGGTGGCGCCGGTGGCGAAGTAGGAGGGGGCGTACAGCTCGGCGAGGCCGGCGACCCAGACGAACCGCTCCAGTCCGGCGTCGCGGGCGAAGGCGCCGAAGCGGGCCGCGTCGGGGACGGCGTACTTCACGCCGATGACGTTGGGGCAGCTGTCGGCGAGAGCGGCGAGCCGGTCTCCGGCGAGCAGCGGGTTACGGATGTACGGGACGACTCCGAGCTCCGGAACGGCCTCGGCGATCGCCCGGTGGTAGTCGACCCAGCCCTCCTGGGCGATGTACGGGTGCACCGGCTGGTGAACCATCACCATCGCCGCGCCGGCCGCGGCGGCGTGCTCGGCGGCGGCGACGGCGGTCGGTACGTCGTGGCCGACGCCCACCAGGACGGTGGCGCGTCCGGCGACTTCCTCGACGGTCAGCTCGGTGACCAGGCGCCGCTCGTCGGGGGTGAGCGCGTAGAACTCCCCGGTGTTGCCGTTCGGGGTGACGATGCGGACACCGCCGTCGAGCAGCCTGCGCGTCAGGACGCGGTGGGTCGCGGTGTCGATGCCGCCGTCCTCGGCGAACGGGGTCACGGGAATCGCCACAGCGTCTGCGAGGGCCGCCTTCAGCGGAGAGAAGTCCATGCGGACCGGCCTTTCGTCGGAGTGCTGGTGGTGGTGCGGTTCCAGCAGACGGTTCACGCGGCGCCGCCCCCTTCCTCGTCGTCGGGGAAGGCACGGCGTACGAACGATGCGATGTGGTGGTGGAGAGCCCCCGCGGCGGCCTCCGCGTCCTCGGTGAGGGCGAGCCGCAGAATCTCCCGGTGCTCGGCCGCCTCGCGCTCCCAGGAAGGGACGGCCGACCAGGCCACGGTGGACACGAGGGCCGCCTGGTCGCGGACCTCGTCGAGCATCCGGGCGAGCAGCGGATTGCCGCAGGGCAGGTACAGGGCCCGGTGGAAGTCCCGGTTGGCCAGCGACCTGTCGGCCGTGTCGAGCGCCGAGTCGGCCCGCTCCAGGGCCTCCTGAGCCGCCTCCAGCGAGGCCTTGCGGTTGACGGACCGGCGCAGCGCCTCCGGCTCCAGGAGCAGGCGTACGTCGTACACCTCCCGGGCCATCGTCGCGTCGACGAGCCGGACGGTGACGCCCTTGTACTGGTTCATCACCACGAGCCCCGTGCCCGCGAGTGTCTTCAGCGCCTCGCGCACAGGCGTCTTGGACACCCCGAACTGCGTGGCCAGTTCCGTCTCGACCAGCGCCTGTCCCGGTCTCAGCTGCGCGGTGAGGATGGCGTGCTTGATGGCCTCCAGCACGTACTGGGTCCGGGACGGGTTCGGGGCGGGCGCAAAGGTCATGGGTGACGGGCTCTCACATCTCGCATATCGCGTCTCATATATGACGTACGAAGTACGACGCGATGAAGTTAGGGCCGCCCGGAATGCTTCGTCAACGCTTCGGACAGAACAACTTTCCGGCTCCGCGCGGCTCTTGACGTAACCTCGCGGACTTCTTAGCTTGTCCACGTATGCGAATGCGGTCCACGGCCTTGAAGGCCGAGGGCGTCACGACGCCCGACCGCCCGATGCCGCGCCGCACCGCATCGCCCTGAGGAGACCCCCGTATGACCGCTCCCCGTACCGTCCTGCTCACCGGTGCCGCAGGCGGCCTCGGCACCCTGATGCGGGGGCTGCTGCCCGCATACGGATACGACCTGCGGNCCCGTACCGTCCTGCTCACCGGTGCCGCAGGCGGCCTCGGCACCCTGATGCGGGGGCTGCTGCCCGCATACGGATACGACCTGCGGCTGTACGACCTGGCCCCGGTGGACGGCGCGCCCGACGCGATCACCGCCGACCTGAACGACCGGGACGCACTGCGCGAGGCCGTGCGTGGAGTGGACGCGGTCATCCACCTGGCGGGCATCTCACTGGAGTCCACGTTCGACAAGATCCTCCGCGCCAACATCGAAGGCACGTACCACCTCTACGAGGCCGCCCGCGAGGAAGGCGTCCGGCGCATCGTGGCAGCCTCCTCCAACCACGCCGTCGGGCACACACCGCTACCGCTCCCCGGAAACCCGCCGATCCCGGAAGGCGCCCCGCATCGGCCCGACACCTTCTACGGCCTGTCGAAGTGCTTCGGCGAGGACCTGGCCCAGCTCTACTGGGACAAGCACGGAGTCGAGACCGTCTCGGTACGGATCGGGAGCTGCTTCCCGGAACCCACCTCGGTGCGCATGCTGTCCCTGTGGATGAGCCCCGGCGACGGCGCCCGCCTCTTCCACGCCGCACTCACCGCCGAGGCCGTCGGACACACCGTGGTCCACGGCTCCTCCGCCAACACCCGCCTGTGGTGGGACCTGACGTCGGCGCGTGCCCTCGGCTACACGCCGCAGGACGACTCGGAGCCGTACGCGGCAACGCTCATCGCCGAACAGGGCGAGCCGGACCCGGCCGACCCGGCGCAGACCCGTCTCGGCGGCCACTTCGTCACGGATCCGCCAGTCTGGCCCCATTGAGGGATGCTCCGGCGGCGAGCACCGATGAGTTTCGGGCTCGGGGCGGGTCATGAGTGGTGGGACGCGCCGAGCGACCGGGACGGCCCGGCTCCCGGCGCGACCGGCAGACCGGCCCCGACCGAGCGAGGACCACCATGAACGCCTCCACCAGCGAAGACGCCGACAGCACCAGCAGCATCGACACCATCACCGGCCTGGGGGTCATCCTCGGCAGCACGGACTCCGACGCCCTGATCGCCTGGTACCGTGCCGCGCTGGAGCCGCTCGGCGCCCGCTGGGCGGAGCACCTCCTGATCGTCGGCCCCGGCGCGATCATCGGCTTCGACGAACGGGACGACGTGGCGGACCAGGCCGCCGAACCGGGCCGGCACCTGATCAACATCACCGTGCGCGACATCCGGGCGGCCGAGCGGCACCTCGGCTCCCTCGGGGTGACGTGGCTGCGCCCGGTCGAGGACATCGGGGAGGGCTGGTTCTTCTCCACGATCGTGGACCCGGTGGGCAACTGCCTCCAGATCCTCCAGGGCCCCGAAGCGCCCTGACACTCACTCCCCCTGGACACCCCCTGGTTTGTCAAGAGCGACCGAACAAGGGGGATTTCAGAAACCATGCCATCGACGACGTTCCGTATCGGCGGAGACCTGACCGTGGGGCGGCTCGGCTTCGGCGCCATGCACCTGCCCACCGAGAAGCCCGAGGACCGACCGTCGGCCATCGCGGTGGCCCGCCGGGCGGTCGACCTCGGCATCACGCTGATAGACACGGCCCACATGTACGGAAACGGGGCCAACGAGGAGGTCCTGGCCGAGGCGCTGCACCCCTACCCGAAGATCTCCTGATCACCACGAAGGTCGGTGTGCTCCGCTCCGCCGAGGCGGGCGAGTGGGCCCTGAACGGACGCCCGCAGTCCCTGCGCACGGAGGTGGACCACGCCCTGCGCCGCCTCCGCGTCGACCGCCTCGAACTGCTCCAGCTCCACCGCATCGACCCGGAGACCCCGCTCGCCGAGCAGCTCGGCACTCTGCGGGACCTGCGCGACGAGGGCAAGGTGGCCCGCATCGGCCTGTCCGAGGTGTCGGCCGCCGAACTGGCCGAGGCCCGGGGATTCGTTGACATCGCGAGCGTCCAGAACCGCTACAACCTGACCGACCGCGAACACGAACCGGTCCTCGCGGCGTGCGAGGCGGCGGACATCGCGTTTCTGCCGTGGCGCACGGTCGCCTGGGGCAAGGCGGGCGACCGCGCGGAGGTGGCGGCGATCGCCGCCGAACCGGACGCCACCCCCACCCAGGTCTGCCCGGCCTGGCTGCTGGACCACTCCCCGGTGATGCTCCCGATCCCGGGCACGTCGAGCATCGCCCACCTGGAGGAGAACACGGCGGCGGCGGACATCGAGCTCACGCCGGAGCTGCGGGCGCGGCTGGACGGGATCGCGGGGGCGGCATGACCTCCTCAGCCGAACGCGACCGCCGCATTGACACCCTTCACGACCTGCAGGACATCGCCCGGGATGGCGGCCCGGACATGGGCGTTCTCCTCGACAAGCGCCGCTACCGAGGAGGCCCGGCGGCGTAACTGTGGCCGGCTGTCTCAAGCCCCGGGCCCGCCGGCGACGGTCACCAGGTCCCGGACGACCCCGTCCGGATCGCCGGCCGCTTCCTCCGCGAATTCCGGAAAGTCCACGTTCGCCAGCTGGAGATTCCCGTGGACCATGTGCACGGCGTCCGGCACGACACGCACCTCGCGGGGCGGCGGTGAGTCGATGAGTTCCTGGTAGTACACCGGGTCGAGGTCCTCGTCATCGTCAGCGCCCAGGTCGAGGGCGAGCAGTGGACGCAAGGGCGAGCGCATGGTGACGCCGTCGGCGAGGAACACCAGGCTCAGCTCCTCGTCCCGAGCCGCCGCGGCAAGGGCCTCGTCACGAGTGACCCCGTCCCACCGTCGGTCGTCGACCAGGTGCGCCGCCGACTCCCACTCATGCTCGACCTCGGCGACGCGGCGCAGCTCGGACACGACCTCTCGCCAGGCGGCGTCATCGGTGTAGTCGGTCCGGATGACGAGCGGCACCCACTCATCGGCCCGAATGATTTCCGGCAACTCTTCCACCGTCTGCTCCCTGCCTTCCGCAGCTCCCCGGTCCTCCTGGGCGGACCCTCTCACGTCCCGCTGACACGCCCTGCTCGTGGGAGGTGCGCCCCTCGGACGAGCGGCGAGGGACGAAGGGCGCTGACTCCGCTCGGGTCCCCTCCCGTCCGGTGCAACGCCCGTCGCGCCCCCGCGTGATCCCGTGCCGGGATCCTCTGTGTCCGGTCGTCACGGTGATTTCACTTCTCCGGTGAGGGATGAGCCGCCGACTCCAGCCCCGTCGTCGCCCACCGGAGGAAACCGCGCTCACTCCGCCGACAGGTGGTCGTCCCAGCGCTGAGCAGGGAGGGGGCAACCAGGAGACGTCCTCGACGACGATCTCCGCATCCCGATGAGCTCACAGCCGCTTGAGCCCGACGTACTGGAGGGCTGCGAAGCCGCCGACCGTCAGGCTCTGCAGCACGATCCAGACCGCGCCGACGCCGGTCGGAGACAGCGCGCCGGAGATCACTGCCACCACGCTGAGCACCACCCACAGCAGGTTCGCCACGATGACCGCCGTCAGTCCCGTGCGGTTGATCTCCTTGCGCGTCCCGATGGCGAGGACTCCCAGCGAGTAGAGGAGCAGGAACGCGCCGACCGGGTACTGGACCGCCGTCGTGATGCCGAAGAAGGAGTCGAGGACCGTGGCGAGTGCCAGGTACGCGATGCCGTTGAGGCCGGTGGCCACCGCGTCCAGCTTGAGCGCCAGCCTCGCGAACCCGTCGGATCCCGTCGCCCTCGCGTATGAGGTGACCCCGTCGTACTGCGTAGAAGCCATGGCCGTCTTCCTCTCGTGCACCGGGGAGTTGCCCGGATACCGGAGCGGCCCCTCCGTGGGGCCGCCGAACGGTGCTGAACGTAGGCGGCACCACGAAGGGCATCAATGACGTCCGAGGTAATCAGCACGTCGCCTCCGGCGGCCTGTGCTCACTCGAGGGGGCGGGATCCACAGGTGAACCGGCGCGGGCCCACGCCGGTGGCCATCTCAGCCGAGGAAGTCCTTCCAGAACGGCACGGACGCCCGCGGAGCCCAGGGCGCGTCCTCGTCGACCTCGCCGAACTCGCGGACGATGTAGTCGGCCAGATCGTGGCCGTAGCAGATGATGTCGGTTCCCCACACCGACAGAACCGGATGTCCCGGAGTGTCGCGGCCCGCGGGTATGAAGCGGTGTGCGTAGACGGGAACGAGTTGCGGCGCTCGTACAAGTACCGCTCGGGCCGCCTCCACCGCCTCGTCACCGGCGGTGGGACGCGCCCCAAGGGCCGGATGCCAACTGCCACGAGCGACGTCGTCCAGCACTTCTCGTGCCGGCCACTCGAGTCGATGGCGCAGGTCTTCCACATCCGCGTGACGCCAGTCGGGCCAGGGCTGCTGCCACGTCGCACCGTCCTCGGGAGGTGAGGCGACCGGCAGCCCTGCCGCCAGGAAGGCACGGTGCTCCGGGGAGAACTCGAACCCGTAGGTCGCCTCGATCCGGCTGAATTCTTCCCCCGTGAGTCCTGGAGCTACCTCACAGCAGTCCGCCTCCGCCAACCGCCGCGCGGCCTCCGCACCCGACCAAGCACCATCGAAGTCGATCACTTCGGCACCGTACACAGACTGCGTACATGGCATCGCATCTTTTCGAGCCCTGACGCGTGCCTCCAGGCCATTGACAGGGGCACCCCCTGACGCGATTCTGCGAGAGCGCTCTTCTATCGATGTAAATCGCCATCGCCGTCACCGCCTCGTCGCCGTCGCCGTCATCGAATCCCCCCGCCCAGGAGCGAGCCCATGAGCAAGGCAATGAGCAAGCCCAAGAGACTCCTCCGCCGCTCGTCCGGCCTCGGCGTGCTCGCGCTGGCCGGCGCCCTCGCCGCGACGCTCTTCCTGTCGCCTCCCGGAACCGCCCAGGGCGCGCCGCCCGCCCCTGAGTCGGCTCCGCAGGGGCAGACCGGTCTGCGTGCGGCCGACCCGAGCGTGTTGCGGGTGGGCAGTACGTACGTCGGGGTCCAGTCGACCGGCGGCGGCATCGTCGTACGGCAGGCGTCGTCCACGGACGGGCTGGCCACCGCGCCCGCCCGGCAGGTCTGGACGGACAGCCGGGGCCGCGGGGAGGTCTGGGCCCCCGAGATCGTGATGGACGGCGGGCGGTACTACATCTACTTCACGGCCGGTGTCGGGCCCGCCCACCGCATGTTCGTCATCAGCTCGGCCTCGCCGGACAGCGGGTACGGGGCCGAGACCCAACTCGCCCTGCCCGACAACAAATGGGCCATCGACGGCACCCTGTTCACCTTCGAGGGGCAGCGCTGGTTCGTCTGGTCCGGGTGGGCGGGCGACACCAACGTCGAGCAGAACCTCTACATCGCCCGGATGAGCAGCCCGACCCAGTCCACCGGCGCGCGGTACGTCATCTCGCAGCCGCGCGAGAGCTGGGAGCGGGTGGTCGGTAACCCCTTCATCAACGAGAGTCCCGAGGCCATCAAGGACCCGAACGGGCAGCTGCACATCGCGTACTCCGCCAACGGCAGTTGGAGCGAGCAGTACTGCCTGGCCGACCTGCGGCTGCGCAAGGGAGGCGACCCCACGTACGTATGGGACTGGTACAAGTCGAACGGCTGCCTCTTCGGCTCCAACCACGCCACGATGATGGCCGGTTGGGACCCGACGCTGCACGTGAACGGGCCCGGCCACCACACCTTCGTCCTGCTGCACGGCGACATCAACACCAGCCCGCCCGCCGGCCCGAGGTTCCCGTCGATGTACCACGCGGTCGCGAAGGGCACCCCGTACTCCTGGGCCAACCGACACTGGTACACCGGCACGTTCGCCTGGTGGGGCGACACCACCTACTCGCGGGCCGACGTGCCCGGCCCCACGTCCGACAAGGGGTGGAGCCTGAAGTTCTTCGAGTGACCCACCCCCGGGGCGGCACGCGGCGTCACGCCTCCGCGTCGCCCCACTCCTGGACGGCCGCCTCGTCGCCCACCGACAGCTTCCCCGGCCGCACCACGGCGAACTTCGCGCCGAACACCACCCCGCCTGCCGAGAAACGCCGGTAGCCCGCGAGCGTACGCAACGGCTCCGGCCCGCCCCGGGCCCCGGCCTCCTGGTCGACCAGGGTGACCGCGCAGCGCACGGCGAGCTTGGTGTAGCCGAGCTCGGACGCGCCGATGGTCATGCGGCGGATCCGGTCCTCGGCGTGGGGTTCCGCCGCCCAGTCCTCCCCGTGCTCGCCGTGGGCTCCCTCGGGGTGGCTGTCGATGACGATGTTCGGGCGGAAGCGGTCCATGGCCAGGGGCGGGGCGCCGCGCTCGGCCATCCGCGTGTGCAGGCGGGCGAGGGAGGAGCGGGACAGCAGGTGGACGGCGCTGCTGTCGGCGTAACCGGAGGTGCCGGGGGTCAGGCCATCGGTCTTCCGGTCGTGCTCCGGCGGCACACGGACCAGACGGCTCGGGGCGGCGAGGACGTCCGAGAGCCAGGCGGCGGCCTCATCGCCCTGGTCGATGCCCTGGTACGTCGCGCCGAAGAGGTCCACGTCGCGCCGGGCGGCGGAGGTGGTGACGTCCACGCACAGGTCCCCGAGCACCACGCCGTCACCGCCCTCCGGCTCGGCGGAGGCGAGCGTGATCCGGCTGCCGTCGGCGCTGACGGTGGGCCGTACGAGGGCGAGACGGGGGTCGCGGCGCTGGGTGCGGTAGACCCCGTCGACGCCGACGACCATGAAGCTTCGGTCGTGCGCGAGGCCCGCCGGGGTCAGCTGCGTGCTGCTCACGGACGTTCCCGCGCAGCCCTTGACGGGGTAGGTGATCAGATCGACGACAGTCGCCATCCGGCCGCTCCTTCGTGACGCCCTGCCCGCGGATCTGCTGCCGTCGGGCCCTTACGGCCAGGGTGCCAGGCCACGCGAACGATGATCGACGGGTTTTGCGCCACACCGCGAGGGTGTCACCGCGCCATGCAGCGCGCCGCCCTGCCCCGCGCCTGGGGCAGGGGGCCGCACATCAGCTAGCAGTTCGGGATGACCGCCCCGTTGTTGTCGCGGGCCTCGTCGTTGCCCCAGCGGGAGAGGTAGTACGCGGAGACGTACGCGTTGCGGCCGTTCTTGCCCGCATACACGACGTCGAGGTCGGTGCGCAGCCACCAGTGGTTGAACTGGCTCGCCGTGCCGACCCTCGCTCCCCACACCTTGCAGTACACGTAGTTGGTACCGACGTTCAGGACGCCCTGCGCGTCGGCCGTGTTGGCGGCGGCGTAGCCGGTGGCGTTGGCGAAGGTGTCGACCCAGTACGTGCCGCCCCCGCCACCACAACCGTTGTCGCTCATCAGGTACTTGTTGTAGTACGAGCCCGGATACGGAGCCAGGGACCGGCCGTTGATCACGATGTTCTGGCCGACGCCGTTGTAGAGCTGCTCGTAATGGATGTGCGCGCCGGAGCTGTTCCCGGTGGACCCGGTGGTGCCGATCTGCTGGCCCTGGACGACCTGGGCCCCGTTGGCGACGGAGAACGCGGCCAGGTGGAAGTAGTACGTCTTCCAGCCGCCGCCGTGCTCGATCGCGATGTAGTTGCCCGCACCGCTCGGCTGCGAGTAGCGGTACGCGGTCCCGGCGGCCGAGGCGAGGACCGGGGAGCCGGCCGTACTCCCGCCGTCGGTGCGGACGAAGTCGAGAGCCTGTCTGACCTCGGCGGAGTGATGGCTGTAGGTCCACTGCTGGCCACAGGCGTAGGGTGCCTTGAAGTTCGGGGCGGCCGCTGCGGGGGACGCGGTGGCGGTGACGGTGAGCAGGCCTCCGAGGAGCGCCAACAGGGCCAGCAGGCTGGTACGGGTGGAGCGTCGCATGGGCGAGGAACCCTTCGGGTCGGCAACCGGGCGGTGGAGCGCGGGGTGCGAGTGCGAAGTGCTGAGTGCCGCAGGATCTACGCGAGTTGAACGGCACCAGGGTGCCGCAAGTTCGGTGGCCGGAACAGAGTGCCGCCCGGAGCCACGCTCCCGCCGCCTCGCACCATGCTGGTCGCGTCATCGGGCCCGAAGCAGCACCATGGAGCGCATGAAGGTCACGGCCCGCGAAGTCATCCAGAGGCCCTCGCACATCCTGGCGGCGGCAGCACGCGGCGAGACCATCACCGTCATCGAGAACGGCAAGGCCGTCGCACGCCTCGTCCCCCTGAGCAACGAAGACGTCCCTCCAGACCCCACCGGCCACATGAGCGCCGTCCCGCTCACCGACCTCTCCCTGCCCGATCTCACCGACGAGAAGCTCGCAGTAGTGCTCCGTTCAGCGCCCGGGGCCGGGAGCCCCGCCCCAACGGGCCCGAGCTCCCGGCCCCCGGCCCCCGGCCCCCGCTGAAAGACCTACCTCCGGTACAACCCCTCGATCTCCCCCGAGAAGTCCCGCGCGATCGCGTCCCGCTTCAGCTTCAGCGACGGCGTCAGGTGGCCCGCCTCCTCCGTGAAGTCCACCGGCAGGACCGTGAACTTGCGGATCGACTCCGCACGGGACACCAGGCGGTTGGCCTCGTCGACCGCCTTCTGGAGCAAGGTGCGCAGGTCCTCGTCGTGGACCAGGTCGCGCATCGGGATGTCCTGCTTCTTCGTCATCTGCCGCCAGTGATGGAGGCCGTCCGGCTCCAGGGTGACCAGGGCGGTGATGAACGAGCGGTTGTCGCCGACGACCATGCACTGGCTGACCAGGGGGTGCGCGCGCAGCCAGTCCTCCAGCGGGGCGGGAGTGACGTTCTTGCCGCCCGACGTGATGATGATGTCCTTCTTGCGGCCCGTGATCGTCAGGTAGCCGTCCTCGTCCAGCGCGCCCAGGTCGCCCGTCGGGAACCAGTCGTCCGCCAGGAGCGCCGGGGTCACCTCCGCCCGCTCCCCGTCCCAGTAGCCCCGGAACACCTGGCCGCCCCGAAGCAGCACCTCGCCGTCGTCCGCGATGCGCACCGACGTACCGGGCAGCGGCCAACCCACCGTGCCCAGGCGGGGTTTGAGCGGCGGGGTCACCGTGTGGGCGGCCGTGGTTTCCGTGAGTCCGTAGCCCTCGAAGATGCCGATGCCCGCGCCCTCGTAGAACGCGGCGAGCCGGCGGCCCAGCGGGGAGCCGCCGCAGATCACGTATCGGACCTTGCCGCCCAGCGCCGCCCGGATGCGGCGGTAGACCAGCGGGTCGTACAGCGCGCGGGCGGCGCGCAGACCGAGGCCGGGGCCCGGGCCCGTGCCGTGTTCGGCGGCCTCGACCGCCTTGCCGTAGCGCTGGGCTATGCGGGCCGCGCGGTCGAACGACGACGCCCGGCCCATCTTCTCCGCCGTCGCCCGGCCCGTGTTGTAGACCTTCTCCAGGACGTAGGGGATGGCGAGGAGGAACGTCGGGCGGAAGCCCGCCAGGTCGGCGAGGAGGTCCTCGGTCTGGATCGACGGCGCATGGCCCAGGCGCACCCTCGCCCGCATACAGCCGATCGCCACCATGCGGCCGAAGACGTGCGAGAGCGGGAGGAAGAGGAGCGTGGAGGCCGGGTCCTTCGACACCGACTTGAAGACCGGGTGGAGCAGCTCGATCGCGTTGTCGACCTCGGCGAAGAAGTTGCCGTGGGTCAGGACGCAGCCCTTCGGGCGGCCCGTCGTGCCCGAGGTGTAGATGAGGGTCGCCGGGCTGTCCGGTTCCAGGGTGGCCCGGCGGGCCGCCACCGCCGCGTCCGGGATGTCCTTGCCGAGCGACTTGAGGTGGCCGACCGCCCCCGTGTCGAACTGCCACAGGTGGGCCAGGTCGCCGAGCTGCTTGCGCTCCTGACTGATCAGGCGGCCCTGCTCCTTCGTCTCCACCGCGCACGCCACCGCGCCCGAGTTCTGAAGGATCCAGCGGGCCTGGAACGCGGACGAGGTCGGGTAGATGGGGACCGTCACCAGGCCGGCCGCCCACGCCGCGAAGTCCAGCAGCGTCCACTCGTACGTCGTCCGGGCCATGATCGCGACCCGGTCCCCCGCCCGCAGCCCCTCCGCCATCAGGCCCTTGGCGACCGCCAGCACCTCGGCGGCGAAATCGGCGGCGCTCACGTCCCGCCAGGCACCCTCGGCGTCCCTGCGGCTGAGGACCGGGTCCGCCGGAGCCTCCCGGGCGTTGTCGAACGGGATCTCGGCCAGCGAGCCGCGCTCGACCGTAGGTGCGAACTTCGGTACGGAGACCTCCTGGACCCTGCCGTCCGGGCCGCGCTTCTTCGTCGGCTCGATCAGGACGGGCAGCGAAACAGCAGACGCGGATACGGCGGAAGATGGCGTTGACACGTGCGGCTCCTCGGTTCGGGGGTCGGGCGGGTCGGTTCGCCGGGTCGTCCGTCCGGCAGGGGGAAGAAGAGAACAACCGGGCTACGGGCGTTCCAGAATCGCCGTCACCCCCTGACCGCCCGCCGCGCAGATCGAGATCAGCCCCCGGCCCGGGCCATCCCGCTCCGCCAGCAGCTTCGCCAGCGTCGCCACGATCCGGGCGCCCGTCGCGGCGAAGGGGTGGCCGGTGGCCAGGGAGGACCCGGCCACGTTCAGGCGGGTGCGGTCCACCGGGGCGAGGCCCTGCTTCTCCCAGGCGGCGAGGGTGGCCAGCACCTGGGAGGCGAACGCCTCGTGGATCTCGTACAGGTCGAAGTCCTCGATGCCGAGCCCGGCCCGCTCCAGCAGGCGCGGCACCGCGTACGCCGGGGCCATGAGGAGGCCGTCGTCGCCGTCCACGTGGTCGACCGCGCCCGTCTCGTGGAGGGAGAGGTACGCCAGCGGCTCCAGGCCGCGCTCCTCGGCCCACTCCTCGGTCGCCAGCAGGACCGTCGCCGCCCCGTCCGTGAGCGGCGTCGAATTGCCCGCTGTCATGGTCGGGTTGGGGTCGGAGGTGCCGAACACCGGCTTCAGGCGTGCCAGTTTCCCGGCCGTGGAGTCCGGGCGCAGGTTCTGGTCGCGGTCCAGGCCCCGGTACGGGACCACCAGGTCGTCCAGGAAGCCACGCTCAAACGCGGCCGCCAGGCGCTGGTGGCTCGTGGCGGCCAGCAGGTCCTGGTCCTCACGGGTCACCGCCCAGCGGCGCGCGGTGACGGCGGCGTGCTCGCCCATCGACAGGCCGGTGCGGGGTTCGGCGTTGCGCGGGATGTCCGGGACGAGGTGGCGGGGGCGTACGGCGGCGAGGGCCGCCAGGCGGGCTCCCGTCGTCTTCGCGCGGCGAGCGGCGAGCAGGATGCGGCGCAGGTCGTCGTTGACGCCGAGCGGGGCGTCGCTGGTGGTGTCGGAGCCGCCCGCGATCGCGGAGTCGACGGACCCGAGCGCGATGGTGTTCGCGGCGGCGATGACCGCCTGGAGGCCGGTGCCGCAGGCCTGTTGGATGTCGTACGCCGGTGTGCGAGGGTCGAGAGCGGAGCCGAGGACGGTCTCGCGGGCCAGGTTGAAGTCGCGGCTGTGCTTGAGGACCGCGCCCGCGACGAACGCCCCGACCCGGTCGCCGGCCAGGCCGTACCGCTCGACCAGGCCGTTCAGCGCGGCCGTCAGCAGGTCCTGGTTGGAGGCGGTCGCGTACGGGCCGTCGGAGCGGGCGAAGGGGGTGCGGCTGCCGCCGATCACCGCGACGCGGCGCGGCTGGGGCGCAGGGAGCGGAACGAACGGGCCCTGGCTCGTCATCGTGACCATCTCGTCTCGGTCGGTCCGGGATTGTTCATCTCGACCAGTTCCTGACTCTTCAGTAACCTTACTCAAGAGTAAATCTACGACCGAGCAGGGAGTCAGGACAATGGCCGATCGCTATCTGCACCTCACCGGCACAGCACCCGGCCGCTTCCTCACCCGCAGGCTCGGCCTGCCGCAGCCCACCCCGCTGCGTCGCTGGAGCTTGGAGACCCCGCGCCTGGACGGGCCGCTGCTGCACCTGACCGCCGGCGACTCGGCGATCACGGAGGAGCTGGCGAAGGCGCTGGCGGCGACCGGGCTCACGGTCGACCCGCAGGCGGCGCGGCCCGCCGGGATCGTGCTGGACGCCACCGGGGTCACCTCCGCCCGGGGCCTCGCCGAGGTGCACGCGGCCCTGCATCCCGTTGTACGGTCGCAGGCTCCCGGTGGCCGGATCGTCGTCATCGGCACGCCCCCGTCCACCGAGGACCACCATCAGGCCGCTGCCCAGCAGGCGTTGGAGGGTTTCGTCCGGTCGCTGGGCAAGGAGATCGGGCGCGGCCGCACCGCCCAGCTCGTGCGGATTCCGGCCGGGGCCGCGCCGGGGGCCGCCGAGTCCACCCTCCGCTTCCTCCTCTCCCCCCGGTCCGCCTACGTCAGCGGCCAGGTGATCGAACTGACCAGCGCCGCCCCGGACCCCGAGGCCGACCGGGACGCCCCGCTCACCGGCCGCACCGCCCTGGTCACCGGGGCCGCCCGGGGCATCGGCGCGTCCGTGGCCTCGGTGCTGGCCCGCGAAGGGGCCCACGTGATCGTGCTGGACGTCCCCCGGGCCGGGGACGACCTGGCGCGCACCGCCGACCGGCTCGGGGCCACCGCGCTGCCGCTGGACATCACCGCACCCGACGCCGCGGCCCGGATCGCCGCCGCCGCGCCGGACGGGCTCGACGTCCTCGTCCACAACGCGGGCATCACCCGCGACCGCCGCCTCGCCAACATGCCCGCCGACCGTTGGTCCCAGGTCATCGACGTCAACCTCGACAGCGTCCTCCGCACCACCGACGAACTGCTCACCTCGGGCGCCCTGAACCGGGGCGGCCGGATCGTCGCCACCTCCTCCATCGCGGGCATCGCGGGCAACAACGGCCAGACCAACTACGCGGCCAGCAAGGCGGGCGTCATCGGCCTCGTCCGCTCGCTCGGCCCGCGCGCCGCCGCCGAGCACGGTGTCACGGTCAACGCGGTGGCCCCCGGCTTCATCGAGACGAAGATGACCGCCGCCGTGCCGTTCTTCATCCGTGAGGCGGGCCGCCGTATGAACTCCCTTTCCCAGGGCGGGCTTCCGGCCGATGTCGCCGAGGCCGTCGCCTGGTTCGCCCAGCCCGGCTCCGCCGCCGTCAACGGCCAGGTGCTGCGCGTCTGCGGCCAGAGCCTGCTGGGGGCGTGAGACCGATGACCTCACTCAGCGCCTCGCTCGTGCGCGGGGCCCTCTCCTCACCGTTCAAGCGCGCCGGACGACCGGACGCCGCCCTGCCCCCGGGTCGCCCCACCCGAGCGGCCGCACCCGTCGCGCCCGGCCCGCTCGCGGCGTACGGCAGGATCTGCGGGTTCACGGAGACCGGCCCACTGCCGCTCACGTACCCGCACGTCCAGGCCTTCCCGCTCACCATGCGGCTGATGACCGGCCGCGCCTTCCCGCTGCCGGTGCTCGGGCTCGTCCACACCTGGATCGAGATCACCCCGCACCGGGCCGTGCAGCCCGCCGAGCCGCTCGAACTTACGGTGTACGCCGAGGAACTGACCGCGCACCGGCGGGGCACCGAGGTCACGATGGCGACCGAGGCGCGGGTGGCCGGGGAGCTGGCGTGGGAGTCCCGCAGCGGGTACCTGTCCCGCCACCGGCAGGCGGCCCCGGCAGGCGGTCGGGCGACGGCCTCACCGGCACCCGCACCCGTCCCGGCCGCCGAGGAACTGCCCGCCCGCGCCGAGTGGCGACTGCCCGGCGATCTGGGGCGGCGGTACGGAGCCGTCTCCGGGGACCGCAACCCGATCCACCTGCACCCGCTGACCGCCCGGCTGTTCGGCTTCCCCCGGGCCATCGCGCACGGCATGTGGACGGTCGCCCGCTGCCTGGCCGAGGCCGGGGACGCGGCCGACATTCGTTCCGTACGGGCCGAGTTCAAGGCCCCTGTCCTGCTGCCCGCCACCGTGACGTACGCCGCCGACGCTGCCGGGAGCGCCTTCGCGCTGCGCGGGGCCGAGGGGCGCGTGCACCTGACGGGCGCCGTGACGCGGAGCGCCTAGAAAGCCGGAGGCGTCCAGGTCCGAGCGTGCATCAGGTTGCCCAGGCCCGCCCAGGCGAAGTTCATCAGGGTCGCCGCGGCCTCCCGCGCCGAGACGTCCGGGGTGTCATTGGCCCAGCCGGCCAGCGACTCCGCGGCCCCCACCAGGGCCTGCGCGAGCCCCGCCACGTCCCGGTCCGCGAGGGCCGGGTCGCTGTGGGCCTCGCGGGCGGCGGCTCCGATCAGGCCCGTCACGAACGCGACGATCTCGTCCCGCATGCGGCCGACCTCGCTGACGAACGGCTCCCCGTGCGAGCGCGCCTGACGGTGCAGGACCGACCAGGCGTCCGGGTTCTCGGCGGTGTGGACGAAGAACGCCCTGAGTCCCGCCCACAGTTGGCCATCGGCGGGCAGCCCCGGGTCCACCCCCGCCCGGACCGCCTCCAGCAGGGCGTTCGCCTCGCGGCGGATGCAGGCGGAGAAGAGGTCCTCCTTGGAGTTCAGGTAGAGGTAGACCAACGGCTTGGAGACGCCCGCCAGCTCCGCGATCTCATCCATCGAGGCGGCCCGGTAGCCGCGCTGCCCGAAGGTTTGCACGGCGGCGTCCATCATCTGCTGCTCGCGCACGGCGCGCGGCATCCGCTTGCTCTTCACTGCACCCACGTCCGGCTTCCTCCCCGCCCCCACTGCCCTGCCCCCCGCCCAGAGTACGGCGGTGGGCGGCCCGGCGTCGCAGGGAGCGATCACCCGGCGGGAGGGACGGCCGGATGCGACCGGCGCAGGAGCGGGGGTCCACCCGTGGTCCGACACCGGCTCCACCCGGCGTCCGATGTGCCCGCCACGCTCACCCGCCTAGCTTTGCGGACATGACCATCTTCCCTCGCAACAGACCGGCCGGGGTCGCCGCGACCGCGGCGGCGCTCGCCCTGAGCGCTCTGGCTGCCCTGGCCGGGACGGCCGCGCCCGCCTCGGCGTCCGGTCCGGCGACGACGGCGTCACCGGCGTCGGCCACTGCCCCGGGCGCGGCCCCCGGTGACCTCGCCGAACCCGCCGCGCTGACGCTCCCCCGCCCCACCGGCCCGTACGCCACCGGCCGCGACACCCTGTTCCTCACCGACCACGGGCGGACCGACCCCTGGGTGCCGGCCGCGGGGGCGCGGCAGTTGCTGGTGTCGCTGCACTACCCGGCCCGCCCGGGCAGCGGCGGCGACCCGGCCCCGTACATGCCGGAGGAGGCGGCGCGGCTGATGCTCGCGCAGCGCGGGCTGGACGACCCGGAGTGGCCCGGTCTGGTCGCGGCCACCCGGACCCACTCCCGTACGGCCGCCCGGCCGGCCCCGGGACGCTTCCCGCTGGTGCTGCTCTCCCCCGGCTTCGGCACACCGCGGGCCACGCTGACCGGGCTCGCGGAGGAACTGGCGAGCCGGGGTTACGTCGTGGCGACCGCGGACCATCCGTACGAGTCGCCCGGTACGGAGCTGCCCGACGGCCGGGTCCTCCCCTGTGCCGCGTGCGACGTGGTGCGGGCGCAGCCCGACGAGGCGGCGCGGCGCACGGTGCTGGCGGCCGTCTCCACCGGGCGGGCCGCCGACTTCTCGTTCCTGCTGGACCGGCTGACGGGGCCGCGCCCGGCGTGGCGGCACGCCCGGACGATCGACCCGCACCGGGTGGGCATGGCGGGCCACTCCATCGGGGGCGACGCGGCCGCCTCCACGATGGCCGCCGACCGCCGGGTAGACGCGGGCGTCAACATGGACGGCGCGTTCTTCGACCCGGTCCCCGCCCGGGGACTGGACCGGCGGCCGTTCCTGATGCTGGGGACCGACCCCGGGCACGCCCCCGGCGGCGGCGACACGTCCTGGGACGAGGGCTGGGACCGGCTGGACGGCTTCAAGCGGTGGCTGACCGTGCGGGAGGCCGGGCACTTCACGTTCACCGACACCCCGGAGATCGGGGAGCAGCTCGGCGTCGAGGACCCGGACGCGCCGCTCTCCGCCGCCCGTTCGACCGCGATCACCCGCAGCTATGCGACCGCCTTCTTCGACCGGAGCCTGCGCGGCCGGCCGGCCCGGCTGCTGGACGGCCCGACCCCGGCCAACCCCGAGGTGCTCTTCCAGCGCCGCTGACCGTACAGGGGTCGGTCAGGGCCCCTTCGGGGGAAACAGGCAGCGCCCCCGGTCCACGTCGTCACAGGACGTGGACCGGGGGCGCTGTCGCGTCTGCCGGGGCGCTATGCGGTGGCGGGCACCGCGGTCTTGGGCTCCGCGTCGCGGATCTCGTCCCGGTCGGCGTCGTCGCCGAAGGAGTCGATCGGGGAGGGCGAGGCGGAGTTGTACGCGTCGTGGTCGAGGATCTTCTCGCGGGCCGAGACGATCACCGGGACCAGCGCCTGGCCGGCCACGTTGGTGGCGGTGCGCATCATGTCCAGGATCGGGTCGATGGCCATCAGCAGGCCGACGCCCTCCAGCGGGAGGCCCAGCGTGGACAGGGTGAGGGTCAGCATGACCGTCGCGCCGGTGAGACCGGCGGTGGCCGCCGAGCCGATCACCGAGACGAAGGCGATCAGGAGGTAGTCGCCGATGCCGAGCTGCACGTCGAAGATCTGCGCGATGAAGATCGCCGCCAGCGCCGGGTAGATCGCGGCGCAGCCGTCCATCTTCGTGGTGGCGCCGAACGGGACGGCGAAGGAGGCGTACTCCTTCGGAACGCCGAGGCGCTCGGTGACCCGCTGGGTGACCGGCATGGTGCCGACCGAGGAGCGGGAGACGAAGGCGAGCTGGATCGCGGGCCAGGCGCCCTTGAAGAACTGGAGCGGGCTGACCTTGGCGACGGTGGCCAGGAGCAGCGGGTAGACGCCGAACATCACCAGGGCGCAGCCGATGTAGACGTCGGCGGTGAACGTCGCGTACTTGCCGATGAGGTCCCAGCCGTAGTCGGCGATGGCGTAGCCGATGAGGCCGACGGTGCCGATCGGGGCGAGGCGGATGACCCACCACAGGGCCTTCTGGAGCAGCTCCAGGATCGACTGGCTGAGGGTGAGGATCGGCTTGGCCTTCTCGCCGAGCTTGAGGGCGGCGATGCCGGCGACGGCGGCCATGAACACGATCTGGAGCACGTTCAGCTCGGTGAACGGCGTGATCACGTTGTCCGGGACGATGCCGGTGAGGAAGTCGATCCAGCTGCCCTTGGTCTCCGAGAGCTCGCCGTCCTTGGGCGTGAGGCCGGTGCCGGAGCCCGGGTTGGTGATCAGGCCGATCGCGAGGCCGATGGCGACCGCGATCAGCGAGGTGATCATGAACCAGAGCAGGGTGCGGGTGGCCAGCCGGGCGGCGTTGTTGACCTGGCGCAGGTTGGTGATCGACACGAGGATCGCGAAGAAGACCAGCGGGGCGACGGCGAGCTTCAGCAGCTGGACGAAGAGCGAGCCGACCTCGTCGAGGGTGGTGACGAGCCAGCCGAGGTCCTGGCTGCGGGCCAGCCAGCCGAGCAGCACACCGAGGACCAGACCGACGACGATCTGGGCCCAGAACGGGAACCTGGATATACGGGGACGGGACCCGGAGCCGGAGCCGGTGGGCTGCTCGGCCTCGGGGGTGGTGGACGCGGGGTTCGCGGACACGGACACACTCCATTGAGGACGCATCGGAACGCACGGAGGCATCCGTACGGTCGTGCGGTGGAACGGGGACGGGGTCGCGGCGCCCGCGTCGGGGGCGGCGCCGCTGCATGATGCCGTATCAGACGTTGCGGCAACAGACCGCGGACATACAGCGGCAGAGATCGACATGCAGGCGCGCCACGAGCGGGATGCTCGCGGCATGACGGAGGCGCACAGCTGTCTTCATGTCGAATACGTTAACACTTGAACTTTGAGAAGCTCAAAGCCTTTCTTTGGCTCAGGGGCGGCGCTCCCCGCCGCGCACCTGTCCGGAAAACGCCGAGGACCCCGTTCCGGAGCGGTTCGCTCCGGAACGGGGTCCGGCGGAAGGGGAGGGGTCGCGCGGCGCGCGTGTGAGGAACCTTACTGAACCGCGTCCTCGCGGGTGCGGTTGGCGTCGAGGCGCGCCTTGGTGCGGTCGACGCCGGCGACGATCTGCTCGGACATCTCGTCGCGCTGCTTGCGCAGCAGCACATAGCTGAGCGGGGCGGAGAGGACGAGGCCGAGGAGGATGACCCAGATCATGTTGGAGCCGCCGAGGCCGGAGGGGACCAGCCCGAAATGGACGGCGACACCGGCGACGAAGAAACAGCCGACGAAGATCAGCAGGCGCAACGCCGTGTAACGGATCATCGCGCTCGGCTTGGCAGCGGACACGGCTGGCCCTCTCTTCCCATGGACGGTCGACACGCTTCTGCCCGTCCAGTGAAGCATGGCCCGAATTCTCTCGGTTCAGGGGGTTGCCGGGCCTCCGAGCGGGAGCAGCATGATGATGTCGTCGCGGTCGTCGCCGGGGGCGACGCGGATGGCGTCCGGGACCCGGCCCACCTCCTTGTAGCCGCAGGCGGCATAGAAGCGGTCGTTGCCGGTGCCGCCACGGCAGGTGAGCCGGATCGCCTCGATGCCCTCGATGGAGCGCGCGGCGTCGGCGGCGGCCGCCATGAGGTCGCGGCCGCACCCCTGGCCCTGGAGGCGGGGGTGGACCATCACGGTGTAGAGCATGAGCCAGTGCCGCAACAGCCGGTGGTCGTTGAGGGTGAGGAAGGCGGTGGCGACGACGGCGCCGTCCTCGTCCCGGCCGACCAGCAGCCTGACCTTCCCCTGCTCGATGGCGGCGAGGTGCTTGAGCAGATCGGGCCGGATCTCCTCGGGGGTGACGGGCGCGACGAAGCCGACGGCTCCGCCCGCGTTGGTGACATCGGCCCACAGGGAGGTGATGCCGTCGCGGAGGGCAGGGGTGAACGAGGGATCCAGCTCAAAGGTAAGGGCCATTGAGGAAGGGTAACCATTACATGCGGGGAGGCTCAACCCTGTCCGGAACATGAGAAAGCCCCGGCCGGGGACGGCGGCCGGGGCTCTCGAACGAACCGGAGTTCGGGCGTACGCGTCAGACGCGCATCGGCTGCGGCGACTCGCGCCGGTCCGCCTCCGGGCCCGGGTACTCGCGCAGGATCTCGTACCGGGTGTTCCGCTCGACCGGCCGGAAACCGGCGTCGCGGATCAGGTCCAGCAGATCCTCACGGCCGAGCTTGTTCGGTGTGCCGAAGTCGTCCGCGTCGTGCGTGATCTTGTATTCGACGACCGAGCCGTCCATGTCGTCCGCACCGTGCTGCAGCGCGAGCTGGGCGGTCTGCACACCGTGCATCACCCAGAACACCTTGACGTGCGGCACGTTGTCGAAGAGCAGGCGGGAGACCGCGAAGGTCTTCAGCGCCTCGGCGCCGGTCGCCATCGTGGTGCGCGCCTGGAGCTTGTTGCGGACCTTGCCGTCCTTCATGTCCACGAAGTCGTGCTGGTAGCGCAGCGGGATGAAGACCTGGAAACCGCCGGTCTCGTCCTGCATCTCGCGCAGCCGCAGCACGTGGTCGACGCGGTGACGGGGCTCCTCGATGTGCCCGTACAGCATCGTCGCCGGGGTCTTGAGCCCCTTCTCGTGCGCGAGGCGGTGGATGCGCGACCAGTCTTCCCAGTGGGTGCGGTGGTCGACGATGTGCTGGCGGACCTCCCAGTCGAAGATCTCCGCGCCACCGCCGGTCAGCGATTCGAGACCGGCCTCGATCAGCTCGTCGAGGATCTCGGAGGCCGAGAGGCCGGAGATCGTCTCGAAGTGGTGGATCTCCGTCGCCGTGAACGCCTTCAGCGCCACGTTCGGCAGGGCTTCCTTCAGCGCGCTGAGCGAGCGCGGGTAGTACCGCCACGGGAGGGTCGGGTGGAGGCCGTTGACGATGTGCAGCTCGGTGAGGTTCTCGCCCTCCATCGCCTTGGCGAGGCGGACGGCCTCCTCGATGCGCATCGTGTACGCGTCCTTCTCGCCCGGCTTCCGCTGGAACGAGCAGTACGCGCAGGAGGCGGTGCACACGTTGGTCATGTTGAGGTGACGGTTGACGTTGAAGTGCACCACGTCGCCGTTCTTGCGCATGCGCACCTCGTGCGCCAGCCCGCCCAGCCACGCCAGGTCGTCGGACTCGTAGAGGGCGACCCCGTCCTCGCGGGTCAGCCGCTCGCCGGCCCGGACCTTCTCCTCCAGCTCGCGCTTGAGTCCCGCGTCCACTAGGCCGCCTCCCATATCTCCGTGTATCAGACTCCGACCCACGGTACGCCTACGACTCTTCCGGAAGTTCCCCGACCCGGTTCTCCCACTTGGTGGAGAGCACGATCGTCGTACGCGTCCGCGAGACGCCCTTCGTGCCGCTGAGGCGGCGGATCGTCTTCTCCAGGCCGTCCACGTCACCGACCCGCACCTTGAGCATGTACGAGTCGTCGCCCGCGATGAACCAGCAGTCCTCGATCTCCGCGAGGTCCTTCAGCCGGCGCGCCACGTCCTCGTGGTCGGCCGCGTCCGAGAGCGAGATCCCGATCAGCGCGGTCACGCCGAGCCCCAGCGACGCGGAGTCGACGGTGGCGCGGTAGCCGGTGATGACACCGGCGGTTTCCAGCCGGTTGATGCGGTCGGTGACGCTGGGCCCGGAGAGCCCCACGAGCCGCCCCAGCTCGGCGTACGAGGCCCTGCCGTTCTCCCTGAGGGCCTGAATGAGCTGCCTGTCCACCGCGTCCATATGACTGAAACCTTCCATTGTTCAGCAGTACCGCGAGTCTACGTGTAGAATCTAAGGCATGCAGGGTCGACGCCCTGCAAATCTTCTAGAACATCCAAGAAACGCTTTCGAATCTTCAGGAGTGAACTTCACCGTGTACACGATCGAGATGGCCTACGCCCGGATGCGCGAGCTGCAGGACCTGGCCAACCGCTCGCGTGCCCACCAGCCCGCCGCCGCCCACCGCGTCGACAAGACCCGCTCCCCCCGCGCGCACAAGAAGCGCTGACCCGGACCTCTCAGTCCTCCGGGCTGCGGGAGCCGCCACCGAGCTCTCCCTCCCAGCGGCGGTACAAGCGGTGCGGCACGGCTGCCGCGTCCAGCACCCGCCCCGCGACGAAATCCACCAGGTCCTGGATGTGCGTCGCACCCGCGTAGAACGCCGGAGAGGCGGGCAGCACGACCGCGCCCGCCTCGTCCAGGGCCACCATCTGCTTCAGCGTCTGGCCGCTCAGCGGGGTCTCGCGCACCGCGACGACGAGCGGGCGGCGCTCCTTCAGCGTCACGCTCGCGGCCCGCTGGAGCAGGTCCTTCGACAGCCCGAGCGCCACTCCGGCCACGCAGGCCGTCGAGGC
Source organism: Streptomyces sp. man185 (assembly GCA_002551355.1). Classification (GTDB taxonomy): domain Bacteria; phylum Actinomycetota; class Actinomycetes; order Streptomycetales; family Streptomycetaceae; genus Streptomyces. The sequence continues at coordinate 30,909 of NTHE01000019.1, read as the reverse complement.
GGGCACGATGAGCATCCCCTTCGCCGGGTACGACCCGGAGGACGGCCCGGCCGCCAGATCACCGGCAGGCCAGTGCCGTACGCGCTCCAGCTCCGCGACGCCCACCGTGAACGCGTCCGGCTTCCCGTCGGCGCCACGTTCCAGCCAGCAGCGCAGGTCCTCGCGCCAGTGCGCGTCCCGGAACGCGATACCGGTCTCGTCCAGCAGCGTGAGGCGCGAGGCCCGGCTCACCACCAGGTCCACGCTCTCGCCGGCTGCCAGGAGCCCGCGCAGAACGGCGGCCGCGAACGGGGTCCCCGAAGCGCCGGACACCCCGACAATCCAAGGCCGCCGCTGCTGCTGAGTCACTGAAGTCCTGGATTCCACACCTGCGAGCCTATCCGGCACGCCTCCGCGTCCAGCACCCGGAACCGGGCGGACGCCACAGACGTTCTCCGGGTGACGGGCAACCCGGGGGCAGGGGCAGACCATGGGCGACTACTGGACCACCGACCGCACCACGAACAACGGCACCACCGGCAGCGCGCGGGCCCTGACCGCCGGATTCCTGATGGCGGGCTGGGTGGCCCTGCTGTGGGTCCTCGAAGGGATCGACGCGGCCACGGGCAACGCCCTGGACACCTACGGCATCAGCCCCCGCGAGACGGCCGAGCTACGGGACGTGGTGCCCGCCGCGTTCCTGCACAGCGGCTGGGAGCACGTGGCCTCCAACAGCGTCCCGCTGCTGGTCCTCGGCTTCATCGCGGCCCTCGCCGGGCTGCGCCGGTTCGCCGCCGTCGTCGTCACGATCATCCTGGTCAGCGGCCTCGGCGTCTGGCTGACAGCCCCGGAGAACACCATCACGCTCGGCGCGTCCGGCGTGGTCTTCGGGCTGCTGGGCTATCTGCTGGTCCGCGGCTTCGTGGACCGCCGCCCCTGGGACGTCCTCATAGGCATCGGCGTCGCCGTGGTCTACGGCTCGCTCCTGTGGGGCGTCCTGCCGACCACCGCGGGCGTCAGCTGGCAGGGCCACCTCTTCGGCCTCATCGGCGGGGTGGCGGCGGCCTTCTTCTTCCGCCGCCCGCGCCGCGCCTCGGACAACCTGGTCACGGTCTGAGGCGTCCCGGACGTCCGCGGCGGATCACGGGGTCAGGCCCCGCACCAGCAGGTCGAGCAGGGCGCAGGCGAACAGCGCGATGCCGATGAAGCCGTTCACCGAGAAAAAGGCCCGGTTCAGCCGCGACAGGTCGTGCGGCCGCACCACCCGGTGCTCGTAGACGAACGCCACCGCGACGATCGCCATCCCGATCCAGTAGAAGACCTCGGCGTCCGTCGCCAGGCCGAACCACACCAGCAGCCCGGTCGTGATCGCGTGGCACACCCGCGCGCCCCACAGTGCGGCCGGAATCCCGAAGCGCGCGGGGAAGGAGAGCACCCCGTGGGCCCGGTCCGCAGCCACGTCCTGGCAGGCGAAGATCAGGTCGAAGCCACCGATCCAGATCCCCACCGCGAGCCCGAGGATCACCGCGTCCCACGACCAGCTGCCCGTCACCGCGAGCCAGGCGCCGACCGGCCCGATGGCCTGCGCGAGCCCCAGGATGGCGTGTGGGAAGTTCGTGAACCGCTTCCCGTACGGGTAGACCACCATCGGCACCACGGCCAGCGGCGCGAGCACCAGGCAGAGCGGGTTGAGCAGGGCGGCGGCGCCGAGGAAGACCGCGAGCGCCACGATCGCGCCGGTCCACGCCGACTTCACCGACACCGCGCCGGTCACCAGCTCACGGCCCGCGGTGCGCGGGTTCCGGGCGTCGATCTCCCGGTCGATGATCCGGTTGGCGGCCATCGCGAACGTCCGCAGCCCCACCATCGCCAGCGTGACCAGCAGCAGCACACCCCAGTGGATGGTGCCGTCCAGCTGGAACATCGCGGTCAGCGCGGCGATGTAGGCGAAGGGCAGGGCGAAGACCGAGTGCTCGATCATCACGAGCCGCAGGAACGCCTTCACCTTGCTGGTGGAGGGTGCGGGGCCCTGGACGGACGCCGCTTCTGCCGCACTGCTCACAGTCCGTATTCCTTCCACCGGCGGTCGACCTTCGCCGCCGTCTCCGGGTCGGAGACGACCATCTCCGGCCAGCCGCCGTCCCGGGTGTAACCCTCGGTGGGCAGCTTCTTCGTGGCGTCGATGCCCGCCTTGCCGCCCCAGAACTGCTGGTAGGAGGCGTGGTCGAGGTGGTCGACCGGGCCTTCGGCGACCGTGAGGTCCCGGGCGTAGTCGGTGTTGCCGAGCGCCCGCCAGGCCACCTCGTGCAGATCGTGGACGTCGCAGTCGGAGTCCACGACCACGATCAGCTTGGTCAGCGACATCATGTGCGCGCCCCAGATCGCGCTCATCACCTTCTGGGCGTGCTTCGGGTACTTCTTGTCGATCGAGACGATCGCGCAGTTGTGGAAGCCCCCCGCCTCGGGGAGGTGGTAGTCCACGATGTCCGGCACGATGATCTTCAACAGCGGCAGGAAGAACCGCTCCGTGGCCCGGCCCAGCGGCCCGTCCTCGGTCGGCGGGCGGCCCACCACGATGGACTGGAGCAGCGGCCGCTTGCGCATCGTGACGCAGTCGATGGTCAGTGCGGGGAACGGTTCCTGCGGGGTGTAGAAGCCGGTGTGGTCGCCGAACGGGCCCTCGGGGAGCATCTCGCCCGGCTCCAGCCAGCCCTCGATGACGACCTCCGCCTGCGCGGGGACCTGGAGCGGCACGGTCTTGCAGTCGACCATCTCGATCCGCTTGCCCTGGATGAACCCGGCGAAGAGGTACTCGTCGATGTCCCCGGGCAGCGGCGCGGTGGAGGCGTACGTCACGGCGGGCGGGCAGCCGAAGGCGATGGCGACGGGCAGCCGCTCACCGCGCCTCGCCGCGACCTGGTAGTGGTTGGCGCTGTCCTTGTGGATCTGCCAGTGCATCCCGATGGTGCGCTTGTCGTGGCGCTGGAGCCGGTAGAGGCCCAGGTTCCGGACGCCGTTCTCGGGGTGCTTGGTGTGGGTGAGCCCGAGGTTGAAGAACGAGCCGCCGTCCTCGGGCCAGGTGAACAGCGCGGGCAGCTGGTCCAGGTCGACGTCGTCGCCGGTGAGGACGGTCTCCTGGACGGGCGCGTCGCCGGACTTCACCTTCTTCGGCGGCACGTGCACCATCGAGCCGAGCTTCCCGAAGGCCTCCCGCACCCCGACGAAGCCCTGCGGCAGCTCCGGCTTGAGGAGCCCGCCGATCTTGTCGCTGATGTCGCTGTACGCCTTCAGTCCGAGGGCCTTCAGCAGGCGCCGGTCGGTACCGAAGACATTCATGGCCAGGGGCATCGAGGACCCCTTGACGTTCTCGAACAGCAGGGCGGGACCGCCCGCCTTGTTGACCCGGTCGACGATCTCACCGACCTCCAGGTGAGGGTCGACCTCGACCTTGACGCGCTTGAGATCACCATCGCGCTCAAGAGCCCGGAGCAGGGAGCGAAGATCGTCGTAAGCCATGCGGTCCAGTTTGTCATCCTCGCCCCCGCGGCCCCGCCGGGGCTCCCCCGGGCCGGCCCCCGAACTGTCCGCGCCCGCGCCCGGCAGGTCCCGGCTCCGGGCCCCGGATCCTTCATCCCGAGCCGGTACCCTGGCCGCGATACGGGGCAATCATCCCGCCCGCCGCCACTTTCTGGGGGACGCACCATGAGAGCCCTGATGTTTCTCGTGCCGCTGGCTCTGACGATCTACGCGTTCATCGACTGCCTGAACACCTCCGAAGAGGACACCAAGCACCTGCCGAAGATCGCCTGGGTCTTCATCATCCTGCTGTTCTGGATCGTCGGCCCGGTCGTCTGGCTCGTCGCCGGCAAGAAGCGCCACAACAGGGCCGGGGGCGCCGGGCCCTCCTCCTGGCAGCGGCGCGGACGGCAGCAATGGGTGGCCCCGGACGACAACCCGGACTTCCTCAAGTCGCTCAAGAAGGACGACGAGAACGCCGAGGCCGAGGAGGAGCCGGGGCGTCGCGACGGCGGTACGAACCCCGACGACAAGGCCCCGCCCGCTTCCTGACCGGATATTCCGGCCGGCCGGGGTGATCTTTCCGACCGGCGCGGTGGGCGCGTCCCGGGGGCGGCGTCGGCCATCCTCGAAGAGGTAACGCGGAAACAGGCACCGCACGCGTGACCCTCCTGAGGAGCCCCCACATGCCCGAAACACCCGCCGACGTCGTCGCCCGCCTCCGGGCCGCCTTCCGCACCGGCCGCACCAAGGACCTCGCCTGGCGCACCGGCCAGTTGGAGCGGCTGCGCGCCCTCCTCACCGAGCACGGCGACGACCTCGCGGACGCGCTCCGCGCCGATCTCGGCAAGGGCCGCAAGGAGGCGTACCGCACCGAGATCGACTTCACGGTGCGGGAGATCGACCACACGCTGGAGCACCTGGCCGACTGGCTGCGCCCCGAGCCCGCCCCCGTACCGCCGCACCTCGCCCCCACGGGCGCGCAGGCCCGTACGGTGCTGGACCCGCTCGGCGTCGTCCTGGTCATCGCGCCCTGGAACTACCCGGTGCAACTGCTGCTCGCCCCGGTCGTCGGCGCGCTCGCGGCCGGCAACTGCGTGGTGGCCAAGCCCAGCGAGCTCGCGCCCGCGGCCTCCGCCGCCATGGCCCGGCTGCTGCCCCGGTATCTGGACCCCGAGGCGGTCGCGGTCGTGGAGGGCGCGGTCGAGGAGACGACGGCCCTGCTGGAGCAGCGCTTCGACCACATCTTCTACACCGGCAACGGCACGGTCGGCCGGATCGTGATGGCCGCCGCCGCCAAGCATCTGACGCCCGTCACCCTGGAGCTGGGCGGCAAGTCCCCGGTCTTCGTCGACCGGGGCACGGACCTGGACGCGGTGGCCGCCCGGCTGGTCGCGGGGAAGTTCCTCAACGCCGGGCAGACCTGCGTGGCCCCCGACTACGTCCTGACCGACCCCGAGACCGCGCCGGCCCTGGCGGACGCGCTGGCGGGCGCGGTGGAGAAGCAGTTCGGCGCGGACCCGGCGGACCACCCCGAGTACGGGCGGATCGTGAACGAGCGTCACTTCGACCGGCTGACGGCCCTGCTCGGATCCGGCCGCACGGTGACGGGCGGGGCCCACGACCGGGCGACGAGGTACATCGCGCCGACCGTGCTGAGCGAGGTCGCTCCCGACGCGCCGGTGATGGGCGAGGAGATCTTCGGGCCGATCCTGCCGCTGGTCACGGTGGCCGGCCTGGACGAGGCGATCGGCTTCATCAACGACCGGGACAAGCCGCTGGCGCTGTACGCGTTCACCGACTCCGGCGCCGTACGGGAGAGGCTGCTGGCAGAGACGTCGTCGGGGGCGGTCGGCATCGGCCTGCCGCTGGCCCATCTCACGGTCTCGGACCTGCCGTTCGGCGGCGTCGGCGAGAGCGGCATGGGCAGCTACCACGGCGCGTACTCCCTGGAGACGTTCAGCCACCGCAAGGCGGTCCTGGACACCCCGCTGGGCTGACACGCGAAGGCGCCCCGGACGGAGATCCGTCCGGGGCGCCTTCGTACGTACGCGGTCTCAGACCCCGGCGTAGGAGTGCAGGCCGGAGACGAAGATGTTCACGCCGTAGTAGTTGAACAGCCAGCAGGCGAAGGCGACGAGCGCCAGGTAGGCGGCCTTGCGGCCCTTCCAGCCGGCGGTGGCGCGGGCGTGCAGGTAGGCGGCGTAGGCCACCCAGGTGATGAAGGACCAGACCTCCTTGGGGTCCCAGCCCCAGTACCGGCCCCAGGCGTCGCCCGCCCAGATCGCGCCCGCGATGATCGTGAACGTCCACAGCGGGAAGACGGCCGCGTTGACCCGGTAGGAGAACTTGTCCAGCGACGCGGCCGCGGGCAGCCGCTCCATGACGGAGGAAGCGAACTTCCCGGCCGTGCCGCCCGAGGCGAGCTTGTTCTCGTAGCTGTCGCGGAAGAGGTAGAGGACCGTGCCGACCGCGCCGAGGTAGAAGACCGCGCCGCAGAGGATCGCGGTCGAGACGTGGATCCACAGCCAGTACGAGTGCAGCGCGGGCACCAGCTGGTCGCTGTCGGTGTAGAGCGTGGTGACCGCGATGCCGAGGTCCAGCAGGACGGTGGTGACCAGCGGGAGGCCGATCCAGCGGACGTTCTTCTTCAGTGCGAGCAGCACCAGATAGGAGCCGACCACCACGGTGGAGAAGGTGATGGAGAACTCGTACATGTTGGCCCAGGGGGCCCGCTGCACGGACAGGGCGCGGGTGGTGACCCCGCCCGCCTGGACGAAGAAGGCCACCACGGTCAGCGAGACCGCGATCCGGCCCCACAGGTCCCCCTTGAACGTGCCGCCCGCCGCGCCCGGGCCGTCCGGCACGTCACGCGTGCCGGCGGCGTTGCGGGTGATGACCTCGGGCCGCTCCAGCACGGCCGTGCCACCGGCCTGCGCCTTCACCGCGGGGGTGGCGGCCAGGGCCCCGGCTCCGGTGCCGGACAGCGCGGCGGCCGTGCGGCCGACCTTGCTGCGGCTGCCGAGGACCCACTCCGCGATGTGCGCGAAGAAGGCCAGGGTGTAGACGGCCATCGACGAATAGATCAGCACATTGCTGGTGTGCGCCAGGCTCTCGTTGGTTGCGGCGGCGAGATTCACTTCTCAGCCCCTTCGGCAGGTGCTTCGGCAGGATGTACGGGCCGGCTCCCGGCCTCGTTCGTGGCATCGGTCGTGCCGGGCCCGTCCGGCGTGTCCGGTGCGTCGGGCGCGTCCGGTTTCGCCGCCGCGTCCGGTTTCTCCGGGTCGGCGGCGGGGGCGACGGGCGCCGTGGTGACGAGGGCGGCCGACAGGTCGCCCAGTTCCTCGGGGAGCTTCGCGGACTCGCTGCGGCCCAGGCCCGCCATCTCCACGACCGTGACGCCGTCGGCGCCCCGGACCGCCCGCACCCACACCCGGCGGCGCTGGATGAACAGCGATCCGGCGAGTCCGGCGATGGCGGCGACGGCTCCGCCGAGTGCCCAGCCGTTGCCCGGCTGCTGCGAGATCTGGAAGCTGGCCCACTCCTCGACGCCGTCGAAGGTGATGGACCCGGCGCCGTCGGGCAGATCCAGCTTCTCGCCGGGCATCAGCATCTTCTTGAGCAGCTCGCCGTCGGCGTCCTTGAACTCCTTCATCTTGGACGTGTCGAGCTGGTAGACGTTCTGCGCGAGCCCGGAGTCGACGCCGAGCGACCCCTGGTAGGCGCTGAGCGCCAGCACGGGGAAGTCCAGGGCGGGGAACTGCGAGAACATCTGGCCCTTGCCGTGACCGGCGAAGGTCGGCACGAAGAACGCCTTGAAGCCCAGCTGGGTCTTGACGCCCTTCTTGTCCTTGTAGCCGTCCATCACCTTGATGGCGCCGGACGAGGTGATGTTGTTGTCGATCGGCAGCAGCGGCACGGCGGTCTTCGAGACGACCTTGCCCTTGCCGTCCCGGACGGTGACGACGGGCGCGTAGCCGTGGGCGATCAGATAGACCTTGGTGCCGTCCACGACGAGCGGTTCGTTGACCTTGATGACGCCCTTGCGCTCCGCGCCATCGGCGCCCTCGGTGTAGTTCACCCGGGCCTCGAAGGTGCGCGGGGTACCGCGCTGCGGGCCGCTCTTCTCGTACGTACCGACGAAGTCGTCGAGCACGAAGCTGAACGGGGCCAGCGAGTCGGAGTCGTAGAGCGAGCCCGACTTGAAGTCGTCGTACTGGGTGAGCGTGTTGGAGAAGCCGTCGCCCTCGACGACCAGCTTGCCGCCCTCGGACTTGAAGAGCTGCCCGGAGGCGAAGGCCACCAGCATCACGATGAGGGCGATGTGGAAGACCAGGTTCCCGGCCTCGCGGAGGTAGCCCTTCTCGGCGGCGACCGCGTCGTCCACCTCGTGTCCCCGAAAGCGCCGCTTGCGCAGGATCGCGAGGGCCGCCTCGCGGACCTCCTCGGGCTCGGCCCCGGTGCGCCAGGTGGTGTACGCGGGCAGCCGGGTCAGCCGCTTCGGCGCGCCCGGCGGGCGGCTGCGCAGCTGGCCGACGAACTGGCCGGTGCGCGGCACGATGCAGCCGATGAGCGAGACGAACAGCAGGATGTAGATCGCGGAGAACCACACCGAGCTGTAGACGTCGAAGAGCTGGAGCGCCTCGTAGACCGGGGTGAGGGTGGTGTGCTGGTCCTTGAAGGCCTGCACCTTCATGTCGTCGACGCTGGTCTGCGGGATCAGCGACCCCGGGATCGCCCCGAGGGAGAGCAGGAAGAGCAGGATCAGGGCCACCCGCATCGAGGTGAGCTGACGCCAGAACCAGCGCACCCAGCCGATCACGCTCATCGCGGGCACGCCCGGACCGGTGTCGGGGCGCTCCTCGCGGGGCGCGGTGGAGAGCCGCTCGCCGGCCGCGCCGTGGGCGGAGCCCTGCTCGTGCTCGTCCGCGCGCTGCCGCGTGCTGTTCGCCTTGCTCATTGAACTCAGATCCCTACAACGAAGCCGCTGGACCAGCTCTGCATGTGCTGCATGAGCGTGGCCCACGCACCGGTCAGCAGCAGGATTCCGGTCACGATCATCATGCCGCCGCCGATCCGCATCACCCATGCGTAGTGGCGCTTGACCCAGCCGAACGCGCCGAGCGCCTTACGGAAGGCGACGGCGGCCAGGACGAACGGGACACCGAGACCGAGACAGTACGCGACGGTCAGTATCGCGCCGCGTCCGGCGGTGGCGCTCTGGGTCGAGAGCGCCAGCACGGAGGAGAGCGTCGGGCCGATGCACGGGGTCCAGCCGATCCCGAACAGGGCGCCGAGCAGCGGTGCTCCGGCCAGACCGGTCACCGGCCGCTTGTGGAAGCGGAACTCGCGCTGCGTCACGCCCGGCAGGAGCCCCAGGAAGAAGACGCCCATCAGGATCATCAGCACGCCGAGGACCTTGTTGAGCACCTCGGCGTGCATCTGGAGCTCTTGGCCGAAGTAGCCGAAGAGCGCGCCGGTGGAGGCGAACACCACGGTGAAGCCGAGGACGAACAGCGAGGCGCCGGCCACCACCCGGCCCCGGCGGGCGTCGGCAAGGTCGGTGCCGCTGACTCCGGTGACGTAACTCAGATAGCCGGGGACCAGCGGCAGGACGCAGGGCGAGAAGAAGGAGATGAGACCGGCCAGCAGGGCGAGCGGCAGAGCGGCCAGCAGTGCCCCGGACAGGACGGTGTCGTTGTACGCGGCCAGCGTGACGGTCTCGTGGTGGGCGGCGAGCGGAATCACCGGATCACTTCTCCGCGATGATCGGGTCGATCATCTTGCGCAGCTCGTCCGCGTCGAGCGCCTGGAGCGTGCGGGCCGCGATCTTCCCGTCCCGGTCGATGACCACGGTGGACGGGATGGCCTGCGGGTTCAGGGTGCCCTTGGGGAAGCGGAGGATGAGTTTGCCGATCGGGTCGTAGAAGCTCGGGTACTCCACCCCGTAGTCCTTCTCGAAGTTGATCGCGGCGTCCCGCTGGGCGTCGCGGGTGTTTATCCCGACGAACTGGACGCCCTGGTCCTTCGTCTCCTCCGAGACCTTCGCGAAGTACTTCGCCTCCAGCCGGCAGGGGCCGCACCAGGAGCCCCAGACGTTGAGCACGACGACCTTGCCCTTGTAGTCGGCGAGGTCGAGCGGCTTGCCCTCCAGGCTGTTGCCGTCGAGCTTGGGCGCGGCCACCCGGTCCGCCTTCGTGACGGTCGAGACACCCCCGCTGCCGGTGACGAAGTTGGTGTTGCCGCCGCCCCCGGCCTTGTTGCCGTCGCCGCACGCGGACAGCGTCAGGGCACCGGCCACGGCGGTGGCGGCGAGCAGGGTGAAGCGGCGTCGGGACGCGCGGCCAAGGCTCATGTGAAAAGTTTCGCATGGCAGTTTCCGGGGATCTGCGCGCCCCCCTCGGTGCCCGTAAAGCCCCTTGTCAAGCCTGTTTAAAGAAGGAGTTCCAGCCGCCGGCGGGCGCCTGCCCGACGTCCAGCGTCCGGAGCTTGGCGAGCACGGCGGGATCCTGGGCGTCGAGCCAGTCGACGTACTGCCGGAACGAGACGAGGCGTACGTCGTCCTTGTCCGCGACCTTCTTGATCACTTCTTCGACGGCGTCCATGTAAATGCCGCCGTTCCACTCCTCGAAGTGGTTGCCGATGTAGAACGGCGCGCGATTCGACTCGTAGGCGCGCTGGAATCCGGCGAGATAGGCGTCGGTCGCCTGCTGCCTCCAGCCGGGATACCGCGAGGGCATGCCCTTGGTCGAATTCTGCGACTGGTTGGCGAGGATGTTGTAGTCCATCGAGAGCACCTCGAAGGAGTGCCCGGGGAACGGCATCGCCTGCAGCGGCAGGTCCCAGACGCCGCCGCGCTTCACGGGCCAGGTCTGGCGGCCGCCGGGCGAGCTGGCGTCGTAGCGCCAGCCCAGCTTGCTCGCGGTCGGCAGGAGATTGTCCTGGCCGAGCAGGCAGGGGGTACGTCCGCCAACCAGTTCCTTGCGATAGTCGAACGGAAGCGGATCCTCGTTCTCCCAGCCGGTGTTCGTCCGCCATTCCGTGACGAACGACACAGCCTGATTGATCTCGCTGTGCCATTGGGCCGGCGTCCAGCGCTCGACGGATCCGGAACCGCCGCAGAAATGCCCGTTGAAGTGGGTGCCGATCTCATGGCCGTCCAGCCACGCCTGACGGACGTACTTCAGCGTGTCCTTGACGTGATCGTCGGTGAGATAGCCGATGTCGGAGGCGCCGCGGGGATTGTTCGGCGGACGGTAGAGGGATTTCTTCGACTCCGGCAGCAGATAGATTCCGGAGAGGAAGAACGTCATCGCCGCGTCGTGTTCCTTGGCGAGTTCGAGAAAGCGCGGGAAGAGCCCGTTGCCGACCTCGCCCGCGCCGTCCCAGGAAAAGATCACGAACTGCGGCGGCTTCTGGCCGGGTTCGAGCGGGACGGGCGCCTGCGGCTGGTGGGGCTGCTTGCCGGTGTCGGCGGTCGAGCCGTCACCGATCAGCCGGACCTTGTTCTTCGGCGAACCGTTTCCGCTGCCGTTGCCGCCGGTCCCGGAGTCGCCGTTGCCTGCCTGGCCGGACCCTCCGTCGCCGGTGGAGCCCGAGGCGCCACAGCCGGCGAGTCCGATCACGGCCGCGGCGCCGAGCCCTGCTCCGAGCAGTCCCCTTCGGTTGATGTCGCGCATGCCGTCCCCATCTGCGGTCGTTTTATCTCAAGCTCATACAAACTGCTGAAGGGTTAGATGGGGTGCGTAACACGTCGGTTCCGAGCATTTGGGGACTTTCTTTACGCTTTACCTTGCGGCAGCCCCGTCGATCTTGGTGCTACGCCCGTACGGCGCTCGCACGCATCTCCGTACGCCCCTGAGGGGGACGCGCGGGCGGCCTTCCGCAGTTCTGCCGCGGGCCGACGGATCGGCTCCCCCGGCGCGTCGAACTCATGCGCGGGCGTGCACGCCGCCCACCGGCCGCTCCTCCCGGAAGGTCTCCGCCAGGGCGTCGGCCGGCAGCCCCTGCCAGCAGGCGTGGTCGGGGCCGCCGGTGTGGACGGTGCGGTGGACCAGGTGCCCCCGGGCGCGCAGCGCCGGGACGAGGGCTTCGCCGTGTTCGGCCGAAGCGGCGCCGTCGTGCAGGCCGAGGCCGAGGTGGACGACGGGCCCGGGGCCCTCGCTCCCTTCCCCGGGGAGCCGGCCCGGCGAGGGCGACCGGACGAGAACCCGGCCGAAGCGTTCGGGCCGGGTGAGACCCGCGTACGGCGCTGCCGTCCCGCCGAGCCCCTGGCCGGAGACGACGGTCCGGTCCGGAGCGTCGGTCAACCTGTCGTTAGGTGGTGCCGAACCGGGTGGCCCGGGAAAAGGGGACGGGACCGCCCGCCGCGGTGCGCGGCAGCCGGTCCCGTACGTCCCGATCCGTGGCGTCGGACTACGCGCCGAAGGCCTTCGACTGCCCCTTCGCGGCCTTCCCCTTCACCGGCTTGGCCCCGGCCAGCAGGTGCACGGGCACCAGGTCCCGGGCCGGCTCCGAGTAGCCGACCGAGACGATCTTGTCGCCCCGGTAGGTGAAGCTGGTCAGCGAGGCCAGGGTGCACTGACGCTTGCGCGGGTCGTGCCACAGCCGTCGGCGCTCCACGAAGGAACGCAGGATCCAGATCGGCAGCTGGTGGCTGACGCAGACCGCCTCGTGCCCGCGCGCCGCGTCCCGCGCGGTGTCGATCGCGCCCATCATCCGGACGACCTGCTCGAGGTACGGCTCGCCCCAGGACGGCTTGAACGGGTTGGTGAGGTGCTTCCAGTTGTCCGGCTTGCGCAGCGCGCCGTCGCCGACGCCGAACGTCTTGCCCTCGAAGACGTTGGCGGCCTCGATCAGCCGGGCGTCGGTGGCCAGGTCCAGGCCGTGCGCCTGGGCGATGGGGTCGGCGGTCTCCTGGGCGCGCTCCAGCGGGGAGGCGACGACATGGGTGATGTCGCGCTTCTCCAGGTGCTCGGCGACCCGGTCGGCCATCTTCCGGCCCAGGTCGGAGAGGTGGTAACCGGGGCGGCGGCCGTAGAGCACACCGTCCGGGTTGTGCACCTCGCCGTGCCGGACCACGTGCACCACGGTCAACTGCTCGTCGCGGTTCACACCCTCGCCCTTCGCGTTCCCGCCGTCCGTGTCCTTCTCGCTCATGCGGTGGCCTCCGATGCGGCGCGGGCGGCCGCGGGCAGCGCGGCGGCGATCCGCTCGACCGCCTGCTCGTCGTGGGCCGTGGAGACGAACCAGGACTCGAATGCCGAGGGCGGCAGGTAGACGCCCTGCTCCAGCATGGAGTGGAAGAACGCGGTGAAGCGGAAGACGTCCTGCTTCTTGGCGTCGTCGTAGTTCCGGACCGGCTGGTCGGTGAAGAAGACGGAGAACATGTTGCTCGCGGCCGACACCGTGTGCGCGACGCCCTCCTTGGTGAGCGCGTCGCCCACCAGGGTGCGCAGCTCGGCGGAGACCGCGTCGATCTTCGCGTACGCCGCGTCGTCCAGCAGCCGCAGCTGGGCGAGCCCGGCGGCGGTGGCGACCGGGTTCCCCGAGAGGGTGCCCGCCTGGTAGACCGGGCCGGCCGGGGCCAGGTGCGCCATCACGTCGCGGCGACCGCCGAAGGCCGCGGCGGGGAAGCCGCCGCCCATCACCTTGCCGAAGGTCATCAGGTCGGGCCGGACGCCGTCGACGCCGTACCAGCCGGCCTTCGACGTACGGAAGCCCGTCATCACCTCGTCGGAGATGTAGAGCGCGCCGTCGGCCGCGCACAGCTCCTTGAGCCCGGCGTTGAAGCCGTCCGCCGGCGGGACGACGCCCATGTTGCCGGGCGAGGCCTCGGTGATCACACAGGCGATCTCGCCCGGGTGCGCGGCGAACGCGGCGCGCACCGCGTCCAGGTCGTTGTACGGCAGGACGACGGTGTCCCCGGCCGTGGCGCCCGTGACCCCCGGGGTGTCGGGCAGCCCGAAGGTGGCCACGCCCGAGCCGGCGGCGGCGAGCAGCGCGTCCACGTGCCCGTGGTAGCAGCCGGCGAACTTCACGACCTTGGCCCGGCCCGTGAAGCCGCGGGCCAGCCGGATCGCGGACATGGTCGCCTCGGTGCCGGAGGAGACCAGGCGCACCTGCTCGACGGGTTCGATCCGCGCCACGATCTCCTCGGCGAGCGCGACCTCGCCCTCACCCGGCGTACCGAAGGAGGTGCCCCGGGAGACCGCTTTCTGGACGGCGGCGATGACCTCGGGGTGAGAGTGGCCGAGAATCATCGGCCCCCACGAACAGACGAGGTCGACATACTCGCGGCCGTCGGCGTCGGTGAGGTACGGACCGGTGCCGGACACCATGAACCGGGGCGTACCGCCCACGGCCCGGAAGGCACGCACGGGAGAGTTCACGCCGCCGGGCGTCACGACGGACGCCCGGTCGAACAGCGACTGCGAAACTGGGGCTTCGTATGAATACGCCACTTTGGTCCTGATCTGCGATTCGGGTGTCGGGAGGCCGGGCCGGGAAATCCCCTATGAATCTCGGCCACCGGTGAGCAGGGAGCGCACTCCCCTCGTATCACGAAAGAGCGTCAGCGCTCTCGCGTCTGCGAAACTGGGGCGTCATAGGGAAAGCTCACACATGCCATGGTGTCAGAGGCACGGACGGTCTTTGCGGACAGGTGTTTCACCGCACGCCCGCGGGGGAGGTCACTGACACGATGATCGGGTTGCGCGGCGGGGGCTGTGTCTCCTAAGAAGTAGTCGGGTGGATGAGATATGCATCGCGGTGGCGGAGTGGGCGAAGGGACCGACGACCTGGGGCCCGAGCCTGCCCGGCGAGGGCGGCACCGGCGCAGGGCCGAACGCGCACAGAGCAGGGGCGCGGAGAGCACGCCGCCCCCCGGGACCAGGAGCGGGGGCGGGATGGGGGTGACGTACAAATACTTCGGCGCGCCGGACGGGGCCACCGCCGCACGGGTGCCCATCTCGATGCGCCCGGAGGAGCTCGGCGGTGACGAGCTGGGCATGGGCGGCATGTTCACCAAGATCAAGCCGGAGACCGTCGCCGCCATGGTCCTGACCGGAATCCAGGGCATACCCCTGCACAAGGTCCCCCCGCTGGAACTGGTCGTCCTGCACCCCGACTACGCCGTGGTCAAGCTCCCGATGACCGTCGTCGACCCGCTGCGCGGCGTCGGCGAGGAGTCGGTCGGCGCGGCGGCCTTCATCTGGTCCACGGTCCCCGACCGCGGCGGCCCGCGCGACGCCTTCAACGTCTACCAGCTGCTCCACGAGTGGCAGGACTTCTCCCACCGCCTGCACGACGCGGGGCACCAGGCGTACTGCCTGGTGTGGCCCTGAGCCGGAACGCCCCGGCGAACTCCGTCCGGAGCACCGGTCGGTCAGTGCGAGGGAGCGAGCGTCTTCCAGAAGGCGTAGTGGTGGTCGGCCGCGAAGTCGGTCCGCCCGATGTCGCCGGACGCCAGGCGCTGCACATACGGGCTGCGGTCCGTGAACGGCTTCCAGGCGGGCAGACCGCCCCCGTCCATGCGCCCCGTGGCGGCGAACCGGCTCCAGTAGGCGATCACCGTTTCCGACAGCCCCGCCTGCGCGGCGTCGAGCGGCTCGAGGAGGTCGTTCTCGAACAGGTAGGCCAGGTCGACCATGTGGCCGGTGCCGAGCGGGAAGCTTGCCGGTCGCGGCACGTTCCTGAAGTACGGAGCCCGGACCTCGGCGAAGTCGTAGGCGTGGACGCGGGTGTGGCGGGCCAGGGCGCGCTGGGTGTCGAGCGCCGCGGTCGACCACTCCGAGTCGGTCAGTACGGCCGACAGCGCCGCCCCGGGGGCCGGGTGGTCCGCGGCGGGATACTCGGCCAGGACCGCGGTGGCGTCCTTCCCGAACTGCTTGGTGATCTTCTCGGCGTACGCCTCCGGGGTCAGGCCTCGGCGGCGGGCGTCAGCATGGCCGCGATCGGCTATCACTTCGGCTCGAAGGAGGCGCTGCTCAACCAGGCGCTCTTCGAGGCACTCGACTCGGGCGACCAGGCCTTCGGGCCGTCGTCCGACGACACCGGCCTCGACACCCTGTGGAGTCGTCTGATCGAGGCCTTCTCGGCCAACAAGACCTTCTGGATCGCCGACCTGGAGACCGTCCTGCGGGCCCAACGCGACCCGGAACTGCGGGAACAGGTGGCCGCAGGACTGCGGCAGGGCCGCAGCGGGATGGCGCGCGAGGTCACCGGCACTGCCGAGGCGGAGCTCTCCGAGGAGACGATCCGCACCCTCGGATCGGTGCAACTCGCCCTCGTCAGCGGTCTGATGATGCAGCACCTCACGGACCCGGAGTCCGCGCCCACCGCCGACGAGGTGCTGACCGGCCTGCGAGCGCTGGCCGCCGCCCTGCCCGAGGAGGACCGAGGCCCGGGCCCGGAGGACGCCGAGAGCCGATAGGGGCCCCGAAGCGCCCGGGCTCCGCCCGTACAGCCGCTCGAAGCGTTCAGACACCCGCGCCCACGTGCACGTTTTCGGTCGGATCGAGCCAGGGATCACGAGGATTTGGCCGACGGCCGGTCTTCAGCCGACCCGCCCCGCGCGCCGATGCACAGGACACCGACCCATCGAGGAGGTCCGCCGTGGGCGACGTTCTGCTGGCCCTTTCCATCCCCGTGCTCGTCTTCGGCGGCGGCATCTACGCCGCCTGCGACTGCTGGTGGCGCCGCAGGCACCCGGCGCCACCGTCCCCGTACACCCACCGGGCGGCCCGGCTGGCGGAGCAGGACATGCTGCTCCTGGCCGAGGAGATCGTCGACGACGCGTACGCCGACCTCGGTCCCCTCTATGACGCCCCGCCCGCCCCCTGCCCCGCCGGCCCGCCCACCGGGCTCAGCTCCCGGTCGGCCGCCACCCCGGGTCGCGCCCCGTCACGGCCAGCAGCCGCTCGAAGGCGCTAGCCCCCTCCCCCACCGGGAACGGCTCGCCGAACACCTTCATCTCCCGGGCCTGCGGAGCCATCTCCGCGAGCCCCGGGCCCACCTCGTCGAGCACGCCCCGCTCCGGCACGAAGTCCGCGCCGGTCGCCCGCGCCAGGTCCCAGGCGTGCACGGTCAGGTCGCCGAGCACCATGAGCCCCACCGTCCGGGCCGGCAGCCCCATCCGCCCGGTCGTGCCCTCCTCGACGCCCGGCGCACTCCAGGCCTCCACCAGGCGGGCGGTCTCGTCACCGAACCTGCCCCGCCAGTCGCCCGTCACGAACTCCGGCTCCCCGCCGAAATCCACGTCCTCGCGGGCCGCGAGCGCCTGGAAGTTCACGACCACCAGGAACAGGTGGTTCAGCAGCGCCCGTACGTCGTACTCGGCGCAGGGCGTACGGTCGCCCAGCCGGGCGTCGTCGATCCCCCGCACGACGGGCAGGGCCCGGTCCGCGGCGGTTTCCAGCAGTTCACCGATCGTCTGAGTCATGCCCCCACCCTGCGTCGCCCCGTCGCCCGCGTATTGAAGAAACACGACAGGCGTCCGGAGGCCCACTAAAATCGTGGTCATGGCCGCCGGACCCCGCCGCGACACCCGGGGCATCATCGACGCCCCGGACCTCTTCGCGCACGTCCGCTTCCGCCGCCGCGAGCCGGCCGTCGCGCTGCGCCCCTACCTGGAGCACTACTGGCTGATCGACTGGGACCTCACCGAGCCGTACGCCGCCCACGTCGTCCCGCACCCGTCGGTGAACCTGGTCCTCCAGCGGTACGAGGCCGGGGACAGCCCCCGGGAGCGGTCCGGGTACGCCGAGGTCGCGGGCGTCGACCCCGGGCTCTTCACCCGGAAGCTGACCGGGCGCGGCCGGGTCTGCGGAGCGCAGTTCCGGCCCGGCGGCTTCCGCCCGTTCGCCCCCGGGCACCCGGTCTCCGCCTGGACCGGGGTGCGGACCGACGCCGCCGGGGTACTGCGGCCGGCGCCGCCCGTGGACGCGGTCCTGGACCCGGACGACGAGGACGCGCGGGTCGCGGCGCTGGACGCCTTCCTGCTGGACCTCAAGCCGCGCCCCGATCCCCGGGCGGCTCTCGCGATGGCCGCCGTCGACCGGGTGCGCACGGACCGCACGGTGCTCCGGGTCGACGCGCTCGCCCGGGACGCCGGGCTCTCCGCCCGCTCGCTGCAACGGCTCTTCGCCGGGTACGTCGGCGTCGGCCCCAAGTGGGTCATCCTCCGCTACCGCATCCACGAGGCGCTGGAGGCCGCAGAATCCGGCCCGGCCGTCGACTGGGCGCGGCTCGCGGCGGACCTCGGCTACAGCGACCAGGCGCATCTGGTGCGGGACTTCACCGCGACAGTGGGCGTGCCCCCGACGGCGTTCGCACCGCGCTGAACCGGCGCAGGCCGCCACGGGCACCCCGGGGAGGGCCCGGTAGCGCACCCGTCACGCGCATCCCGCGCGCCCCGCCGCACCCCCGCCAAATTCCTGGCAGGCCGTCCCCGGCCGGTGGCATCCTGACCGGGTGAACGGACCCGAGATCACCCTCGAAGTAGCCCCTGAGCTGCGGCTCTTTGTCCCGCATGACCGCCGCGGCGGACCCACGCCCCTCGTCACGGACGGCTCCTCCACCCTCGGCCATGTCATCGAGTCCCTCGGCGTCCCGCTCACCGAGGCCGGAACGCTGCTGGTGAACGGCGCCCCGGTGGCCCGCTCGCACGTGCCCGGCCCGGGCGAACACGTCGACGTACGCGCGGTGGAACGCCCGCAGCGGGTCCCCGGCGCACCCCTGCGCTTCCTCCTCGACGTCCATCTCGGCACCCTGGCCCGCCGGCTGCGGCTCCTGGGCGTCGACGCGGCGTACGAGAGCGAGGACATCGGCGACCCCGCCCTGGCCGCCCTCTCCGCGCGCGAGCAGCGCGTCCTGCTCTCCCGGGACCGCGGGCTGCTGCGCCGCCGCGAGCTCTGGGCGGGGGCGTACGTCTACAGCGACCGCCCCAAGGAGCAGCTCCGCGACGTCCTGGGCCGCTTCGCTCCGGCCCTGGCCCCGTGGACCCGCTGCACCGCGTGCAACGGCACCCTGGCCGGGGCCGCCAAGGACTCCGTGAGCGGGCTGCTGGAGCACGGCACGCAGCAGGCGTACGACGTGTTCGCCCAGTGCACGGAGTGCTCCCGGGTGTACTGGCGCGGCGCCCACCACGGCCATCTGGAGACGATCGTGGCCGAGGCGGTCCGCGAGTTCGGGGGGACGGCGGCGTAGGGGTGACCGGCGGATCAGGGCCGGACACCCCCTTGGGCGCGGGCGCGCGCTCAGCCGAGGATGTGCCGCAGGTAGGCCTGCGGTTCGGCGAGATAGCGCCGCCAGTGGTCGACGAGCTCCAAATCGGCCCAGCGCACCCGCTCCATGCCGCCGTCCCCCAGCTGCACGATGTCGGCACCGGGCAGCGCGGTCAGCAGCGGTGAGTGGGTGGCGCACACCACCTGGCCGCCCGCCTTGACCAACTGGTCCATGTGGCCCAACAGTTCGAGGCAGGAGGCGAAGGAGAGCGCGGCCTCGGGCTCGTCCAGGACGTAGAGCCCCGGCACCGTGAACTTCTCCCGGAACGCGGCGAGGAACCCCTCCCCGTGGCTGCGGGAGTCCGGATCCAGGCTCTCCCGCTCCAACGCGTCGAGGGCGGTCTCCGCCCGCAGGAAGAACCCCTTGCGCGCGGCCCGGCTGCCGACCATCCGCCGCCCCCGGGGCGCGGCGTCGAAGCGGACGCGCTCCCCGAGCACGGACTTGCCCCGCGAGGTGGCGTACTTCCAGTCGGCGGAACCGCCGTACGAGTCCAGCCCGAACCCCTCGGCCAGCGCCTCGACCAGAGTCGACTTACCCGAGCCGTTCTCGCCGACGAGGAAGGTCACCGGGGCCCGGAACCGCAGCCCCTCGGCGAGGAACTGCCGCACACCGGGCACGGTCCAGGGCCAGGCGTCCGGGTCGGGGTCGTACACATGGGCGTAGGCGCGTTCGACGATCACCTGCCCATGATGACCCGCCGCCGACCGGGAGACGCGTCCTCGGCGGTCACGGTTCAGAGGGAGCACGCACCCCCGGCGGTCACGGCTCGGAAGGCGCACGGGTCCCCGGTCGACGGCGCCGGCGGCCCTCCCGGGGGCGCCTGCCTATCCTTGCCCCGTACCCGATCAGCAGTCCGAGGAGATCGCCATGGCCGCCACCCCCATCGCCGTCGTCACCGGCGCGAGCAGCGGCATCGGCGCCGCGACCGCCCGTACGCTGGCCGCCGCAGGCTTCCGCGTCGTGCTGACCGCCCGCCGCAAGGACCGGATCGAGGCGCTCGCCGCCGAGCTCACCGAGGCCGGTCACCAGGCGACGGCGTACGCGCTCGACGTCACCGACCGTGCGGCGGTCGACGAGTTCGCCACCGCGTTCCGCTCCCTCGCCGTCCTCGTCAACAACGCGGGCGGGGCGCTCGGGGCCGACCCGGTCGCGACCGGCGACCCCGCCGACTGGCGGCAGATGTACGAGACGAACGTGATCGGCACCCTCAACGTCACCCAGGCCCTGCTGCCCGCCCTCACCGCGAGCGGCGACGGCACGATCGTGATCCTCTCCTCGACCGCGGCGCTGTCCGCGTACGAGGGCGGCGGCGGTTACGTGGCGGCCAAGCACGGCGAGCACGTCCTCGCCGAGACCCTGCGGCTGGAGATCGTCGGCACCCCGGTCCGCGTCATCGAGGTGGCCCCCGGCATGGTCAGGACCGAGGAGTTCGCCACCACGCGCTTCCGCGGCGACACCGAGAAGGCGGCCAAGGTCTACGCGGGCGTCGACGCCCCGCTGACCGCCGAGGACGTGGCCGACACGATCGGCTGGGCCGTCACCCGCCCCAGCCACGTCAACATCGACCTGCTGGTGGTCCGCCCGCGCGCCCAGGCCTCCAACACGAAGGTCCACCGGACGCTGTGAGCGCAAGGGCCCGGGACCGGCGTACCGGTCCCGGGCCCCCGCCGGCCGCGCGTCAGCCCACCGTGAACGTCGTCAGCACCGCCGCGTGGTCCGTCGGCCACGCGTTGCCGGCCTGGTCCGGCACCGGCTTCGGGGCACCCTCGACGAAGGACACCGAGTCCTTCACCGTGAGCTTGTCGCCCGCGTAGTCGATGAAGTCGATCCGGTCCTGGGGCTCGTCGGCCCCCGTGGAGCCCTCGTGCTTCGGGTAGACCGGCGACCAGGTGTTGCCGGGCACCGCCGCCGGGTCCGGGTTCGCCTCCCGGAAGGAGTCCTTCAGACCGGCGCCCTCGAAGATCTTGGTCACCGGCCAGTCGACCTGGCCGTAACCGCAGTGGCTGTCCTCGGTCGCCGCGGTCCAGTCCAGGTGCGAGGGCGTGTTGAAGTCGCCCACCAGCAGCACCGGCGTCTCGTCGGCGGCGGCGATCTTCGGCGCGAGGTCCTTGGCGATGGCCTCGGCCTGCGGGGTGCGGCCGGACTCCGCCTCCCGCCGGAAGATCTCCTCGACCGGCATCTTGTCGAAGCAGGCGTCGTACGGGCCGTACGGGTCGTAGCCGAGGTGCGCCGTCCAGAGCTCGATCTCCTGGCCGGTGGTCTCGTCGATCCGGATGCGGACGCCCGCCGCGGCCTGGCTGGTCTCGACCTCCGAGGCGAACGGGAAACGGCTGATGATGCCCAGGTCGGCATCCGACTGCCAGTGGTCCCAGCCGAGTTCCTCCGCGATCTCCTTCGCGGAGTGCCCGGAGGTCTCCTGGAGGCCGATCACGTCGGGCCGGTGCTTCTTGATGACGGCGAGCTGCTTGGCCAGACCTCCGTCGACCTTGGCCCCGCCGTGCCACAGGTTCAGGGTCATCACGCGCAGCTCGCCCGCGGCGGCCGGCTTCCCGGGCTTTCCGGGCTTCGCGGCCTCGTCGGACGGGGCCACGGGACCGGCGAGGGCGACGGCCGCGGTCGCGGCGAGGGTGACGGCCGCTCCGGTGGCGGACAGGAAGACACGACGCTTGGCACTCACTGGTTGCTCACTCCTTCACTTACACCTTGAGGGTCGGGGCGACGGCTCGCTCGGCGACGAGCACGGGGTTCTCGTGCGGGGTGATCGTGCAGCGTGCTCCCGGCGCCAGCGCGGTCGCCTCCCAGCTGGGCAGGTCGGCCTTGCACGCGGCTCCGGAGTCGGTGGTCAGGTGCAGCCGGGTGGTGGCGCCGAGGAAGGTCGCCACCCGTACGGTCGCGGGCACGCCCGACGCGTCGTCGGCCGCGCCGACCGCCAGCCCCTCGGGGCGCAGCAGGACGTCGACCTCGGCGCCGGTGGCGGGCCTCTCGCCGTGGATGGGCAGCCGCCGTCCGAACAGCTCGACGACCCCGCCGTCCCGGACGGTGCCCGGCAGCCGGTTCATGGTGCCGACGAACTCGGCGACGAACGGCGTGGCCGGGCGGTCGTACAACTCACCGGGCGCGGCGCACTGTTCGAGCCGCCCGTCCTTCATCACGGCGACGCGGTCCGCCATGGACAGCGCCTCCTCCTGGTCGTGGGTGACGAAGACGGTGGTGATGCCGAGGTCCAGCTGGATGCGCCGGATCTCCTCGCGCAGATTGAGCCGTACCTTGGCGTCGAGCGCGGACAGCGGCTCGTCGAGGAGCAGCACCTTGGGCGAGACGGCCAGGGCGCGGGCGAGGGCGACGCGCTGCTGCTGGCCGCCGGAGAGCTGGTGCGGGTAGTGGCCCTCACGGCCGGGCAGACCGACCAGCTCCAGCAACTCAGCGGCCCGCGCCCTGCGTTCGGCGGCGCCCCGGCCCCGTACCCGCAGGCCGTACGCGATGTTCTCGGCGGCCGTCATGTTCGGGAACAGGCTGTACGACTGGAAGACCATGCCGATGTCACGGCGGTGGGCCGGGACGGAGGTGACGTCCTCGCCGTCCATCAGCAGCTGGCCGCCGTCCGCGCTCTCGAAGCCGGCGACGATGCGGAGCGCGGTGGTCTTGCCGCAGCCGGACGGGCCGAGCAGGGCGACCAGTTCGCCGGGGGCGATGTCCAGGTCGAGCCCGTCGAGCGCGACCGTGGAGCCGAACGCCCGACGCAGGTTCTTGAGGTGCACGGGAACGGTCATGACACGGTCTTCTTTCGGTTCGCGCGGTTCTCGCGGCCGGAGTTCGGGTGCGTACGACGGCGGCTGCGGCCACCGGCCAGGGTGGTGAGCAGGAGCAGCAGCCCCCAGGTGATCAGCAGGCTCAGCATTGCGGCGGCCACCGAGAGCTGGGCCTCGGAGTCCTTGATCTCCACCATCCAGACGGAGAACGGGCGGTAGGAGAGCACGGAGGCGACGGTGTACTCGCCGAGCACCATGGCCAGGCTGAGGACGGCGCCTCCCACCACGGCGGTCCGCAGGTTCGGCACGATCACCTGCCACAGGGTCTGCAGCCGCGATGCGCCCAGGCTGCGGGCGGCCTCGACGAGGGTGCGCAGATCGACGGCGCGCAGCCCGGCGTCCAGCGAGCGGTACAGGAACGGCAGGGACATGACCGTGTAGACGAGGACCAGGACCAGCGGGAAGTTCTCGTCCCGCAGCATCTGGAAGGTCATGTAGAAGGGTGTGTCGGCCAGGTCCTGTTCCCAGGACAGCACCGTCGTGACGCCCGCCACCAGCGCGATCGGCGGGACCACCAGGGGCATCATGCACAGGATCTCGACGGTCCGGCGCAGCCCCGGCAGATAGAGCGCGACCGCGACGAGGGTCGGCACCATCAGCAGCAGTCCGCAGACGATGGTGGCCAGCCCCAGGCGCACCGAGAGCATCAGGCTGCTGGTCAGCCCCTCGGTGCCGAGCCCCTGCGTGTACGCGTCGAAGCTGATGCCCTCGACCTCGTTGACGCTGAACCAGATCGAGGCCCCGATGGGGACCAGGAAATACAGCGCGGCGAGCGGCAGGACGACGGCCCGCGAGGTGAACTTCATCCGAGCCATCGGGTACTCCTGCGCTGCAGCGGAATCTGTACGGCCATCACGAGCAGCGCGATCACGACCATGTTGAGGCTCATGGCGAGGGCGAGGTTCTCCTGCCCCACCAGGACGTTGCCGTTGAGGGCGTTGGCGATCTGGATGGTGATCAGCGGCTGCGAGGAGCCGACCATCACGGCGGCGGTGGCGTGCGAGGCGAACGCGGTGCCGAACATCAGCACCGCCCCGCCGAGCAGCGACGGGGTCAGCACCGGGATGCCGACGTGGAGCCAGTACTGCCTCCGGGTCGCCCCGCAGGACGCGGCGGCCTCCTGCCACTGGGAACGCAGACCGTCGAGCGCGGGCAGCACGGTCACCACCATCAGCGGGACCATGAAGTAGAGGTAGGCCAGCACCAGGCCGGTGAAGCTGTAGAGGCTGAAGCCCGTCCGGTCCAGGTGGAACAGCTGGGTGACGGTGCCGGTCGTGCCGAGCGTCGCGATGAAGGCGAAGGCGAGCGGCGCACCGGAGAAGTTGGCGAGCACCCCGCCGGCCGAGACGACGACGCCCCGCAGCCCGGGGCGCGGGGAGCTGACGACGGCCTGGGCGATCAGGGTGCCGATGACGGTCGCCAGCAGCGCGGTCACAGCTGAGAGTTGGACGCTGCCGGTCAGCCCGGTGGCGTACGCCCCGGACAGCGACCCGCTGACGTTCTCCGTGGAGAGCCGGCCGTCCCCGGTCGCGGAGTCGACGACGGTGAACGCCCCGTACACCATGGTCCCGGCGGGCAGCCCGAAGCACACCGCGAGAAACGCGAAGAAGGGGACGACGACGGGCCACCGGTGCCGCCGCGCGCCGCGGCGACGGGGGCCGCCGCTCCGGACGTCCGGAGCGGGCGGCACGGGGGCGGCCGCGCCCGCCACGGGCACGGAGCCCGCGGCGGGGGCGGGAAGTGCGGTCTGTTCGGGCATGGTCAGCTGACCGCCTTGCCCCAGCCCTGGACGACGGTCTCCTTGGCCTTCGCCTCCTGCTCCACGCTCGGCTCCTCGGGCACCCCGTCGACCTGGGGGATCTCGGCGACGGCGGCCTTGTCGGCGGTGCCGGCCTCCTTCATCGCGTCGAGGAGCGCCGGGCGCGAGAAGCCCTTGAGCCAGATGTTCTGGCCCTCGGGGCTGTAGACGAACTCCAGCCACAGACGGGCGGCGGCCGGGTGCGGAGCGTGCTTGTTGACGCCCTGGTTGTAGTAGCGCGAGTACAGCCCGTCGGAGGGCACCGCGACCTGCCAGTCGACGCCCTTGGGCCTGAGCTTCTTGCCGTAGCCCAGGTTGAGGTAGTCCCAGTCGATCGAGATCGGCGTCTCGCCCTGCTGGATGGTGGCGAGCGTGGACTTCGCGGGGACGAAGTTGCCCTTCTTCTTCAGCTCCTGGAAGAAGTCGAGACCCGGCTGCGCGTCGTCCAGGGAACCGCCGTTGGCCAGCGACGCGGCGACGACGGCGGCCAGCGCGGAGCTGGACTCGGTCGGGTCGCCGTTGAGCGCGACCTTGTTCCGGTACTCGGGCTTGAGGAGGTCCTTGAAGGTCTCCGGGCAGTTCTTCACGGCCTTGGCGTCACAGCCGATGGATATGTAGCCGCCGTAGTTGTTCATGAAGGAGGCGTCCGGCTGCTTCTGCGCGTCCGGGATGCTGTCCCAGCCCTCGACCTTGTACGCCGCGAGCAGGCCCTGCTTCTTGGCGTCCTGCATGTACGAGGTACCGAGATCCAGCGCGTCGACGGCACGGTTCTGGCCCTTGCGCTTGGCCGCGGCGTTCAGCGCGCCCTGGCTGCTGCCGCCCGGGTCCTCGTTGTTGACCTCGATGGCGTACTTCTTCTCGAAGGCCGCGATCATCTCGCCGTAGTTGGCCCAGTCCGGCGCGAGGGCGTAGACGTTGAGCTTGCCCTCCTTCTCCGCCGCCGCGACGAGCTTGTCCATACCGCCGAGGTCCGCGGCCGACTCCGCCTTCGCGGCCTTGCTGTTCTGCGCACCGGCGTCGTCCGGTGCGGAGCCACAGCCGGTGGCCACCAGGGCGGTGAGGCCGGCGAGGGCCGCGGCGGTCAGGACGCGGCGGGGACGGTGTGCCTTCACGATGCGTACTCCTGGGTCTTAGGCGAGCCACCTGTATGGACAAGCCATCGTCAGTAAGCCAGCCGAAGCTAGCAGTCAGGTGACCGGCAGGTAAAGACTTCGGTTGGGAAAAAGTGCAGGTCAGAAGCGTTATGAAGACGTAGGTTTACCTTCACCCAAACTGGTAAGGCACAGGGTTCTCTCTTCGAGAGGGGCGCCCACTGCGCGCAGTTGCGAAGATGCGCAACACCTCGCGCGGATGACATGATCGCCACTGCCCGCACCGCCCCCGCGCCGCCTCGAAGCCTCTAGGAGAGAAGTGACCCGACGGCACCAGCAGATCGCCGAGGAACTGCGCCGCGCCATCGCCGACGGCACCTATCCCGTGGGCTCCGAACTGCCGTCCGAGTCCGAACTGGTGCTGGCCCACGGCGTTTCCCGGGGCACCCTCCGACAGGCCTTCGGCGCGCTCCAGTCGGAGGGCCTGATCGGCTCCCGGCAGGGCGCCCGCCGCACCGTCCTGTCCACCACCCCCAGCCAGAGCTTCACCGAACTGCGCAGCTTCGCCCAGTGGGCCAGGGCGGGCGGACGCACCCCCGGCGGCCTCGTCCTCGGCTCCCGCCACGCCAAGGCCACCGAGACCGAGGCCGCCCAGCTCCACCTCGACCCCGGCGACCCGGTCCTGCACGTCCTGCGCGTACGCACCCTGGACGGCGAACCGGCGCTCCTGGAACGCACGGTCTACGCCGGATGGGTCACGGCGGCCGTCGAACGCCTGCCGGACGACTGCGAGTCGGTCACCCAGAGCCTCTACGACGAGGCGGGCGTGGTCATGAGCCACGGCGAACACCACCTGGACGCGGTCGCCGCGGGCACCACGGACGCCCGCGAACTGGCCGTGCGGCGCGGCGCTCCGCTGCTGCGGGTGCGCCGCACGACGACCACCCCGGACGGCCGCCCGGTCGAGACGTCGGACGACCGCTACAAGCCGGACTCGGTGGTGTTCACCGTACGCAACTCGGTCCAGGCGAACCCGTTGGTGCGCACAGCCGCAGACTGACCCGCGGACCGGCCGCACGCGCCCCGAGCCGCAGAAGCCCCCGGCAGTCCGTCCGCCAGCCCTCCAGGGCAGCCCACCCCCAGGAACAGCGAGCCCCGCATGCCCCCGATCCCCCGCCCCGCCGCCCTCCTCTGCGACATGGACGGCACCCTCGTCGACACCGAGCACGCCTGGCTGGACACCGTCGCCGGCTTCCTCCGCTCGCAGAGCTCCCCGGCCGACGCGGACACCCTCGCCCCCTTCGCGGGCGCCGCCGTGGCCGACGCGGCCGGCCGCCTCGTACGCGAAGGCCTCTCCGCCCTGTCGGAGGCGGAGACGGCCGCCCTGCTCGACCGGCAGTTCACCGCCCGGGTGGCGGCCGGGGTGACCGTCCAGCCGGGCGCTCTCCGGCTCCTGGACCGGGCGCGCGCACTCGGCGTACCGACGGCCCTGGTCACCGCGTCCGAGCGGCATGTGGCGGACCTGGTGCTCGACACCCTGGGCCGGCACCGCTTCGACACGTCGGTCGCCTCGGGCGAGACGGCGCGCGGAAAGCCGCACCCCGACCCGTACCTGGCCGCGGCGACCGCCCTCGGCGTGGCCCCGCAGGACTGCCTGGCCGTGGAGGACACCCCCACGGGTGCTGCCGCCGCCCTGGCCGCGGGCTGCCGCCTGCTCGCGGTCCCGTCGGTGCCCGGCATCGAACCGGGCCCGCGCACGGTGCTGGTGACCTCACTGACGGAGGCGGACCTGGCGGGCGCGGCGTAAGGGATACGTCCCGTACTCCGGGCGGGGCGTAGGGGCCTCAGCCCTTGACGCAGATGACCTGCTTGAGCTTCGCGACGACCTCCACCAGATCCCGCTGCTGATCGATGACCTGCTCGATCGGCTTGTAAGCGGCCGGGATCTCGTCGACGACACCGGAGTCCTTACGGCACTCCACGCCCCGCGTCTGCTCCTCCAGGTCCTGGGTCGAGAAGAGCTTCTTCGCCGCGTTCCGGCTCATCCGGCGGCCCGCACCGTGGGACGCCGAGTTGAACGACTTCTCGTTGCCGAGACCCTTCACGATGTACGAGCCGGTGCCCATGGACCCCGGGATGATCCCGTAGTCGCCGTAACCCGCCCGGATCGCGCCCTTGCGGGTGACCAGCAGGTCCATCCCCTCGTACCGCTCCTCCGCGACGTAGTTGTGGTGGCAGGAGATGACCGGTTCGAAGGTCACCCGGGCCTTCTTGAACTCCTTGCGGACCACGTCCTGGAAGAGTCCCATCATGATCGCCCGATTGAACTTCGCGTACTCCTGCGCCCAGAAGAGGTCGTTGCGGTAAGCGGCCATCTGCGGGGTGTCCGCGATGAACACCGCCAGGTCGCGGTCGACCAGCCCCTGATTGTGCGGCAGCTTCTGCGCCTGGCCGATGTGGAAGTCGGCCAGCTCCTTGCCGATGTTCCGCGAACCGGAGTGGAGCATCAACCAGACAGAACCGGTCCCATCAAGACAAAACTCGATAAAATGATTACCCGATCCGAGCGTTCCCATCTGCTTCGTGGCGCGCTCCTCACGGAACTTGACCGCGTCGGCGATCCCCCCGAACCGCCCCCAGAAGTCGTCCCAGCCCGCCGTCGGGAACCCGTGCAGCCTCCCCGGGTCCACCGCGTCGCCGTGCATCCCCCGGCCGACCGGAATGGCCTGTTCGATCTTGGAGCGCAGCCGTGACAGGTCTCCGGGAAGATCGTTCGCGGTGAGGGACGTCTTCACCGCCGACATCCCGCAGCCGATGTCCACCCCCACCGCGGCCGGGCACACCGCGCCCTGCATCGCGATCACCGAGCCGACCGTCGCCCCCTTGCCGAAATGGACGTCGGGCATGACAGCCAGGCCCTTGATCCACGGCAGCGTGGAGACGTTGCGCAGCTGCTGCATCGCGACGTCCTCGACCGACGCGGGGTCCGCCCACATCCGGATGGGAACCTTCGCTCCCGGCACCTCTACGTACGACATAACTCCTCGATTCCCCCGAAAAGACTGAAAGCGCAAAACCGGTGCCAAGGTCGGCAAACCTGTCTGCCGACCGGCATTCACAGCGGCGCGTGCGATACACATTGTGTCCATCGGCCGCCTCCGAGCGGCAACCCGTTTTCCGTACCGAAGGGAGCCTGGGACGGTGCGACACATGGCGTACGTACCCGGCGTCGCGCTTCTCGCAGCGCTCGTCGTCGGCTGCAGCTCCGGCGCCGACAGCAACGCGAACGGCGCCGACAGCAAGGCGGGCAGCCCGACGGTCACCCCCGCGCCCCCCGGCAAGTACCTGACCCTGCCCGCCCCCTGCCGTGCCGTGCCGCGCCCCACGCTGAAGGATCTGCTGCCCGGCGCCGCGGAACTGCCCGTGGAGCAGCAGGAGAAGGTGTTCCGGGGAGCGGCGGCCGTCACGTACGACACCGACCGCAAGGTCGGCTGCAGCTGGAAGTCCGACGCGCCGGACGCCACGCGGAGCCTCTCCATCGACTTCGAGCGCGTCGTCTCGTACGACCCCGCGGTCAGCGACGACGACCGCGCCGACACGGTGTACGCGAAGAAGGAGAAGGCCGCCGGACTGTCGTCCTCGGAGACCCCCGGGGCGGACGCGGAGAAGGGCACCGCGACCGCCGAGGAGAAGGGCCAGAAGGGCGAGAAGGAGAAGGGCGCGGGGAAGTCCGGGGACCCGGCGGGAGACGACGACGCCACGGCCTCGGCGGACCCCTCTGCCTCCGGGGACACCGACGGGAGCAGCGGCGGCAGCACCGGCAGTCCGGAGGACGCCCTCCCCTCGCGCGTCCTCGACGGCCTCGGAGATGCCGCATTTCTGCAGGATCTGCCCACTCGGGCAGGATCCACCGCACAGCGCCACACGGTGAGCGTGGTATTCCGCACATCGAACGTGGTCGTGACCGTCCGGTACGCCGAGCAGCCGGCCCTCATCACCCAGACGCCCGACGGCAGGGAACTTCAGGAGAAGGCCCAGGCACTGGCCCGGAAGCTGGCCGAGACGCTCAGCGAATAGACCCCCTCCGACGGGCCCCACCAGCCGGATTCCCGGTCTCCGGGGGCCCTCGGCGGCGGCGCGGGACGCCCGCCGTCCGTCGTACCGTGGCTGTCCTGAAGACGTACCGACCCGCTACCGAGCCCGCCCGTACACCGCACGAACCGAGACCTCCAGCACCGAGAGCTCCGTGCCATCCGAGTGAAGGAACCATGCACCGATCTGCCCCGCGCCTGTCCCGCATCCTCGCCTGCGCCGCCGTTCCGGTGATGCTCGTAGCCGTCGGCTGCTCGTCGGACTCCGGCTCCGACGGCAAGAAGAACGCGGGCTCCTCGTCGTCCGGCACCGCCAGCGCCAAGCCCTCGGAGCCCACCGTCGAGGCCGCGAAGTTCACCGATCTGCCCGACCCGTGCGCCTCGATCGCGAAGAAGACGATCGAGGACCTGGTGCCCGAGGCCAAGAAGAAGGGCGGCACGGCCGGCGGGTCCAGCGACCTGGCGGCCCGGAGCAGCTGCTCCTGGAACGGCCTGGACGACCAGGGCGTCAAGGGCTCGCAGTACCGCTGGCTGGACGTCGGCTTCACCCGGTTCGACTCGGACCAGTCGCTGGGCAGCGGCGCCGAGCGGGCCACCGACGAGTACGCGAAGCAGGTCACCAAGACGAAGGCCGCGGAGGGCGCCAAGAAGGTCGCCGCCGAGCCCACGGCCGGTATCGGTGAGGACGCCACGCTCGTCACGTACGGCCTCAGCAAGACGGACGAGGACTTCGCGTACGCCACCGTCGTGGCGCGCACGGGCAACGTCGTCGTCACCCTGACGTACAACGGCGCGGGCTTCGCGGGCGCGAAGACCCCGTCGTCCTCGGACATCGTCAAGGGCGCCCAGAAGGCGGCGAAGGAAGCGATCGCCGCGGTCGAGAAGACCGCCGACGCCGGGGGCGCTCCGTCGGCGAAGGGCGACGCCGACGACACGAAGGACGCGAAGAAGGACGCGGCCGGGGCGAAGGGTGGCGCCGGGGGCGAGGACAGCCCCAAGTCGAAGGCCACGCCCAAGTCGTGACCTGAAGGCCTCACGGATCGCCAATCCGCAGGTCCAGCAAGCGCGTTGGAGAGCCCGGCCCCCTCGGGGGCCGGGCTCTCCCCCTCCCCGCGCAACGAAACTCGCACGCATGTGCCAGGCTGTCCCCTCGCCGGGCGTCGAACGCCCGGCCGACAAACAAGCCGGGCACAGAGGTCGGTTCGGGTAGCAGAGGTCGGGGAGGGGATCGCTGGTGGCTGCGATGCAGCTGACACGCACGCACCGCATACTCATCGGGGTCGTCATCGCCGGTGCGGTGGTCATCGCCGCGATCGGTTTCGCGGGTTCCTACGCCGCCG